>NZ_JAEBEP010000005.1:0-535463 GCF_046548915.1 Streptomyces sp. cmx-18-6 | reverse complement strand
CGACCTCTTCACCGTCGTCCCCCAACTCACCGAAGAAATCAACACCCGCAAGAACTGAACACACCCCACACGCAACACCCCCGCCCTGGGCCGCACGGTGCACCCCACCGCGCGGCCCAGCGCCGTTACCGCCGCTCCTCGGCGGCGCGGCGCGGCGTCGTCGCGGTGCGTCCGGCCGCGCCGAGGCCGAACGTGGTGAAGGCGGTGCGGTCGGGCAGCGGGTAGGTCTCCTTGCCCGTGAGCGCGTTGATGATCACGGCGGAGCGCCAGGCGGCCAGGCCCAGGTCGGGTGCGCCGACCCCGTGGGTGTGGCGTTCCGCGTTCTGCACGAAGACCGAGCCGCCGATCTCCGGTGCCAGGACGAGCCGTTGGGCCTCGTCGACCTGGGGCCGCCCGGCGTCGTCGCGGACGGTGTACGGGTCCAGGGCGGCGAGCAGCGCGTCCACGGGGCGCTCCCGGTACCCGGTGGCGAGGACGACCGCGTCGGTGGTGAGGCGGCCCCGGGTCTCCTGCTGGCCGTGCTCGACGGCCAGTTCGATGCGGCCCTCGCCCGTGGTGGTGGCCCCGGTGACCTCGATGCCGGGGGTGAGGGTGACGTCGGGCCAGCCGCCGCCGAGGCTGCGCCGGTACAGCTCGTCGTGGATGTCCCCGAGCGTGTCCCCGCTGATCCCCTTGTAGAGCTGCCACTGGCTGGGCAGCAGCCGGTCCCGGGTGGCTTGCGGGAGCCCGTGGAAGTAGCGGGTGTAGTCCGGGGTGAACTGCTCCAGGCCGATCTTGCTGTACTCCATGGGCGCGAAGGCCGGGGTACGGGCCAGCCAGGTCAGCCCCTCCGCGCCCTCGGGCCGCAACCGCACCAGGTCCAGGAGGACTTCGGCGCCCGACTGCCCCGCGCCGACGACGGTGACGTGCCGGGCGGCCAGCAGCCGGTCCCGCTGGGCGAGGTAGTCGGCGGAGTGCAGCACGAGCGGGCCCGGGTCCGCCGCCAGGGCCCGCAGCGGCTCGGGGACGTACGGCGCGGTGCCGACGCCGAGGGCGAGGTTGCGGGCGTGCGCGACGCCGGTGGTGAGGGTCTCCCCGTCCGGTCCCAGCCGGGTGAAGTCGACGGCGAAGCAGTCCTTTTCGGCGTCCCAGGCGACCGTGTCGATGCGGTGGCCGAAACGGGTGGAGGGCAGTTCGGCGCTCACCCAGCGCAGGTAGTTGTCGAACTCGGAGCGGTGGATGTGGAATTGCTCGGCGAAGTAGAAGGGGAAGAGCCTGCGGCGGAACTTGAGGTAATTGAGGTAGGACCAGGGGCTGGTCGGCTCGACGAGGCTCACCAGGTCGGCCAGGAAGGGTACTTGGAGGGTGGCTCCCTCGATGAGCAGCCCGGGGTGCCAGTGGAAGGCGGTGCGCTGTTCGTGGAAAGCGGTGCTCAGGCCGGGCACGCCGTCGGCGAGGGCGGCGAGCGACAGGTTGAAGGGCCCCGCACCCACCCCCAGCAGGTCGAGGGGCGGGGTTCGCGGTCCGGGCGTCATCGGATTCCTCCAACGGGGTTGGTGCGCATCGGGAACGTCATGGCGACAGCCTTTCCGCCGCCGGGGCGTCGGTATCGCCCCCGCCGCCGCCCGTGCCGCCGTCTCCACCGGCGGCTTCGGCGGCGGCACGCGCCGCCGCCTCCGTCACGAGGTCGAGCAGCGGCAGCAGGTCGGCGCTCGCGGCGTTCGGGTGCAGCAGGGTGGCTTTGAGCCAGAGTCGGCGTCGCCCGTCGCCGTCCTCGGCCACCGCCCGTCCGAGGACGGCCCGGCCGTCCATGAGCAGGGTGCGGCGGACCTCGGCGACGACGGCGTCCCCGGCCTCCGGCTCCAGTGCGTCGGCCGCCACCGGCCGGAACAGCACGGTGCTGATCCCGATCTCGCCGGGCCGGCGGCGCAGTGCGGGCCGCGCGTCGACGGCCCGGCCGAACTCCTCGGCCGTACGTACGCAGTGCTCGACCAGTTCGCCCAGTCCGCGCCGTCCCAGCGCCCGGAAGGTGACCGCGATCTTCAGCGCGTCGGGGCGGCGGGTGGTGCGGATGGAGCGGCCGAGCAGGTCGGGGAGGCCGGCCTCGGTGTCGTCGTCGGCGTTGAGGTAGTCGGCGCGCAGGGACAGCGGTGCGAGCAGGCCGGTGTCCGCGACGGCCAGCACCCCGGCGGCGACCGGCTGCCAGCCGAGCTTGTGCAGGTCGAACGTTACGGAGACGGCGTGCTCCAGACCGGCGAGCCGGGGAGCCAGGCGTTCGCTGAACAGCAGGGGGCCGCCGTACGCGGCGTCGACGTGGAGCTCGGCTCCGTACCGCTCGACGATCCCGGCGATCTCGGGGAGCGGGTCGATCCGCCCCTCGTCGGTGGTCCCGGCGGTGGCGACGACCAGGACGGGCCCGCCGCCGAGCGCGGCCAGGGCGCGGTCGAGGTCGGCGGGGTCGATGCGGCCGTCGTGGCAGGCGACGACGACCGGGGCGGGCAGGCCGAGCATCCAGGCGGCGCGGTGGACGCTGTGGTGGGCGTTGGCCCCGGTCACCACCCGCAGGGGGCGGGCCGTGGCGGCGGCTCGCTCCCGGGCGAGGAGGAGGGCGACGAGGTTGGACTCGGTGCCGCCGCTGGTGATGAGGGCGTCCGGCGCGATGGCGTCCGGGTGGACGAGCCGGGCCAGTGCGGCCGTGGTCAGCTCCTCGACGACGCCGGCGGCGGGCGCTTGGTCCCAGGAGTCCATCGAGGGGTTGAGGGCGGCCCCCGCCAGGTCCGCCGCGACCGCGACGGCGAGCGGCGGGCAGTGCAGATGGGCGACGCACGCGGGGTCGGCCGGGTCGGCGGCCCCCTCGGCGACCGCGCGCACCAGGTCCGCGAGCGCGGCCTCCGCCCCGACGCCCTTCTCGGGCAGAACCGGCGAGCACAGGGCGGCGGTCCTGCGGGCCACGGCCTCCGGTCCTCCGGCGGGCAGCGGTCCGCCCCGGGCCGGGGCGGCGGACTCCAGCGCGTCCAGGACGACCGCGGTCAGCTCACGCAGGCGGCCGGGTCCGTGCACGCCGCCCGCGACGGCCGAGGGGTCCGGAGCGCCGCCGGGGGCGGGGGCAGGCGTCGTACCGGCGCTCACGCCGTACGCTCCGGGCGCGGTTCACCGGACAGCAGGCCCTGAGCACGCGGCATGGCGAAGCCCTTCGATCGGGGTGCGCGGCGGGCGACGGTGATGCCCGCGCGCAGGGCGACACCGGTCGCGGGAAGATCCACAACCGGGATTCGCTGGTTAGGCTAACCTAACTCCACCTGTGCGAATGAATGCGCTCCGGTCCCCCGGGCCGATCGATGAGCGTCCGAAGTGGCCGTACCCCGGCCGAAGTCGGGTCCGGACCCGCACGACGTGCGACCCGGTGCGGGAGCGGCGGTGGCCGCTCCCGCACCGGGTCGGATCACGCCGCTTCGGTGGGCAGCTCCGCGCGGATCTCCCGCGCGGCGGCGACCAGGTTCTCCAGGGAGGTCCGGGTCTCGGGCCACCCCCGGGTCTTCAGGCCGCAGTCGGGGTTCACCCACAGGCGCGCGGCCGGGATGGCCTCAAGTCCCTTGCGCAGAAGGGCCGCCGCCTCTTCGGTGCTCGGGATGCGCGGGGAGTGGATGTCGTACACGCCGGGCCCGGCCTCACGGGGGTAGCCGTGGGCGGCCAGTTCGCGGGCGACCTGCATGTGCGAGCGGGCGGCCTCCAGGCTGATGACGTCGGCGTCGAGATCGTCGATGGCCTGGACGATGTCGCCGAACTCGGCGTAGCACATGTGGGTGTGGATCTGGGTGTCGGGCCGCACCCCCGAAGTGGCCAGGCGGAAGGACTCCGTCGCCCACTCCAGGTACGCGGCGTGCTCGGCGGCCCGCAGCGGCAGCGTCTCGCGCAGCGCGGGCTCATCGACCTGGATCACCGAAGTGCCGTTCGCCTCCAGGTCGTTCACCTCGTCGCGCAGGGCAAGGGCGACCTGCCGGGCGGTCTCCCCGAGCGGCTGGTCGTCGCGGACGAAGGACCAGGCGAGCATGGTGACCGGGCCGGTGAGCATGCCCTTGACGGGGCGCTCGGTCAGCGACTGCGCGTACGTCGTCCAGCGCACCGTCATCGGCTCGGGGCGCGAGATGTCCCCGGCCAGGACCGGCGGCCGGACGTAGCGGGTGCCGTAGGACTGCACCCAGCCGTGCTGGGTGGCGAGGTAGCCGGTGAGCTGCTCGGCGAAGTACTGCACCATGTCGTTGCGTTCGGGCTCGCCGTGGACCAGGACGTCCAGTCCGGCCTTCTCCTGGAAGGAGAGGACCTCGCGGATCTCGTCCTTGATGCGCTCCTCGTACCCGGCCGCGTCGATCCGGCCCGCCCTCAGGTCGGCGCGGGCGGTGCGCAGTTCGGTGGTCTGCGGGAACGAACCGATCGTGGTGGTCGGCAGCAGCGGCAGACCGAGGTGGGCGCGCTGGGCGAGGGCCCGCTCGGTGTACGGCTGGGAGCGGCGGCCGTCCGCGTCGGTGATGGCCGCCGTACGGGCCCGGACGGCCGGGTCGCGGGTGATGACGGCGTCCGTGCGGGAGGCCAGATCGGCCCGGTTGGCGGCGAGTTCGGCGGCGATGGCCTCGGTGCCGCCGGACAGACCGCGCGCCAGGACGACGATCTCCTCGGTCTTCTGCCGGGCGAAGGCGAGCCAGCGCGCGATCTGCGGGTCGATGTCGCGCTCGGTCCCGGCGTCCAGCGGGACGTGCAGCAGGGAGCTGGAGGCGGAGACGTCGACGTGGTCCGCCAGGCCCAGGAGCGTGCCGAGGGTGGCGAGCGACTTCTCGTAGTCGTTGATCCAGATGTTGCGGCCGTTGACGACGCCCGCGACCAGCCGCTTGCCGGGCAGTCCGCCCGCCGCCGCGAGGTCCGCGAGGTTCCCGGCGCCCGACTCGGTGAAGTCCAGGGCGAGACCCTCGACCGGCGACTTGGCCAGCACCGGCAGCGCGTCGCCGAGCCGCCCGAAGTAGGAGGCGACCAGCAGCTTGGGGCGGTCGGTGAGGCCGCCGAGCTCGCGGTAGGCGCGGGCGGCGGCGTTCAGCTCGGCCGGGGTGCGGTCCTGGACGAGGGCGGGCTCGTCCAGCTGCACCCACTCGGCGCCCGCGGCCCGGAGATCGGCGAGGACCTCGGCGTACACCGGCAGGAGCCGGTCCAGGAGGGTCAGCGGCTCGAAGTCGGCGGCGACCCCGGGGGCCGCCTTGGCGAGCAGGAGGTAGGTGACGGGGCCGACGAGGACCGGGCGCGGGGTGTGGCCCAGCGCGAGGGCTTCCCCGAACTCGGCGACCTGCTTGGCGGAGTCGGCGGTGAACGCCGTGTCCGGGCCCAACTCGGGCACGAGATAGTGGTAGTTGGTGTCGAACCACTTCGTCATTTCGAGCGGTGCGACGTCCTGCGTACCGCGCGCCATGGCGAAGTAGCCGTCGAGGGCGTCGGTGCGGACCGCGTCGCGGTGCCGCTCGGGGACAGCGCCGACCATGACACTGGTGTCCAGGACGTGGTCGTAGTACGAGAAGTCACCGGTCGGCACCTCGTGGACTCCGGCATCGGCGAGCTGCTGCCAGGTTCCCCTGCGCAGTCCGGCGGCGGTCTCCCGGAGGGCGTCGGCGTCGACGCGGCCCTTCCAGTAGCCCTCGATGGCCTTCTTCAGTTCACGGTTCTGACCCTGGCGGGGGTAGCCGTACACGGTGGCCCGTGCTGCCGCGGCTGCGGGCTTCGCTGTCACGTGACTCTCCTTCGCGAGCATGTCTCCAGCTGTTCCCGGGACGGGACGCGGACGCGAAGGGGTGACGTATCGGGAGGAGGAACGGCACGCTTGACCGTGTCCGTCCACCCGACGGTTACGCCGACCCGCCCACGAGGTCACCGGGAACTCCGCACGCGAACGGTCGCGTGCGGGCAACGGGCAGGTCTTCGGACTCGCGGGCACGCCTGCCGGGGCAGACACCTACTGGCCGTCGCTTCCCAGACCCGGCCGGGCCCAGTGCGTATGACGGCGGTCGTTCCCACTCACCGCTGCGGGGCAGTCCCGGATTCCCACCGGGTTCCCTCTTACGACACCCTGCCTGGCGGGCAGGGCGAACCAGCTGCACCGGCCAGCCTAAGGGGACGGCTGCCGGGCGCACACCGTTGTTCACACTTCGGACGGTGATGTGAGACACCGGCGCGCCTCCTCCGGGTGCCGTACGTCCCCGCCCTCCGGTGGTCCGGCACGGCGCGGCCGGGCCGGCAGCAACGCCGCGGGGAGCAGGGCGACCGCCGCGATCGCGGCGAGGACGAGGAGCGCCGTCCCCATCGAGGCGGCCCACAGCTCCGCCTGTGCGCCTCCGGCGCCGCCCGGCGGCAGCAGGCCGGCGGCGACCGCGATGCCGAAGGCAGGGCCGATGTTCACGGCGGTCTGCTTGAGACCGCCCACCACACCGGCGTACCCGGGCGGCGCGTCGCCCACCACGGTGGCGGTGGCCGTGACCATCACCGTGGCGTAGCCGGCGCCCAGCAGCGCGAAGGCCGCGCCCATCGCCACGGGGCCGGTGCCGCTGTCCGTCCGCGCCAGCCAGCCGATGCCCAGGACGACCAGGGACGTGCCGCCGAGCGCGGTGGTGCGCGCGCCCAGCCGGTGCAGCACCAGACCGGCGAGGGGCGACCCGACGACCATCAGCGCCGTCATCGGCAGGGCGCGCAGGGCGCTGCCGAGCGGGTCGAGTCCCAGCACGCCCTGAAGGAAGTACGTGCTGACGAACAGGGCGCCGAACATGCCGCTCGCGGTGAACAGGAGCATCGCCATGGAGGCGGTGACCGGTACCGACCGCGCGACGGCCACCGGCACCAGGGGGCTCGGGCTGCGGCGTTCGCGGCGGACGAGGAGCGCGGCGACACCGGCCGAGCAGATCAGTCCCCCCACGGTCCGGTGGCCGCCCCAGCCGTGCAGCTCCACCTCCGCCAGCGCGTTCACCAGGAGTGCGAGCGCGGCGGCGAGCAGCAGGGCCCCCGGGGCGTCGAGGCGGCGGACCACCGGCCGGTCGGCTTCGGGGACGCGGGCCGCCAGGCAGAACAGGGCGATCGCGAGCGCGATGGGCACGTTGATGACGAAGACCCACCGCCAGCCGAACTCCGCGACCAGGAAGCCGCCGAGCAGCGGCCCGGCAGCGGCGGCCACGCCGATCGCGCTGGTCCGCAGGGCGACCGGGCGGCCGAGCCGGTCCGGTGGGTACACCTGGCGCAGCAGGGCGAGCGTCGCGGGCTGCAACAGGGCCCCGAACAGGCCCTGGACGGCGCGCAGGGCGATGACCCAGCCGACCGAGGGCGCCACGGCGATGGCGGCGGACGCCGCCCCGAAGCCGAGGGACCCGATCAGGAGCAGCCGGGTGTGGCCGCAGCGGTCGCCCAGCCGCCCGGCGGGTATGAGGAAGCCCGCGACCGCGAGGAGGTACGCCGTACTCGTCCACTGCACCTGCGCGAGGGTGGCGGAGAGATCCCGCTGGAGGCCGGGCTGCGCCACCATGAGGACCGAGCCGTCGAGCGCCACGATCATCGCGCCCAGGACGCTGCCCGCCAGGGCGAGTCCGCGCCGGGCCGGGGCGGTCACGGGTTCACCGGGCCGAGGTGGGCGTCGACGGTCCGGGCGATCAGCCCCGCGAGGCCCGCCTCGGCGTGCGGGTCGCCCGGCGGGGGTGTCTCCAGGGCGAGGGAAAGGGTGCCCCAGCTCCACAGTTGGGCGATGCCGTGGACGTTCGCCCAGAGCACGGCGGCCACGACAGCCGGAGCGTCCTCGGCGGCCTTGGCGTCCTCGGCGGCCTTGGCGTCCTCGGCGGCCTTGGCGTCCTTGGCGGCCTCGGGTCCGCCGGGCGACTTCGGGGCGGCGCTCTGCCGGTGGCGGGCGACCAGGGCGACGGCCGACGCGAAGAGGGGCAGCGTCTTCTCCCGCAGACGGGGCCGCCCATCGGTCTCGTCGCCGCCGTCCAGCAGGTCATGACGGAACATCAGCTCGAACATCGCCCGCCGCTCGACCGCGAACCCTACGTAGGCGTGGGCGATGCGGCACAGCTGCGTACGCGGGTCTCCGTCCGCCTGGACGACGCCCCCGAGCCGGTCCCCCAACTGGTCGAAGCCTCGCCCCGCCACGGCGGAGAGCAGCGAGCGGTGGGTCGGGAAGTGGCGGCGCGGGGCGCCGTGCGAGACCCCGGCCCGACGAGCGATCTCCCGCAGCCCGAGCGCGGCGATCCCCTCGGTCGCCAGCATGTCCGTGGCGATGTCCACCAGCCGTTCCCGCAGGGGGATTTCGTTTTCCATGAGAACCTTTTAGCACCCTCCTGTAGACACTGTCTACAGTGAGAGTAGGCAGTGTCTACTCACGGGCGGGACGTCAGGGCTCGTGCGAACACAGGCATTCCCCATCCGTTCGACCGGCCGCCACGCACTTCCTGATGTCCGGTCAGGTCGCTCGCCTCGACTGTGCGGAGGCAGTGACAGAGATGTAACCGAATGGCGTAGGCGAGTGCGGAACCACAGAGCGTCACAGGCCGTTCTTCTTGCCAATACACGGCCGCCGACCCGCGGCGGCGACGAGCGAGGGAAGCGCTATATGAAGAAGACAGTCGGGTGGGCCCAGGACGGCGACGACTGGACGATCACCGTGAACGGCACGCTGTACCGGGCCGTCGAGCGGCCCGCCGATGGACGTGTGCACGACTATCTGGTGCGGGGCAACGACCTGACCGCCGAGTGCCCGAGCCTCGGGCACGGGCTCGGCGTGATCCGGGCGCACGAGTCCCGGAGCTGACCCCCGGGCGGTTCGACGACGAGGTGCGGCGGCCGCCGCCGCCCGCGCCTCGACGGCCGGATCCCGATCAGCCGGCCGCACCGTCCGCGCTGTCCGCACCGTCCGCGCTGTCCGCGCCGTCCGGGGCTCCAGCACCCTCCGGGCACGTGCGCAGCAGATACGTGTCCATGATCCACCCGTGCCGTTCGCGGGCCTCGGCGCGCACCCGGCTGATCCGCCCGGCGACCTCGTCGAGCGGTCCGGACACCAGGAGCTCGTCCGGGGTGCCGATGTAGGCCCCCCAGTAGATCCACAGGCCCCGGCCCGTCAGATGGGTGAAGCTCTCGTGGCCGTCGAGCATCACCACGATGTCGCCGTCGTCGTGCGGGAAGCCCTCGGCGAGCCGCCTGCCCGGGGTGATGTGGACGGGGCGGCCGACCTGGTTCAGGGTGGTGCGGTGGCGGGCGGCGAGGGCGGAGACGCTGCTGATGCCGGGGATCACCTCGTGGCCGAACTCCACCGTGCCACGGGCCCGGATGTCCTCCAGGATCGCGAGGGTGCTGTCGTACAGGGACGGGTCGCCCCACACCAGGAAGGCCCCGCACTCCCCCGGTGCGAGCTCCTCGATGATCAGGCGTTCGCAGATGTCGGCGCGGCGGTGACGCCAGTCGTGCACCGCCGATGTGTAGCGCCCGCGGTCGTCCTGGGTGCGGTCCCGCCAGGGGTCGTCGGCCTCGACGACCCGGTAGGGGCCGGTCAGGTGCTCGGCCAGGATGTCCCGCCGCAGCCGGGTCAGGGAGTCCTTCTCCCGGCCCTTGCCGAGCACGAAGAAGACCTGGGCCCTGCGCATCGCCTTCACCGCGGCGAGGGTCAGATGGTCGGGGTCGCCGGCTCCCATGCCGATGACGAGGATGTGGCGGGGTGCGTCGTCGCTCATATCGGCCGATCATGCCAGCAGCGGGGCGGGCGATCGGGCCAGGGGCGAGGCGACCGATCGGGCCGGTCGCGGACCCGGCGATCACACCGGGGGCGGGGCGGGCGATCACGCCGGGGGGCGAGGCGGGGTGGACTTACTAGGACGTCCAACTATATGTTCGTGAGCAGAGGGGTGACCGGCGGGCAGCCGGGCGCCTCGAAGGCC
Source organism: Streptomyces sp. cmx-18-6 (assembly GCF_046548915.1). Lineage (NCBI taxonomy): Bacteria > Bacillati > Actinomycetota > Actinomycetes > Kitasatosporales > Streptomycetaceae > Streptomyces > Streptomyces sp. cmx-18-6. The sequence goes on along the minus strand of NZ_JAEBEP010000005.1, from coordinate 525,543 downwards.
CGTGGTGTCAGGGAAGCCGGTGCGATTCCGGCGCGGTCCCGCCACTGTGACCGGGGAGTTCGTCCTCGCAGGACACGCCACTGACGGCGAAGCGGTCGTCGGGAAGGCATGAGGGCGGGCACTGATCCGGGAGTCAGGATACCGGCCGCGGGATGTTCCGTGTTTCCACGAGGATGGAGCAGACACGCATGGCACCGGTCCGCACCCACGGCCCCGCAGGCCCGTCCCGGCGAGCGGTTCTCCCCGCCCCCTGACGGCCTCCGCCCTTCGCGTCCCCCTACGGCGAGCCCTTCCGGCACCCGCGCGCATCCGACCGGTGCGCCGTGCGCCGGTGGAGCCGTGCGCCATCCCCGGATCTCTCCTGACGATCTCACCGACGAGAGCAGGCTTTCATGGTCCGCGAACTCACCCATTTCATCGGCGGCAAGCACACGCCCGGCGCCTCGGGCGCGTACGGCGACGTGTACGACCCCAACACCGGCCGGGTCCAGGCCCGGGTGCCGCTGGCCGGCCGGTCCGAGACCGAGGCGGCCATCGCCGACGCCGCCGAGGCGCAGGTCGAGTGGGGCGAGTGGAACCCGCAGCGCCGCGCCCGGGTCCTGCTGCGCTTCCTCCAACTGGTCGAGAAGGAGAAGGACTCCCTGGCCCGGCTGCTCTCCTCCGAGCACGGCAAGACCGTCTCCGACGCGCACGGCGACATCGCGCGCGGGCTGGACGTGGTGGAGTTCGCCGCCGGTGTGCCGCATCTGCTGAAGGGCGAGTTCAGCGACAACGCGGGGTCCGGGATCGATGTCCACTCGCTGCGCCGGCCGCTCGGGGTCGTGGCGGGCATCACCCCGTTCAACTTCCCCGCGATGATCCCGCTGTGGAAGGCCGCGCCCGCTCTGGCCTGCGGGAACGCCTTCATCCTGAAACCCTCCGAGCGGGATCCCTCGGTGCCGCTGCGGCTCGCGGAACTGTTCCTGGAGGCGGGGCTGCCGCCCGGGGTCCTCAATGTCGTCAACGGCGGCAAGGAGACCGTCGACGTCCTGCTGGAGGACCCGAGGGTCAAGGCGCTCGGCTTCGTCGGCTCGACGCCGATCGCCGCGCACATCTACGCCACCGCCGCCGCCCACGGGAAGCGGGCGCAGTGCTTCGGCGGGGCGAAGAACCACATGATCGTGATGCCGGACGCCGATCTGGACCAGGCGGTGGACGCGCTGATCGGGGCCGGTTACGGCTCCGCGGGCGAGCGGTGCATGGCGATCTCGGTGGCCGTGCCGGTGGGCGAGGCCACCGCCGACGCGCTGGTGGCCAAGCTCACCGAGCGGATCGGCGAGCTGCGGATCGGCCGTTCGGACGACCCGGACGCCGACTTCGGGCCGATGGTGGGGCGCGACGCGGTGGACCGGGTCCGGGGCTATGTCGACCTGGGCGTCGAGGAGGGGGCCGAACTGGTCGTCGACGGGCGGGACTTCGCCCTGGAGGGGCACGAGGAGGGCTTCTTCGCCGGGGCCTCGCTCTTCGACCGGGTCACCCCGGACATGCGGATCTACCAGGAGGAGATCTTCGGCCCGGTGGTGTCCGTGGTCCGCGCGGCCGACTACGAGGAGGCGCTCCGGCTGCCCTCGGAGCATCCCTACGGCAACGGCGTCGCCCTCTTCACCCGGGACGGCGACACCGCCCGCGACTTCACCCGCCGGGTGGAGACCGGCATGGTCGGGGTGAACGTGCCGATCCCGGTGCCGGTGGCGTACCACACCTTCGGCGGCTGGAAGCGGTCCGGCTTCGGGGACCTGAACCAGCACGGTCCGGACGCCATCCGCTTCTACACCCGCACCAAGACCGTCACCTCGCGCTGGCCCGCCTCCGGGATCCGGGACGGCGCGAGCTTCACGATTCCGACCATGGGGTGAACGCTGTGACCACCCTGCTCAACGACGACCAGCTCGCGGTCGTCGAGACGACGCTCGACTTCGCCCAGGAACACCTGGCCCCGCACGCGGTGGCCTGGGACCAGGACAAGCACTTCCCCGTCGACGTGTTCCGCAAAGCGGCGGGGCTCGGCCTCGGAGGCGTGTACGTACGGGAGGACGTCGGCGGCTCCGAACTGTCCCGCTCGGACGGGGTCCTCGTCTTCGAGGCCCTGGCCACCGGCTGCCCGTCCGTGGCCGGCTACCTCTCCATCCACAACATGGTCGCCTGGATGATCGACCACTACGGCACCGAGGCCCAGCGCGGCCACTATCTGCCGGGGCTCTGCACCATGGAGCAGCTGGGCAGTTACTGCCTGACCGAGCCGGGCGCGGGCTCCGACGCGGGGGCCCTGCGCACCCGCGCGGTGCGCGACGGCGACCACTACGTGCTGACGGGGACGAAGCAGTTCATCTCCGGGGCCGGGGCCTCGCACCTGTACATCGTGCTGGCCCGCACGGGTGCGGACGGGCCGGGCGGGATCTCCGCGTTCCTGGTCGAACGGGACGACGCGGGGCTGTCGTTCGGGGCCAACGAGAAGAAGATGGGGTGGAACGCGCAGCCCACCCGGCAGGTCCTGCTGGACGGTGTGCGCGTCCCGGCCGACCGGCTGCTCGGCGCGGAGGGCGAGGGGTTCCGGATCGCGATGAACGGCCTGAACGGCGGCCGGCTCGGGATCGCGGCCTGCTCGCTGGGCGGGGCGCAGAGCGCGCTGGACCGCAGCCTGGCGCATCTGGCGGACCGGGAGGCGTTCGGCGGGCGGCTGCTGGACGCGCAGGCGTTGCAGTTCCGGCTGGCCGACATGGCCACCGAACTGGCCGCCGCCCGCGCCCTGGTGCGGCAGGCGGCCGAGGCCCTGGACCGAGAGGTGAGCGGGGCGCCGGAGTTGTGCGCGATGGCCAAGCGCTTCGCCACCGACACCGGCTACTCGGTGGCCGACCGGGCGCTCCAACTGCACGGCGGCTACGGCTATCTGGCCGAGTACGGCATCGAGAAGATCGTGCGGGACCTGCGGGTCCACCAGATCCTGGAAGGGACCAACGAGATCATGCGCGTCATTGTGGCCCGGAGCCTGACGGGAGCCCTGCGATGACCGAGGAGCTCGTACGGGTGCGCACCGAAGGTCGTACGGGGGTGGTGACCCTGAACCGGCCGGGGGCGCTCAACGCCCTCACCCACACGATGGTCGAGGCGATCGCGGCGGCCCTGGACCGGTGGGAGCACGACCCCGAGGTGGCCGCCGTCGTCATCACCGGGGCCGGGGAGCGCGGCCTGTGCGCGGGCGGCGACATCCGGTCGATCTACGAGGACGCCCGCGCGGGCGGCACGGCGTCGGCCGCGTTCTGGCGCGATGAGTACCGGCTCAACGCCCGGATCGCCCGCTATCCGAAACCGTACGTGGCGGTCATGGACGGCATCGTGATGGGCGGCGGGGTCGGCGTCTCGGCGCACGGAAGCGTCCGGATCGTCACGGAGCGGTCCAAGGTGGCCATGCCGGAGACCGGGATCGGCTTCGTGCCGGACGTCGGCGGCACCTATCTGCTGGCCCTGGCCCCCGGGGAGCTCGGCACCCATCTCGCCCTGACCGGTGCGGTGGTGGGGGCACGGGACGCCCTGCTGTGCGGGCTGGCCGACCACTTCGTACCGGCAGAACACCTGCCCGCGTTCCTCGCCGGACTGCGGACCGAGGCGGTCGCTGAGGTCCTGCCCCGCCATGTCCGGGACGCGCCTGCCGGCGTCCTGGAGACGAACCGGGCCTGGATCGACCACTGTTACGCCGCCTACTCGGTCGAGGAGATCGTGGAGCGGCTGCTCGCCTCCGACGCCCCGGCGGCCGGTGAGGCGGCCGCCACGATCCTCGGCCGTTCGCCCACCGCGCTCAAGGTCACCCTCGCCGCCCTGCGCCGGGCGCGTGGACTCGGCCCGCTGGAAAGGGTGCTGGAGCAGGAGTACCGCGTCTCGTACGCGGCCCTGTCCTCCCCCGACCTGGTGGAGGGCATCCGGGCCCAGGTGATCGACAAGGACCGGACGCCCCGTTGGTCGCCCGGCACGCTCGTGGAGGTCACGGAGAAGGACGTGGCCCGGTTCTTCGCTCCGACCGGCGACGAGGAACTGTCCCTCGCCGCAGACGACTCACCGCAGGAGGTGCCCTGGTGACCACGACCGTCGCATTCATCGGCCTCGGCCACATGGGCGGCCCGATGGCCGCCAACCTCGTCCGCGCCGGTCACCGGGTGCTCGGCCACGACCTGGTGGAAACCTGTCTGGCCGCCGCCGTGGAGAGCGGCGTGGAGCGGGCGAAGTCCGCCGCCGACGCCGCCTCGACGGCCGACGTGGTGATCACGATGCTGCCCGCCGGACGCCATGTCCTCTCCCTGTACGGGCCGGAGGGGCTGCTCGCCGCCGCCCGGCCCGGCACCCTGTTCGTCGACTGCTCGACCATCGACGTGGCCGACTCGCGGGCCGCCCACGCGGCGGTGGCGGCGGCCGGTCACCGCTCGCTGGACGCCCCGGTCTCCGGCGGGGTGGTGGGGGCCGAGGCGGGCACGCTCACGTTCATGGCCGGGGGCGATGAGGCGGCGTTCGCGGAGGCGGAGCCGCTGCTGTCCGTGATGGGCAAGAAGGCGGTGCACTGCGGCGGGGCGGGGGCCGGGCAGGCGGCGAAGATCTGCAACAACATGATCCTCGGCGTCTCGATGATCGCCGTCAGCGAGGCGTTCGTCCTCGCCCAGAGCCTCGGACTGTCCGACCAGGCCCTGTACGACGTGGCGTCGGCGGCCTCCGGCCAGTGCTGGGCGCTCACCGTCAACTGCCCGGTCCCCGGCCCGGTTCCCACCAGCCCGGCCAACCGCGACTACCGCCCCGGCTTCGCCGCCCCCCTGATGGCCAAGGACCTCGGATTGGCCGCCAACGCCCTGCGTGCGGGCGGGATCGACGCCGAACTGGGCTTGAAAGCGGCGGAGTTGTACGCACGGTTCGCGGAAGGGGCCGGGGCGGAGCAGGACTTCTCCGGGATCGTCCGGGCCATCCGGGCGGCTTCGTCGAACACCACCGACGCACAGAAGGGCACCACCGCGTGAGCGAGAAGAACGAGACCGCGTCCACCCCGGGACCGTACGAAACCATCCTGGTGGAGCGCCGGGGCCGGACCGCCCTGCTCACGCTCAACCGCCCCAAGGCGCTGAACGCGCTGAACCTGGACGTCATGCGGGAGACGGTGGAGGCCGCCGAGGCGCTGGACCGGGATCCGGACGTCGGCTGCGTCGTGATCACCGGCAGCGGCGAGAGGGCGTTCGCGGCGGGGGCGGACATCAAGGAGATGCAGCCGCAGAGCTATATGGACATGTACCTCAGCGACTGGTTCACCGCCTGGGACCGGCTGGGTCAGCTCCGTACGCCCACGATCGCCGCCGTACGGGGCTACGCCCTGGGCGGGGGCTGCGAGTTGGCCATGCTGTGCGACCTGGTGATCGCCTCCGACACCGCCGTCTTCGGGCAGCCGGAGATCCGGCTCGGGGTGATCCCCGGCATCGGCGGCTCCCAGCGGCTGACCCGGGCGGTCGGCAAGGCCAAGGCGATGGATCTCTGTCTCACCGGCCGGAACATGGACGCCGAGGAGGCGGAGCGGGCCGGTCTCGTCTCCCGGATCGTCCCGGACGCGGACCTGCTGGAGGAGGCGCTGGCCATCGCGGACACGGTCTCGGGGATGTCGGCCCCTGTCGCGATGATGGCGAAGGAGGCGGTGAACCGCGCCTTCGAGACCACCCTCGCGGAGGGCGTCCGCTTCGAACGCCGCCTGTTCCACGCGGTGTTCGCGACGGCCGACCAGAAGGAGGGCATGAAGGCGTTCACCGAGAAGCGGCCGGCGAAGTTCACTCACCGCTGATCCCGGTGGCCGCGGACCGGCCGTCGACCACCACCGGATAGGGCACATGCGAGCGCCGGTCGGGGTCGACGGCCAGCCGGCCCCCGGCCGGGGGCCGGGCCCGCTGGGCGCAGTCCTGCCGTTCGCAGATCCGGCAGCCGAGACCGATGGGCGTGGCCGAGCGCGGGTCGTCCAGGGCCGTGCCCTCGGCGTACACCAGGCGGTGGGCGTGGCGGAGTTCGCAGCCGAGCGCGACGGCGAAGTCGGCCCGGGGCGCGCGGTGCCCGAAGCCGCCGCGGGCCACGGTGCGGGCCACCCAGAAGTACCGTTTGCCGTCCGGCATTTCGGCGACCTGGGTGAGGATGCGGCCGGGCGCGGAGAACGCCTCGTACACCGTCCAGAGCGGGCAGGTGCCGCCGAGCCGGGAGAAGTGGAAGTCGCTGGCGGACTGCCGCTTGGAGATGTTGCCCGCCCGGTCGACGCGCAGGAACGAGAACGGCACGCCCCGGTCGCCGGTGCGCTGGAGGGTGCTGAGGCGGTGGCAGACCGTCTCGAAGCCGACGCCGAAGCGGGCTTGCAGCAGTTCGATGTCGTAACGGAGCTCCTCGGCGGCGCGGTGGAAGGCGGTGTACGGCATGAGCAGGGCGCCGGCGAAGTAGTTGGCGAGGCCGATGCGGGCCAGCCCGGCGGCCTGCTCCGAGGCGAGCTCACCGGCTCCGACCAGGGTGTCGAGCAGCGATCCGTGTTCCAGCAGGGCGAGTTGGGTGGCGAGCTGGAAGGCGCGCTGGGCCTCGCTGAGCCGGGGCGAGAGCAGCAGGAGGCCGCTTTCGGGGTCGAACCTGCGCGCGTCGGCGGCCCGCCTGGGGTCCGTGACGATGACGGTGATGCCGTGACGGGTGGCGAGGCGTTCCGTGAGCGCGTCGGCGGTGCGGCCCGCCGAGCCCGTGCCGAGGTCGCTCGCGGTGCGTTCCGCGACGGCGTCGAGTGCGCCGAAGTGGTTGTGGTGCGCGTAGAAGAAGTCCCTTACCTCGTCGTGGGGTTCGGCCGACAGCAGGGATTCGCCGTCCTGCGGCGGGGCGAGGGCGACGACCCGTTCGGCGGCGTCCCGGTAGCGGTGGTGCAGGGCGACCAGGGCGCGGGCCACCTCCGGGTGGTCGCGGGCCACGTCGGCGGCCTCCTCCAGCGGGACCTGCGTCCCGCACGCCTCATCGCCGAGAGCGGCGCGCAGGTCGGTGGCGAGCCGTTCCTCGTCGGCCTCGGAGAAGAACTCCGGGTCGACGCCGAAGACCTCCGCGATCCGCAGCAGCACGGGCGCGGTCAGCGGGCGGCGGCTGTGCTCGATCTGGTTGAGGTAGCTGGTGGAGAGGCCGAGCGAGCGGGCCAGCTCCACCTGGTTCATCCCGCGCTCGCGGCGCAGCCGCCGCAGCTTGGCGTGGGCGTAGATCTTGCGTCCGGCCGGCCGTCCCATGCCTCCGCGCTCCTCTCCCCCGCCCCGGCCTCCGCTCCGAGGCTTTCTGCGAAAGTAGCATCCGCATCTTTCGCAGGATTCGCAGATTCGCAGTTCAGGGCTGTACGGATTGTGCACAGTGGACCGGTCGCATCGGGGGCCGCGGCGGGGAAAGCTCCTCTCGTACCGCACAGCCGACAGACGCACAGCCGACAGACGCACCACCGATGCCGCGAGGAGCCCCGTGATCGACCACCACGTCCGCGTCCACCCCAGCGCCGACCGGCTGCCCCGCGAGGAGCAGCTCGCCTGGAAGCTGGCGGCCGTCGCCACCGGCCCCCAGGACGCCGCCGAGCTCGACCCCGAGGCGGCCGCGATGGCCGTCAACCGGGTCGTCGACAACGCCTCCGTCGCCGTGGCCTCCCTGCTCCGCCGGCCGGTCGCGGTCGCCCGCGGCCAGGCGCTGGCCCACCGCGCCACCCCGGGAGCGGCCGTCTTCGGCGCGGCCCCCGGTGTGCGGGTCTCCCCCGAGTGGGCGGCCTGGGCGAACGGCACGGCCGTCAGGGAGCTGGACTTCCACGACACGTTCCTGGCTGCGGACTATTCGCACCCCGGGGACAACATCCCGCCGCTGCTCGCCGTGGCCCAGCACACCGGGCGCGGCGGCGCGGAGCTGCTGCGCGGGATCGTCGCCGCGTACGAGATCCATGTGGCGCTGGTGCGGGCCATCTGCCTGCACGAGCACCGCATCGACCATGTGGCCCACCTGAGCGCCGCCACCGCGTGCGGGCTCGGCGCGCTGCTGGGGCTGGACACGGCGACCACGTACCAGGCGGTCCAGCAGGCGGTGCACACGACGACGGCGACCCGGCAGTCGCGCAAGGGCGAGATCTCCAGCTGGAAGGCGTTCGCCCCGGCGTTCGCGGGCAAGGCGGCCATCGAGGCGGTGGACCGGGCGATGCGCGGCGAGGGGTCGCCTTCGCCGGTCTACGAGGGTGAGGACGGCTTCCTCGCCCGGATGCTGGACGGCCCGGACGCGGCGTACACGGTGGGGCTGCCGGAGCCGGGCGAGGCGCGGCGCGCGATCCTGGACACGTACACGAAGGAGCACTCCGCCGAGTACCAGGCGCAGGCGGTGATCGACCTGGCGCGGCGGCTGCGGGAGCGGACGGGCCCCACGGAGAAGATCCGCTCGATCGTCCTGCACACCAGCCACCACACGCACCAGGTGATCGGTTCCGGTTCGGGCGACCCGCAGAAGTACGACCCGACCGCGAGCCGGGAGACGCTGGACCACTCGGTGCCGTACATCTTCGCGGTGGCGCTGGAGGACGGGGCCTGGCACCACGAGCGGTCCTACGCCCCCGAGCGGGCGCGGCGGCCGGGGACGGTGGAGCTGTGGCAGCGGATCTCCACGGTGGAGGACCCCGAGTGGACCCGCCGCTACCACGATCCGGACCCGGAGCGGCGGGCCTTCGGCGGCCGGGCGGTGGTGACCCTGGTGGACGGCACGGTGATCGAGGACGAGCTCGCGGTGGCCGACGCGCACCCGGCGGGGGCCCGCCCGTTCGACCGTACGGGGTACGTGGCGAAGTTCCGTACGCTGACGGAGGGCATTGTCGCCCCCGGTGACCAGGACCGTTTCCTGGCGGCGGCCGAGGGGCTCGCCGAGCTGCCGGCGGACGGGCTCGACGCGCTGTTCCCGGTCGTGGACACGGAGGCGGTCGCCGCCTTCGACGCGGGGCTCCCGAAGGGGTTGTTCTGATGCTGCACACCCGCACGACTCCGGCGGAGCGCCGCCGCGCGTTCCGCGAACAGCTCGCCTCGGGGCGGCTGGTGCGGATGCCCGGCGCGGTCAACCCGTACTCGGCGCGGCTGATCCAGGAGGCCGGCTTCGAGGCGGTGTATCTGTCGGGGGCGGTGCTCGCCGCCGAACTGGCCCTCCCCGACATCGGGTTGACGTCGTCCACGGAGATCGCGGCGCGGGCGCAGCAGATCGCCCGGGTCACGGACCTGCCGGCCCTGATCGACGCGGACACCGGGTTCGGCGAGCCCATGAACGCGGCGCGCACGGTGCAGTTGATGGAGGACGCGGGGCTGGCGGGGCTGCATCTGGAGGACCAGGTCAACCCCAAGCGGTGCGGCCACCTGGACGGCAAGACGCTCGTGGAGCGCGCGGAGATGGTCCGCAAGGTGCGGGCCGCGGTCAGCGCACGCCGCGATCCGGACTTCCTGCTGATGGCCCGCACGGACGCCCGAGGACCCGAGGGGCTCCAGGCGGCGATCGACCGCGCGAAGGCGTACGTGGACGCGGGCGCGGACGCGGTCTTTCCCGAAGCGCTCGCGGACGAGGGCGAGTTCGAGGCGTTCCGGGCCGCCGTCGACGTACCGCTGCTGGCGAACATGACGGAGTTCGGCAAGGGTCCGCTGCTCGACGCGGCGACGCTGGAGAACCTCGGCTACAACATCGCCCTGTATCCGGTGACGCTGTTCCGCCTCGCGATGGGCGCGGTGGAGGACGGGCTGCGGACGCTGGCCGCAGACGGTACGCAGCAGGCCCTGCTGCCCCGGATGCAGACGCGCTCGCGGCTGTACGACGTGCTCGGTTACGAGGAGTACGGCGCGTTCGACTCGGCGGTCTTCGACTTCACGCTGCCGCCCGGCGCCTGAGACTCCCTACGATCTTGGCACCCGGCGCCTGAGACTTCCGGCGCCCCTGCCGCCGGCGTCCGAGACCCACGGCGCTCCTGCCGCCCGGCCGGCCACCGTCGCCGACCGGGCCACCACCCACCCCGCACACCCCACTCCCTTTGGCATGCCCGGAGGCCCGCCATGACCACTGCCGCACCCACTCCCGCCGCCACCCCCGAGATCCACCGGGGTCTCGCCGGTGTCGCCGTCGACACCACCGCCATCTCCACCGTCATCCAGGAGACCAACTCCCTGACCTACCGCGGCTATCCGGTCCAGGACCTGGCCGCCCGCTGCTCCTTCGAGGAGGTCGCGTATCTGCTCCGGTACGGCGAACTCCCCGACGTCGCCGAGCTGAAGTCGTTCGAGACGCGGGAGCGGGCGCTGCGGCCGCTGGACCGCACGACGGCGGAGCTGCTGGCCCGCCTCCCGGAGACCTGCCACCCGATGGACGTGCTGCGGACGGCGGTGAGCTTCTTCGGCTCCGAGGACCCGACCGAGGAGGACGACAGCACCGCCGCCCACCACGCCAAGTCCCTCGCCCTGCTGGCCAGGTTGCCGGTGGTCGTGGCCGCCGACCACCGGCGGCGGCACGGGCTCGCCCCCGTAGCGCCCGATCCGTCGCTCGGCTACGCGGAGAACTTCTTCCACATGTGCTTCGGGAGTGTGCCGGACCCCGAGGTGGTGCGCTGCTTCGAGGTCTCGCTCATCCTCTACGCCGAGCACAGCTTCAACGCCTCGACCTTCACCGCCCGGGTCGTCACCTCCACCCTCTCCGACCTCTACAGCGCGGTGACGGCGGCGATCGGCGCGCTGAAGGGGCCGCTGCACGGCGGGGCCAACGAGGCGGTGATGCACATGCTCAACGAGATCGGGGATCCGGACCGGGCCGAGCAGTGGCTCGACGAGGCGCTGGCGGCCAAGCGGAAGATCATGGGCTTCGGCCACCGGGTCTACCGGCACGGCGACTCCCGCGTACCGATCATGCAGGAGACCACCGACCGGCTGGTGGCACGCGCGGGCGATCCGGACGTGACCCGGCTGGCGACCCTGCACGCCGCGCTCCGCCACGCGATGATCAGCCGCAAGGGCATCCACCCCAATCTGGACTACCCGGCCGGCCTGGCGTACCACCTGATGGGGTTCGATATCGCGGCCTTCACGCCGATCTTCGTGATGAGCCGGATCACCGGGTGGACCGCCCACATCAGCGAGCAGCTGGAGCACAACGCGCTGATCCGGCCGCTCGGCGTCTACAACGGCCCCGGCCAGCGGTCCGTCCCGGCGCACCCCGGGACGTGACACCCCCGCCCCGGGATGATCGACGCCTCCGTGCGCGTTATAGCCGGATGTGTCCGGCTCCTCACCGAGCCGGACCGGACCGGGGAAGACGGAACTGGAGCTGGAGGCGGCGCGGTGCACGGTGAGTACAAGGTTCCCGGCGGCAAGCTGGTCGTGGTGGACCTGGAGGTGACGGGCGGGGCGCTGCGGGACGTCCGCGTGGCCGGGGACTTCTTCCTCGAACCCGACGAGGCGATCCTCGCGATCGACGCGGCGCTGGAAGGGGCTCCGGCCAACACCGACACGGCCGGGCTCGCGGCCCGGATCGAGGCGGCGCTGCCCGACGCCACGGTGATGCTCGGGCTGAGCGCGGAGGGCGTCGCCATCGCCGTACGCCGGGCGCTCGCGCGGGCCACCGAGTGGAGCGACTACGACTGGCAGCTGATCCACGACGCCCCGCAGTCGCCCGCGCTGCACATGGCGCTGGACGAGGTGATCACCGCCGAGGTCGCGGCGGGGCTGCGGCCGCCGACGCTGCGGGTGTGGGAGTGGGACTCCCCCGCCGTGATCATCGGCAGCTTCCAGTCGCTGCGCAACGAGGTGGACCCGGCGGGCGCGGAGCGGCACGGCGTGAACGTCGTGCGCCGGATCTCCGGCGGCGGCGCGATGTTCGCCGAGCCGAGCAGCACGATCACCTACTCGCTGGCCGTGCCGCAGGCGCTGGTGTCCGGCCTGTCCTTCGCCGACAGTTACGCCTATCTCGACGACTGGGTCCTCGAAGCCCTCGCGGACATGGGCATCAGGGCCTGGTACCAGCCGCTCAACGACATCGCCACCGAGGTCGGCAAGATCGCCGGGGCGGCCCAGAAGCGGGTGGTGGGGCCGGACGGCGGGCCGGGGGCGGTGCTGCACCACGTGACCATGGCGTACGACATCGACGCCGACAAGATGCTGGAGGTCCTGCGCATCGGCAAGGAGAAGATGTCGGACAAGGGCACGCGGTCCGCGAAGAAGCGCGTCGACCCGCTGCGGCGGCAGACCGGTCTGCCCCGCCAGGTCGTGATCGAGCGGATGATCGAGTCGTTCCGCAAGCGGCACGGGCTGACCACGGGCGGCGTCACCGACGCCGAGCTGGCCCGCGCCGAGGAGCTCGTGCGGACGAAGTTCGCCACGCCGCAGTGGACGGCCCGGGTGCCGTAGCCCGGGCCGCCCCGCCGACGCCGGGGTCCGGCCCGGCATACTGGGAGGCATGGACGAGGCGACGGCAGGCTCCGGAGTGCGGGAACGGCTCGGCAGGAGCCTGTTCTCCCGGGTGGCCGGTCCTTCGGGACCCGAGAACCGGGCCCGTATCCACGGCACCCCCGGCCCCCGCTGGTTCGGCCCGGACCGGCCGGTGCGCCGGGTGCACGGTGACGCGTCCATGTTCATCGGCGGGCTGCGCGCCCTGCTCCTCCAGTCGCTGCACCCCCTCGCCATGGCGGCCGTCGCGGGCCACTCGGGCTTCCGGGGCGATCCGTGGGGCCGGCTCCAGCGGACCAGCACGTTTCTCGCCGTGACGACGTTCGGCACGGCCGAGCACGCCCAGGAGGCGGTGGACCGGGTACGTTCCGTGCACGAGCGGGTACGCGGGACCGCCCCGTCCGGGGAGCCGTACCACGCGGCCGACCCGCACCTTCTGTGCTGGGTGCACATCGCGGAGGTGGACAGCTTCCTGCGCGCCCACCAGCGTTACGGGGCACGGCCGTTGGACGGTGCGGGGTGCGACGCGTACATCCTCGACATGGCGACGGTGGCCCGCGCCCTCGGCGTCCCCGACCCGCCGCGCGACCGCGCCGAACTGGCCGAGCGCATCGCCGCCTACCGCCCGGAGCTGCGCGCCGCCCAGGAGGCCCTGGACGCGGCCCGCTTCATCCTGCTGCACCCGCCGCTGCCCTGGGCCGCGCGCCTTCCGTACGGGGTCCTGGCGGCCAACGCCGTTTCCGGGCTGCCGACTTGGGCCCGCAAGCCGCTGCGGCTGCCCCGTGCCCCGGGGGTCGAGGAGGTCTGCGTACGGCCCGCCGGGAGGGCGTTGACCCGGACCATCCGGTGGGCGATGGCCCAGCCGACCCCGACCCCGACCCCTGCCCCGGCCTCCCCTTCGGCTCCGGGGCAGTGAGGCGCCGCGCACCGTCCGGGAGTCGACGCGCGTAGGGCCGAGTTGACGCGCGTACGGCCGAAAACCCGGCGGGCCTCCGCGCGGTGATCCACGGCACACCCCCCTGCCTGGACTCCCGTCGCGAGGCCCACGTAGAAAGGGACGATGCCCGAAGATCCTCCCGCTCAGGAATCCCCGCTGATCCAGAGCCTGCGCAACGCGGTCGCCGCCGCCCCCGATGACGTCCCGCTGCGGCTGCACCTGGCCGAGCTGCTGCTCGCGTCCGGCGCGCACGACGCCGCCGTGTCCGAGGCTGCGGTGGCCCTGCACCACGCACCGGGCGACCGTGCGGTGCGGGAGCTGATGATGAGGGCGATGGCGGGCCCGGGCCCCTCACCTGCGGCGGAACCGGAAACCGGAGCCCCCGGACCGGATGCCCGCGCGCCGGAGCAGGAACCGGCCGCGCCTGCCCGGCCCCGAGAGCCGTCCGCCGGGAAGTTCGACTGGCGGGCCGCCGAGGAGGAGGTCGACGGCATCGTCCAGCCGCGCTTCGTGGAAGCCCCGCAGACCGTCGACGGCGGCGGCGATCCCGGGGACGCCGACACCTTCGACGTGACCGGCCCCGGGGCGGTGCGCCTCGCGGACGTCGGCGGGATGCGGGAGGTGAAGGAGCGGCTGGAAGCCGCGTTCCTCGCGCCGATGCGCAATCCCGAACTGCGCAAGCTCTACGGCAAGAGCCTGCGGGGCGGCCTGCTGCTGTACGGTCCGCCCGGCTGCGGCAAGACCTTCATCGCGCGGGCGGTGGCGGGGGAACTCGGCGCGAGTTTCCTGTCGGTGTCCGTCAACGACGTCCTCGACATGTGGATCGGCAACTCCGAACGCAACATGCACGAGGTCTTCAGGACCGCCCGCCGCAAAGCGCCCTGTGTCGTGTTCCTGGACGAGCTGGACGCGCTGGGCGGCAAGCGGAGCCGTACGCAGAACAGCGGGATGCGGAACACGGTGAACCAGCTCCTCACCGAGCTGGACGGCATCGACTCCGCCGCCAACGAGGGCGTCTTCGTCCTCGCCGCGACCAACGTCCCCTGGGACGTGGACCTCGCCCTGCGCCGCCCGGGCCGGCTCGACCGCACCCTCCTCGTCCTGCCGCCCGACGCCCCGGCCCGCGAGGCGATCCTCCGCTACCACCTGCGCGAACGCCCCGTGGAGGGCGTCGACTTGCGCCGTATCGTCAAGGCGACGGACGGCCTGTCGGGGGCCGACCTGGCCCATGTGTGCGAGTCGGCGGCGGAGAGTGCGCTGCTGGACTCCGCCCGGACCGGCGAGATCCGCATGATCGGCACGGCGGACCTGCTGGCGGCGGCGAAGGCCGTGGTCCCGTCGAGCGAACCGTGGTTCGCCGCCGCGCGGAACGTGGCGATGTTCGCCAACGAGGGCGGAATGTACGACGACCTCGTGACCTACCTGAAGAAGAGGCGGAAACTGTGACGACGGCCCACGCGGGGCTCCAGCGGGCCCAGGCCCTGCACGAGATCGGGCGCTACGACGACGCGGCGGCGCTGCTCTGTGAACTCCTCGCCCAGGACCCCGACAACACCCGGGCCCATGTCGCCCTGGCCCGCAGCGAGTTGAAGCGAAAGCGGCCGCAGGAGGCCCTGGCGGCGACCGGCGAGGCGCTGGCGCGCGACCCCGAGTACGTCGACGCGCTCCTCGTACGTTCCGAAGCGCTGCGCATGACGGGCGGCGGGCTCGACGCGGCCGTGGACACGCTGCGGGAGGCGGTGCGCGTCTCTCCGCAGTACTGGGGCGGTTACGCGATGCTGGCCGATCTCGTGTTCCGGCAGGCGATGGTCCGCTTCGGGAAGGAGACCGGGAAGCGGGAGCTGGCCCCCGAGGACATGCCGGCCCTCGCCGAGGAGGGCGCGGCGCTGGCCAGGGAGGCGATCCGGCTGGGGCCCGAGGAGGTCTACGCGTACGAGATCGCCCTGTTCATCGCCGACTTCTCGGGGGCCAGGGAGGACGCCGACGCGTTCGAGCGGGCCATCCTCCGGATCGACCCGACCCATGCCGCCGCCCTGGCCAGTCAGACCAAGAAGGCCGCCCAGGCCGAGGGGACCGGCGCGAGCGGGGCGGCTGCCCTGTACGCGGACGGGCTCGCCGTGGCCCCGGCGGACACCTCGCTGCGCGGCGGCCTGGACAAGGCCACCTTCCGCCTGCTGCGCGGCACCCGCTGGCTGGCTCTCGCCTGCCTGGTCGCGGCGGCCCTGATGATCGACCTGTTCGCCACGGCCAAGGACCCGGCGCTGCGGGACCTTCCCGTGCCCCTGGGCAACCGGCTCTGGCTGCTGGTGTGCATGGGAGCGGTCTGGGGCTTCGGGGCCTGGCGTACCTACCGCAGGCTCCGCACCGGCGTACAGCTGAACGTGCGTTCGCTGATCCGCCGCGACCTGTGGGCCCGCATCGTCGTCGTCCAGGCGTCCTGCACGCTGCTCTGCGCCCTGCTGATCACCCAGGTGCCGTGGACCGACCGCGATGTGCCGCTGATCCTGTTCTGGATCGGCCTGGTCGTGCCGTGGCTGACGATGTCGTACGACCACCGCAAGACGCGCTGAACCCTGCCGACCCGCGTCGGACGGTGCGGCGGTCGGCCACCGGCCGGTCAGTCCACGGTGACCACCACGGAGTGCCAGCCGCTCGCGCCGTCCGGGACGGTCTTGGTGCGCTTCTCAGTCTGGACCTCGCCCGTCCGGTCGGTGGCGCGGACGGTGAGGGTGTGGCCGCCGGGGGTCGCCTTCCACGGGTAGGACCACTGCCGCCAGGTGTCCACGGTGTCCTGCTCGGCGAGCTGGGCCGGCCGCCACGGGC
This sequence comes from Streptomyces sp. cmx-18-6, assembly GCF_046548915.1. Classification (NCBI taxonomy): domain Bacteria; kingdom Bacillati; phylum Actinomycetota; class Actinomycetes; order Kitasatosporales; family Streptomycetaceae; genus Streptomyces; species Streptomyces sp. cmx-18-6. Next base: position 509,307 of record NZ_JAEBEP010000005.1, on the reverse strand, counting down.
CGTCGTCGACGCGGATCTCGACCTTCTCGATCCCCCGGTGCTGGGCCCACGCCACTCCGGCCACCATGACCGTGCCGGCCCCGGGCCGCCCGAAGGGCTTGGGGGTGTCGATCCGGGACTGGGTCTTGATGGGGGCCCTGCGGGCCCACTTGCGCTTCACCCAGTACGCGTCGTAGTCGTCGAACGTGGTGAGCTCGATGTCCTCGATCCACTTGCAGGCCGAGACGTACCCGTACAGGCCGGGGACGAGCATCCGCACGGGGAACCCGTGGACGAAGGGCAGCGGCTCGCCGTTCATGCCCACGGCGAGCATCGCGTCGCGGCCGTCCATGACGTCCTCGACGGGGGTGCCGAGCGTCATGCCGTCCACCGAGCGGGCGATGATCTGGTCGGCCCGGCCGCCCCGGGACGGCGGCTTGACGCCCGCCTCCTTGAGCAGGTCGGACAGCCGTACGCCGATCCACTTGGCGTGGCCGATGTAGGGGCCGCCGACCTCGTTGGAGACGCAGCAGAGGGTGATCTCGCGTTCGATCAGCGGGCGGTCCAGCAGGTCCTGGTAGCTGAGCTCCAGGTCGCGCCGGACGCCCTCGCCGTGGATGCGCAGCCGCCAGGAGTTCGCGTCGACCTTGGGGATCACGAGGGCGGTGTCGACCCGGTAGAACTTGTTGTTGGGGGTGGTGAACGGGGAGAGGCCCGCCACCCTCAACTGCGCGCCCGCCGGGATCGGTCGGGCGCGCGAGGCCGGGGCGGGCAGCCGTACGGCCTCGCGCGAGGCGATCGCGTCCTGGGCGTCGCGGCCGTTGAGCGTACGCCCGACCGCTCCCGCCACCGTCGAGGCGGCGGCAGCCGCGGAGGCGGCGACCAGGAACCCGCGCCGGTCCCAGCCGCCCTCGTCCTCCCGCCGCTCCTCCCCCGCGACCCCGCGCGGCCGGGTGAGCCTGCCGACGAGGACGTACAGCAGGATCGCCCCGGCCACCGCGCCGACCAGCGAGGGAAGCGCGTCCACCACCCCGGTGGAGTCCGGGCGGCTGACGGCCGAGGCCGCGCCGACCACGCCGAAGACCAGTACGGCGGCCGATCCGGTACGCCGGTGGCGCAGCGCCAGCACGCCGACGACGACGGCGAAGAGGGCGAGCGTGACGACGATGCCGAGTTGCAGGACGAGTTTGTCGTTCTCGCCGAAGTTCCGGATCGCGAAGTCCTTCACCCCGGCGGGCGTCCGGTCGATGGCCGCCCCGCCGACCGCGGTCACGGGGCTCGCCTCGGGGCGGACGGCCGCCGAGACGAGTTCGGCGACGGTCAGGGCGGCGAATCCCGCCAGCAGGCCGCTGAGGGCTGCGAGCGTTCCGCGGGTCAGTGCTGTCCGGGTGATCCTCACGGTCGTCATTCGGAGCCGGGGGGCGGGGGGATTGGTCGTTCACCCGATCGGCCGCCCCGGACGCGTCGCTGCATATGATCCGATCATGAACGCTTCCGTCACGCTCGAAGCTGCCGCAACGCCGACCGCTCCGCCACTTCTCCTCCGCCCCTGGTGCGAGCAGGACGTCACCGCGCTGGTCGATGCCTACCGGGACCCCGACCTGCGGCGTTGGGCGCAGGCGCCGATGGAGAGCGAGGACGACGGACTGCGGTGGGTGCGGGACCAGGAGCGGGGGTGGGCGACAGGCGACCGATTCGGCTTCGCCGTACTCGAAGCAGCGTTCCTTGAAGCGACCTCCCTTGAAGCAACCGTCCTTGAGGGCCCCGTCCTTGAGGGCGCCGCCCTTGAGGGCGCCGTCCTTGGGGCAACCGCCCTTGGGGCCGGCACTGATACGGCGCTGCACCGGTTGGTCGGGAACGTGGTGCTCAAGGACGTCGCATCCGGCAAGCCTTCCGCCGAGGTCGGCTACTGGACGACAGCACAGGCCCGGGGGCGTGGCGTGGCCCCGCGTGCCCTGGCGACGCTCACCGCCTGGTCATTCAACGCCTTCCGGGCCGGTGGCCTGGAATACCTCGAACTACTCCACCAGGCCGACAACTTGGCGTCCTGCCGTGTCGCGGAGAAGAACGGCTACCTCATGGACAGGGTCCTGCCGGCGGCTCCTCCGCTCTACCCGCTCGATGGGCACCTGCACATACGGCGCGCGGTGGCCTGATCCCGCACCCGTCCCCGGCAGGCCGTGCGCCGCCGGGGAGGCGGACGCGAACCGCCCCGGCGGGCGCGGGGCCTGCCGGGGCGGAGCGAGGGGACGGAACGGCGGGCGGGACTGCCCGCCCACGCCGTCGGATCAGGCGAGGCTCGCGATCGCCTGGTTGAACGTGGCGGACGGGCGCATGATCGCCTCGGCCTTGGCCGGGTCGGGCTGGTAGTAGCCGCCGATCTCGGCCGGGGAGCCCTGCACCGCGATCAGCTCGGCGACGATGGTCTCCTCCTGCTCGGCCAGGGTCTTGGCGAGCGGCGCGAACGCCTCGGCGAGCTTGGCGTCGTCGGTCTGCTGCGCCAGCTCCTGGGCCCAGTAGAGCGCCAGGTAGAAGTGGCTGCCGCGGTTGTCGATGCCGCCGAGGCGACGGCTCGGCGACTTGTCCTCGTTGAGGAACGTGCCGGTCGCCCGGTCCAGGGTGTCGGCGAGGACCTGGGCCCGCGCGTTGTCCGTGGTGGTGGCCAGGTGCTCGAAGCTGACCGCGAGGGCCAGGAACTCGCCCAGGCTGTCCCAGCGGAGGTAGTTCTCCTTGACGAGCTGCTGGACGTGCTTGGGGGCCGAGCCGCCCGCGCCGGTCTCGAAGAGGCCGCCGCCGTTCATCAGCGGGACGACGGAGAGCATCTTCGCGCTGGTGCCGAGCTCCAGGATCGGGAAGAGGTCGGTGAGGTAGTCGCGGAGCACGTTGCCGGTGACGGAGATGGTGTCCTCGCCGCGGCGGATGCGCTCCAGGGAGAAGGCGGTGGCCTCCTCCGGGGTCTTGACGGAGATGTCCAGGCCGTCGGTGTCGTGGTCGGCGAGGTACGTGGTGACCTTGGCGATCAGGTTGGCGTCGTGGGCGCGGCCCTCGTCCAGCCAGAACACGGCCGGGTTGCCGGTGGCGCGGGCGCGGGTCACGGCGAGCTTGACCCAGTCCTGGATCGGGGCGTCCTTGGTCTGGCACATCCGGAAGATGTCGCCGGCGCCGACCGCCTGCTCCAGCACCACGTCGCCGTTCGTGTCGACGACGCGCACGGTGCCGGTGGCGGGGACCTCGAAGGTCTTGTCGTGGCTGCCGTACTCCTCGGCCTTCTGCGCCATCAGACCGACGTTGGGCACCGAGCCCATGGTGGCGGGGTCGAAGGCGCCGTTGGCGCGGCAGTCGTCGATGACGACCTGGTAGACGCCGGCGTAGCTGCTGTCCGGGAGGACGGCGATGGTGTCGGCCTCGTTGCCGTCCGGGCCCCACATGTGGCCGGAGGTGCGGATCATGGCCGGCATGGAGGCGTCGACGATGACGTCGCTGGGGACGTGCAGGTTGGTGATGCCCTTGTCGGAGTCGACCATCGCGAGGGCCGGGCCCTCGGCGAGCTCGGCCTCGAAGGACGCCTGGATCTCGGCGCCGACGTCCGGCAGCGAGTCCAGGCCCTTGAGGATGCCGCCCAGGCCGTCGTTGGGGGTGAGGCCGGCGGCGGAGAGCTGGTCGCCGTACTTGGCGAAGGTGTTCGGGAAGAAGGCGCGGACCGCGTGGCCGAAGATGATCGGGTCGGAGACCTTCATCATGGTGGCCTTGAGGTGCACGGAGAACAGCACGCCCTCCGCCTTGGCGCGGGCGACCTGCGCGGTGAAGAACTCGCGCAGCGCGGCGACGCGCATGACGGCCGCGTCGACGACCTCGCCCTTGAGTACGGGTACGGACTCGCGCAGCACGGTGGTGGCGCCGTCGTCGCCGTGCAGCTCGATCCGGAGCGAGCCATCCTCGGCGATGACCGCGGACTTCTCGGTGGAGCGGAAGTCGTCGACGCCCATGGTCGCGACGTTCGTCTTCGAGTCGGCGCTCCAGGCGCCCATGCGGTGCGGGTGGGCCTTGGCGTAGTTCTTGACGGACGCGGGGGCGCGGCGGTCGGAGTTGCCCTCGCGCAGCACCGGGTTCACGGCGCTGCCCTTGACCTTGTCGTACCGGGCGCGGATGTCCTTGGCCTCATCGGTCTGCGCGTCGTCCGGGTAGTCCGGAAGCGCGTAGCCCTGCGCCTGGAGCTCGGCGATCGCGGCCTTGAGCTGCGGGATCGACGCCGAGATGTTGGGCAGCTTGATGATGTTCGCGCCGGGAGTCCTGGCCAGCTCGCCGAGCTCGGCGAGTGCGTCATCGATACGCTGCTCGGCCTTGAGGTGCTCCGGGAAACTGGCGATGATCCGTCCCGCGAGGGAGATGTCACGGCGCTCCACCGTGACGCCTGCGGTCGAGGCGTACGCCTCGACGACGGGCAGGAAGGAATAGGTCGCCAGGGCAGGGGCCTCGTCGGTGTGCGTATAGATGATGGTCGAGTCAGTCACCGGGTGCTCCGCTCCACGTCTGCAACATTGCTTGACATCAAGATATCTCGTCACCGCCCGTGGCTCCACAAGGCCCCCGCACCGGTTCCCGGCGGGCGCGAGGACGTCGGCGCGAGACGTCGGCGGCGGTCAGCGGCGTCAGCGGCCCGGTGCCCGGTCGCGCTCCGTCCGGGACCGGGGCTCGACCAGCCCGGATTCGTACGCGAACACCACGAGCTGGGCCCGGTCGCGGGCTCCGAGCTTGATCATCGCGCGGCTGACATGCGTCTTGGCGGTGTACGGGCTGACCACCATGTGGACGGCGATCTCCTCGTTGCTGAGACCGCGGGCCGCCAGTGCGGTGACCTCCCGCTCACGGCGGGTGAGGGCTTCCAGGCCGGGGGCGGTGGAACGGTCGGGCGGCCGGGCGACGAACTCGCCGATCAGCCGGCGGGTGATCGCGGGCGAGAGGAGGGCGTCGCCCTCGGCGGCGACCCTGATCGCCCGGAGCAGCTCCTCGGGCTCGGTGTCCTTGAGGAGGAACCCGGCGGCTCCCGCGCGCAGCGCCTCGAAGACGTAACCGTCGAGGCCGTAGTTGGTGAGGATGACCACGCGCACCCCGGCCAGCCGGGGGTCGGCGGCGATCTCGCGGGTGGCCTCGATCCCGGTCATCACGGGCATGGTGATGTCCAGGAGCACCACGTCGGGCGTCCGGGCGCGGACCAGGTCCAGCCCGGCCCGGCCGTCCGCGGCCTCTCCGACGACCTCGATGTCCTCCTCGGCCTCCAGCAGGGCCCGGAATCCGGCGCGCATCAGCGCCTGGTCGTCGACGATCGCGACGCGCAGGGCACCGCCGCCGGCGCTCACCGGGCGCTCACGGCCCGGGGCGAGGAGGGGGCGAGCGGCAGTTCCGCGTGGACGGCGAAGCCGCCGCCCCTGCGGGGTCCGGCGGTCAGCACGCCATCCAGGGCCGCGACGCGTTCGCGCATGCCGGTGAGTCCGGTGCCCGGGGTGACGGGTGTGCCGGGCGGGCAGGGGCCCTCGTCGACGACCGCGACGGTGAGGGCCCGCTCCGTGTAGCGCAGCCGCACCGAGGTCCTCGCCCGGTCGGCGTGCCGGGCGACGTTGGTCAGGGCTTCCTGGACGATGCGGTACGCGGTGCGGTCGACGTCCTCGGGCAGGGTGCGCCGGTCCCCCTCGACGCTGACGGACAGCGTGATCCCCACCGTACGGGCGCGCTCGACGAGCTCGCCGATGCGCGCCAGGCCCGTGGCGGCGGGCCGCTGCTCCGGCTCGTCCGTGCGCAGAACCTCCAGTGTGGCGCGCAGTTCGCGCATGGCCTCGCCGCCGGCCTCCTGGATCGCGAGCAGGGCGGGGTCCACCGCGTCGCCGCGCTTGCGGGCGAGGTGGACGGCGACTCCGGCCTGGAGTTTCACGATCGAGATGGAGTGGGTCAGCGAATCGTGCAACTCACGTGCGATACGCAGCCGTTCTTCCCCAGCCCTACGCAACGCCGCCTCCTCCTTGGTCCGTTCGGCGTCCAGGGCGCGCTGTTCCGTCTGACGGAGGTATGCCTGCCAGTTCTTGTCGATGAGGCCGGTGACACCGGCGCAGAGGAACCACCCGAGCAGGAGCAGGGTCCGCTCCACGGCCTCCCCCGCGCCCAGGTCCGAGGCGAGCAGGGCGGCCAGGTGTCCGGCGAGGAAGACCGCCCCCGCCGTGACGCCGTACCCCCGGTGCCCGCTGCGGGCGGCCGCGTGGACGGCGACGACGACCGGCAGGGCCGCCCAGCTGCCCGGGTGCGCGAGGACGACGTATCCGAGCAGGCACGCGGTGGTCACCGCGAGGACCGCGCGCGGGGCGCGGCGGTGTCCGGCCAGGGCGAGCGAACCGGTCCCGATGAGCAGCAGGTCGCCGGGGCCGGGCGAGGTGGCCGCCCAGGCCGCCGCGGCGACCGCGACCCCGACGCCGATGGCGGCGGCGAGCACCGCGTCCAGCAGATACGCCCGCCGCACGCTGCCGGTCGTGGCCCCTGTCTCCGCCATGGCCACTGCTTCTCCCGTGCCCCCGGGCTCCCCCGTGCCCCTGGTCTCCCTCGTGCCCTCTGCGTCCCCCGTGCCCTCTGTCTCCCCCTGCATGGGCGGCAGCCTAACGTCCGTACGGTGGGGGCCGCGTCGTCCTCGATGAGGGGGTCGGGCCTACTCCCCGGGGAGTAGGGCGGCGGCCGGCGGCATCGGCGTGGAGCAGGCCCAACTGCCTTCCCCCGTACGACGACGGAGCGCCGCCGCAGCCGCCAGCATCTGGGGCATGACCTCACCTTTCCGCTATACGGCACCCGAGCCCGCCGCCACGACCACCGGCACGGTCGCGGCCGTCCACGCACAACTCACCCGGGACTTCGGCATCGAGAGCGCCCTCCCCTTCATGGCCCTGTCCGCCGCCCCCGGTCTGATGGCGGGGGTCTGGGCCCTGATGCGGGAGTCCCTGCTGTCCGGCCGGGCGTCCCGCACCGAGAAGGAGGTGGTGGCGTTCGGGGTGTCGCTGGCCAACCGCTGCCCGTTCTGCGTGGGCGCGCACACCCTGCTGCTGCACGCGGGCGGCGACCACGAACTGGCCGGCGTACTGGCCCGGGGCGAGCGCCCGGCCGATCCGGAGCACGACCGGCTGCTGTCCTGGGGGCAGGACATGCGGGGCCCGGGGCCGTTCGCCGCCGATGAGGCGCCGGAGTTCGTGGGCACCGCGCTGGCCTTCCACTTCATCAACCGGGTCGTGTCGGCGCTGATCGACGAGGAGATGGTGTCCGGCGGCGCGGACCCCGCCGAACTGCTGGACACCGAGGCGGGACAGGCGCTGACCCGGGCCGTGCGCGGGCGGCCGGAACCGGGGCTGAGCCTGCCGCTGCTGGAGACCAGGGGCCCGCAGCCCGCCTGGGCGGCGGGCAGCCCGGTGGGCACGGCCTTCGGTGCGCTGCGTTCGGCGGCGCACGTGGGCGGCAGGCTGCTGGACGAGCGGGACGCCGCGTTCGTACGGGAGTCGGTGGCGGCCTGGGACGGGTTCACGCCCCTGCCGCTGACCGGTGACGGGCTGCCGGACCGCGCGGAGCGGCCGGGGGCCCGGCTGGCGCTGCTCGCGGCCCGGGCCCCGTACCGGATCACCGCCGAGGACGTGGCGGCCTGGCGGGTGGCGCCGTACACCGACCACTGTCTGGTGCACCTGGTCGCGTTCGGCGCGATGCTGGCGGTGGAGCGGGTGGAGGCGGGGCTGCTCGGGGCCGCCCGCGCGGTCTGAGCCGCGCTGTTCGTCAGACCGGCGGGCGGTGCTCGAACCAGCGCTGGTCGTCCTCCAGTTGGGCCGCCAGCGCGATCAGCCGCTCCTCACTGCGGGAGGGGCCGAGGAGTTGCGCGCCGACCGGGAGGCCGGAGCGGGTGAAGCCCGCCGGGACGTTGACGCCGGGCCAGCCGAGGACGTTCCACGGCCAGGCGTAGGGGCAGGCGGCCGTCATCGTGACGTCGGTGCGCCAGGCGCTGAGGCGGTCGTATGTGCCGATACGGGGTGGGGGCGCGGCGGTCGTCGGGGTGAGCAGCACGTCGTACCCGGAGGCGTCGAAGAGCGCCCCGATCCGGCGGTGTTGGCGCACCTCGCGGGCCCGGGCGGCCCGCACCACCCGGCCGCCGAGCCGCGTCCCGGTCCGCAGGGCGCTGCGGGTGCGGGGGTCCAGGAGGGCCGGTTCGGGGTGGCGGGCGGCGAATTCGGCGATGCCGGCGGTGGCGCGGGGGACGAAGGCGAGCCCGATCAGCCCGTACCGGGGGCGGGCCTCCTCGACGTGGTGGCCGAGCCGGGCCAGGGTCTCGGCGAGCGCGGCGACGGCCCGGCGCACCTCGGGGTCCGGCTCGGCCCGGGTGAGGGTGAGCGGGGGCCGCCAGGCGAGGGCGATACGGAGGCGGCCCGGGTCCCGGCGGGCGGCGTCGGCCGCGCGGACCGCGGGCGGGCGGTGGAGGTCCTCCGGGTGCGCGCCGGCGGCCGCGTCCAGCAGGAGCGCGGCGTCGGCCACCGTACGGGCGAGGGGGCCGTTGACGGTGAGGCCCTGGAACGCGTCGCTGTGCGGGTGGACCGAGACGCGGCCGCGCTGGGGCTTGATGCCGACGAGGTGGGTCCAGGCGGCGGGGATGCGGACGGACCCCGCCCCGTCCGAGCCGAGGGCGGCGGGGACGAGACCGGCGGCGACGGCCGCCGCCGCCCCGCCGGAGGAGCCGCCCGGGGTGTGCGCGGTGTTCCAGGGGTTGCGGGTGGCCCCGAAGGCGGGCCCTTCGGTGAACGGCCACTGGCCCAGTTCGCAGGAGTTGGTCTTGCCGACGATGACGGCCCCGGCGGCGCGCAGCCTGCTGACCGCCTCGCTGTCGGCGGTGGCCGGGGCCCGTTCGCCGTCGCAGCCGAAGTGGGTGGGCAGGCCCGCCACATCGGTGTCGTCCTTGACGGCGATGGGCACTCCGAGCAGCGGCAGCCGCTCCCCCGCCGCGAGTCTGCGGTCGGCCTCGGCGGCCTCCGCGAGGGCCGCCTCGGTCCGCAGGTGGCGGAAGGCGTTCAAGGTGGGCTGGGTCGCCTCGATGCGGGCGAGGGCGTCCGCGACGAGTGCGGTGGAGGTGGTGGCGGAGCCGGCGAGCAGGCGCGCGCTCTCCGCCAGTCCGGGCATCGGCGCGGGGGTGGACGCGGGTGCGGGTGCGCTGTCCCGGACCGCGGACGGTCGTGCGGCCGGTCCGGTCTGCTCGGTGGGCTCCGCTGAGGACATGGGCGTGCCGCCTCCCTCGTGGCCGTGGGACCCGCCGGTCGTCCGGCTGCGTCCTACGTACTTACTGGAGGGTAACGAGTGGAGGCGGCACGCTCAACCGTTGCGGCCACGGGGGTCGTTCCGGGTGCGGCAACCGCCCCGGGTGTTCGAGGCTGCGGCTACGGCTGCCGCCGGACGCCCCCTACGGCTTCACGGCTACGGCTTCACGGGCGGACGTGGATCTCGCCGATGCCGGTGCCGATCTTCCCGCAGTGGGCGGTGGACTGGCCCGACTCGCCGGGCCGCAGGGTGACGCGGTTGCCGTCGACGTCCGGGGCCCAGCCGCAGACCAGGTGGACCCAGAAGGTCTGCGTCTGACTGCCGTTGTTGCGACAGAGCGCGAAACCCGTGTACTCGTCGATGGCGTGCTTGCCGGTGCTGCACGAGAGGCCGGGCGGAATCACGGCCGGGGCGGCGGTCGCGGTCGCCGCCGTGACCGGGACGGCCAGCGCGGCGGCCGTCGACACGGCGGCCAGCGCCCGCAGCGCGGGCCGGGGCCGCCGCTTCCCGGTGGCCGTGCCGCCCTCGCTCCTCGCCCCTGTGAACAGGGTCCCCGTGAACAGGTTCATGGTGCTCCTTCGTGGTGGGTGCAGGCGTGATCTCTGTGGTGCGTGCCCGCGTGATCTCTGGTGCGTGCCCGCGTGACCTTGTGGCGCGTGCCCGCGTGGTCCCGGGTGGGACCACCGCAGCTCTGCCCACGCTCCGTGGCCGAAAACACCGCCGCGCTTCACTCTCCGTACATGCACCGGGCGACGGCCCCGCTCCCGGCGTACGCTCGAATGTGCCGGTCTCCCTGGTTCGCACGCCCTGACCGGGGCCTTTTCGAGGAGGCGACGTGAGCGGACACCGATGGGTCGCGCGGGCGGCCTCCGGGGCGGCGGCCGTCGCTCTCACCGTCACGGGTGGCACGGTCGCGCGGGCTGACGACGACCTCGCCTCGCTCAGCGCCGAGCAGATCGCGGACCGCTCGCGCGACGCCCTGCTGGGCGTCTCCTCCCTGCGGCTGAGCGCGCGGGGCGATCTCGACGGGAGCGGCGACCGGATGAGCGTCGACCTGACGCTGGGCCGGAAGGGCGACTGCACGGGCGGCGTCGACATGGGCGAGGACGGGTCCGTGGAGATCGTCAAGCGCGCCGACGACGTCTGGCTGAAGCCGGACAAGGTGTTCTGGGAGAACCACGTCCCGATCGGCGGCTCGACCTTCGACGCGATCCTCGACGGCCGCTACATGAAGGCGAAGGCCGACGACCCGCGGCTGCTGACGGTCACCGAGGTCTGTGACCTCGACACCTTCCGCGAGCTGATCACGGACAACCGCGACGCCGCCGACCGGGGCACGCTGACGAAGGGCCGGGAGACCGAGGTGGACGGCGTGGCCGTCATTCCGGTGACCCGCGCACAGGGCGACGAGCGGCTGACGGTGTACGTGGCGACCGAGGGCGAGCCGTATCCGGTGCGGATCGGCGTGCGGGGGCCGGACGTGGAGGGGACGGTGACCTTCTCCGGCTTCGACCGGCCGGTGCCCACCGAGACTCCATCGGCGGACGAGACGGTGGATGTGACGGCGCTGCTGGGCCGCAGCGTCAAACCGGTGTGACCGCGCGCCTTCCGGCCCCGCGCCGGGGCGCGCGGTGCGGGACCGGACCCGGCCGCTCAGCCCCGTACCCGTACCGGACGCTCCCGGCGGGTCAGGGCCACGTACAGCAGCAGCGAGGACGCGAGTCCGACCGCCCAGCCGTAGTCGGCCAGCGGTCTGAGGAACGGGATCAGCCCGTCCGCCGGGAACGGGCCCTTGCCCGGGGCCGAATGGGAGCCGCCCACCGCCAGGACGCCGCCCGCCGCGAAGGCCACGACCGCCCGCCAGTTCCAGCCGGCCCGGTACCAGTAGCGGCCGCCGGGGCGGTAGAGGTCGGCCAGGTCCAGGACCGTGCGGCGGACGATCCAGTAGTCGGCGATCAGGATGCCCGCCACCGTACCGAGCAGCCCGCCGACCAGTCCCAGCCAGGTGAAGATGTACAGCTCGGGCGTCTCGGTCAGCTTCCACGGCATGATGACGACCCCGACCACCCCCGTGATCAGCGCCCCCGTCTTGAAGCTGATGAACTTCGGGGCCAGATTCGCCAGGTCGTACGCCGGTGAGACCACGTTCGCCGCGATGTTCACCGAGATGGTCGCGATCAGCACGGTGACCAGGCCGAAGAGCAGCCCGAAGACGTTGTCCGTACGGGCGACGAGCTGGACGGGGTCCCAGATGGCGACCCCGTACACCGCCTGGGAGCCGGAGGTGACGAAGACCGACAGCAGGGCGAAGAACGTCATCGTGGTCGGCAGGCCGAGCGACTGCCCCCGGATCTGGGCCCGTTGGCCCGCGCCGAAGCGGGTGAAGTCGGGGATGTTGAGCGAGAGCGTCGCCCAGAAGGCGATCATGCCCATCAGGGACGGGAAGAAGACCGGCCAGAAGTCGGCCCCCCAGCCGAGCGCGGACGGCTGGTCCAGCAGGGGGCCGAAGCCGCCCGCCTTGACCGCGACCCAGACCAGCAGCACGACGGCCCCGACCAGGACGAAGGGCGCCGCCCAGTTCTCGAAGCGGCGCAGGGCGTCCATCCCCCGGTAAATGATGGCCAGTTCGAGGGCCCAGAAGAGCGTGAAGCAGAGCCAGAGCGTCCAGGGCTGCCCGCCGATCTCCCCGGCGTCCGCCCAGCCGCCGAAGACCTTGCCGAGCAGCGTGAAGATGCCGACGCCGCCGATCCAGGTCTGGATGCCGAACCAGGCGCAGGCGACGGCGGCCCGGATCAGGGCGGGGAGGTTGGCGCCGCGCAGCCCGAAGGAGGCGCGGGCGAGCACCGGGAAGGGGATGCCGTACTTCGGCCCGGCGTGCCCGGTCAGCAGCATCGGGGCGAGCACGATCACATTGGCGAGCGCGATGGTGAACACGGCCTGTTTCCAGTCCATGCCGAGCGCCACCAGACCGGAGGCGAGCAGCCAGGACGGGATGTTGTGGGCCATGCCGATCCACAGGGCGGCGAAGTTGTACGTGGTCCAGGTGCGCCGCTCGACGGGGACGGGCAGCAGGTCGTCGTTGGCGAAGCGGAGGTCGTCGGGGACGTATCCGTGGGCGAGTTCGACGCGGTCGGACGCGGCGGCTCCCGCCGGTATCGCGCCCTGCGGGGAGGTGGGCGGGGTAGGTGGGGTGGGTGGGACGGTGGCGGTCATGGCGGCTTGGCCCTTCGCTCGGAGGCGGTGCCGTGCGGGGCGGTTCGGGGGGCCGTGCGGGGCGGCGGGTGCGAGGGCGTACGAGGTGCGTGCGGGCGGAGCGCGTGTCCGCCGGGCGTCGGTCAGGCGGTCAGTCGATCAGCCAGGCGGCCAGGCGGTCAGGCGGTCAGGCGGTCAGGGCCGGGATGATCTCGGAACCGTACGCGTCGATGGTCGCCTCGCGGGCGTCGTGCATGTTGTAGACGGCGAACTGGTCGACGCCCATGGCCCGTAGCGCGCGCAGTTTCTCGATATGCGCGTCGGCGGGGCCCAGCAGGCAGAACCGGTCGACGATCTCGTCGGGGACGAAGGCGGTGTCCGGGTTGCCGGTGCGCCCGTGGTGGCTGTAGTCGTAGCCGGAGCGGCCCGCGATGTACGCCGTCAGCGCCTCGGGCACCAGGCCGGAGTGCTCGCCGTAGCGGGCGACCAGGTCCGCGACGTGGTTGCCGACCATCCCGCCGAACCAGCGGCACTGCTCCCGGGCGTGGTCGAGGTCGTCGCCCACGTAGGCGGGGGCGGCGACGCAGATGGTGATGGAGTCCGGGTCCCGGCCGGCGTCGGCGGCCGCGTCCCGTACCGCCTTGATCATCCACTCGGTGAGGAAGGGGTCCGCGAGCTGGAGGATGAAGCCGTCCGCCTTCTGCCCGGCCAGCGCCAGGGCCTTGGGCCCGTACGCCGCCATCCACACCGGCAGCCGCCCGTCCTTCACCCACGGGATCTGCACCGGCTGCCCGTCGACCGTGGCCTCCCGGCCCTCGGCCAGGTCCCGGATGGCGTCGATGGCCTCACCGAGGCGGGCCAGGGTGTTGGGGCGGCGGCCCGCGACCCGCATCGCGGAGTCGCCGCGCCCGATCCCGCACACCGTGCGGTTGCCGTACATGTCGTTCAGGGTGGCGAAAGTGGAGGCCGTCACCTCCCAGGTGCGGGTTCCCGGGTTGGTGACCATCGGGCCCACGATGAGACGGTCGGTGTGCTCCAGGACGCGGCTGTAGATGACGAAGGGCTCCTGCCAGAGCACCGCCGAGTCGAAGGTCCAGCCGTAGCGGAAGCCGTTGCGCTCGGCGCGGCGCATCAGGCCGACGACGGCGGAGGCGGGCGGGTCGGTCTGGAGGACGAGTCCGAAGTCCATGACGGGGTCTCCTGTCCAGGGGCTCACGCGCGCGTCGGCCTGTGTGCGCGGGCGCTGACCTCGCACGACACGCTCGCGAAGATCCTTCCACATCGGGGCGTGAGCGCCCGTTCCCCGCCACGCCCCGACTCGCGCGTCGTGCAAGGGGCACAATCCTGGAGCACTTCCCGGGCCAGGGGAAGAGCGCGCGCCCCAGGAGTCGCCGAACGCCCCGCCCCTAGGGTGTGTCCGGCGGATCAGGACCGGATGGGCCGTGCCGGGCGTCGCGGACCCGGTCAAGATCCGCCGGACACGCCCTAACCGCCGTCCCGGGGACCCGTGCGGGTCAGCTCGCGCTCCAGGGCCTGCTCCACCTCCGTCAGGGGGACGTCCGGGCACAGCCGTTCGGGGTGGCCGTCCGGTGGCCGGTGCAGGGGCTGGTGCGGCGGGGGCGGGCCCACGCCCGCGAGCCCGATCCACATCCAGCCCGCCGCCGCGAGCGCGTGGCCCGTGGCGGTGAGCAGGCGTCGCACGATGATCATGCGGGTACGCCGACGGCCGCCGCCGGCGTCCGCGCCCCGTCCACGGACCAGGTCCACAGGGCGGACACCGCCTGCATGTCCAGGTCGTGCCCCTCCGTCCAGATGCGGGCCGCCGCCGTCAGGACCGACTGGCGGTCCGCCTCCTCGGTGCCCGGGCGGGCGGGCAGCAGGGGGCTCGCCGCGCTCGCGCCGAGGCGCACCGCCCGGTGCCGCCGGGCGAAGGCGGTGAGGGTCTGCCGGGGGCCCGCCTCGATCAGGAGGACGTCCTCGATGGCGAGGAGCTCCTCCAGCGCCTCCTTGAAGCGGACCGTGTCGGTGATCTGCCGGGCCCAGAAGCGCGGGTCGAGTGCCTGCTCGGCGCCCATGAGCGTCCCCGTGTAGCCGGAGTACAGGGGCAGTTCGGGCTCCCGCAGCGGGATGCGGCGGTAGTCGGCCTCGACCCGCTCGGCGGCCGGGGCCATGGCCGGGGAGTGGAACGGGCTGGAGGCGGGGACCTCGACGACCGTGAACGCGTCGGCCTTCAGCCTGCCGCGCACCTCGGCCAGCGGCGCGGCCGGGCCCGCCAGCATCACCTGCTGGCCCGCGTTGACCGCGGCGACGACGACCTCGTCGGTCAGATACGGGCGCAGTCGCTCCTCGCTCGCGGCGACGGCGAGCATCCCGCCCTCGGGGATCTTCACCGCCTCGCGGACCCGGGACATCACCATGGCGACGGCGTCGGGCAGGGACACCACGCCGGCCAGGGTCGCGGCGACCAGCTCGCCCGCGCTGTGCCCGAGGAGCGCGGCCGGGCGCACGCCCCAGCTCAGGACGAGCCTGCCGAGGGCGTAGTCGACGGCGAAGAGCAGGGGCTGGGCGCGGCGTACGTCGTCGATGGGGATCAGGGGCCGGCCCGTGGTGAGCCAGTCCTCGCGGACGCGGCGGCCCTCGTCGCCCATGTGGGCGAAGACGGCGTCGACGGCGGCGGTGAAGACGGGGTCGCGGCCGTACAGGCCGGTGGCCATGCCGGTGTGCTGGGAGCCCTGGCCGGGGAACAGCAGGGCGACGGGGCGCGGCCGGCGGGTCTTCGCGGCCCGTGCCTTGTGCACGGTCGCCGCTGCCAGCGCGGACACCGCCACGGCGGCCCCGCGCACCGGGCCCGGGGCCGCGCCGCAGGGCACGGCGGTGGGCAGGGCCGGGAACGCCTCGCTGTGCAACCCGTTGAGCAGGGACAGCAGTTCGCCGCGCACCCGGGCCTCGTCCTGCTCGTCCTGGCCCGACCACAGGAGCAGCCGGTGCCGTTCGGGGGCGGTCTCGCGGTGGCCGTGGCGGAGCGGCCGTACGGGCGGGACGTCGTCCTCCGTGCCCGTGGCCAGGTCGAGGAGGCCGACGATCCGTTCGGAGTCGGCGACGGCCTCGGCGGCGCGGCGGACGGCGTGGACGGTGATGGTGCCGGGGGCCGGCTCGTCGAATCCCGCGACGATGGCGAGATCGGTGGCGCCGTCGTGCAGATCGCGGGCGGCGCGGCGCAGTGCGCGGCCGGGGCTCGGCTCCGTACGAACGGTGAAGCCCTCGTGCACGGAAGGCAGTTGGTCGGCGGGGCCGCCGATGTAGACGGCGGTGCGCACCGGCAGGCGGTCGAGCGGCCGGCCGAACGCGCGCAGCACGGCCGAGACGGCCGCGGGGGTGGCCACGAGCCGCTGCGGCTCCTGTTCCGGCTCCTGCCGCCGCTTCTGCTGCGACTTCTGCTGCGCTTTCTGCTGTGGTTCCTGTTGTGGCTCCTGCTGCGAGGGGGCGTGGCCGGGGCTGACGACCAGCCTCCGGACGACCGCGCTGGACGAGGTGAGCGACATGGTCCCTCCTGCGGGGCGCGTTGTCCTGTGGGTGAGAAGCCGGGCGGCCGGCCCGCCCGGGGGGAATTTCGGGCGGGCCGACCGGGTCTTGCGTCCGGCTCAGGCCGTGGCGGCCCGTCCGGCGGTCCGGAGACCGGTGCGGGCCTTGACGGTCTGTCCGGCGGTCCGGAGACCGGATCGGCCCGTGACGGTCTGTCCGGCGGTTCGGAGACCGGTGCGGGCCGTGGCGGCCCCTCCGGTCTCCCCGGATCCGGTTCAGGCCGTGGCGGTCTGTCCGGCGTTGACGAGGGCGAGCAGCGCCCTCGGGGTCTCGGCGTCGACCACGGCGTCGTCCGGTATTTCGATGCCGTACTCGCGCTGGATCTGGCCGATCACCTGGAGCAGGGCCAGGGAGTCGTAGCCGAGCTCCATGAAGGGGGTGTCGATGACGTCGCCGTCCAGGTCGACGCCCTCCTCCTCGCCCGCGCTCTCACGCAGCATCCGGGTCAGATCAGCCAGGGTGACGGCCGTGGTGGTCGTGGTGGTGGTCATGGTGTGACGTCCTCTCATCTGACGGTCGATGGGTGTGCGGGTGTGCGGTGTGGCGCGTGGGGGGTGGTTCGGGGGCCGGAGCGGGACGGCTCACGGCCGGCGGACGACGAGCGCGGAGTTGAATCCGCCGTATCCCCGGGCGAGCACCAGAGCGGTGCGCAGGGGGGCCTCGCGTGCCTCGGTGACCAGGTCGATGGGGTGGTCGGGGGCGGCTGCCGTGACGTTGACGGTCGGCGGGATCACCCCGTCGCGCAGGGCCAGCAGGGCCGTCGCCACGTCGAGGGCGGCGCCCCCGGCCAGCAGGCGGCCGGTCATGGACTTGGGCGCGGTGACGGGTACGCCGCCGGGGCCGAAGATCCCGGCGAGCGCGGCCGACTCCGCCCGGTCGAGCCCGGGGTCGCCCGAGGCGTCGGCGAAGACCACGTCGACGTCGCCGGGGCTGACGCCCGCGTCGGCGAGGGCGCTCTCGGCGGCCCGGCGCAGCCCCGGGGGGCGGCCCGAGTTCGGGGCCGGGTCGAGTGTGGCGGCGTAACCGGCGATCTCTCCGTACAGCAGCGGCGCTCCGCGTTCACGGGCCGATTCGGCGTCCTCGATCAGCAGGATCGCGCCGCCCTCGCCCGGCACGTATCCGGCCGCGTCGGACGAGAACGGCAGGTAGGCGCGGGCCGGGTCGTGCACGGTGCTCATGAGGCCGGAGGCGATCTGCGGCACCCATCCCCAGGGGCAGAGCGGGGCGTCGACCCCGCCGGAGATCGCCGCGGGGAAGCCCTTGCGGATGTAGCGCCGGGCCTGTCCGATGGAGTCGATGCCGCCGGCCTGCTCGGTGAGCAGGACGCCGCTGGGTCCCCGCAGCTTGTTGCGGATGGAGATCTGCCCGGTGTTGACGGCGTAGAACCAGGCGAACGACTGGTAGGCGCTGACGTACTCCTTGCCCTTGCTCCACAGGTTCTGGAGCTCGCGCTGGCCGAACTCGACCGCGCCGCCGGAGGCCGAGGTGACGCAGCCGACGCCGTACTCGGGGAGTGCGGCGGGGTCCATGCCCGCGTCGGCGAGGGCCCAGTCGGCGGCGGTCAGCGCGAGCCGCGTCATGTGGTCGGTCTGCGGGATGAGCCGGCTGGGGAGGTGTTCCTCGGCGACGTATCCGGGGACCTCGCCGGCGACCCGCGAGGGGTAGCCGGAGGCGTCGAAGCGGGTTACGGGGCCGAGCCCGGACTCGCCGGCCAGGGTGGCCTTCCAGAACTCCTCGGTGCCCAGGCCGTTGGGCGCGGTGATGCCGAGGCCGGTCACCACAGCGGTGCCGCTCATGCGATTCCCCTTTCCGGGCGGGCGAGCACCATGGCGCTCTGGAAGCCGCCGAAGCCGCTGCCGACGCTGAGGACGGCGTCGGGCCGTGCCTCACGGGCCGTCAGCGGGATGTAGTCCAGGTCGAGTTCGGGGTCCGGCTCGTGCAGGTTCGCGGTGGGCGGCAGGACGCCGTGCTCCATCGCGAGGGCGCACGCGGCGATCTCCAGGGCTCCGATCGCGCCGAGCGAGTGCCCGATCATCGACTTGATGGAGCTGATGGGCGTGCGGTACGCGTGGTCGCCCAGGCTCCTCTTGAACGCGCCGGTCTCGTGGCGGTCGTTCATCTTGGTGCCGGAGCCGTGCGCGTTGATGTAGCCGATGGCCTCCGGCGCGAGCCGGGACTCGCGCAGCGCCACGTCGATGGCCTCGGACATCTCGCGGCCGTCGGGCTTGAGGCCGGTCATGTGGTAGGCGTTGCAGCGGGAGGCGAACCCGGCGATCTCCGCGTAGATGTGCGCGCCGCGCTTGCGCGCGCTCTCCAGCTCCTCCAGGACCAGGACGGCCGCGCCCTCGCCGAGCACCAGACCGCTGCGGGTCCGGTCGAAGGGCCGGCAGGCGCTCTCCGGGGTGTCGTTGCGCGGGGTGGTGGCGTGGATGGCGTCGAAGCAGGCCGAGGTGATGGGTGAGATCGGCGCCTCGGTGGCGCCCGCGATCATCACGTCGGCGGTGCCCTCACGGATGAGTTCCACGGCATGGCCGAGGGAGTCGAGTCCGGAGGTGCACCCGGTGGACACGACGGCCGCGGGGCCCTCGGCGCCGGCGGCGCGCCCGACCTCGGCCGCCATGGAGCTGGGCACGAAGTGCTGGTAGAGCTCGGGGACGGCGTAGTTGTGGTCGACGGTCCAGGAACGGCCGCCGTCGCTGACGACGACGTACTCGCGCTCCAGGCTGGTGGTGCAGCCGACCGCGCTGCCGAGCGAGGTGCCGATGCGCCCGGGGTCGAGTGCGGAGGTGTCGAGCCCGCTGTCGGCCAGGGCCTCCCGGGTGGAGACGACCGCGAACTGGGCGGCCCGGTCGAGCCTGCGGATCTCCTGCGGGGAGAGCCCGGCGGCGACGGCGTCGAAATCGCACTCTGCGGCGACCTGGGAGCGGAAGGGCGAGGGGTCGTAGAAAGAGATCCTGCGGGTCGCGGTGCGTCCCGACGTGAGCAGGTCCCAGTACTCCTTGACACCCACCCCGCCCGGCGCGACGACGCCCAGGCCGGTGATGGCGACTCTGCGCATGGGGCTACCTGGCCTTCGACGGGGCCGGGTGCGCCACTGCGCACCGGCCGAATGGAACTGTGGGGGTCACTGTCGATCCCTTCGTCCGTGACACTGCTGAATCGATGCGGCGGCCGGGGCGGTTCAGGGTCAGGGCCTCCCCGCCCCGGCCGGCCGGGTGCCGGTCCGACAGTGCGCTCGTGGCGTTCTGCCGTGTTCGGTGGAGTCATGGAACGGGTGGTCTCTCGACCGTGGCTCGCGTGAGCGTGGACCTGCCGTGAAAGGCGTGCTGACCTGCGACGATGTGACGTATGCGGGTCCGCTTGGGGCCCTGGACGGGTTGGTTTCGACGCTTGCCGAACGGGTGCGGGGCGGCGTCCGCAAGCTCGCGAACCGGCCAGGGAGGCTTGTTCGGCGGGGCTGTGAACCGGCCATGCGAGCTTGTTCCACGGGGCGCGAACCGGCCATGCGGGCTCGTTCGGCAAGGCGCGAACCGGCCCCACGGGCTCGATCGCCAGGGCGCGAACCGGCCGTGCGGACCCCGGTTGGCGGCCCGGTCACGGAGCCGCGAACCGGCCCCACGGACCCGGTCGCGGATCTGCCTCCCGTGCTCGCCGGCCGCCGCCGCTACGTGGGCACGTTCCCGTGCTTGCGGGCGGGGACCTCGGCCTTCTTGGCGCGCAGCATCGCCAGGGAGCGGATGAGCACGCTCCTGGTCTCCCCCGGTTCGATGACGTCGTCCACGAGGCCGCGTTCGGCCGCGTAGTAGGGGTGCATGAGCTCGCTGCGGTACTCCTTGATGCGCTGCTCGCGCACCGCTTCGGGGTCGTCGGCCGCGGCGATCTCCCGGCGGAAGATGACGTTCGCCGCGCCCTCCGCGCCCATCACCGCGATCTCGTTGGTGGGCCAGGCGAAGGAGAGGTCGGCCCCGATGGAGCGGGAGTCCATGACGATGTAGGCCCCGCCGTAGGCTTTGCGCAGCACGAGGGAGACCCGGGGCACGGTCGCGTTGCAGTACGCGTACAGCAGCTTCGCCCCGTGCCGGATGATGCCGTTGTGCTCCTGGTCGACGCCGGGGAGGAAGCCGGGGACGTCGACGAGGGTGACCAGCGGGATGTTGAAGGAGTCGCAGGTCGACACGAACCGGGCGGCCTTCTCGGAGGCGTTGATGTCGAGGACGCCGGCGAGCGAGGCGGGCTGGTTGGCGACGATGCCGACCGGCTGCCCGTCGAGGCGGGCCAGCGCGCACACCACGTTCGTCGCCCAGGTCTCGTGGACCTCCAGGTACTCGCCGTCGTCCACGAGCTCCTCGATCACCCCGCGAATGTCGTAGGAGCGGCCGGGATCGGCGGGTACGAGGGTGGTCAGCGCGTCGGTGCGCCGGTCGGCCGGGTCGTCGCCGGGGGCCGTGGGGGGCAGTTCCCTGTTGTTCGCGGGCAGCAGCGTCAGCAGGAACCGCACGTCCTCCAGGCAGGACGCCTCGTCGTCGTGGACGAAGTGGCTGACGCCGGACGTGCCGGCGTGGACGTCGGCCCCGCCGAGGCCGTTGTGGGTGATCCGCTCCCCGGTGACGGCCTGGACGACGTCGGGGCCGGTGATGAACATCTGCGCGGTCTCGCGCACCATGAAGACGAAGTCTGTCAGCGCGGGCGAGTAGGCGGCGCCGCCGGCGCAGGGCCCGAGCATCACGCTGATCTGCGGGATCACTCCCGAGGCCGCGACGTTGCGGCGGAAGATGCCGCCGTATCCGGCGAGGGCGGTGACGCCCTCCTGAATGCGGGCGCCCGCACCGTCGTTGAGGCTCACCAGCGGTGCGCCGGCCGCCTCGGCGAGGTCCATGATCTTGTGGACCTTGGCGGCGTGCGCCTCGCCCAGCGCCCCGGCGAAGACCCGGAAGTCATGGGCGTACGCGAAGACGGTACGTCCGTGGACGAGGCCCCAGCCGATGACGACGCCGTCGCCGTGCGGCTTGCGCTCCTCAAGGCCGAAGCCGGTGGCGCGGTGCCTTCGCAGGGTCTCGATCTCGGTGAACGTCCCCTCGTCGAAGAGGAGTTCAAGGCGTTCATGGGCGGTCAGCTTGTTCTTCTCGTGCTGCCGGACGGTCGCCGCGGGGTCGGGTCCGCGGCTCACCTCCTCCTTGAGGCGGCGCAGTTCGTCCGAAGCGCGCGGGAGGTCGGGGGCGGCCGGGGTCACCGTGAGCTCGTCGAGGATCGTCATTGAGCGAACGTAGGAACGTCACCTCAAGGCCCGGTGGAGGCCCCCCTCGGCCCCGGACGGCCGGCCGCGCGGGCGCGCTCAGCCCGCCGTGACCTCCAGGTCGAGCGCCGGGTCCGCGGCCAGCACGGCCTGGTGGAGGCGCTGGAGGCGCGGCGAGGGCTCCAGGCCGAGTTCGTCGATGAGCGTGGTGCGCAGCCGCTGGTAGGACTCCAGCGCCTGCCAGGAACTGCCCGCGCGGTGCTGGGCCGTCATGAGGTGGGCGCAGAAGTTCTCGTGCATGGGGTTCTTGGCGACCAGGACGCGGAGTTCGGGCACGATCTCGCTGTGCCGGCCCAGGTGCAGATCGGCGTCTATGCGCCGTTCCAGTGCGGCCATCCGGTCCTCTTCGAGGCCGAGGACCTCCAGTTCGAGGACGCTGCCGACGCGGACGTCGACGAGCGCCGGACCGTGCCACAACTTCAGCGCTCTGCGCAGGAGTTCGGAGGCGGTGCGGTAGTCGCCCGCCTCGTGCGCGTCGCGCCCGGAGGCGGCGGTGCGGACGAACTCCTGGGCGTCGACCCGGCCCGGCTGCACCTGGAGCAGATAGCCGCCGTGCTGGGTGACGAGCACTTCCTTGGCCTGCCGGTGCGGATCCGAGGCGAGCGCGGTCGCCAGTTTGCGCCGCAGCTGCAGGATGTAGGTCTGGAGGGTGGTCGCCGCGCTGCGCGGGATCTCCTCGCCCCAGATCTCCTCCATCAGCGTGGGCACGGTGACGACCCGGTCCGCCTGAAGGGCCAGAAGTGCGAGGATCTGGCGAGGCTTGCCCGCTGTGGGGACCACGGAGACGCCATGCTCCATGGCGGTGAGCGGGCCCAGTACATTGATCTCCATCGTCCGTATCTCCTCTGCGTTGGCACCCCGTACACACGAGCGCCGGGCATGTGGCGCTCAGCGTCTCCTGAGACTCGCATCCCAGGTGGTCGCCGCCCCAGTGAGCGGATCACGAAGGGGGACGTGAAAATGTCATACCGGGTTGGTGAACACGGCACTGGGCCCCGATGAGAGCCGCACCGCAGAATCCTGAAGCACGGAAAGTCGAACGAGGACGTTGCGGGGCCGCCGGCCAAGTCCGGTGAGTACGGCCCCGGAACACAGTGTCCGACCGGCTCAGGAGGGGAACCCATGATCGGCTCGACCGCCATCGCTCCCGTAACGCCCACGCACCGTGGCACGACTGACTCGGAGCAGACCGCCGAACGTCTCGCCCTGCTCACCGCCCGCACCGGCCTGGAGCCGGAGCTGGCGCAGCGCTACATCAGCAACCCGCTGTCGGTCCTCGCCGAGTTCGGGCTGGCCGCCGAGCCGGTCTACATGGAGATGAACTCCGGCAGACCCAAGGGCCTGTCCCTGGAGGACCTCGACGGCACGGCGTCCGGCGCGGACGGCTTCTGCAACTTCACCACCGCGCCCGACACTCCGGCCGCCTCCTACTGCAACTTCACCACCACGCCGGACGCCCCGGCCGCGGCGTTCACCAACTTCACCACCACGCCCGACGTGCCGGCCGCCGCGTTCTGCAACTTCACGACCACCCCGGACGCCCCGGCCGCAGCCTTCACCAACTTCACCACCACCCCGGACGTGCCCACCGCCGCGTTCTGCAACTTCACCACCGTCCCGGACGCCCCGGCCGCAGCCTTCACCAACTTCACCACCACCCCCGACGCCGCCGCGGGGCGCTCGTGACGCTCACCGGCCCGGCGCCCGCCGCGCTCCCGGTGGGGTTCAAACGGCATCTGCGGGTGGAGACGGTCAGCGGCGAGGCGGTCTACCTGCTGTCGGAGCGCGGGACGACCGTCCTGCGCGGCCCGCAGGTCGAGGCGCTGGCCCCGCTCCTGGACGGCACCCGGACCCTGTCCGCGGTGATCGCGGACGCGGCCTCGACGGTTCCGGCCGGTGACGTGGGGGAGTTGATCGCGGCTCTCGCCCGCGCCGATCTGGTGGGCTACCGCGATCCGCAGGCCGACTCGGCCGCTGCCGCCTACTGGGAGCTGGCGGGGCTGGGCAGCACCAGGGTCGAGGCCGCCCTCGGCACGACGCCGGTGCACGTGGTGGCGCTCGGCCGCACCGACGAGGCCGCGGCCCGCGCCGAGTGCGCGGCGGCGGGGCTCTCCCTCGCGTCGTCCGTGGCGGACGCCGCCTTCGGGCTGGTGCTGTGCGACGACTATCTGGAGCCGGCCCTCGCCGGGACGGACGCCCTGTTCCGGGCGGCCGGGAAGCCCTGGCTGCTGGCCCGGCCGGGCGGTCCCGAGGTGTGGGTGGGCCCGGTGTTCGGAACCGAGGACGGCCCGTGCTGGTCGTGCCTGGCGCAGCGGATGCGCGGCCACCGCTCCTCACAGGCGCCGGTGCGCCACGCCCTCGGGCTGCGGGGCCCGGTCCCGCTCCCGGAGGCGACGCTGAGTGCGGTCCGGATGATGGGGCTGCACTCGGCGGTCCTGGAGGCCCTGAAGTGGGTGGCCGGTATGCGCTACCAGGGTCAGCAGGCGGTGTGCCGTCTCGACACCCGTACGCTGCGGAGCTCGCACCACCCGGTGGCGCGGCGGCCGCAGTGCCCCGAGTGCGGGGACGGGGCGCTGGTGGCCTCGCTGGGGGCTCGCCCGGTGGTGCCGGTGTCGCGGCCCAAGGCGGACGCGGCGGGCAGCAACCACCGTGCGCTGCCGGCCGCCGAGGTGCTGCGCCGCTACCGGCATCTGGTCGATCCGGTGACCGGCATCGTCGCGGGGCTGCGGCCGGCCCCGGGCACCCCGGACGGCCTCAACCGCTGGGTGTCCGGGCGCAATCTGGCCTGGCGCGGCACCTCGGCCGCCGGGTTGCGCAGCCACAGCGGGGGGAAGGGCGTGACCGCGCAGGAGGCCGAGGCCGGTGCGCTCTGCGAGGCGGTGGAACGTTACTGCGGCACCCGCCAGGGCGATGAGCCGGTGACCGTGGAGTCGTTCACCGGGCTCGGGGACGCCGCCGTGCACCCCGACACCGTGCAGCTGTTCGCCGACCGGCAGTACCGCGACCGGGCCGCGTGGAACGCCACCCACGGGGCGATGCACGCGGTGCCGCCGCGCTTCGAGGCGGGAGCGCGCCGCGAGTGGACGCCGCTGTGGTCGCTGACCGAACAGCGGCAGCGGCTGCTGCCCACGTCGATGCTGTACTTCGGGCAGGGCCCTGACGGTCTGGAGCGCGCCCCCTGGGCCGACTCCAACGGCAACGCGGCCGGCTCCAGCCGGGAGGACGCCATCGTCCAGGGCTTCCTGGAACTGGTGGAGCGGGACGCGGTGGCCCTGTGGTGGTACAACCGGCTGCGCCGCCCGGCGGTCGACCTGGACGCCTTCGACGAACCCTGGCTGGCGCGGACCAGGAAGGTGTACGAGCGGGCCGGCCGGTCCCTGTGGGTCCTGGACCTCACCTCGGATCTCGGCATCCCCGTGATGGCGGCGGTCTCCCGTTCGGACGAGGACGCCGAGCACCGTATCTCTTTCGGCTTCGGGGCTCATTTCGATCCCCGGCTGGCGCTGCGGCGAGCCGTCACGGAGATGTGCCAGCTGCTGCCGCCGGACACCGCTCCGGGCGAAAGCCTGGGCCGGCGGGCGGATCTGCCGGCGGAACTGCGTCACTGGTGGTCCGCCGCGAGGGTCGAGAATCAGCCACACCTTCTGGCCGACCCCCTCGAATCGCGGCGGACGCCGTCGAGTTACCCCTACGTCCCGCGGCCGGATCTGAAGGCTGATGTGGAGGCGGTGGAAGCGGTGGTCCGTGCACACGGCATGGAACTGCTCGTGCTCGACCAGACACGCCCCGATGTGGAACTACCCGTCGTGAAGGTGGTCGTGCCCGGTCTTCGGCACTTCTGGGCCAGGTTCGGACCAGGCCGTCTGTACGACGTCCCGGTGAGCATGGGATGGCGTCAGAAACCCACCCCCTACGCGGAGTTGAATCCCGTATTCCTCTTTGTCTGAAATTCGGATTCTCGTCGGCGTCTGTGGCTCATGGCACTCTTCGGCCATTACCATGCTGTCCTCCACAGAGACTGGGCCAGGAGACTCGATGCCGGATCGCGCCAGTGCCGCCCCCCCAACATCTCTCGGAGAGAGGAGTCGACAGGCCGACCTGCCGGCCCCTCGACTGGCCCGGGCGATCACGGTCACCGCACTCGCCTGTTATGCCACGGTCACGATCCTGAACGTGCTGCGCTGGGGTGAGGCGAGCGCGCTGCGCCTGACCATCTGCATCGGTCTCGTCCTGGTGGTCTTCGCCGTCCAGTTCGTCGTCTCCGCTCCTTCCGCGCGGCTGTGGGGGATGCGGCGGCGGGCAGCGGTCCTGGGACTCCAGTTCGTGCTCACCTATCTGCCCCTGTTCTGGTACGGCATCTCCTGGGGCAGCATGGAGGGCCCGCTGGCGGCCTCGGTCCTGCTCACCCTGCGACCGGCCGTCGCCTGGCCGCTCTTCGGCGTGGTGGTGTCGAGCATCCCGGTCTACTCGATCGCCCTCGGCCACCCCATGACGCAGGTCGGCTACTTCCTGATCGCCGGCATGCTCTGCGGCATCGTGATCTACGGACTCAGCCGCCTCACCGACCTCGTCCACGAGGTGCACGAGACCCGCGAGGAGCTGGCCCGGATGGCGGTCGGGCGGGAGCGGCTGCGGTTCGCCCGCGACCTGCACGACCTGCTCGGCTACAGCCTCTCGGCCATCGCGCTGAAGGGCGAGCTGGTCCACCGGCTCATCGCGGTGCGCCCCGAGCACGCCCGGGCCGAGACCGAGGAGCTGCTGATCGTGGCGAGACAGGCGCTCGCCGACGTGCGTCTGGTCTCCAGCGGCTACCGGGACATGTCGCTGCGGGACGAGGCGACGTCGGCGGCGGCGATCCTGGCGGCGGCCGACATCCAGGCGGACGTGGCCATCGACTGCGGGCGGCTGCACCCGGTCGTCGACACGGTGCTCGCCACGGCGCTGCGTGAGGGCGTGACCAACATCCTGCGCCACAGCAAGGTGCGGCGGTGCAGCATCTCGGCGACCGTGGACGAGGAAACGGTCCTGCTGAGCCTGGTCAACGACGGCGCCCGGCGATCCCGTACCGCGCCGTCCGACCGGACGACCCGCAGCAGCGGGCTGCATAATCTACGGGAGCGTTTCACGGAGATCGGCGGTGGCCTCACTGTCGGCCTCCAGGAAGCGGGCCGCTTCCACCTCGAAGCGTACGCACCCATGCGGCCGCGGACGATCGAGGACGGTGCGTACGACGATTCCCGCGTCGCACGCCCGGTCACCGTGGGAGCCGACCCATTCGAGAAGCATTGATCAGTCCGGGGGGAAGCGTTGCCGTGCGTGAAGGTACTCATCGCCGAAGACATGCACATGATCCGGGGAGCACTGGTGGCACTCCTCGAACTGGAGCCCGATTTCCAGGTCGTGGCCTCCGTGGACCGGGGGGACACCATCGTGAAGGCGGCGCTGGCCACCCCGCCGGACGTGGCCATCATCGACATCGACCTGCCCGGTACGGACGGGCTCACCGCGGCGGCCGAGCTGCATGAGCAGTTGCCGAGCTGCCGCACCCTCATCCTCACCAGCCTCGGGCGCCCCGGCACCCTGCGCCGTGCTCTGTCGGCGCAGGTCACCGGGTTCCTGCTGAAGGACTCGCCGCCGCAGCAACTGGCCGACGCCGTACGGTCGGTGGCGGCGGGCCGCCGGGTGATAGACCCTCAGCTCGCGCTGAGCGCCTGGGACTCGCCGCAGAACCCGCTCTCGCCCAGAGAGCTGGAGGTGCTCAGACTCGCGGCCCGGGGCGCCGACGCCGCGGAGATCGCCGGGTGCCTGTTCCTGTCAAAGGGGACCGTCCGCAACTACCTCACCGCCATCGTGACCAAGCTGGGCGCGCGCAACCGGATCGACGCCGTACGGATCTCCGAGGAGGCCGGCTGGATCCCCTGACGGGCCCGGGGCCCCGGTACGCCCCGGGGCCCCCGTCCTGCCCCGAGCCCCGGAACGGTCCGAACGGTCCGCGGCCCCTGTCCGGTCCGGGGTACCGGAACGGTCCGGGGCCCCCGAGCGTTCCGGGGCCCCGGCGAGCAGGGCGTCGAGCAGTCCCTCGTCCAGCATCGTGGTCACCGACACGTCCGCCAGCTCCCCGAAACCGGTGTCCTGGACCGCCGCGCTGACCACGTACCGCTCCCCCACGCCGAACGTGCCGAACGTCCAGTCGCCCGCCGCGGCCGGCGAGCCGTCCGGGCGGACCAGCCGGGCCGCCGCCCCGCCCAGTTCGAAGCCGAACTCGGTGAACCGGAAGCGCAGGCCCTGCCCGCACGCCTTGCTGTACGCCTCCTTGAGCGTCCACAGCCGCACCATCGCGCTGTTGCGCGCCGCGTCGCCGCCCGCGTCCAGTTGCTCCTTCTCGTACGGAGTGCACGCCTGGACCTCGGATCCGGTGCGCGCGATCCGGCGGTCGGCCCGCTCCACGTCGACGCCGATCCGGCCGCGCCGGGTGACCGCGACGACCATCATCTCCTCGGTGTGGCTCAGGCTGACGTCGATCTGGTCGCAGCCGCGCACATAGGGACGTCCGCCCGGCTGGTAGGACAGGTCCACCAGGTCCGGCGTGGTGTCCAGGACGGCGGCTGCGGTGTATCGCAGGAACAGCCGGGACGCCACGAACCGGTCCCGCATCCGGGGCCGGTCCAGGCTCTCGTACCGTCTGAAGTCGCGGCCCAGCAGCCGACGCACCGCGTCCCCGTCGACTCTCGGCAGCCACCCGGGCATCGTGCCGTACACCAGGACGCTGCCGGTGGCGGCGAGGTCGTCCCCGACCCGGTCCCACGGCCCGCCGGGACCCAGCACCGGCACCGGCCGGCCGATCACGGCGGTCATCAGGCCCCCGCCGGTTCGGCGGCCAGCGGGCCGGCGTCGAGGGCGGAGATGACGCCGGCCAGGTCCACCGCGTCGCAGTCGGCCCGGGGGCACGCCGGAATGCACGGCGGACTGCCCAGCCGGCGCAGATACGGGGTGAGCACCGGGCGCGGCCCGATCTCCACGACATGGGTGGGGTCCTGCTGGCTCAGCAGGGCGCTCGCCGCGTCGGCGAACCGGATGGGCGAGGTGAGCTGCCGCGCCCAGTGCGGGGCGTACAGCGGACCGGTGGTGGGTCCGCCGTACACGGTGGAGTAGAAGGGCAGCCGTGGGCTGCCGCCCGGCACGCGGCGCGCGGCGGCCTCGAACTTCGGCACCACCGGGGCCATCAGCGGGGAGTTGAAGGCGTGGGTCACCGGCAGATGACGGCACTTGATTCCCCGGACCGCGAGGGCCGCCTCAATCCGCTGGAGGCCGGCGACGTCGCCGGACAGCACGGTGGACCGCTCCGCGTTGAGGACGCCGACGTCCACCCCCGGCTCGCCCGCCACCAGGGGCGCGACCTCGGCCGACGAGGCGCAGGCCGCCATCATGCCGCCGCCGGGCGGGAGGTACTGGAGGAACGCGGCCCGCAGGGCGACCAGTCTGGCCGCGTCGGGCAGGGCGAGCGCTCCGGCCACCGTCGCCGCCGCGAACTCCCCGATGCCGTGGCCGAGTACGGCCACCGGCACCACACCGGAGGACTCCAGGGTGCGGGCGAGCGCGTACTCCACGGCGAACAGCGCCGGCTGGGCGAAGGCCGTCCGGTGGATCCTGGGGTCCTCGCCGAGGATCAGGTCGACGACCGAGGTCTTCAGCAGCGGGAGGAGGGCGTCGGCCGCCTCGTCCAGGTGGCCCCGGTAGGTGACCGAGTCCAGGTAGAGGCCCGAGGTCATGCCCGGGTACTGGCAGCCCTGCCCGGTGAAGACGAAGGCGGCCCGCACCTCGCGGACGGTGCGCCGCATGTCGCGGAAGGCCATGTGCCGGGCCAGGTCCCCGATGGTCCGGTGGCTCCAGATGTCGTCCAGGTCGATGATCGGCCCGAACTCCTCCTCGATGTCGCCGTACAGGCTGAGCGCGGCCACCGAGTCCAGTTCGTAGCCGATGAGCGGGTCCGTCTCCTCCACGGGCCGGCCCAGATAGTGGGCGAGCCGCTCCAGCAGCCATTCCCGGTGGGCCGCACCGTGACGGCCGGGTTCTTCAGCGGACATGGGGTGTTCTCCTTCTGGACGTGAGCCGGGTGGGGGGAGGGACCGCGGCGGACGGAGACGGTCAGGCCAAGGGGGATGCGTACAGGTCGTAGCTGCGTCGGCCGCGCAGCCGGGCGAGCACTTCGGCGAGCACCCGCTGCTGGGCGGCGGCCGGCCGGTCGGGGAGCGCCAGGCCGAGCCGCCGGCCCAGCCGGTAGAGCACGGCCGTGGGCCATGCGGTGTCGGACAGGAACGGGTCGGCCGACGCGCCCGCGTTCTGCTGTTCCCGCCACACGCCGAGGCAGGCGGCGGCGGCGAGGACCAGGGTGTAGCGGTCGGCGAGGCCGAGGCTGTGCGGACTGGCCAGCAGCCTGCGGTCGTTGACACCGATGTCGCCGAACGCCTTGCGCAGGTCGTCCAGTTCGATGGTGAAGGCCCGGATGAGGAAGCGCAGGACGCTCGCGTCGCGGCCGTGGCGCGGCAGCGGTTCCTCCTCGAACAGGTCGGTGCTCGCTACCAGCGTCGCCGCGAGCGGATCGCCGTCCCCGAGCAGCGCCGGCTGCGACAGGTCGAGCGCGGGCAGGGCGTCGTGCAGCCGGAACAGCCCGGCGGGGGCCTCCGGGTCCGCGAACCAGGCGTGCTGGGCGAAGAACGGGAGCTGCGGCAGGATGCTGACCTGGCGTCCGGCGCTGCCCGCGTGGCCGAGCGAGGTGACCGGCAGGTCCCGCAGCTGCTTCTGGAACATCCCGTACGCGCCCTCCTCCGCGAAGGTCGCCTCGCCGAGGACCGCCGACATCTCGTCCATCGACTCGGCCGTCAGCTTGGGCGCGAGGTAGGCGGCGGCGGCCGAGTACACGCTCATCTGCCGGGGCAGCAGATGCAGCGCCCGTGTCGCCACCAGGGCCAGGCAGTCGATGATCAGCAGGTCCAGCAGCGCACCGGTCAGGACGTCCCGCACGTGCTGGACGTCGAGGGAGGAGCGGCCGCCCGGCCGGGGCCGGGCGGCGAAGGCCGCCACGGTCCGCAGCGCCGTGTCGCCCCCGGAAAGCACGATCGAGGGGATCAGGCCCCGGATGACCAGCGAGGAGCGGAGCGACAGCTCGTAGCCGTCGCCCTCCTCCCCGACCAGCGCGGAGGCCGGGACGGGGCAGTCGGTGAGCCGCAGTCCGCCGAACTCCGTGCTGCGCATGCCGCTGGTGGCCCGGCGTCCGAGGTCGCTCACGCGTCCCGGTGGGAGCGCTTCCCGGTCGAGCAGGAGGACGCTGTGGGCGCGGCGGTGGCCGGGCTCCCCGGTGCGCGCGAAGATGACGAGCCCGCGCGCCCGGGAGGCGTTGGCGATGCCCGTCTTGCCGCCGTTGAGCAGCAGGCCGCCGCCCGGGGCGGGCGCGGCGGTCAGCTCGTCGCGGACGAAGTCGTTGCCGTGCGCGACCCCGTGGCGGGCCACCGCGATGCGGTCGCCGCCGAGCAGCAGGGAGGCCGCGAGCCGGCGCTGTTCGTCGTCGCCGGCCGTCCACACCGGGGCCGCCGCGAAGAAGCAGTTGAGCCCGTAGCCGAAGCCGAGCGAGGCGTCGCGGCGGAACACCGGCCGCAGCAGCCGCCCGAGTTCGTCCATCCGCCGCAGCCGGCCGCCGAGGGAAGCGGGTACGAACTCCTCGTTCAGGCCGTAGGCGTCGAGCACCCCCTCGGCGGCGGGCGGCATCTCGCCGGAGATGTCGGCGGCGACGAACGCCGCGCCGCCGAGCGGGTTCGACGGGTCGTCCAGCGGTCCGAAGGACTGCTCGAGCGCGTCGATGCGGTCGGGTACGGATACGGAGGTCATGCCCGCACCCCGGCAGACAGCAGGCGCTCGACCTCGGCGTCGATGCGCTGGTGCAGCGGGCGCAGTTCGCCGCTGAGGAACATGCGGCGCATCGCGGCCCGCTCCACCTTTCCGCTGGTAGTCCGGCGTACCGTGCCGGGCCGGACGAACAGCAGGCCCGCCGTGTGGACCTCGTGCTCGTCGCCGATGCGGGCGGCGACCTTCGCGGCGAGCTCGGCGAGGTCGATGTTGTAGTGGCTGCGGGCGCGCACCTCCTGGACGAGCACCACGTGTTCCCGCTCCCCCGGCACGGCGAACACGGAGGCCGGCCCGAACAGGGCGCTGACCTGCTGGACGGTGCGCTCGACGTCCTGCGGGTGGACGTTGCGGCCGGCGATCACCATGACGTCCTTGATGCGTCCGGTGATCCGCAGGCGGCCCGCCGCGTCGAGCGAGCCGAGGTCTCCGGTGCGCAGGAAGCCGGTGTCCTCGGCGCCGGCGATCCGGGCGCCGAAGACGGCGGCGGTCTCGGCGGGCCGCCGCCAGTAGCCGCGGGCGACCCCGGGGCCCCGGACCCAGATCTCCCCGGTCCGGCCCTGCGGGCACTCGGCTCCGCTGTCCGGGTCGACGATCCGCACCTCCGCGTCCACGGGCACGCCGCAGTCCCCCAGGTCGCCCCGGTCGGCGGGGCCCGAGGCCGAGACCAGGAGGGTGGCTTCGGCCAGCCCGTAGGCGGGGGTCAGCGCCTCGGGGCGCAGTCCGGCGGCGGCGAAGCGGTCGGCGAAGAGGGCCGCGGTCTCCGGGTCGACGGGTTCGCCGCCGTTGACGGCCGTACGCCAGGCCGTGAGGTCGAGGGCGGCGATCTGGAGGTCGTTGACGCGGCGGAGGCACAGCTCGTAGCCGAAGTCCGGGCAGCCGCTGACCGTGAGGCCGTAGCGGGAGACGGTGTCGAGCCAGCGTACGGGCGCCTTGACGAACGCCTGGGGCGTGAGCATCACGGTGGTCGCGCCGAGCCACAGCGGGTGCAGGAGCTGGCCGACGAGTCCCATGTCGTGGTGGAGGGGCAGCCAGCCGCCGAAGCGGGACGCCGGTCCGGTGTCCAGGGCGCGTGCGATGGCCTCCTGGTTGGCGACCAGGTTGCGCTGGGTCACCATCACTCCGCGGGGTTCGCGGGTGGAGCCCGAGGTGTACTGGAGGTAGGCGACGTCGTCGGGGCCCGCCGCCGCGCTCTCCTCCAGCGGCGCGTCCGCCGGGCCCGGTCCGCCGTCCGCGAGCAGGCAGGTGACGCCGGTGAAGCCCGCGCGGGCCAGCAGCTGGGACGCCTCGGCGGCGTGGGCGCTCCCGGTGAGCACGCAGCTCGCGACGGCGTCCTTGACGATGCCCGCGATGCGCTCGTCGTGGTGGCCGCGCCCGCCCGGCGGGGCCACGGGCACGGCGACGCGCCCGGCGTGGAGGCAGGCCAGGAACGACGCGGCGAACAGCCGGCGGGAGGACTGGAGGACGATCACCCGGTCGCCGGGGGCGGTGTGGGCGCTCAGCCGTCCGGCGAGCAGCCGTACGAGGGAGGCGAGTTCGCCGTATCCGACGGTCTCGGGGCGCAGCCGCCCCTCGCTCTCGGACAGCAGGACGAGAGCGTCGCGTTCCGGCGCCTCGGCGGCCCTGGCGTGGAACGTCTCGATGTAGGTGCGCAAGCCGGTCACTGCGGTCCCCTCCCGTGTCGTGCGGCCCAGGACGCCCGGCCCTGCCCGCCGGAGCCCCTGACGCTCCAGTCGGCGCGTTCGGCCCGGGCGGGCGGGTCGGGAGACGTGGCCCTCTCGCGCAGGAGGGCCATCAGCACGGTGGTGACCGCGGCGATCTCCGCCGCGTCCGGACGGCCGCGAATCACGGTGATACCTGTTGTGTCTGCCATGTACGAAGAGTGCGCCCTGCCGCTCGAGGGTCCCTGGGTCCTTCTCTCGGATCGGACTCGACCCGGGAGAAGGACCCCACGGATCCGCCGGACCCGCCCTAGGCGGTGGCCACGACCCGTTCGTAGGCCAGGTGGCGGCTTCTCTCCACTCTGACGTCGGCGAGTTCGTGCAGGGACTCCAGCACCCGGCGGCCCGGTGCGGCGGCGAGCGCCCGGTCGCAGTGCTCCTTGTCGCGCCACCACAGCACGCCCGTGTACAGGAAGGGGCGCACCGTCGAGCGGAGCAGATCACTGCCGCCGAAGCCGCCCTCGCCCTCGTGGGCCCGGCAGAGTTCCGCGTACCCCTTCTCGAACTCGGCGTGGTCCTCGTGCACTTCGGCGGAGAGCAGGACCACCGTGCTGTCCCCCACGGTGGCGCTTTCGCCGAGCGTGCGGCCGACGCTGAGCGCCTGGTCGGCCTCGGTGCGCACCAGGGGGCCGAGCCGGCGGACGTGCCCGGTGAAGGTGTCGTCGTGCACGGTGTCGAGCAGTCCGCTCAGCCGCTTCCAGTGGGCCAGGTGGACGAAGACCCGGGGGCGGTCCACGAGCTGGACCGTGACCAGGAAGTCGAACCCGGGCCGGTGGCGCAGGAATTGGCTGTGCGCTTGGAACTCGCTCTCGAACTTCGCGAGGTCGCCCGTGACCTGCAACCGGTTGATGACGGTGACCGGTCGGGTCGGGTCTCTGTCGATCACGCGCGATCCTCCGCGTATTCCTTGGCGTGGCGCAGGGTGGTGGAGCTGTTCGTGCCGAGCGCCTTGCGCACCAGGGCGCGGGCCTCGGCGAGGGTGGAGTCCGGGCCGAGGGCCGTGCGCACGCCCTCGGGGTCCAGGGCCACGGTGTGCCAGGACGTGGCCCGTACGGTGCCGTCGCCCTGCGGTTCGATGGTCCAGCGGCCGGTGTGGCTGCTCATCGCCACGGGGACCTTCAGCTGCTTGTAGACGATGGTGTGGCGTTCCTCGAAGCAGACGCGGACCGAAGTGGTGTTGTGCAGCGAGCCGTCCGGGCTGCGGGTGTCCATGTCCATCCGCTGGACGCCGTGTTCGTCCTCGTCGAGGTCCAGCCGGGCGACGTGCGGCAGCCGCTCGGGCCACAGGTCGGCGCGGTCGAGGAAGCCGTAGACGTCGCCGGCAGCGCCGGCGATGGTCACCGAGTCGTGGAAGGTGAAGTGGAGTTCGTCGCGGTCGGGGCCCTGTTCGGCCGCGTTCTTGAGGGAGGTGAGCTCGGCGCGGCTGTTGCGGTCGACGGCCTGCTCGATGAGCTCCTCGGCCGCCGGGTCGTCGTCCACGGCACGGAAGTCGTGCAGCAGCGTCACCCGGGTCGTGCCGTCCTCGATCGGCTCGATGCGCCACTCGCCGCCCATGGAGGCCACCGGGTGGGCGGAGACGACCTGGCGGAAGACGACGGTCCGGGCGACCGGGTCGAGGGTCCGGCGGGAGGTCCAGGTGCGGACCTGTTCGTTGGCTATGGCCCAGATGCGCAGGTGCTGTTCGCCGCCGCCTGCGGGGGCTTCCTCCAGGACCTCGACGTGGACGGTGGGGCTGAAGACCTGCGGCCAGGCGGAGACGTCGGCGATGAGTGCGTAGACGGTGGCCGGTGAGGCGCTGACCGTGACGGTGTGCTCGGTGAGTCGGGTCCTCGCGGGGGTGGGTGTCGTAACGGACGCCACGGCGTTCCTTCCTTTCGGCCGACCGTGAGAACGGCCGTTCCAGAGTGACAGAGATGGGCTCGCAGGGAACTTGAGCGGTGGTGGATCCTTCCATCAGCCGGCGTCGGCCCAGTCGGGCCGGCCGGTGATCTCGACGACCGCGCAGCCCCAGCTGTATCCGGCCCCGACGCTGATCAGGACGCAGCGGTCGCCGGGCGCTGCGCGTCCCGAGGTCACCAGGTGGTCCAGGCTCGCGAACTGGTCGCCTGCTCCCAGGTGTCCGACCGTGCGGCTGAACTCCCAGGTGGTGCGCTCGGGTTCGATGCCGAACGGCGTGTAGTAGATGGAGGTGAGGCGACGGCGGCCGAAGTGCGGGAGAACGACCCACTGGGCTTCGGCGAGTTCGAGTTCCGCGTCGGCCAGGGCCTGCTTGATGACGGTCTGCTGGCCGGTGTGGGCGCGGGTGATGGCGTACGACATGCCGGCCTGCTGGATGAAGGCCCGTTTGGCCGCCTCGAAGTCGACGGGCATCCGGTGGCCGAACGGGGCTTCGGTGAAGGGGTCGTCGCCCCGGTGCAGCGGTTCGAGTTCGGGGTCGGCGTGGGTCGCCAGCGACAGCAGCCGGGCGAAGCCGCCGCGCCGGGAGAGGACGACGGCGGTCGCGCCGTCCGCGTAGGGGGTGCCGGGATCGGTGCGCCAGCGGTCGATGCCGGGGGCGCAGAAGCGGTCGGCGGTGGTCAGCAGCGCGTCGCGGCTGCCGTGGCCGGCGGTGAGGTAGGCGGTGGCCAGGTCGAGGGCGGCGAGGCCGCCGTTGGACATCTGGCGGATCTCCAGGGCCGGGCAGGAGTTGCCGAGCGCCTCGCGCTGGATGTACGAGGCGACGGGCCACAGGTCCTGGCCCTGGTGGTAGGTGTCGGCGTGCAGGAGGAGGTCGACGTCGCCGGGGGTGGACCCGGAGCGCTCCAGCGCGGTACGGGCCGCCGCGGCGGCCATCTCGGCGGCCGACTCGTCGGGCGAGACGGAGACCGAGACCGCGCCGGTCTGTGCGGCGGTCCTCGGCGGGCAGGCCCCGGCGGCGACGGCGTCGGCCACCGGGAGCGTGCGGGGCAGCCGCACCGCCGTCCCGCGCAGGTAGATGTTGTCGACACGCACAGCTACTCCCTTTCGGTTACGGGTGGTTCAGCCGGCCGACGCGGTCGCCAGGGGAACCGGGCCGCGCTCGGGGAAGACGTCGTCGACGAGTACGTAGCGCACCGCGTCCAGCAGCGCGCGCCAGCTGGCGGTGACGGTGTTGCGGTCGACGCCCACGGTCCCCCAGCGCCGCTCCCCGTCGTGGTAGCCGATCAGGACCCGGGCGCGGGCTTCGCTGCCCGTGTCGCCGGTGAGCACCCGCACCCGGTAGTCGATCAGTTCGAGGCGGGCCAGTTGCGGGAAAAACGGGTCGAGGGCCTGGTGCAGGGCCCGGTCCAGGGCGTTGACGGGCCCGTTGCCGGAGCCGGTCGCGGCGAGCGGGACACCGTCGATCCGCAGCCGTACAGCGGCGTCGGTGCGCACCGTGCCGTCCGGCCGCAGCGCGACGGACACCTGCCAGGAGTCGACGTCGAACGGGGGCCGTCCCGGGCCGCCGGCCAGCTCCTCGCGCAGCAGGAGTTCGAAGGAGGCGTCGGCGGACTCGAAGCTGTAGCCCTCGCTCTCCATCTCCTTGACCCGGGCGGTGGCGCGGGCGACCTCGCCGGAGCCCGCGGCGACCTCGTAACCGAGTTCGCGCGCCTTGAGCTCCACGGAGGAGCGCCCGCCCATGTCGGAGACCAGGGTGCGCATGGCGTTGCCGACGCGGTCGGGCTCGATGTGCTGGTAGAGGCCGGGGTCGATGCGCAGCGCGGAGGCGTGCAGCCCGGCCTTGTGGGTGAAGGCGGCGGCGCCCACGTACGGGGCGGCGGGGCGGGCCGGGATGCCGGTGATCTCGGTGATGGCCCGTCCGGTGTCGGCGAGCCGGGCGAGCTGCTCGGGGGCGAGGACCGGGCGGTCCCGCTTGAGGGCGAGGTTGCCGATCACGGTGAACAGGTCGGCGTTGCCGCAGCGTTCGCCGTATCCGTGCGCGGTGCCCTGGACGTGTACGGCTCCGGACCGGACGGCGGCCATGGTGTTGGCGACGGCGCACCCGGTGTCGTCGTGGCAGTGGATGCCGAGGGTCGCGCCGGTCGCGGCGAGGGTGTCGGCGACGATCGCGGCGACCTCGTCGGGCAGCGATCCGCCGTTGGTGTCGCAGAGGACGACGGCCTCGGCCCCGGCCTCCGCCGCGATGCCGACGACCTCCAGGGCGTAGTCGCGGTTGAGCCGGTAGCCGTCGAAGTAGTGCTCGGCGTCCAGGAAGACCCTGCGCCCGGCGTGGACCAGGTGGCGCACCGTACTGCCGATCATGGCGATGTTCTCGGCGAGGGTGGTTCGCAGGGCCCGCTGGACATGTCCGGTGTGGCTCTTGCCGACGAGGGTGATCACCGGTGCGCCGGACACCAGCAGCGCGCGCACCTGCGGGTCCACGGCGACCGAGACGCCGGGCCGCCTGGTCGCCCCGAACGCCGCCAACTGGGCGTTTTCCAGTACGAGTTCACTCTTGGCCCGATGGAAGAACTCGGTGTCCCGGGGAACCGCGCCGGGCCAGCCGCCCTCGATGAACCCCACCCCGAGGGCGTCCAGGTGACGGGCGACGGCGAGCTTGTCGTCGACCGTCAGGGCCATGCCCTCCTGCTGGCAGCCGTCGCGCAGGGTCGTGTCGTACAGCTGTAGGCCCGCCTCGACCATGGCCCCTCCTCCTTCGTGCCGCGTACGCCCGTCGCGTCGCGGCTCTGGTCGGTCACCGTCCGGCGGCGGGCTAGAGCAGCCCTGGTGTCCCGGTCGACATGGCGGGGCGCTTGCGGGCGCGACGGCCGCGAGGGCGCCCTGCGGCGGCCGGATCGGCGGGTCGTGGGCGGCCGGGAGGGCACGGTCTCGACGCTTCCCCCGTCAACCGCCACCGGACGGCCGTTGACCGGCTCGCCCGGGTCCAGGGCCCGTCCCGCTGCCGGGAGGGAAGCACACAAGCCCTGGGGCGCCGGCCGTTTCCTGTTGTCGCGCCAGGGCACTCGGGAGCGCATGAACAGCTACGCGTGGACACAGGCCGCCTCCGACGGCGACAGCAGCCCCGTCTTCATCCCGATCATGTGCGTGCTCCTGGCCATGGGGCTGATCCAGGTCATACGCCCCCAACTCCTGTGGAAACTCAACAGAAATCTCCAGCGGGGATGGGTGAAGGATCCGGACGCGACCGAGCCCACCAGCAAGGGCTACGCCATGCAACGAGCGACCGGCGCCATCTTCCTGGCGGTCGCCATATGGATCTTGGTGATGAACATCTGACGAACAGCCGGGAGTCTCTC
The DNA here is from genome assembly GCF_046548915.1 of Streptomyces sp. cmx-18-6. Lineage (NCBI taxonomy): Bacteria > Bacillati > Actinomycetota > Actinomycetes > Kitasatosporales > Streptomycetaceae > Streptomyces > Streptomyces sp. cmx-18-6. Next base: position 471,073 of record NZ_JAEBEP010000005.1, on the reverse strand, counting down.
CCTGACGGGACACAGGGGGTGCTTGGACCGGTGGGGCCTGCCCCCGAGGTGGCGGAACGGCCCCCGAGGTGGCGGAACGGCCTCCGGCGGCCCGAGCCCGGCCGCTCCCCCGTCAAACGGTCCCCGCCTCACGGGCAGCGGTGATACGGACCGGCAGCCGGCGGACCACGCGCTCCTGGGCGTCGTGGACCGTGGAGACCCCGCTGCTCGTGAAGCGGGGGCCGGCCAGCACCGCCGTCTGCTCGATCACCACCCACCCCGTGCAGCGGCCGTCGTCCCCGAACATCGGCTCCACCACCCGGAAGGCGAAGCGCCCGGGCCCGAGCTCCTCCCAGGTCCCGGCCCCCGTACCCCCGCCCAGCAGCAACGCCGTCCCGTCGACGGCGAAGTGGAAGACGCTCGCGGTGGTCCGCCCCCGGCGCTCCACCTCGGCGTGCCAACGACCCGCCGGCGCACCGCGCGGAGACGGGCAGGGGGAAGGGCCCGCCGGTCGGCGGGCCCTTCCCCCTGCGGCAGCGGACACCGCGACACGCGCCGTCAGGACGCGGGCTGCGCGGGGGCGTCCCGGTGGATGACCCGCGACCGGGTCAGGAGCCGGCCGCCCCGGCGGACGAGGACGTCCTCGACCGTGAACGTGGGCTGGAAGGAGACCTGCCCCTCGCGGTCGGTCAGGATGACCAGCGTGTAGTACGAGACGCGGAGGGTGTCGGGGTCCACCGCGTCGACCTCGATCAGCGGGTGCCCGAACCAGTGGCGTACCGAGATGTCCCGGTAGCGCGGCAGGCTGGCGCGCATGCCGGCGACCATCTCGGCCCGGCCTCTCTGGCGCTCTCCGCCGGAGTGCACCACCTCGCCGTCCTCGGTGAAGGTGTCCGCGAACCCCTCGATGTCCAGGTTGTCCACCCGTCGCATCTGCCACGCGTAGTACGTCTGGACCTCGGCGTAGAGGTCTCCACCGACCTGGCTGTACGTTTCCTGGGCCGCCTGGGCCGTCTGGACCGACTGGGACACAGTGACTCCCTCCCGTGACGCGCTGCCGTCACGGCGACGGCAGAACCGCCGCTACCCTCCCCCCGGCCGCTGCATCCTCGGTGGAGGACGACTGCACTGCGGTGGAGGGAGGTTGGCCCGTACGGCGGCTGGGGCCGCTCAGTCCAGCAACTGGCAGGTGCCGCGCGGCAGATAGACCCCGTGCCCCGCGTGGCCCACGTACGCGCGGTCCTCGATCACCGGGACGCCGCGCGAGAGCACCGTCTCGACCCGGCCGGTGATCCGTTTCCCCTCGTACGCCGAGTAGTCGACGTTCATGTGGTGCGTCTCGGCGGAGAGCGTCTGCTCGGCGTGCGGGTCGTAGACGACGATGTCGGCGTCGGCTCCCGGGGCGATGGTGCCCTTCTTCGGGTAGAGGCCGAACATCCGGGCCGGGGAGGCGCAGGCGATCTCGATCCAGCGGCGGCGGGAGATGTGCCCGTCGACGACGGCCTGGTGCAGCAGGTCCATCCGGTGTTCCACGCCCGGCATCCCGTTGGGGATCTTGGAGAAGTCGCCCCGGCCCATCTCCTTCTGCCCGGAGAAGCAGAACGGGCAGTGGTCGGTGGAGACGACCTGGAGTTCGTCGTTCCTCAGGCCCCGCCACAGGGTCTCCTGGTGCTCCTTGGGCCTCAGCGGGGTGGAGCAGACGTACTTGGCGCCCTCGAAGTCCGGCTCGGCGAGGTTGTCGGTGGACAGGAACAGGTACTGCGGACAGGTCTCGCCGAAGACCGGGAGGCCCTTGTGGCGGGCGGCGGCGATCTCCTCGACGGCCTCGTCGGCGGAGACGTGGACGATGTAGAGGGGCGCGCCGGCGACCCGGGCGAGCTGGACGGCGCGGTGGGTGGCCTCGGCCTCCAGGGCGACCTTGCGGACGTCCCCGTGGTAGCGGGGGTCGGTGCGGCCCTCGGCGAGCGCCTGCTCGACCAGGACGTCGATGGCGATGCCGTTCTCGGCGTGCATCATGATCAGCCCGCCGTTGCCGGATGCCCGCTGCATGGCCCGCAGGATCTGGCCGTCGTCGGAGTAGAACACCCCCGGGTAGGCCATGAAGAGCTTGAACGAGGTGATCCCTTCGGCCACGAGACGGTCCATCTCCTTGAGCGAGGAGGGGTTCACGTCCGCGAGGATCATGTGGAAGCCGTAGTCGATGGCGCAGTTGCCGTCCGCCTTGGCGTACCAGTCGTCCAGCCCTTCGCGCAGGGACTTGCCCACGCTCTGGATCGCGAAGTCGACGATGGTGGTGGTGCCGCCCCAGGCGGCGGCCCGGGTGCCGGTCTCGAAGGTGTCGGCGGCGTAGGTGCCGCCGAACGGCATCTCCATGTGGGTGTGCGCGTCGACGCCGCCCGGGATGACGTACTTCCCCGTGGCGTCGATCCGGCGCTCCGCGCTCCAGCCCTGGGCCGCGTCGGCGCCGTGGGCGGCGAGCGCGGCGATGCGCCCGCCCTCGACGAGTACGTCGGCGTGGATCTCGTCGGACGCGGTGACGACCAGGCCGCCGTGGATGACGGTGCGACTCATGTACCCCTCCTCACTGTGTCGGTACGGGGTGCCCGCGTGCGTCGACACCCCGTACCCGTACGTTGGTTCGGCCGGCGCTCGTACGTCGTTTCAGTCCGCCGCACGCAGGGCGTCCGCGAGGATCGCCGCGCCCTCCTCGGCCTCGGCGACGGTCAGGGTCAGCGGCGGGGCGATCCGCAGCACGCTGGTGTTGTGGCCGCCGCCCTTGCCGATGAGGAGCCCGCCCGCGCGCGCCGCTTCGAGCACGGCGGCGGCCGCCTCCGGGTTCGCCTCGTCCGTGCCGGGCTTCACCAGTTCGACGCCGATCATCAGGCCCCGGCCGCGCACTTCGCGTACGGCGTCGGAGCCGGCCGTGATCCCGCGCACCCGTTCGATGAGGAGCCCGCCGACGCGTCGCGCGTTCCCCTGGAGGTCGTGCTCCAGGTGGTACGAGAGGTTGGCGAGGCCGGCCGCCATGGTGACGGGCGAACCGCCGAACGTGGAGATGGAGTTGGCGTCCAGGGCGTTCATCACCTCCGCTCGGGCGACGACTCCGCCGATGGACATCCCGTTGCCGATGCCCTTGGCGAAGGTGAGGATGTCCGGCGGCCCGTGCTCGGCGTGCGCCTGCCAGCCCCAGAAGTGCTCGCCGGTGCGTCCCCAGCCGGTCTGCACCTCGTCGGAGATCCACAGGATGCCGTGGCGGTCCAGGACTTCGCGGAACGCGGCGAACAGTCCGTCCGGCGGGGAGGTGAAGCCGCCGACGCCCTGGATCGGTTCCGCGATGAGCGCGGCGGCCTCCCGGGTGTGGCCGAGGAGGTCCTCCAGATCGGCGACGCACGCCCGGATGAACCGCTCGTCGCTCAGCTCCGCGTACGGGCCCCGGGTGCGGACGCCCCCGTGGACGTACAGCGTCTGGAGCGGGGACAGGCTCGTGGGCGACCAGGCATGGTTGCCGGTGACGGAGACCGCCGAGAAGGACCGGCCGTGGTAGCTGTTGCGCAGTGCGAGGATCTGGTTGGACCTGCGGTACGCGGTGGCCAGCAGCAGCGCGGTGTCGTTGGCCTCGGTGCCCGATGTGGTGAAGAAGACCCGGGCGTCGGGGATGCCGGAGAGGGCGGCGACCCGCTCGGCCAGCTCCACCATCGGGCGGTTGAGGTAGAGCGTGGAGGAGTGGATGATCCGCCCGGCCTGCTCGGAGACCGCCTTGGTGACCTCGGGCAGGGCGTGGGCGGTCATGGTGGTGAGGATGCCGCCGAAGAAGTCCAGATAGCGGTTGCCGTCCGCGTCCCAGACGTGGCGGCCCTCGCCGTGGGTGAGTTCGATGGGGTGGCGGTAGTAGAGGGCCAGCCACTGGGGGCTGACGGCGAGGTGGCGCTCGTACAGTCCGCTCACGGCTCCACCAGCCCGTCGTAGGCGTCGGGGCGTCGGTCCCGGTAGAACGCCCACTGCTGCCGGACCTCCTCGATCAGGCCGAAGTCCAGGTCGCGGACGAGGAGTTCCTCCTCCTTGTCGCTGGCGACCTCCCCGACGAACTGGCCGCGCGGGTCGACGAAGTAGCTGGTGCCGTAGAAGTCGTTGTCGCCGTACTCCTCCTGGCCGACGCGGTTGATCGCGGCGACGAAGTACTCGTTGGCGACGGCGGACGCGGGCTGCTCCAGCTGCCAGAGGTAGCCGGAGAGCCCGCGGGAGGTGGCGGACGGGTTGTAGACCAACTGGGCTCCGTTGAGTCCCAGTTGACGCCACCCCTCGGGGAAGTGCCGGTCGTAGCAGATGTAGACGCCGACCTTGCCGACCGCGGTGTCGAAGACCGGCCAGCCGGCGTTTCCGGGCTTGAAGTAGTACTTCTCCCAGAACCCCTTGACCTGCGGGATGTGGTGCTTGCGGTACTTGCCGAGGTACGAGCCGTCCGCGTCGATCACGGCGGCGGTGTTGTAGTAGAAGCCGGACTGCTCGACCTCGAAGACCGGGACCACGATGACCATGCCGGTCTCACGGGCCAGGTCCCGCATCCGGCGGACGGTCGGCCCGTCCGGGACCGGTTCGGCCCAGCGGTAGTGCTCGGGGTCCTGGACCTGGCAGAAGTAGGGGGCGTTGAACACCTCCTGGAACCCGATGATCTTCGCCCCCTGCCGGGCGGCCTCGCGGGCATGGTCCTCATGCTTGGCGATCATGGATTCGGTGTCGCCGGTCCAGGTCGCCTGGACGAGAGCGGCGCGTACGACATGGGACATGACTGCTCCTTCGACGCGGCGTCAGAGAGCCTCTACGCGTTCTCTACGCACGTAGATCGGTGCATGGATGGAGAACGTAAGCCCCGCCGTCCGGCAGGGCAAGACCATCGCCGTGAACCGACGGGAGTCGATCGCGTTTCGCACCCGAGCGGTCCACAACGGACACGGTACGCCTGTGACCCCTCCGGGCACTCCTCCTCCGGCCGCCCCGGGTGTTCGGCACGACCGGCCACCCCGGAGCCGGCGCCGCTCCCCCCGTCGCCTCACACCCCCGGCACGCCCGCCACCCGCAGCGCGTGGACCAGGTCCCATTCCCGCTCCGCCGACACCTCCCGGGCGGCCGCCAGGAGTTGCGGCAGCAGGCGGGCCCTGCCGCCGCCCGCGATCTCGGCCGCCTCCTGCGGCGTACGTACGCGGACGAACGCGCCGAGCAGCGCCCGCGCCCGGTCCTCGCGGCCCGCGCCGTCCAGGGCGAGGACCGCCTCGGCCACCTCGGCGGCGGGCCTGGCCACCCCCTGGCGCAGCAGCAGCCCGCAGTCCGCGTCCCGGCCCGCCGCCGCCAGCGCTCCCGCCGCCGCGGCGAACCCGGCGGGCGGCAGCGAGGACGCCTCCCAGAGCAGGGTCGTCCAGTCGGCGGCCAGACCGGCCCGGTGCAGGGCCACCGCGAGCACCGGCAGCCGGGGCGCGGGCCAGAGGGCCACCTCGCAGAGCACGACGTGGGCCTCGCCCGTACGCCCCTGTGCGCGCAGCCGGATCAGCCGCTCGACGGCGGCGACCACGGCCGGCCCCGCCTCCGGGTCCGGGTCCAGGTCCGGCAGGGCCCGCGGGGCGGGCTCCGGGTGCTCCCGGCCCTCGGCTTCGGCGGGACCGCCGCCGAAGCGGGCGCCGCGCGGGGAGGCGTCCACCGGCGAAGGCACGGGCAGACCGGGCAGACCTGGGGGCACGGGCGAGGGGGTGTACGCGGCCGCCTCCTCCTCCCCCACCTCCAGACCGGCGAACCGGGCCCCGCGCGGCTTCCTGCGCCGGGGCGCGGGAGCGGGTGCGGGAGCGGAGGCGGGAGCGGAGGCTGGCGCGGGAGCGGGTGCGGGAGCAGAGGCGGCGGACGACCTGCGGGCCCGGGCGCCCCCCGAGCCATCGGGGGCGTCCGCCGGGCCGCCCACGGCCCCCGAGACCCCGACCGCCGCCGCCCCGGTGGCGTCCTCCTCGCGGAACCACCCCTGCGGCACCGACGCCGGTGCCGGCCCCGTCACCGCCGCCAGCCGCCCGCGCAGCTCCGCGCACCGGGCCGAGGCGCGCCGATGGTCGTCGCGGGCCCAGGCCAGCGCCTCCGGGTCCAACGGGCCCGCGCCCGCCCCGGCCGTACGCAGCCGCTCCACCGCCCGGTCCTGCTCGCGGATCATCAACTCCAGCCGGTGGACGAGCTCCTGGCGTCCGCCGGGCCGCCGGTCGTGGGCGGCGGCGGACGCGGAGTACAGCGCGGCGGCCCGTACCGAGACCTGCTCGGCGAAGCGCGCGCCGTGGAGTGCCGCGAGGTCCGCGAGCAGCGACTCCACCACGTCCCAGGGCGGGATCTCCACCCCGTCGAGGCAGGACCGCATCCCGGCGGGATCGCGCCGGGCGAAGACCCCGTACCACCCGCGTCCGGGGTCGAGCCGTGCCGTCAGATCCCGTAGGTACTGCGCGAACGCACCTGTTTCCACCGCATGCTGATGAACCGTCATCATCGCCCTCGCCGGCTGTCGACTGGAGCCTTCCAGTCCGCAGGCATTCGACCGCAGGCGTGTTACGGGACGGCTACGCGCGGCTTTCGTCCGCGCTGCGGCCGCGGCGGCCCGCTTCCCGGCCGGGCCGGGCTCAGAAGGTGACCGCGATGCCCGTGTGCGGGCGCTTGCCGAGGCGGGCGACCGTGGCGGGCCAGTCGACCAGCCAGAACTTCCAGGTGTACTTGCGGGCCAGCAGCTTGCGCACCCTGCGGGTCCCGTCCGCGTCGAGGAGCCGTCCCGTGCCCTCGGCGCTCGGGGCCCCATCGGCGATCCGGCCGCGTACGTCGCAGACGGTGACGACGACCTTGCCGTTGTCGCGCAGCCGCTTGACCTTCCACGAGTCGGAGCGGGTCCAGACGTACAGCGCATCGCCCTCGGCCGCCGCCCAGACGGGGGTGGCGACGGGCGTGCCGTTCTTCCGGTACGTGGTGAGGCTGACGTATTCGCTGCGCGCGAAGTCCTGGAGAGTCACAGGCGTGAGCCTACGCACCGCCGGGGTCGTCACGCGATCAGAGGTACGGCGGCGGGTTCGGGGGCGCAGCGGCCGAGCAGCTCGTCCATGGACAGGCCCAGCGCCCCGGCGAGGGCGGCGACGGTGAAGAAGGCGGGGGTGGGGGCGCGGCCGGTCTCGATCTTGCGGAGGGTCTCCGCGGAGATTCCGGCGCTCGCGGCGACGGCGACCATGCTGCGGTCGCCGCGCGCCTCGCGGAGCAGCCGGCCGAGCCGTTCGCCGCGCAGGCGCTCTTCGGGGGTGAGAGGGGTGCGGACCATGGGGCCACTCTACTACGGACCACCATTCTTATACCGTCATTACTATACCGCTTCGACCGGTATAGTAATGGGCATGGTGCACATCAAGACAGACACATCCCTCGAAGCCATGCGTGAGTCCGGACGGGTCGTCGCGCAGATCCTGACCCGCGCGCGGGAGGTCGCGGCGGCCGGCGTGACGCCCCGCGAGCTGGACGAGGCGGCCCGCGAGGTCCTGCGCGAGGCCGGGGCCTCCTCGCCGTTCCTGAACTACCGGCCGCACTTCGCGCCCACTCCGTTCCCCGCCGTCATCTGCGTCTCCGTCAACGACGCGGTCGTCCACGGCATCCCCTCCGCCGAACCGCTGCGCGACGGGGACCTGGTCAGCGTGGACGCGGGCACCCTGCTGGGCGGCTGGGCGGGCGACGCGGCGGTCAGCTTCACCGTGGGCCGGGCCCGCCCCGCCGACGCCCGGCTGATCGGCGCGGCCGAAGCCGCCCTGGAGGCGGGCATCGCGGCGGCGGTCGTCGGCAACCGGATCGGGGACATCGCCCACGCGATCGGCACGGTCTGCCGCTCGGCGGGTTACGGCATCCTCGACGGGTACGGCGGTCACGGCATCGGCCGTTCGATGCACGAGGACCCGTCCGTGCCGAACGAGGGACGCCCGGGGCACGGCATGCCCCTGCGGCACGGAATGGTCCTCGCGATCGAGCCCATGCTCCTCGGCGGCGGCCTCGACGAGTTCCGCCACGACCCGGACGGCTGGACGCTGCGGACGACGGACGGCAGCCGGGCCGCGCACGCCGAGCACACGGTGGCCATCACGGACGACGGCCCGCGCGTCCTCACCGCCCTCTGACGGACCGGGCCGCTCACTCCCGCCCGACGAACTCCCTCGCCAGCGCCTCGCCCCGGCGTTCCGCCTTCGCCCGGCTCTCGATCGGTGAGATACGGGAGTCCTTGAAGGCGATGTACGTGACGCCGGACGCGACCCCGCCCGTCGTCGGGTGGGGGTCGATGCCGAGCTCCTTCGCCAGCGCGTACGACCCCTCCCCGATGATGCCGGCGGGGCCGGTGTCGCCGATCACGGCGTACCGCACCCGGTCGCGGTGGACGACGGCGACGACGCTGCCGCCGGTCAGCCCGGACTTCCGGTAGTCCCAGATCCGGCCCGGCGCGGGCACCACCACGTACGGCAGCGCGGCCGAGTCCAGGGGCTTGCCCCGGGAGGTCGGGAAGGCGGTCTGCGGCTGGAAGTAGGGGTCGGTCCGCGGATTGCAGGCCGTGGTCCTGCGGCCGTCGCAGTCGATGTCCATGTCCGCCTTCCAGAACACGGCGTCCTTCGTGCCGCAGACGGGAACGGTGGCCTTCGAACGGTTGCTGTCCGTGCGGTACTCGCCCCGGGAGACCCGTTGGCACGAGCGGACCTCGGAGAGCAGCGCGGCGGCGCTCACCGAGGTGCTGACGGGGTCGCCGAGGGTGTCCAGCGGGGGGCTCATCCGGGCGTCGACGGCCGCGTCCGGCGCCCGGCCGGTCGCGGTGGCGGGCTGCGCCGCCGGCCCGAGCAGGGCCGCGCCGCAGGCGGCGGAGACGGCGGCGGTCAGAGCGAGGGTTCGGGTAGGCATCGTGGGGGACGGCCCTTCCAGTAGACCGGAGGAACCCGTGCGGGTCCCTCCTGGCCGGAGCGGGATCACTCCGGCTCCCCTCCCCTTGGGCCACTCGTTCGGATCAGGCCGGGCGTGCGGGGTCCGGCGCGCACCGGACCCCGCTCCCTGTTCCGGCCTGATCCGAACGAGAGACCCGAGGCGGCGGGCCCGGCCGTGCGCGGACGCACCACGTCCGGCCGGCCCCGCCGCCCCTGCTTCGTCCGGCCGGGTCAGCCCCTGCCGCCCGGCTGCACCACCATGGCCGAGCCGCCGCCCCGCCGCACCTTTTCCGCCGCCGCGAGCCAGCGGCCGTCCGGCAGCCGCTGTACGCCGGTGGCGGCCCCGATCTCGGGGTTCTGCCGGAAGACGTGGCCGAGCGCTTCGAGCCGCGCGCGGACCGGGCTGTTCCAGAGGTCCGGCTCGATCTCGGTGGCGGCCGCGTTGCGCTGGCTGGCGCGCGGCGCGGCGAACGCCTCGACGAGCGGCAGCCCCCGGTCGAGGTGGCCGGTCAGGGACTGGAGCACGGTGGTGATGATCGTGGCCCCGCCCGGCGAGCCGAGGGCGAGGACCGGCTTGCCGTGCCCCAGCACGATGGTCGGTGACATCGACGACCTGGGCCGCTTGCCCGGGCCCGGCAGGTTCGGGTCGTGCACGGCCGGGTTGGCCGGGGCGAAGGAGAAGTCGGTCAGCTCGTTGTTGAGGAGGAAGCCCCGGCCGGGGACGGTGATGCCGCTGCCGCCGGTGGACTCGATGGTCAGGGTGTAGGAGACGACGTTGCCCCACTGGTCGGCCGTCGTCAGATGCGTGGTGTTCTCGCCCTCGAACGTCGTGGGCGCGGCCGTGCCGCCGCTCCCGCACCGGGCCGGGTTTCGTGGGTCGCCGGGTGCGACCGGGCTGGTCAGCACCGCGTCGTCCCGGATCAGGCAGCCGCGCGCGTCCGCGAACCGCCGGCTCAGCAGCTCCTTCGTGGGGACGTCCTCGAAGGCCGGGTCGCCCACCCAGCGCCCCCGGTCGGCGAAGGCGATGCGGCTCGCCTCGATGAGCCGGTGCAGATAGCGGGTCCGGTCCGCGCGTGAAAGGTCGGTGGACTCCAGCATGTTGAGCGCCTGGCCCACGGTCGTACCGCCGGACGAGGACGGTGCCATGCCGTAGACGTCCAGCCCCCGGTAGCCGACCTTCGTGGGGTTCTGCCACAGCGTGCGGTAGGAGGCGAGGTCCTTGCGGGTCAGGTCGCCGGGGCGGACGACCCGGGTGGCCTTCGGGTCGACGGGCGGCTTGCGGACCGTACGGACGATGTCGTCGGCCAAGTCGCCCCGGTAGAGCTCCTTGACGCCCTTGCGGCCGAGCTCGTCGTACGTACGGGCCAGGTCGGGGTTCTTGAACACCGAGCCCACGACGGGCAGTTCACCGCCGGGCAGGAACAGCTTCCGGGAGGCCGGGAAGTCGGCGAACCGGGCCTGGTTGGACGCCGTCTGCGAGCGGAAGGTGTCGTCCACCACGAAGCCGTCGCGGGCCAGGCGTTCGGCCGGTTCCAGCAGCGTACGAAGGGACTTGGTGCCCCAGGCGTCGAGTGCGCGCTCCCAGGTGGCCGGGGTGCCGGGGGCGCCCACGCCGAGACCGCTGGTGACCCCTTCCTCGAACGGGATGGGCTTGCCGTTCTCCAGGAAGAGGGAGGCGTCCGCGCTGCGCGGGGCGGTCTCGCGGCCGTCAATGGTCTTGACGGTGCGCTTCTTCGCGTCGTAGTGGACGAAGTAGCCGCCGCCCCCGATGCCCGCCGAGTACGGCTCGCTCACGCCGAGCGCGGCGGCGGTCGCCACGGCCGCGTCCACCGCGTTGCCGCCCTTGCGCAACACCTCGATCCCGGCCGCCGACGCGTCCCGGTCGACACTGGCCACCGCTCCCCCGTAGCCCACCGCCACCGGGGACTTGGGCGGTACGGGGTGCCGGTGGGCGGTCTCCGCGGAACCCGCGGGGGCGGTGGCCCCGAGCGAGGCGACCACGGCGAGGGCGGCCACTATCGACATGTTCCGGCCGACGGAACGGCGCATACGAACCTCCAGTCAACGGATCTCCGCGCAGGCTAGCCCCCGAGCACCCGAATCGTCAGGACCGCCTCGAACGGTTACCCGAATGACCGATAACATGCCCGGCCATGACGGACGACGTGCGCAACATCGTGCTGGGCGTGATAGCCGCCGGGATCAGCGCCTCACTGGGCTGGCTGGCGCGGACCTACCTCCTGCGGCGCAAGCTCCGCCGCAAGCAGGCGTTCTTCGGGTTGCCGACCCATTCCGAGTGCCTTCTCGTCGTCAACCGCTACGCGGGCGCCGAGGGGTCCGTGCACCGCCACGACGTCTTCGCGCTGCTGGAACTCTCCGCCCTGATCAAGGACTGCGGGGCGAAGACGCAGATCGTGACGCACGATGTGGCGCAGCAGGGGTTCGGAGACCGTACGGAGTTCTGCGTCGGCGGCCCGACGACCAACCAGCGGATGGCGGCGCACCTGCGGACCCTGCTCCCCGGAGTGCGGATCAGCACCGGCGACTCGGGCCCGGACCGGGTCGCCTACCGGATCGGCGCGGACCACTACCGCCTGGACCGCGGGACGGAGGAGTACGTCCTGCTCGCCCGGCTGACGGGCAATCAGGACGCCCGCCCCGTCTTCCTGTTCTGCGGACAGCGGGCCATCGACAACCAGGCGGCGGCCCGTTATGTGGTGCGCCACCACCAGAAGCTGCTGCGCAAGCACGGCAACAAGTCGTTCTGCCTGCTGCTGAAGGTGGTCAACTCCGAGGCGTACGGCCCCGATGTGGTGGAGCTGGTCGGCGATGTGACCCGGGTGGCGCAGACTCCCGTACCGGCGGACCCCGCTCCCGCCCCGGACGGTGAAGGCGGCTGAGCGGCGGCCCCCACCTATGGGGGCGGCGCTCGGCCGCCGCCCTCAGCGCCGCAGCCGGGAGCGGCCCGCCACCGCCATCGCGCCGATCTCCGTGAGCCCCAGCGGCCGGGCCAGCAGGACCACCACGAGCAGCAGCGCGAGGGTCCCCGCTCCGGCCGCCGCCACATCGCCCGCCCCCTCGGCCGCGCGGGCGGCTCCGTAGGCGAGCGCACCGGCGGGCAGACAGGCGAGGATCAGCCGCAGGTGCCCGCCGAGGGTGGGCGAGCGCAGCAGGGACCCGGCGGCGGTGGCCGAGGTCCGCCGGGACAGCGCGTACCCGGTGACGGCGAAGCCGACGCAGAAGGCCACCGTGCTCGCCCCGGCCATCCCGGTCACCGCCCAGCGGGCGGGCAGCAGCCAGAAGGCGGCCGCCGAGAGGCCGGCGTTGACGGCGGCGATCACCAGGTTGAGCAGGAAGGGGGTGCGGGTGTCGCTCATCGCGTAGAAGCCGCGGGAGAGGACGTACTGCCCGGAGAAGGCGATCAGCCCGGGGGCGAAGGCCATCATGATCCCGGCCATCACCGTGATGTCGGCGTCGGTGGTGCGCCCGTAGCCGAAGACGGAGCCGATCACCCACGGCGCGAGCACCAGCAGTGCGGTGGCGGCGGGCACCACGACGGCGGCGCTCGTTCGCAGGGCGTACGCGACGTCGCGCCGCACCCCGCCGAGGTCGCCGTCCGCGGCGGCCCGGCTCATCCGGGGCATCAGCGCGGTGACGAGCGAGACGGTGATGATGCCCTGCGGGACCACCCAGAGCTGGTAGGCGTAGCTGTACGCGGTGTAGCCCGCCCCGCCCGCCACGCCCTGCTCGTCCGCGAGCTGCCCGGCGGTGGTGGAGAGCCGGGTGACGACCCAGTAGGCGAGCTGGTTGGTGAGGACCAGCAGCACCAGCCAGCCGGCCGAGCGCATCGGCCGGGTCAGTCCGCTGCCCCGCCAGTCGAAGCGGGGCCGCCAGCGGAACCGGGCGGCGCGCAGCGCGGGCAGAAGGGCGAGGGTCTGCACGGCGATCCCGGCGGTGGTGCCCCAGCCCAGGAGATGGGCGTGCGCGTCGGAGAGGGTGCCGTCCGAGTTCGCGGCGACGGCGATGTAGAGCCCGAACACCCCGACGATCACTACATTGTTGAGGACCGGGGTCCACATCATCGCGCCGAACCGGCCCCGGGCGTTGAGGACCTGGCCGAGCAGGGTGAAGAGTCCGTAGAAGAGGATCTGCGGCAGGCAGTAGCGGGCGAGCGCGATCGTCAGTTCGGCCTGGCGGCCGTCGTAGTCGGTGTAGACGCCGACGATCAGGGGCGCGGCCGCGACGGCGAGTGCGGTGAGGGCCAGGAGGCCGACCGTGCACAGGGTCAGCAGCCGGTCGGTGTACGCCGCTCCGCCGTCCGCGTGCTCCTTGGCGGCCCGGACCAGCTCGGGGACGAAGACGGCGTTGAGCGCGCCGCCGATGAGCAGGATGTAGAGGATGTTGGGAACGGTGTTGGCGACCGTGTAGCCGTCCGCGGTCAGCCCGGTGCCGAGCGCGGCGACGACGACGGCCGAGCGGACGAAGCCGGTGGCGCGGGAGACGACGGAGCCCGCCGCCATCACGGCCCCACTGCGCAGGACGGACGCGGACGGGGCCGGGGGCTCTTGGGCGCTTCCGGCGTCCTCGGGCGGCGCGGTGTACTCGGGCTGTCCTGCGTCCTCGGACTGCCCGGCCCCCACGGGCTGTCCGGCCTTTCCGGCGTCCTCGGCCATTCCCGCGCCCTCGGCGCTTCCGGCCCCCTCGGCCTTTCCGGCGTCCTCGGGCCGTCCGGTCTCTTCCGCGACCGGGTCGGCGGCCGTCACCGACCGGCCCCGGGTATCCGGTTCGGCACGCTGCCCACGACTGCGCCCACTGGTCTCTCCCCCGCTCCGAGATTCTGGCCGAGGGTGGAGCGTACTCCGGGCGCGGGGGAAACCCGGCAGGGGGGAAACGCAACCCGGCAGGGGGGAAAGCCCCTCTCACCTGTCGAGTCTCGCCGCCTGGAGGTTTTTCCGTTGAGTTCCGCACGCCCGCGCACCCGTCGCACCGCCGCCCCGTCCGGGCGCACCGTTCCGGCCGGACGGAGCGCCCGGCTCGCCCTGATCGGCCCGGCGGCGCTGCTCGCCGCCGCGCTCACGGCCTGCTCGGACGGAGGGACGGCCGACTCCGCCGCGCGGACGGGCGGGGGCGACGAGGCGCGCAGGACCAGCATCTCGGTGAACCTGGAGGGCACGGCAGCGGCCCCGGGCGAGCCGGTCAAGGTCACGCTGGAGCACGGAAAGCTCAAGACGGTCGCGGTGACGGCCAACGAGGGCGGCCCGCTGGCCGGGAAGATATCCGGCGACGGCACGACCTGGATATCCGGGCGGGTCGCCGCGCCGGGGACCTCGTACACGGTCGAGGTGAAGGACACGGACGGCGGCAGCGACCGGGCGACGTTCACGACCGCCGAGGCCGAGAAGGTCAACAAGTTGTCGCTCGCGCCGGGGAAGGACACCACGGTCGGCATCGCCCAGCCGGTGTCGGTCGTCTTCGACCACCCGGTGAAGAACAAGGCGGCGGTGGAGAAGGCGCTGAAGCTGTCCACCTCGAACGACACCCGGGGCTCCTGGGGCTGGTTGCGGGACTACTCGGGCAAGGACCGCGTCGACTGGCGGCCCGAGGAGTACTGGAAGCCCGGTACGAAGGTGACCCTGGACGCGGACCTGAACGGCGTCGACACGGGGGCGGACGGCGGCTGGTTCGTCCGGGACTACACGACCACGTTCACCATCGGCGACGCCCAGGTGGTCAAGGTCGACCTGGACGGGCACCGCCTGGCCCTGCACCGTGACGGCAAGCAGGTGCTGGACGCCCCGATGTCGGGCGGCACTCCGGGCGGCGACAAGGCGTCCTGGCGGGGCACGGCCGTCCTGATGTCGAAGGAGGGCACGATCAACATGCGCTCCGAGACGGTGGGCCTGGGCGACGCCTACGACAAGATGGTCGACTACTCGATGCGGCTGACCTGGTCGGGGATGTACGCGCACGCCGCGCCGTGGAACAGCGGCTACTTCGGCAACGCCAACCGCAGCTCGGGCTGTCTCGGGATGAGCGACGCCAACGCCTCCGCGCTCTACGGGCAGGTGCGGGTGGGCGACCCGTTCGAGATCACCGGCGCTGACGCCAAGGGCACGGTCGCCGAGGGCAACGGGTACGGCGCGTGGAACGTGTCGTGGGCCGACTGGCAGGCCAAGAGCGCGCTGAAGTGAGCAGTTGCTGACAGCACGTCCAATAATCGTTACCTTCGCGCAACACACCGGGTAGTTACCAGCGGTAAAAGCCCGGGGTTACCGTCGGGTCACTTTGCACTGACACGCGTGAGGAGTGACCCGTGGCACGTCCGAAACCGGCACTGCGCACCACCGCTTCGATCACCACCGCCGTCGTCCTGCTGACCGGAGCCGCCCTCGGCGCGGCTCCGGCGGCCGGGGCCGCGCCCGCCCCCGCCTCGGTGAGCGCCTCCGCGCCGAGCCTGACGTTCCACGACATCCCCGGCTCCGGCGGCATCACGCTCAAGGGCAATGTGTTCAAGCCCTCCACAAGCCCGCCCGGGGCCAGGCATCCGCTGATCGTCTTCCCGACCAGCTGGGCCATGCCGCAGATCGAGTATCTGGCGCAGGCCCAGAAGCTCGCCGACTCCGGTTATGTGGTGGTGAGTTACACCTCGCGCGGCTTCTGGCTCTCCGGCGGGAAGATCGAGGTGGCGGGTCCGCCGGACATCGCGGACGCCTCCGCCGTCATCGACTGGGCGCTCGCGAACACCTCGGCCGACCCGGACCGGATCGGCATGGGCGGCGTCAGTTACGGGGCCGGCATCAGCCTGCTCGCCGCCGGGCACGACCCCCGGATCAAGGCGGTGGCCGCGCTCAGCGGCTGGGCCGACCTCATCGACTCCATCTACAGCGGGCGGACCCAGCACCTCCAGGCCGCCGCCCTGCTCGGCGGCGCCGGGCTGATCACCGGCCGTCCCAGCGACGAACTCTCCCAGACGCTCAAGGACTTCCTCGGCTCCAACCTCGACAAGGAACCGGAGATGATCGCCTGGGGCGCCAAGAGGTCTCCCGCCACCCACCTCGACAGGATCAACGCCAACGGCGCGGCGGTCATGATGGGCAACGCCTGGGGCGACACCATCTTCCCGCCCAACCAGTACGCCTCGTTCTACGAGAAGCTCACCGGCCCCAAGCGGCTGGAGTTCCGCCCCGGCGACCACGCCACCGCCGAGCTGACCGGCCTGTTCGGGCTGCCCAACGACACCTGGACGAGCACCCGCCGCTGGTTCGACCGCTACCTCAAGGGCGAGCGCAACGGCATCGACACCGAGCAGCCGGTCCAGCTCAAGTCCCGTACGGACAAGGGGTATGAGGGCTACCCGGACTGGAAGTCGGTGGGCGCGGCGAAGAGCCGTATACAGCTCGACGGCACGAAGAAGGTGTGGGCGAACGTCGACTCCGGCGCCAACGGGGGCGTCACGCTGCTCTCCAACGCGCTGGACCAGTTCCTGAAACTGCCGCCCACCGTCTCCGTGCCTCTGCTGCCGCGCGGCTTCGCGAGCGTCTGGCAGTCGGAGAGATACGGCTCCGAGCAGCGCGTCCGGGGCGCGGCCGAGCTGCACACCACCGTCACCAGCACCCGGTCGAGCGGCACGTTCGTCGCGTACCTCTACGACGTCGGCCCGCTCGGCGTGGGCAAGCTGGTCAGCAACGCCCCGTACACGTTCCACGGGCAGACGCCGGGCCGGCCGTTCCCCGTCGACCTGGAGCTGTACTCCACGGCCTACGACGTCCCGGCCGGTCACCGGCTCGCCCTGGTGATCGACACCGTCGATCCGCTGTACATCGAGCACAACCCGACCGGCGCGCAGCTGACCTTCTCCTCGCCCGGCACGGACCCGAGTCATCTCTCGGTCCCGCTGCGCGAGAAGTGATCACCGACTGCTGCCGGGCGGGCATGGCCCGGCTACTGGCCTCCCGGCAGCAGCTTCCCCGGCTCGGCCGGGGCCACCCCCACCGCCTCCGTCCTCGGATTGCGCCGCTGTCGCCGCGCCACCCAGGTGGCGAACCACGAGAGCAGCATGCACAGTCCGATGTAGATCGGAGAGATCACCATCACGACGGGGATGAAGGGAAGATCGTAGTCGAGATTCGACGCGATCAGCTTCCCCGCGTGGAGGAATTCCTCGTAGGTGATCAGGTAACCCAGTGAGGTGTCCTTGAGCGCGACCACCAGCTGACTGATGATGGTCGGCAGCATCGCGCGCACGGCCTGGGGAGCCAGGACGAACGTCGTGACCTGTGTCTTGCGCATACCGAGGGCGTACGCGGCCTCCCGCTGGCCCCGGTCCACGGAGTTGATCCCGGTGCGGAAGACCTCCGCGAGGACCGAGCCGTTGTAGAGGGTCAGTCCGGCGACCAGGGCGGGCAGCGCCTGCACCTTCAGCGCCACGAAGATGAAGAAGATCATCACCAGCACCGGCATGGCCCGGAAGAACTCGACCAGCAGGGTGGAGATCCAGCGCACCGGGCGGTGCGCGGAGAGCCGGCCGACCGCGAGGACCGCGCCCAGGGCGAGGGAGAGGACGGCGGCGTACGCGAACGCCTTGAGGGTGTTGCCGAGTCCGCGCAGCAGCAGTTCCTGGATGCCCTTGTACTGGAAGGGCCGCCACTTCTCGGCGGTGAACTGGCCGGTGTCGAAGAGGAGATGGACGATCCAGCCGACGATCGCGAGGATCACGGCCGTCGAGATGATCCCGTACAGGAGATGCCGTTTGCGGGTCTGCGGGCCCGGGATGTCGTAGAGCGCGGTGGCCGAGGGGGCGGAGTGGGTCATCGTGCGACTCCCCAGCGCTTCTCCATCACGTTGAAGAGCGCACTGATGGTGAGGGTGATGATCAGGTAGCCGACGGCGATCCAGATGAACGTCCAGATGATGCTGTAGCCCAGCTCGTTGAGCGTCCGGTAGGTGCCGAGGAGTTCGGTGACGCTGAACGCTCCGGCGATCGCGGAGTTCTTCGCCAGCGCGATCAGGGTCGAGCCGACCGGCGGGATCACCGACCGGAACGCCTGCGGCAGGACGACCTCGCTCAGGGTCTGGCCGAAGTTCATCCCGAGGCTGCGGGCGGCCTCGCCCTGGCCGGTGGGCACGGTGTTGATGCCGGAGCGCAGCACCTCGCAGATGAACGCGGAGGTGTAGCAGCCCAGCGCCAGGACGGCGAAGAGCTGGAAGGGCAGTACGAGGCCGAAGCGGGGCAGTCCGAGGAGGACCGCGAAGAACAGCAGCGTCAGCGGGGTGTTGCGCAGCACGGTCACCCAGACCGTGCCCAGCACCCGCAGCGAGCCGACCGGCGCGACCCGGAAGGAGGCCATGACGAAGCCGAGGGCCAGGGCGAGGGCCGAGGAGTAGACGGTCAGCTCGACGGTGCCGAGGAAGCCCTTGCCGTAGAGGGAGAAGTTGTCGGTCAGTACGTCCATGGGTGGGGCCGTCCCCTCAGTTCGCCGGGTAGCGGTCGATGGGCGGCGGGGTCGGCGCGGGGACTCCGGAGCGTCCCAGCGTCGCTTCGAACGCCTTCTTCCAGTCGCCGTTCTTCTCGCCGGCCTCCAGCGCGTCGTTGAGCGCGGCCCGCAGCGCGTTGTCGGTGCGCGGTACGCCGATGCCGTACGGCTCCTCGGAGAAGGGCTTGCCGACGACCTTCATCTCGTCGGGCGCCTTGGCCGCGAAGCCCAGCAGGATCGCGTCGTCGGTGGTGACGGCGTCGACCTGGAAGGTCAGCAGGTTGTCGACGCAGATCGAGTACGTGTCGTAGGCGACGAGCACCGCCTTGGGGTAGTCCTCGGCGATGCGCTGGTAGGGCGTGGACCCGGCGGCGGAGCAGACCGTCTTGCCGTCCAGGTCCTGGGGCCCGTCGATGTCGTTCTCGTCGGTGCGCACCAGCAGTCCCTGGCCCGCCATGTAGTAGGGGCCGGCGAAGCCGACGAGCTTCTTGCGCAGGTCGTTGATGGTGTAGGTGCCGACGTAGTAGTCGATCTGGCCGTTCTGGAGGGCGGTCTCGCGGTTGGCGGAGGCGATGGTCCGGAAGCGGATGGTCCGTGGTTCGAAGCCGAGCGAGGCCGCCATCATCCGGGCGATCTCGATGTCGAAGCCGGAGTAGACGCCGCTGGCCGGGTCCTTCTCGCCCAGGTAGGGCTGGTCCTCCTTGGCGCCGACGACCAGGTAGCCGCGCCGTTTCGCCTTCGACCAGGTGGGAGAGTCGGGAAGTTGGAAGCCCTCGTCCACCTGGTAGACCGGCAGGGCCTCGGCCCTGGGGCCCTTGACCGGCGGGCTGCCGTCCTTGCCGCAGGCCGCGGCGAGTACGCAGACCAGGAGGCCGAGCGCCAGCAGGGCCGCGCTCCGGCCGCCTCCGCGACCGCTGTTGGTACGCAACATGGGAGCCTCCCGTCAGTGCTTGAGGATCTTGGACAGGAAGTCCTTGGCGCGGTCGCTCTCCGGGGAGGTGAAGAAGTCCTCCGGGGTGCGGTCCTCCACGATGCGGCCGTCCGACATGAAGACGACACGGTTGGCGGCGGACCGGGCGAAGCCCATCTCGTGGGTGACCACGACCATGGTCATGCCCTCCTGGGCGAGCTGCTGCATCACTTCCAGCACCTCGTTGATCATCTCCGGGTCGAGCGCCGATGTGGGCTCGTCGAAGAGGAGCGCCTTGGGGTCCATGGCCAGGGCGCGGGCGATCGCCACGCGCTGCTGCTGGCCGCCGGAGAGCTGGGCGGGGAACTTGTCGGCCTGGGAGGCGAGGCCGACCCTCTCCAGCAGTTCCCGGGAGCGCCGGTCGGCCTCCTCCTTCTTGCGCTTGCGGACCTTGAGCTGGGCCAGTGACACGTTGGCCAGCACCGTCTTGTGGGCGAAGAGGTTGAACGACTGGAAGACCATGCCGACTTCGGCGCGGAGCCGGGCCAGGCCCTTGCCCTCCTCGGGGAGGGGTCTCCCGTCGATCAGGATGGAGCCGGACTCGATCGTCTCCAGCCGGTTGACCGCCCGGCAGAGGGTGGATTTCCCGGAGCCGGAGGGGCCGATGACCACCACCACCTCCCCGCGGCCGACGGTGAGATTGATGTCCTGAAGTACGTGCAACTCTCCGAAGTGTTTGTTGACGTCCCTCAGTTCGATCAACGGATCGACGGCCATGCGCTGCCCTACCCACTTGTCGCTGTGTCGAGGTCAGCGCAAACTATCCATCGCGAAAAGGGACTTCGCACCCGACACGCGCAAATGGCGCATAAGGCTTTTTATCCCCATGAGGGGACGGGCTCAGTTCTCGGCGGACTCCGCGTACACCTGCGAGAGCTCCGGGCTGCCCGCCATCGCCCAGTCCAGCCCGGCCGTCACCACGTCGATCTCCCGCCCGGACGCCAGCCGCACCACGGGCCGGCCGCTCGGCCAGACGTCCCACGCGGCCCCCGGCACGGTGCGCACGAGGACGGTGCCCAGATAGAGACCGGCGTCGTTGCCGAGCCAGGGCAGCTCCTCGGGGTCGTCGCGCCAGCGGGGCGGCAACTGGTCGAGCGCGGTCAAGGAGGCGGGGGTGTCGTCCAGTTCCAGCCCTTCCTGCCCCGCCCGGACACGCAGCAGTTCGCATTCGGCGAGCAGCGCGGCCACGCCGTCCGGGTCTGCCTCCACGGCGGCCGCGAACGCGCCCCCCTGCCTACCGCCCTGACGCTTCAGCCAGTTGTCCAAGAAGGGGATGTTCATCCCACCAGGGTCCCATCCCCGCCAGGCCCCGCACCACAGGCGCGCGGCGCTCGCCGGTCGGGGGCCGAGGGCGGCCGGGGCGTGGTGCGTGGGCGGGGGTGGCGTGGGCGGGCGGGGACTGCGAGCAGGACGGCGTCTTCGCGACGCCCTCCGCCTGCCCGGGCCCATCAGGGGTACCGGAACCCCATGGCCCGGCGGCACACCGGTCCCGGGGCTGTCGAATGGAGAGCGGATGTCGGTCGATCTCGTCGGTTTTCTCGGCGTCGTGCTGGTGGCGTACCTCGTTCCCGGGCCGGACTTCCTCGTGGTGGTGCGGTCGGCGACCGAACACCCGTCGAAGGGGCGGGCGGCGGCGCTGGGCGCGCAGGCCGGGTTGTGCGTGCACATGCTCGCCGCCGCCGTGGGGCTGTCGGTGATCGCCGCCCGCTCCCCCGTGGTCTTCGACGCGATCAAGCTGCTCGGCGCGGCCTACCTGGTTTATCTGGGGGTGCGGGCGGTGCTGGCCGCCCGGCGGGTCGCCCGTGAGCGGTCCGCGGGGCGGCGGACGGTCCTCGACGGGGGCAGCGACCCCGCGCCGGAGGGTTCCGCGAAGGGCGGCTCAGCGCCGCGGGCCGGTTCCGCGGAGGGCGGTTCGGCGGGGGGCGGTTCTGGGGAGGGCGGTTCGGCGGAAGCCGGTTCCGCGAAGGGCGGGGTCGTCCGGGGCCGGTGGCGGGCCGGATTCTCGCAGGGGTTGCTCACCAATGTGCTCAACCCCAAGGCGGCGCTGTTCTTCCTCAGCATCCTGCCGCAGTTCGTGAACGGCGGCGGATCGATGACCCGGCAGATCTTCTTCCTCGGGACGCTGGACATCCTCATCGGCATCGTCTACTGGTTCGCCCTGGTCGCCGTCGCCGCACGTCTGCGGGCCCTGCTGGCCCGTCCGAAGATCCGTCACCGCTGGGAGCTGACGACCGGATGGCTGTTCATCGCGATCGGCGTCGGGGTCGCCACGGCCGCCTGACGTCCGACGCCGGAGTCGTGGGCGCCTCGGTCGTGACCACCACGCTTCCGGGCCGCTCGTCCTCCGCGGCCCGGCGTGGCGTGCTCGGCGCGGCCGGTTCCGGGAGGGTCAGGAAGAGCAGCCAGCTCAGGAAGGGCATGGCGATCAGCGGCAGGAGGGCGGTCTGCAAGGAGGTGGCGTCGGCCAGGCGTCCGATCACGG
Source organism: Streptomyces sp. cmx-18-6 (assembly GCF_046548915.1). Classification (NCBI taxonomy): domain Bacteria; kingdom Bacillati; phylum Actinomycetota; class Actinomycetes; order Kitasatosporales; family Streptomycetaceae; genus Streptomyces; species Streptomyces sp. cmx-18-6. The sequence continues at coordinate 449,224 of NZ_JAEBEP010000005.1, read as the reverse complement.
GGCTGAACAGGCCGCCGACGCTGACGGTCAGGCCCAGGGTGACGCCGGAGGCCGTGCCGACGCGGCTGGGCAGGTAGTCCTGAGCCAGCGTCACCTGGAGCGAGAACGGGATGTAGAGGCCCGCCGAGGTCAGGGCGACGAACGCGTAGAGAGCCGGGCCGGGTGTGAGGACGACTCCCGCCACGGCCGCCACGGTGAGGAGGTAGGACCCGCGCACCACGGTGACGCGGTCCCAGCGCTCGGCGAGGTGTCCGCCCAGTACGGTGCCGACCGCGCCGCCCAGGTAGAGCACGACCAGGGCCGCGGTCCCGGCCGCCGGGCCTTGGCCGGTGCGCTCGCGCACGTAGAACGCGATGAAGGTGCTCAGGCCGACGAAGACGATCGACCGGCAGACCACCGCCAGGGTGAGCTTCACGAACGAGACCGTGTCGTCGGGGGCCGGGGGCGTCGTGGTCGTAGCCGGGGCGGCGGTCACCCGCTCCAGGCCGCGCAGGACGGGGAGGGTCAGCAGGCTCCCGGCGAGGGCGGGGAACACGAGCAGCGGGGTGAGCCGCAGACCGCCGAATCCGACGACCACGGCCACGAGGACGGGCGCGAAGGCGAAGCCGAGGTTGCCGCCCAGCGAGAACCAGCCCATCGCCCGGTGGCTGCCCTTCGAGGCGATGCGGGCGACGCGGGCGGACTCGGGGTGGTAGGCGGCGACGCCGACGCCGCCGATGCCCACGAACAACAAGGTCAGCGCGTAGGAGCCGCCGAGCCCGCTCAGGGCGATCCCCAGGCCCGCGACGACGGTGCTCACGGGCAGCAGCCAGGGCGCCGCCCGGCGGTCGGTCATCCATCCGAACAGGGGTTGCGCCACGGAGGACAGCAGCGATGCGGCGAGCACGATGCCGGAGGCCGCGGCGTAGGTGTAGGCGCGTTCGGAGACGAAGTACGGGACGAGGGCGGCCACGGCCCCCTGGTAGACGTCGACGCAGGCATGCCCGAGGGACAGCAGAGTGATCGCTTTGTTTTTCGCCACTCGGCCATCGTCATCGCCCACCGGCTGTCGAACTTCCGATATAAAGACAAGTAATGACGGAAATCCGCCACGAGCCGGTCGCACCGACCCGCACCCAGTGGTTGCCGCCGGGATCCGACATCGACGCCCACCGCCACGACGACCACCAGATCGTCTACGCGGCGCGCGGGGTGCTGGCCGTCACCACGGACGCCGGCATCTGGGTGGCGCCGGCGAACCGGGCCATCTGGGTACCGGCCGGAACCGTGCACGCCCACCGTGCCCATGGGGCGACCGAGCTGCGTCTCGTCGGCCTGCCGGCGACGGACAACCCCCTCGGGCTGGACGCCCCGTCCGTGCTGAGGGTGGGACCGCTGCTGCGGGAGCTGATCCGCGCCCACACGGACACGCCCGACGATGACGACCGGCCCGAGCGCCGACGTCTGCGGGCGGTGCTGCTGGACCAGCTGGCGGCCTCGCCGCAGCAGCCGGTCCACCTGCCGGCCCCCACCGACGCCCGGCTGGGGCGGGTCTGCGACATCCTGCGCGCCGATCCCGCGGACGGGCGCACTCTGGCCGCCCTGAGCCGGGAGACCGGTGCGAGCGCCCGCACGCTGTCCCGGCTCTTCACCAGCGAGCTGGGCATGACCTTTCCCCAGTGGCGCACGCAACTGCGCCTGTACGAGGCGCTGGTCCTGCTGGCCGAGGACACGCCGGTGACCACCGTGGCCCACCGGTGCGGCTGGTCGTCCGCCAGCGCGTTCATCGATGTCTTCCGGCGGGCCTACGGCCACACGCCGGGCCGGCACCGCCAGGACCCGGCGTACGCCCCCGGCCGGGGCGCCCGGGCCCCGGCCGGCCAGAGGGCCCGAACATGAAGATCACCTTCCGCGATCGGCGTACTAGGGTACGAACATGAGTGCGCAGGAGTATGTGTCAGAGCTCTTCTCGCTGATGGGCCGGGTGGCCGTGGTGACCGGTGGCAGCTCCGGTATCGGGCGGGCGATCACCGGGGCCCTCGCCCGGGCCGGGGCGCGTGTCGTCGTGGTGGCGCGGCGGGAGGCGGAGCTGCGGGCGACCGTCGACGAGCTGGCCGCCGAGGGGTGCCGGGCCGCCTGGGTGAGTGCGGACCTCAGCACCGCCGAGGGCGTGCGCGCGGGGGCGGAGGGGGCCGCCGAAGCCTTCGGGGAGCCGGACATCCTGGTGAACTGCGCCGGGATCAACCTGCGCCCGCCGATGGGCGAGCTCGGCGAGGACGTCTGGGACACCACGATGGCGGTGAACCTCAAGGCGCCGTTCCTGCTGGGGCAGCGCTTCGGTCCCGGGATGGCCGAGCGGGGCTACGGGCGCATCATCCACGTGTCCTCGCAGCAGGCGCACCGGGCCTTCGTGAACAGCGGGGCGTACGGAGTGTCCAAGGGCGGGCTCGAATCGCTGGCCCGCTCCCAGGCCGAGGCGTGGTCGCCGCACGGCGTGACCGTGAACACCCTGGTCCCGGGCTTCGTGCTGACGCCGCTCAACGAGCGGCTGGCCTCCGACGAGGAGAAGGTCGCCTCGCTCGCCGCCCGCACCCTGGTCGGCCGCAACGGGCTGGCCGAGGACTTCGCGGGGGCCGTGGTCTTCCTGGCGGGGCGCTCCTCCGCGTACGTCACCGGGCAGTCGGTCTTCGTGGACGGCGGGTTCTCGGTGCACTGAGCCCGGCGGGCGGCGGGTCCGGTGCCGCCGGGCCCGCCGCCCTTCCTCAGCGCTTCTCGTCCGGATCGGGCCGGGCTCGCGGGGTCCGGCCCGATCCGGACGAAGGACCCCGGCCCGCCCCACGGCGGATCCGGCTCAGAGGTCGAGGTCCACGACCACCGGGGCGTGGTCGGACGCGCCCTTGCCCTTGCGCTCCTCGCGGTCGACGTAGCTGTCCTTGACGGCGGCGGTGAACGGGGCGTTGCCGTACGTCAGGTCGATGCGCATGCCCTTGTTCTTGGGGAAGCGCAGCTCCCGGTAATCCCAGAAGGTGTACGCCCGGTCGTACTTGAGGGGGCGCGGCACGACCTCGCTCAGGCCCTCCCCCTCCAGAGCGGTGAGGGCGGCGCGCTCGGCGGGCGTCACATGCGTGGACCCCTCGAACAGCGCCGGGTCCCAGACGTCCTCGTCGGTGGGGGCCACGTTGAAATCGCCGAGGACCGCGAACGGCAGCGTCCCCGCCGCGTCCGCCGCCGCGGCCTTCCGCAGGGCCTCCAGCCAGGCCAGCTTGTACGCATAGTGCGGGTGCTCGATCTCCCGGCCGTTGGGCACGTACACCGACCACAGGCGCAACGGCCCGCAGGTGGCGGAGATGGCGCGGGGCTCCTCCGCCCCGTCGTACTCCGGGCCGCCGGGCAGTCCGGTGACGACGTCGGTGAGGCCGACCCGGGAGAGCAGCGCCACCCCGTTCCACCGGCCGGTGGCGTTGACCGCGGACTCGTATCCCAGCTCGCGGAGCGCGTCGGCGGGGAACTGCTCGGCCGTGCACTTGGTCTCCTGGATGCACAGCACATCGGTGCCGCTGCTCTCCAGCCAGGCCAGCAGCCTCGGCAGCCGGGCGGTGATCGAATTGACGTTCCAGGTGGCGATGCGCATAGCGGTAAACCTAGCGGCTCCCACTGACAGCCGACGAAAAACCGCCGCCCGGCCACGGCCGGGCGGCGGTGTCGGCGCTCACAGCTCCGTGACGCCCCCCGGGGCCAGCCGGTCGTGGTCCGCGCCGCCCAGGGCCCCGATCTGGTTGTCGTAGATCGGCCGGGCGAGGTCGGTCAGCAGGGCGTCGTGGACGTCGATGGCGCGGCGCGGCTTGATCTCGCGTACGTAGTCGATGACCTCGGAGATCTTGTTCCACGGGGCCATCACCGGCAGCAGCAGGGTGTCCACGGGGCGCTCGGGGACGGTGAGCGCGTCGCCGGGGTGGAAGACCGAACCGTCCACCAGGAAGCCGATGTTGGTGATCCTCGGGATGTCCGGGTGGATCACCGCGTGCAACTCCCCGTGGACGGTGACGTCGAACCCGGCGGCCGAGAACGCGTCGCCGTCGCCCACGGTGTGCACGCGCCCCGGGAACGCGGCCGAGAGTTGCTCGGCCACGCTGCGCAGCGTCCAGACCTCCGCCCCTGGATTGGCTTCCAGGCCCGCCCGCAGCCGCGCCTCGTTGAAGTGGTCCGGGTGCTCGTGCGTGACCAGGAGCACGTCGGCCCCGAGGGCCGCGTCGTCCTCGGAGAAGCCGCCGGGGTCGATGACCAGGACGCGCCCCTCCTTCTCGATCCGCACGCAGGAGTGGGTCTTCTTGGTGAGCGTGAGTGCCGGCAGCGATGCGTTCATGGGTCCATCCTGCTACGCGGGCGGGGTGGTTTCCTCCTGGATCACGGACTGCGCGATCGCGAAGGCGGCTCCGGCGGCCGGAACGCCGCAGTAGACGGCGCTCTGGAGGAGGACTTCCTTGATCTCCGGGGGCGTCAGTCCGTTGCGCAGGGCGGCGCGGGTGTGCGCTGCCAGGCTTTCCAGGCGGCCGGAGGCGACGAGCGCGGTGAGGGTGACGCAGCTGCGGGTACGGCGGTCGAGCCCGTCCCTGCTCCACACCTCGCCCCACGCGTACCGGGTGACCAGCTCCTGGAAGTCCTCGGTGAACGCGTCGGCCGAGGCGCTCACCGCGTCGACGTGGGCGTCCCCCAGCACCTCGCGACGCACCCTCGCCCCGTGCTCGTACCGCGCGTGCCGCTCGTCCGGCCCGGGCCCCGGGGCCTCGGGCGCGACGGGGGCCGGGGCGATCTCGGCGACGGGGGCGAAGGGGGCGGCGGGGGCGAACGGGGCGGCGGGGGTCGCGGGCCCGGGCCCGGGGGCGGAGACGGGGACGGGAGGCGGGGCGGGGAGGGTCGCGGGGGCGTCCTGCCAGGCCGAGGAGAAGTGCGTCAGCAGCAGGTCGCAGACCGCCGCGGGCTGCTCGACCGGGGCCAGATGGGAGGCCCCGGGGACCAGCGCGAGGCGGGCGTCCGGAATCCCGGCGACCAGCGTGCGCGCCTCGGCAGGGCCGGTGACCTGGTCCTCCGCGCCGACCAGGACCAGCGTCGGGACGCCGATGCGGCCCAGCTCGCCGCGGATGTCGAAGGCGGCCAGCGCCTCGCAGGCGGCGATGTAGCACCCGGGGTCGGTGGTGCGGACCATCTGCACGGCCCACTCGACGATCGCGGGCTGCGCCGCGGCGAACCCGGGGGTGAACCAGCGTTCCGGCGCGGTGCGGGCCATCGGCTCCAGGCCGTTGGTGCGCACGATCACGCCGCGCCGGCGGAACTCGTCGGCGGTGCCGAACCGGGGCGACGACGCGACCAGCGCCAGCGAGGCGACCCGCCTCGGGTGGCGCAGGGCCAGATCCGCCCCGACCGCGCCGCCGATCGAGCAGCCCGCGTAACCGAACCGCTGGACGCCGAGCCCGTCCAGGGTGGCGACCACCCGGTCGGCCAGCTCCGCGACGGAGGGGGCCGGGTGGGCGGGGGCGCCGCCGTGGCCCGGCAGGTCGTACCGGAAGATCCGCCAGTGCTGGGACAGCTCGGGTATCTGGCGGTCCCACATGTGCCAGGTGGTACCCAGAGAGGGCCCGATCACCAGGACCGGAGCGTCTTCCGGCCCGTCGAAGCGGTATTGCAGGGTGTTCGTCGTCGTCTCACTCACCTACGCAGGCTCTCATCTCTCACAAAATCTCACGCGCACACGCTGCGACGCCCGCGCCCCTTCCCGCATCGGCGGGCCCGGCACTGCCGGACGCCCCGCCTCGGGCCGGCCATGACCACCCGGCTCCGGGCCGGTCCCTGGCCCGGGACCGGGCCGGCCTGGACTCTCCAGTGACTGGAGACAGCACAGTGGTGGACATGAACAGCGCGACTCTCTACTCGATCGGGGAACTCTCCCGGCGGACCGGCCTGTCGGTGAGGACCATCCGGTTCTCCTCCGATTCGGAGGTGGTCGCGCCGACCGAACGAACCCCCGCCGGATACCGGCTGTACGACCTCGACGCCCTGCAGCGTCTCGAACTCGTCCGCACACTGCGCGAGTTGGGGATCGATCTCACCGCCATCCGGCGCGTGCTGAACCGGGAACTCTCGGTGGCGGAAGTCGCCTCGGCGCATGCCGATGCCGTGGACGTCCAGATCCGGATGCTGCAACTGCGCCGGAGTGTCCTGCGAGCTACGGCCAGATCCGGTTCCAGTCCCCAGGAGACCAGACTCATGCACCGGCTCACGCAGTTGTCCGGCGAGGAACGCCGCCGTCTGATCGATGACTTCATCGACGGCGTCTTCGGCGAGGAGAGCACCGACCCGGACGCGGTGGCCATGGTCCGCTCCGCCACACCTGACCTTCCCGACGATCCGTCCACCGACCAGGTCGCCGCCTGGGTGGAGCTCGCCGGGCTGATGCGTGACGAGGACTTCCGGGACTGTTTGCGCCGGACGGCCGGACACCAGGCCCATCGGCGCACGCTCGACATCGAGACCGAAGCCGGAGGCGAACTGATGGCGTTCACCCGTCCAGGCCCTGCGAAGGTCCCGCTGAGGAGGGCCTGACCCGCCGTGTCCGCGTCGCACAGGCGCGTGAAGCGCACCGCCACGGTGCGCGGGTGCGCGTCACCGGGAGGGTTCACAGGTGCGGGACCCCTTGTCCGCTTCGGCCGTTGGCACGCGCCGATCAAGAAGTACGCCTCCCCCTCCGCATCACCGCGAAGGCGAGCAGGGCCACCCCCAGCAGCCCCATGCCACCCAGGAACAGGTACATCCCATCGCCCGTCCGCACGCCGGCCGCCAAAGCCGCGATCGATATCACGACGCAGACGATGGAGAACAGCCGCAACTTGATCTTGTCGTTCATCTTTCGAACCCCCTGCTCAGAATCAGAATCCCTTCAGAATCGGAACCCGTCAGGCTTTCTTGCGGGAATCCTTCGCCTGCCCCGTCACGGGCTCGGCCGGGGCGACCCGGGGAGTCCCGTCCGCCCTCGGTTCCGGGTCGTCGTCGGTCAGTTCGGGTTCGAGTCCCTCGGCCACGCTCGTACGACGGCGGCCCGCGTCGGCCCGCCACGCCTCGAAGGCCCAGCCGGTCAGGACCACCACCGCTCCCCCGAGCAGCCAGCCGCCGATCACGTCGCTGAACCAGTGGACGCCGAGCGCGATCCGCGTGAAGCCCACGCCCAGGACCGACACCACGGCCACGGTCCAGCACAGCGCCCGCCAGGCGCGCGGAACCATCGGCAGCAGGACCAGGAGCAGGATGGCGAACGACGTGGCCCCCGTCATCGCGTGCCCCGAGGGGAACGAGTAGCCGGGCGCGTGGGCCACCGGGTCCTCCAGAGACGGCCTCGCCCGCTCGACGACGACCTTGACGAGCACCCCGGTCAGCGCGCCGCCGGCCGCGGTCACGGCCGCCCACGCCGCGAGCCGCCAGGCGCGGCGGTACAGCAGCCACAGCGTGAGCAGGGCGACGACCACGCGCAGGGTCGCCGGGTCCCACACCCAGTCGGACAGGACGCGCAACGTACTGGTCCACTCCGGGTGTTCGAGGGCGATGGCGTGCAGCCGCCGGGCCGCTCCCGCGTCGACGCGGCGCAGCGGAGGCCACTTCCCCTCGACGAGGACGAGCAGCAGAGCGAACGGGACCGCGGCGGCCGAGGCGGCGGCGACGGCTCCCAGCAGGCGGACGCCGAACCGGCGGTCCGCGCGGCGGGTGCGGCGTCCGCCGGTTCGACGCGTGGCGTCGGGCTGGTGTTGGGAGTGGGGCGTGGCGTCGGACTGGTGTGGGGGCTGGGGCGTGGCGTCGGGCTGGTGTTGAGGCTGGGGTTCGGTCGAGGGCATTCAGGCTCCCGGGTCGGCGCTGATCGGGCCGGGCTTGCGCGCGCGGGCGGCTTCCAGTTGGGCGGCGAAGGACAGTCCGACGAAGAGTGCTATGGAGGTGAGGTAGGCCCACAGAAGCAGCGACATGAAGGCGCTGAGCGGTCCGTAGACCGTGTCGAAGGACCCGCTGATCTCGAGGTAGAGGCTGAGCAGCCAGCTCAGCAGCGTCCACAGCACCAGGTAGACGGCGGCTCCGAAGGCGAGCCAGGTGTACCCGGGCTGTTTGCGGCGCGGCGAGCGGCGGAAAATGGCGCTCGCGGAGATGAGGGCGAGCAGCAGACCGAGCGGCCAGCGGAGCAGGCCCCAGGCCGTCCTGGCGCCGTCGCCGAGTCCGTACACGGTCGCGGCGGCCGCAACAAGGTCCTGGCCGGCCACCATCATGACCGAGCCGACGCCGAGGGGCAGGCCCGCGCTCAGCGACATCACCAGGCCCCGCAGGTACTTGCGGTGGAAGACGCGGTCCCGCTCCACGCCGTAGATCCGGTTCGCGCCGCGTTCGATCTGGCACATCGCGGTCGTGACGTTGGTCAGGGAGAAGGCGAGTCCCAGCCACAGGGCGATCTGTGGGCCATCACCGCTTCCGTTCCGGTTGCGGTCCAGCGCGTCGTCGACCACGCGGGCGCTCGGCCCCTCGCTGACGCTCCGGATCGTGAGCTCGGCGAGTCTGCCGATGTTCTCGGTGTGCAGCTCGGTGGAGAGGCCGACGAAGGCGATCACCAGGGGGATGACCGCCAGCACCGTCTGTAGGGCCAGCGCGCGGGCGTGGCTGAAGCCGTCCGCGTAACGGAACCGTATGAAGGCGTCGCGCACCAGCGGCCAGCGGCCGTATCTGCGCAGCGCCGCCAGAGCCTCGTCGGCGGACAGCTCGTCGCCGGACATGTCGCGGGTCACCGGTACCCGGGTCGCGGTTCCCATCAGCTGTCCCGGGCGGGCAGCAGGATGGTGAGCGCGCCGGGCCTGACCTCGGCGGCGATCCGCCGGCCGGGTCCCACCGAGTCGCCGTCCACCTCGCGTGGTTGCGGCCGGGTGAAGGCAATGTCGGCCCGGCGGAAGGTGAAGAACTCCACCGGGCCTCCGCCGGGGCCGGTGCTCCCGTCGCGACTGGTGCTCCCGCGGGGGCTGGTGCCTCCGCGGGGGCTGGTGCCTCCGCGGGGGCTGGTGCCTCCGCGGGGGCTGGTGCCTCCGCCGGGGCCGGTGCTCCCGTCGCGGCCGGTGCTGCCGCCTTTGCCGCCGCGCGACGGGCCGCGCAGCAGCACGCCCGCCGTACGCAGCCAGCCGCCGGCCCCTCGCGGGTCGAAGAGCGCGAGGTCCAGCAGGCCGTCGTCGGGGCGGGCCTCGGGCACGGGGGCCGCGCCGCCCTGGACGGTGCCTATGTTGGCGATGAGGACCATGCGGGCGGTGCGGCGCAGTTCCGGACCGCCGTCGAGCGTGATCGCCAGCCGCATCCGGGGGGCTCGCAGTGCGGTGAAGCCGGCCAGGACGTAGGCGGGCCAGCCGAGTGCCGACTTGGCGCGGTCGGAGGTGCCCTCCAGCATCGCCGCGTCGAGACCGGCTCCCGACATGGCCGTGAAGTGCGTGGTGGGGATGCCGTCGCCCTCGATCCGGCCGAGATCGAGCGGGTGCGGTACGCCGGTGAGCCCGGCGGCCAGGGCGTCGGCGGCGTCGAGGGGCACCCCCAGATTCCGGGCCAGCAGGTTGCCCGTACCGCAGGGAACCAGGACCAGGGGGACGCCGGTGCCGGCCAGGGCGTCGGCGACCGCGCGGACCGTGCCGTCGCCGCCGCACACCACCACCAGGCCCGCTCCGCCCCGTACCGCTTCGGTCGTCCGGCCGCCTCCGGCGTCCTGCGCGGTGGTGTCGACGAACTCCGTTTCCCGGTACCCGTGCTGGGCGAGGACCAGCCTCAGTCGGTCGCGGGTGGCGGCATCGGTGACGGTCGGGTTGACGATGACGACGGCACGCCCCCGCGACGGGCCCGCGCCGCTCTCGGCGGCGGCCACGGCGATGTCCACCGCGTCGGCCGGCGGCGGCGCGGCCCAGGCGTCGTCGGCCAGGACGGCACGGCCCACGAAGATCAGCGAGAGCGTGCCGTTGAGCAGGCCGCCCACCACGTCGCTGGGGTGGTGCAGTCCGCGGTAGAGCCGGGACAGCCCGACGAGGAGCGGGATCAGCAGCAGGAGCCCCGCCACCACCCTGCGCCAGGGACCGCGGACCCGGGACAGGACCAGGACGGCGAGACCGGCGTAGAGCGCCGTGGCCGCTCCGGTGTGCCCGGAGGTGTAACTGGACGTCGGCGGCGAGGCGTCCAGCCGCTCCACGTCCGGGCGGGTGCGGTCCACGGACGCCGTGATGATGAGGAAGACCTGCGACTGGAGCGACACGGCGAGCGCGAGGAAGGCCGCCTCGCGCCACCGGGGAAGCCGGGGCGCCAGGACGAGGACCAGGCAGCACAGGATCGTGATCCCGACCACGGTGGAGGTGTCGCCCGCGCCGGAGACGATCGTCGACACGGTGGTGAGGCCGTCGTTGCGCAGGTCCTCGAACGTCTCGTTCACCGCGTCCTCGGCGGTGAACGGCCACAGGCCCCGGGCCGGACCCGTGATCAACAGGCCGATGCCCGCCATCATCGCCGCCTGGCAGATCGCGAACGCGCCGACCCGGGCCGCCGCACGGCCGGCGCCGCTGGTCAGGGCGGGAGAGCGTCCGGGGCGTCGCGGCCCCGGGCTTCCCGTAGCGCCGGTCGCTCTCGCTTCCCCCTTGGCGGCAGTCGGCATCAAACCCCCCACAGTCGCCCGCCGGACGGCGGGGCCGCAGAAGTCGGTTCTTCTCCGGCGCTACGCCGTCTTCCCTGAAAGCCGCCGGGCAGACCTGGCGGAGCGACTCGCAGCAGGCGGGTGGGCGGGCGAGCGGCGGGCCCGGAAGGGGGGCAGGGAGCCCGGAAGGGGGCGAGGGGGCGAGAAGTGGACACCCCGACGGTGACATTTAGGTAAGCCTCACCTAATATGACGACGTCGTCTTCGGGTCCCCACACTCCAAGAAGCCGGTATCCCCCCTTCTTTCCTTCTTCTCATTCGTCCAGGGCACAGCTCCCGCCCCCCGGGTGTGCCGAGCCCCTCCCCCGAAGGAGACATGCAGCGCATGTCCATGCCCCGCCGCAGCCACCTGGCCGCACTCGCCGCGCTGACCGTCGTATCCGTGGGCGCCGGCGTCCTCGCCGTTCCCGCCTCCGCCGCCCCGAGCGTCATAGCCGCCGCACAGGCGGAGCAGGACGGGACCGCCACGGCCGCCTCCCCGATCCTGGTGAGCGGCGCGTCCTCCTGGGCCCTCAAGTCGTCCTGGGTCCAGTACGTCACGAACATGGGCGGCTCCATCACCGTGGGCGGCGGAGCCACCCAGGGTGCGGCCGGGCTGATCGAGTACCCCGTCAAGCACGGTTCGGTGGACCCCGCCAAGCGCTCCGCCAACGTGCGCTTCGGCGGTTCGGTGACCTACTCGGTGCCCAAGCACAACATCACCGGCATCACCCTCGCCAACCCCCGGATCGTCCTCGCCAACGGCGAAGGCACGCTGTACACGGACGTGACGACCGACCTGGTCGGCCAGGATCCGGTCACCGCGGCCGGCGTGCCGATCGCCGACCTGCGGGCGTCCGCCAGCGCACTGGACGGAGCCACCCTCGACTGGACCGGCATCACGGCGACCCTCACCGCCAAGGGCGCGGACATCTTCGCCTACCAGGGCCAGCCCATGTACCCGGCGGGCACGGCGCTGGAGCCCCTCGCGATCGCCGGCGGCACCAGCGTCCCCACCCTGACGGTCAGCCAGGTCACGGAACTCGGCGAGGAGACCCAGGTCACCGTCACCGGCAAGGGCTACCAGCCCGGACGCGGGGTGTACCTGGCGCAGTCGATCGCCCTGCCCGGCAACACGTTCCCCAGCGTCTACGGCAACGCCGCCTGGGTCCGTCAGGTCGGCGCGGACGGCTCCTTCACCGCGACGGTGAAGCTCACCGAGACGTTCACCCCCTCCGGCGGAGCCGCCGCGGTCGACTGCCGTACCACCGCCTGCTTCGTCACGAGCTTCAACTCGCACGACGGCGCCGACTCCACCTGGATGGCCTCGCGGGCCCAGGACGTCGCCCAGAAGCTCACGTTCGGCACCGTCGTCCCGAGCCCCGTCGTGACCCAGCACCCCACGTCGCGTACCGCCCGCTCGGGCGCCACCGCCACCTTCGTCGCCGCCGGGGGCAACGCCGACTCGGTCCGCTGGGAGCGCAGCACCGACCGCGGCGCGAACTGGAGCCCCGTCGCCGGCGCCACCTCCACCAGCCTGTCGGTGAAGGCGAGCGGTGCGATCCACGGCCACCAGTACCGTGCCGTGTTCGTCAACGCCTCCGGCGAGGCGGCCACCTCGGCCGCCACGCTCACGGTCACCAAGGTGCCCGCCCGGATCCAGTCGTTCAACGCCTCCCCCGAGCCGGTCGCCAAGGGCGGCAAGCTGAAGGTCGTCGGCACCCTCCAGACCGCCGGCGCCACCGACAACACCTGGCGTCCGCTCGCCAAGACGTCCGCCGTGATCGAGTTCCAGGCCAAGGGCGCCAAGACCTGGAGCCGGGTCGCCACGGTGACCGGCAACGGCTCGGGCGTCTTCTCGGCCTCGGTCACCGCCCAGAAGGACGGCACCTGGCGCGCCCGTTACGCGGGGACCGCCGACCGTGCCGCGGCCGTCAGCTCCTCCGACTACGTGGACGTCAAGCTGCGCACCTCGGTGGCCGGATTCAACGCCTCCCCGGAGCCGGTCCGCAAGGGTCGCACCATCACGGTCAAGGGCACCCTGCGCAGCCTGGACGGCACCTGGAAGAACACCTCCGGCCAGTCCGTGACCGTCCTGTTCAAGGCTGACGGCGCCAAGAAGTGGAGCAAGCTGGCCACCGTGCGCACGAACAGCCGCGGCGTCTTCAGCAAGGGCTTCACCGCCAAGAAGGACGGCACCTGGAAGGCCCAGTACGCGGCCACCTCCGCCCGCCTGGGCACCACCAGCAACGGCGACCACGTCGACGTGCGCTGACCCGTACCGCCCCGGGCCGAGCACGGGCCTGCCGGTACCGGCAGGCTCCCGGGCCGGCCGCTCACCGGCAGGCTGAGGGCCCTCGTGCACCACACCCGGACGGCCGGTCACCGCAGGCGCTTCGCCCGCCGGTGACCGGCCGTCCGGCCGTACGCGCCCGTTCCGGTCAGGGGGTCGCCGCGGAGACGACGTACACCACCGGGTTCGCCGGGTCGGTCATGTTGACCGTGATGTTCTGGGTGGGGCGCGGCTTCTTGTTCCGGTGCGTGGTGCTCGCCCAGTTCTGCGCAGGGTCGAAGTACCAGCCGGTGATCTTGATGTCCCGGTCGTTGATGTCGATGGTCCCGGGCTCCAGGGCCGCGCGGCCGGTGCCCGTCGCGGTGAGGAAGCGGTCGAGATCGGCGGAGGTCGTATGGAACTTCACGTACAACCGGCTGGCCTTCCAGTTGTTGGTCTCGTAGTACTGGACCCCGGACGCCCAGAAGGGGACCGGCACCTCGAAGATCCGGCGCTGCATCCGGGAGGGCCAGCTCTCGCGGAGGCCCTGCGCGGCCGCCTCGGCCTCCTTGTCCTTGCCCGAGCGGCGGCTCTGGCCCGCGGAGATCAGCAGATAGCCGGCCGGGATCCCAATGAGCAGCACGATGATGGTGGCGGTGATGAACCGCCGCCGGAACACGTGGCGGGGGCTCTCGGGCGGCTTGCCCCCGCCCTCGCCGGACGGATCGGACGAGTGCGGCGCCACGGGGTGCTCGGCATCGATCATGATCAGGTGGTTCCTCGTGCTGCGGATGCGGGGTACAGAGGCATGGACGCCGATCCGGACGGCTGCGGTTCGGATCAGATCCGGTCTGGTCCGGTCTGAGCTGGTCCGGTCTGGTCTGGCCTGGTCTGGTGTGATCAGACCAGACCAGTACCAGCTCAGTTCAGCTCAGCTCAGCTCAGCTCAGTCGACGGTGCGGGTCGACCGGGTGCTGCGCAGGGTGCTCGCCGCCTGGTCGTAGATCTGGGCGTAGCGCTCGTACCGTTCGACGCGGCGCCGGTTGGCCCGGCGGAAGCGGCGGGCCACCAGCCGGGCGAGGTCCGCAGCGCCGACCATACCCGCCTCCGGGCCCAGCTGTGCCTTGGCGATCCTGGCCTCGGGGCGGTAGCCGCGGCCGGTGAGGTGGCGTTTGAAGGCGTCCCGGGCGGGCCCGATCAGGAGGTCGTCGGCGGCGCTGACGCCACCGCCGATGACGAAGCAGGACGGGTCGAGCGCGGCGGCCAGGTTGGCGATGCCGACGCCCAGCCACTGGCCGATGTCCTGAAGGAGCTCGATGCACATGGCATCGCCCTCGCGGGCCAGTTCGGTGATGAGGGGGCCGGTGATGTCGGGGATGTTGCCCTTGACCCGGTCCAGCAGATAGTGGGCGACCGGGGAGTCGGCCGCGGCCAGTTCCCTGGCCTCGCGGACCAGGGCGTTGCCGGAGCTGTACTGCTCCCAGCAGCCCCGGTTGCCGCAGGGGCAGCGGTGGCCCGAGGGCACGACCTGCATGTGGCCGAACTCACCGGCCACGCCGTACTTGCCGCGCTTGACCTGGCCGTCCTCCAGGATCGCGCCGCCGATCCCCGTACCGAGCGTGATCATGACGAGATGGTCCTCGCCGCGCCCCGCGCCGAAGCGCCACTCCGCCCAGGCGGCGGTGTTGGCGTCGTTGTCGACCATGACGGGGACGACGAGACGGGAGGCGATGGCGTCGCGCAGAGGTTCGTCGCGCCAGGCGAGGTGCGGGGCGAACAGGACCTTGGAGCGGTCGGCGTCCACCCAGCCCGCCGCGCCGATGCCCACGGCGTGCACGTCGTGCCGGTCGGAGAGGTCGAGGACCAGCTCGACGATGGTGTCCTCGACGACCTTGGGGCTCTTGGACTTGTCGGGCGTCTCGGTGCGCAGCTGCTCCAGGATGTTGCCGTCGGCGTCCACGACGCCCGCCATCACCTTCGTACCGCCGATGTCGATCCCGACCGTGGGGACGCGGGGGGCGGTGAGGTGGGAGCGGCGTTCCTTGGTGCCTACGGTCTTGAGGACGGTGGCGCGGGCGGAGCCGCGGTCTGCGAAGTCGCGGTACGTGCTCATCGTCCCTGCGGGGGTCTGGGGGGACCGGGCGGCTGTCGCGTCCGGCGGCGGACGGCGCCCGCCGGGCTCGATTCTGCCACTGCCGGGCCCCGGGCGGCGGTGGGCGGGGGCGGGGCCGCGCCGGGGCCGGCCGCCGGTCAGGGAGCGCTGTCGGGCGCGCCGGGACTGCCCGGGAGGGTGGGGGCCGGGGTGCGCTCCAGCTCGTGGCTGAGCTCTTCCAGCTCGCTGCCGCCCGCCATCTGCCGGGTCAGTTCGTCGAGCGTGACGTCGTCCTTGGTGTGGCTGCCGGACATCGCGCCGCGCTTGAGGAGGATGAACCGGTCGCCGACGAGGTGGGCGTGGTGCGGGTTGTGCGTGATGAGGACCACGCCGAGCCCGGCGTCGCGGGCGGCCGCGACGTACTTGAGCACCACCCCGGACTGCTTGACGCCGAGCGCGGCGGTCGGCTCGTCCAGGACGAGGACCTTGGCGCCGAAGTAGACGGCGCGGGCGATGGCCACGCACTGCCGCTCGCCGCCGGAGAGGGTGCCGATGGGCTGGTCGACGTCGCGCAGGTCGATGCCCATGCGGAGGAGTTCCGTACGGGTGGTCTCGCGCATCTTCCGGACGTCGAGGCGCTTGAGGGGGCCGAAGCCGATGGTGGGCTCGGAGCCGAGGAAGAAGTTCCGCCAGACCGGCATCAGGGGGACGACGGCGAGATCCTGGTAGACGGTGGCGATGCCCCGGTCCAGGGCGTCGCGCGGGTTGGCGAGCGTGGTCTCCTCGCCGTCGATCAGGAAGCGGCCGGCGTCGTGCCGGTGCAGACCCGCGATGATCTTGATGAGGGTGGACTTGCCCGCGCCGTTGTCCCCGAGGACGCAGGTGATCTCGCCCGCGTGGACCTCCAGCGAGACGTGCTCCAGGGCTTTGATGTTGCCGTAGAACTTCGATACGTCGTCCAGCTCGACCAGGGGGCCGACGGGCTTCTCCGAAGTGGCCGTCATGACGTCGCCTCCGCGCGCTTGCGCACCCACGCGTTGAGCAGGGTGGCCAGGAGCAGCATCGCTCCCAGGAAGAATTTGAACCAGTCCGGGTTCCACTCGGCGTACACGATGCCCTTGCTGGTCATGCCGAAGATGAACGCGCCGACCGCCGCGCCGATCGCGGAGCCGTAGCCGCCGGTGATCAGACAGCCGCCGATGACGGCCGCGATGATGTACGTCAGCTCGTTGCCGACGCCCTCGCCGGACTGGACGACGTCGTAGCTGAACAGCAGGTGCTGGCCGGAGATCCAGGCGGCGAAGGCGACGCCGAGGTAGAGCCCGATCTTGGTACGGATGACGGGGACGCCGACCGCGCGGGCGGCGTCGGCCTCGCCGCCGACCGCGAAGATCCAGTTGCCGAAGCGGGTACGGAGCAGGATCCAGGTGGCGATGGCGACGAGCGCAGCCCACCACAGGATCGTCACCTTGAACTCGACGCCGCCGAGGGTGAGCGTCGAGGCGAACAGGGCGCGGGCCGACTCGAAGCCCTCCATGTCGCCGATGGCCTTGGTGGAGACCGTGCCGCTGATCAGCTTGGTGAAGCCGAGGTTGAGGCCGGTCAGCATCAGGAACGTACCGAGCGTGATGATGAAGCTCGGCAGTTTGGTGCGGGTCAGCATGAACCCGTTGAACGCGCCGATGGCGAGCGTGACCAGCAGCGACACGAAGACGCCGACCCAGACGTTGGCCGTCATCTGGTAGCTGAACATCGAGGAGATCAGCGCGGAGCTGGTCACCAGCACCCCGGCGGAGAGGTCGAACTCGCCGCCGATCATCAGCAGCGCGACCGGCGCGGCCATGATGCCGAGGGTGGAGGCCGCGTACAGCACGGTCCCGAAGCTGGACGCCTGGAGGAAGCTGTCGGCGACGATCGCGAAGAAGAGGAAGACCGCCGCCGCGCCGACGACCGAGCCCAGCTCGGGGCGGCCGAGCAGCTTGCGCAGCGGTGAGGTGCGCACCAGCCGCTCGTCGGCCTTCTCGGGGGCCGCCGTGCTGCTCATCGCGTGCCCCGCTTGGTGTAGTCGGCCAGGGCGTCGGCGTCGTCGGCGGTGATGACCTGCGGGCCGGTCAGGACGGGCTGGCCGCCGCCGAGGACGTTGAGGTTGGAGCGGTAGAGCCAGAGCAGGTCGACGGCCTGGTAGCCCTGGAGGTAGGGCTGCTGGTCGACGGCGAAGCCGAGCTTGTCGCTCTGGAGGCCGGTGACGACCTTGGCGTTCAGATCGAAGGTGTCGATCTCGGCCTTGCTGCCCGCCGTCTGCTTGGCCTGGACGGCGGCGTCGGCGAAGGGCGCGCCGAGGGTGACGACCGCGTCGATGCTCTTGTCGGACTGGAGCTTGGCCTCGATGGACGCCGTGACGTCGGGCATGTTGGTGCCGTCGACGTACAGGTTCTGCAAGGTGCCGTCGAAGGTCTTCTTCGCCCCGGCGCAGCGCTGCTCGTGGCCCACGTTGCCCTGCTCGTGCAGGACGCACAGCACCTTCTTGCGGTCCCGCTCGTTCAGCTCGTCGCCCACGGCCTCGCCGGCGATCGACTCGTCCTGGCCGATGTGGGTGAGCGCCCCGAACTCCTTGGACTCGGCGGAGCCGGAGTTCACCGTGATGACCGGGATACCCGCCTTGACGGCCTTGGCGACCACGGCCTTCATCGCGTCGGGCTTGGCCAGCGAGACGATCAGCCCGTCGACCTTCTTGTCGATCGCGGTCTGGACGAGCTGGGCCTGCTGGTTGGCCTCGTCGTTGTGCGAGTAGAGGAAGTTGATGTTGTCCTTGACGGCCGCCTGCTCGGCGCCCTTCTGGACGATGTCCCAGAAGGTGTCGCCGTCGCCCGAGTGGGTGACCATGGCGAAGGTCCAGCGGGGCGTGTTCACCGCGGCCCGCCCCTCGGCGGCCTCGGCGGCGCGCTCTTCCGCCCGCTTGCCGCCGGTGCTGCTGCATCCCGCGAGGGAGGCGCCCAGCACCACTGCCAGCACGGCGCCCATCGCGCGTACCCCTGTCCGAACCCTTGCCACGACGCCGTGCCCTTCTACTGCTGCTCGCTGTGCGCTTGACGGGGCCGGGGAGTGTACGGTCCCGACCCGGCTGCCCAAGTATCCCCGAGCCCGGCCCGCTGCCGCCCGGGGGTCGCCTCTCGGCCCGTCTCTCGGCCCGTCCGGCGTTCGAGGACGGAATGCTCGTGTGGGTGGAGCCGACGGACACAGGAGCCTGGGGCACGGGGCCCCGTGAGCGCAACCCGTATGCACGGGGAAGCTTCCGTCCTCAAACGCCGGACGGGCTGGGTGGGTGGGGGTGGACGCGTCAGGTGCGCGCGCCGGACGGGCTGGGTGGGTGGGTGGGGGCGGGCCGAGGGGGCGGGTCAGGGGCGTACCAGGAGCTGGAACTCGAACGCGTAGCGCGACGCGCGGTAGACGTGGGAGCCGAACTCGACCGCCCGCCCCGTGGCGTCGTACGTCGTGCGCTCCATCGTGAGCAGCGGCGCGCCCGCCGCCTCGTCCAGGACCCGGCCCTCCCCCGCCGTCGCGGCCCGCGCGCCGACCGACTGGCGGGCGCTGTGCAGCGTGATGCCCGAGGCGCGCATCATCCGGTAGAGCCCGGTGGACTCCAGCTCCTGTGCCGGGAGGGCCAGCAGGTCCGGGGGCAGGTGGTTGCGCAGGAGGGCCATCGGCTCGTCGTGGGCGTAGCGCAGCCGCTCGACGAGGTGGACCTCGACGCCCTCGGGGACGCCGAGCGCGGCGGCGATCTCGGCGGTGGCCGGTTCCGTGGTGTTGCGCAGGACCCGGGTGGCGGGGCGCTGGCCGGCCGCCTCCAGGTCGTCGTAGAGCGAGCTGAGCTCCAGCGGGCGGCGGACCTGGCTGTGCACGACCTGGGTGCCGACCCCCCGGCGGCGCACCATCAGCCCCTTGTCGACCAGCGACTGGATGGCCTGGCGGACCGTGGGCCGGGAGAGGCCGAGGCGGGCGGCGAGCTCGATCTCGTTGCCGAGGAGGGTGCCGGGGGCCAGCCGGCCCTGTTCGACGGCGGCCTCCAACTGCTGCGCGAGCTGGAAGTAGAGCGGCACCGGGCTGGTGCGGTCCACGCTCAGCGGCAGCGGCTGATCGTTGCCTTGTGCGGTCACGGGGCGAGCGTAGTTCGATTGTCCGGACAAAGCCATGGAGCGGGAGGGCGGGTACCGCCGATGGGAGCGGGATCCATCGGCGGAAGCGGCAGCCGTCGATCGATGCGGCCGCCATTTGTCAGGACAAACGCTTGACATGACGACCGGGCGAACGCCACCTTGGGGCCCATGCGCATCGGACTGATCGGAACGGGACGGATCGGCACGTTCCACGCGGAGGTGCTGAGCCGTCACCCCGCCGTGGACACGCTGCTGCTGGCGGACGCGGACCCGGAGCGGGCCGCGTCGGCGGCCGCGCGGACGGGGGCGACGGCGGTCGCGGTCGACGACCTGTTCACCGGCGACGGCGAGGCGGGGGGCCTGCCCGACGCCGTGGTGATCTGTTCGGCGACCGCCGCCCATGCGCCGCTCATCGCCCGCGCCGCCCGGGCGGGGCTGCCCGCGTTCTGCGAGAAGCCGATCGCCCTGGACCTGCCCGGCACGATGGGCGCGCTCGCGGAGGTCGAGGCGGCGGGCAGCATCCTCCAACTGGGTTTCATGCGGCGCTTCGACGCCGGGTACGCCGAGGCCAGGGCGGCGGTGCGGGAGGGCCGGCTCGGCCGGCTGCACACCGTACGGGCGCTCACCTCCGACCCCGCCCCGCCGCCCGCCGACTACCTCCCGCTCTCCGGCGGGCTCTACCGGGACTGTCTGGTCCACGACTTCGACATCCTGCGGTGGGTGACGGGCCGCGAGGTGAGCGAGGTGTACGCCGCCGGGGCGGACCGGGGGCCCGTGATGTTCCGGGAGGCGGGAGACGTGGACACGGCCGCCGCCCTGCTCACCCTGGACGACGGCACCCTCGCCACCGCCACGGCGACCCGCTGCAACGGGGCCGGGTACGACGTCCGCATGGAGCTGGCCGGCGAGCTGGACCAGATCGCCGTGGGCCTGGACGACCGTACGCCGCTGACCTCGGCCGAGCCGGAGGGCCCGGGCGCTCCGCCGAAGCCGTGGCCGGGGTTCCTGGAGCGGTTCGCCCCGGCGTACGAAGCGGAGCTGGACGCCTTCCTCCGCGTCGTGCGCGGCGAGTCGGCCAACCCGTGCGACGGCCGGGAGGCCCTGCACGCCCTGCGGATCGCCGAAGCCTGCGAGGTCTCCCGGCGCGAACGCCGCCCGGTGGCGATGACGGAGATCCCGGGCGGGTGAACGCGGCCGGGGCGGGCGCGCCGGCCGGGCTGCTGAGCCTGGTGGCGCCCTCCCCTACCAGCGCACCGGAAGCCGCCGCACCCCGCGCATCAGCAGGCCCGGCAGCCAGTCCGGCTCGCCGCCCGCCGGGTCGCGGGCGAGGTCGGGGCAGCGCTCCAGCAGGGCCCCGATCGCGATGCGCGCCTCCATCCGGGCGAGCGGGGCGCCCAGGCAGAAGTGCACGCCGTGGCCGAAGGCCAGGTGGCTCTGCGGTGTGCGGCGGATGTCGAAGGTGTCCGGGTCCTCGAACCGCTCGGGGTCACGGCCGCCCGAGGCCAGGGCGACGAGCACCGGCTCGTCGTGCGGGATCACGGTGGGGCCGACCCTCACCTCCTCCCGGGTGAAGCGGAAGGTGGCGGTCTCCACCGGGCCGTCGTACCGCAGCATCTCCTCCACCGCACCGTCGAGCAGACCGGGATCGGCGCGCAGGGCGGCGAGTTGGGCCGGGTGGTCGAGGAGGGCCCGGACCCCGTTGGAGATCAGGTTGACGGTGGTCTCATGGCCGGCGACGAGCAACAGGAAGGCCATGCCGACCAGTTCGTCGGCGGAGAGCCCGTCGCCGCCCTCGTCGCGGCTTCTGATCAGCGCGCTCAGCAGGTCGTCGCCGGGTGATCGGCGCTTGTCCTCGATGAGTTGGACGAGGTAGGCGCCCATCGCGCCGACCGCGTCGCCCTCCCGCTGGCCCGGGGTCGGGCTCACGACCGCACCCGACAGCGCACGGAAGGCTTCCCGGTCGATGTCGGGGACGCCGAGCAGCTCGCAGATGACGGTCATCGGCAGCGGGAAGGCGAGGGCGTCGACGAGGTCGGCGGAGCCGGCCGGGACCATCGCGTCGAGGAGCTCCGCGGTGATCTCGGCGACCCGGGGGCGCAGCGCCTCGATCCGCCGGGCGGTGAACTCGCGGACGACGAGCCTGCGCAGCCGGGTGTGGTGCGGGGCGTCCAGCTCCAGCATGTTGGCGTTGATCGGCTTCGCTTCGCCGGCCCAGCGCCCGGTGGTCCGCCAGTCCTTGCCGAACCGCTGGTCGGCGAGGACCGCGCGGGCCTCCTCGTACCCGACGACCAGCCAGACGCGTTCCATCTGCTCGGTGCGCAGGACGTGCACAGGACCCTCGGCGCGCAGTTTGGCGTAGTAGGGATAGGGGTTCGCCGTGAAATCCGGCAGATCCCGCAGATCGAGCACAGCCACCGTGGTCAGCCCCCTGTTCCCGTCAGTAGTCCCTTTTCCGGGCGGTCCGTTCAGCGTAGGCCGCCCGTCTCCTGACCGTCCGCGTCGAGGAGTCCGGCGTCATGGACCAACAGGGCGATCTGCACCCGGTTGTTGAGGTCGAGTTTGGCCAGAATCCGCGAGACCTGGGTCTTGACGGTGGCGACGCTGAGGTAGAGCGCGCCGGCGATCTCCGCGTTGGAACCTCCGCGTCCGACAGCGACCGCCACCTCCTTCTCACGCTCCGCCAACTGCTCAAAACGCTTGCGGGCGCGCTCGGTTCGGCTCGTCCGGTCGTCCGGCGCACCGCCCGCCGCACGGGCCATCAGCTGCCGGGTGACAGCGGGCGAGAGCACCGGGTCTCCGGCGGCGACCCGGCGGACCGAGTCCACGATCAGGGCGGGTGGGGTGTCTTTCAGGACGAATCCGGCCGCTCCGGCGCGGATGGCCCGCAGGACCTGCTCGTCGGCGTGGAAGGTGGTGAGGACGACGACTTCGGGCGCGTCGGGGCGGCGGCGCAGTTCCTCGGTCGCGGTGAGGCCGTCCACGCCGGGCATCCGGATGTCCATCAGTACGACGTCGGGGCGCAGCCGCTCGACCAGGGCGGCGACCTCGCTGCCGTCCGCCCCCTCCCCCACGATGTCGATGTCGTCGGCCCCGCCGAGCATGAGCGCGAGCCCGGCCCGTACGAGCGGGTCGTCGTCGACGATGAGCAGCCGCACGGGCGGGGAGGCGGAAGGGGTCGGTGAGGCCGGGGTGTTCATGACGGACACCGTAACGAGCCGAGCGGCCGGCCGGTCCCGCGCGGCACGCGCCCCCGCCCGCGCAGCACACCGCACCCGCGCCCCCGCCCCCGCCTCACGCCGAGGGCCACGGCAGCCGGGCCCGGACCGCGAACCCGCCGTCCGCCGTGGGGCCGTGCTCCAGGCGGCCCCCGGCGAGCGTGGCGCGTTCGGTGAGGCCGATGAGGCCCTGGCCGGAGCCGGGGACCCGTTCGAAGGGCTCGGCGGGGGCCGGGTTCGCGACCTCGATGGTGAGCCCGTCCCCGGGTCCGCCGGTCACGGTGACGGTGACCTCGGCTCCGGGCGCGTGCTTACGGGCGTTGGTCAGGCACTCCTGAGCGATCCGGTACACCGTGCGGCCGGTGGCGGCGGGGGCGTCCTGCGGATCGGGGACGCGGTTGTCGACGACGACCTCCATGCCCGCCTGCCGGGACTCGTCGATCAGCGCGTCGAGCGTGGTGAGGGTGGGCTGCGGTCGCTCGCCCTCACCGGTGTCGCCGGGCCCGCGCAGTACGCCGATGATCTCCCGCAGGTCCTGGAGAGCTTCGTGGGAGCTGTCCCGGATGACCCCGGCGGCCCGGGCGATCTCGGCGGTGGGGGCGTCGGGCCGGAACTCCAGGGCCCCGGCGTGGACGCTGAGGAGGGTGAGCCGGTGGGCGAGGACGTCGTGCATCTCGCGGGCGATCGCCTCGCGGGCCAGCCGCTGGGCCTGTTCGGCGCGGAGTTCCGCCTCGGCCTCGGCGCGGCGGGCCCGTTCCCGCAGCGTGAGCACGAGCTGGCGCCGGGAGCGTACGACCATGCCCCAGCTGAGCACCAGCAGGATGAGCAGCACTCCGATGATGGCCGAGGCGACCAAGGAAGTCCCCGGGTCGGGGCGCAGCAACGGCTGGAGCGGAGCCACGACCAGCGCGCCCGCCCCGACGAGCGCCACCGGCTTGAAGGGGCGGTGGACGGCCAGGCTGAAGAGGGCCACCATCAGCGCGCCGCCCGCGACGGGCTCGACGATGCAGACGACGGTCAGGGTGCCGGCGAGCGCGACGGGCCAGCGCCGCCGGAGCCAGAGCGCGCAGCAGGCCGCCGCACCGATCACCGAGTCCACCAGCACGACCACGTCCGCCGTGGTGTCGTCGGCTTCGATCGCGGCGAGGACGAGCAGGCCGAAGAACGCGGCGCAGAGGAAGGCCACGAGGTCGACGGCCCAGTCGCGTACGGTCCGCCGGGACCTGGTCCACGTCCAAGGCCGGTCGCCGGGCAGCTCGGGATCGGCCATCGCCGAGGGGAGCAGCCAGCGGTACTCGGTGCGCGTCATATCGACAAAGTTACGCAGCCGGGGGCCCCGGACGGGCTCCGCGAGGCGAGGGAGCGACCAAAGTCGTACGGCTCGCTACTTTCGGCGCGGCGGACGGGCCCGGTGGCCGATGCGGCGGGCGCGGGCCGGTGACGAAGCTCGGCGTATGAAGAAATTCATTGAGACGGTCGGGCTCATCATCTTCCTCCAGGGCCTCGGAGGGCTGGTGTACGAGTGGACGGGCTGGTTGCGGCCGTGGACGCTGGCACGGCACATCGACTTCTTCGGTGACCGCGCGCTGTTCGTCAGCATCGTGCTGGTCGTGACGGGCATCGCGGTCATGGTCGCGCCGGACACGCTCAAGGGGAAATAGCGGTCCAGGGGATCAGGAGTCCAGGGGGATCAGGAGTCCAGGGGAAACAGAGGTCGAGGGAAAACAGGGGTCGAGGGAAAACACGCCCTCGTCCTCGGCCCCGGCCCGGTCCTCCTCACTGGCGACTCCCTCACCCCGGCCCGGTCCTCGTCGGCGGCTCCCCAGCCCCTGGGGTCACGAGCCCCTGGGGTCACGCCGCCGCGCGCCCACGGTCCGCGCTGCGCCGCCCCCACGCGGTGCCCGCCAGTACGAGGATGGCGCCGGCCACCCCGAGGACGCCGAGCCGCTCGCCGCCCAGGCTGATGCCCACGGCGGCGGCCCAGAGCGGCTCCGTACCGAGCAGCAGGCTGACCCGGGACGGGGAGGTGCGGCGTACGGACCACATCTGCACGAAGAACGCGAACAGCGTGCAGAACACCGAGAGGAAGATCAGCCCCGCCCACTGGGCGGGGCCGAAGCCCGCCGCCACGGCCCACGGTGAGGCGCCGGTCCCCGGGAGGGCGGCGAGGACCACGAAGACGGCGACCGCGCTGCCGAGCTGGACCGTGGTCAGGGAGAGCGAGTCGGCCGACCGCACGGCCTTGATCCGGGCCATCGCCAGGACGTGGACCGTACGGGCGAGGGCGGCGAGCAGCATCAGCAGGTCACCGCCCGAGGGGCTGGTGAACCCGCCGCCCTGGGTCAGGAGGATCACCCCCGTGACGGAGAGCCCGGCCGCGGCGACGAACGCGGCCGGGGGCCGGACCCGGGTCACGGCGGCTTCGGCGAGCGGGGTGAAGACCATGGTGAGGCTGATGATCAGCCCGGCGTTGGTGGCCGACGTGTGCACCACCCCGTAGGTCTCCAGGAGGAAGATCCCGGCCAGCACCAGGCCCAGCAGCCCGGCTCCGCGCCACTGTCCGCCGGTCAGCGCCCGCAGCTTGCGCCACCCCGTCGCCACCAGGACGGGCAGCACGATCGCGAAGCGCAGGACGAGGACGGCGATGACGGTGTGGGTGGTGGTGATGCCCTTGGCGGCGAGATAGCTCGCGCCCCAGACGACGGCGACCGCCAGGACGGGCAGATCGGTCAGCCAGGCCCTGCGGGGCGGTGCGAGGGCGGGCGCGAGGGCGGCGGACACCTTGATGGGCTCCTGGTTCTCCACAGCGGGACTGGCAGTGGAGACATCACCGGCTCACACGCGGAACGATCACGCTACCCGCCGGGCACAACGGAAAGGAACACCTGTCTCAGTGGGCGGATCATCCCCCGGCACGGCCCGCGCCCGGGCGCTGTCGCCCTGGTCAGGGGCGGGAGACCGGCCGCGACGCGGACGGTCCGGGGGCGGTCCGGGGGCGGGTGGTCCGGCGGCCCCCTCGGCGCTCCCTAGAATGACGCCTCGATAACTCTGAGGTGCGGAGTGGTCACATGGTGGCAGTACGGCCGGACGGGCGGATCGAGCGGGGCAACCAGACGCGGCAGCTGATCCTGGGGCGGGCGGTGCAGATCGCCTCGGTGGAAGGGCTGGAGGGTCTGTCCCTGGGGCGGCTGGCGACCGAACTGAAGCTGAGCAAGAGCGGTGTGTTCGCCCTCTTCGGATCGAAGGAGGAGCTTCAACTCGCCACGGTGCGCGCCGCGGTGGCGGTCTACGTCGACCATGTGCTGCGGCCCGCCCGCTCGGTCCCGCCGGGGCTCGGCCGCATCCGGCGGATGTGCGAGGCGTGGATCGCGTACTCCCGTGAGCGCGTCTTCCGGGGAGGCTGCTTCTTCTACGCCGCCACCGCGGAGTTCGACGCCCGGGGCGGCCGGGTGCACGACGCGCTGGCCGCCGCGCAGACCGGCTGGGTGACGTTCGTGGAGGAGACGATCGAGGAGGCGCGAGCGGCGGGTGAGCTGGCCGGGGACACCGATGTGCACCAGCTGGCCTTCGAGGTGATCGCCTTCCTGGAACTGGCCAACGCCGAGTCGGTCCTCCAGAACAACAACCTCGGGTACGACAAGGCGGCACGGGCGATCCTGGCCCGGCTGCGGGCGGCGGCCACGGGGAGCGCCCCGCTGCCCGTGCTGTGAGGGGCGGCGGTCACCCCGTCCGATTCCCGCCGGTCTTCGGTTCCCCGGGCGACCTTGCTGGTTCCTGTCGCCGGATCGGCGGCGCTCCCCGGAGTCTCGAAGACAAGGAACCCGCCATGTCCAGCACCACCACCATCACCGCCCCCGCGCCCCGGGCCGCTCTGATCACCGGTGGCAGTCGTGGCATCGGCGCGGCGACCGCGCTGCGGCTCGCCGAGGCGGGGGCGGACGTCGCCATCACCTACGTACAGGACGGGGAGGCCGCCCGCGCGGTCGTGGCGAAGATCGAGGGGACGGGCCGGCGCGGGGTCGTCCTGCGCTGCGACGCGGCGGACGCCGAGGCGGCCGCCAAGGCGGTGCACGGCGCGGCGGACGCGCTCGGCCGGCTCGACGTCCTCGTCAACAACGCGGGCATCGGGGTCCTGGGGCCGATCGCGGCGCTCTCGGACGCCGAGGTCGAACGGGTCCTGGCGGTGAACGTGCGGGCGGTCTTCCTCGCCTGCCGGGCCGCGGCGGACCGGCTCGCCGACGACGGGCGCATCATCTCGGTCGGCACCGCCCTGAGCCGGTACGCGGGCGGGCCCGGCTCCACGCTGTACGCGATGAGCAAGTCCGCCCTCGCCGGGCTGACCAAGCCGCTGGCCCGGGAGCTCGGGCCGCGCGGCATCACGGTGAACCTGATCCAGCCCGGCCCCGTGGACACCGACCTCAACCCGGCGGACGGGCCGTTCGCCGAGGGGCAGCGGGCGGCCACCGCGCTGGGCCGCTTCGGCACGGCGGAGGAGGTGGCGTCCCTGGCGGCGTACCTCGCGAGCGCGGACGCGGGCTTCATCACCGGCACGGAGGTCGTGGTGGACGGCGGCCACGCGGCCTGACCAGCATCCCGACCGGTGTCCCGACCGGTGTCCCGACCGGGTGTACCGATCTGTGTCCCGACCGGTGTCCCGATCTGTGTCCCGACCGGTACGCCGTCCGCGGGCCTCGCTCCTGCCTTGACCGGCCCCCCTCGGACACGCGTCCGTCGAGCTGCCCCGTCCCGGTCACCCGCCTACGCTGGCCGGGACGGGGCAGGACGTGATGGGGGCTACCGGAAGGACAGCACGGACCATGGCCGACACACCGGTTCACACGCTCAACGACGGGACCACCCTGCCGGCGGTGGGCCTCGGCACCTACCCGCTGGACGACGCCGAGGCGGAAGAGGCGGTCGCGGGAGCCCTGGAGCTCGGATACCGGCTCGTCGACACCGCCCTCAACTACGGCAACGAGACCGGCACCGGCCGCGGCATCGCCCGCAGCGGCGTCCCGCGCGAGGAGATCCGCCTCACCACGAAGGCGCCGGGCCGGCATCAGGGGTACGAGGAGACGCTCGCCTCGTTCGAGGAGTCGCGGGCCCGGCTGGGCGTCGAGTACGTCGACCTCTACCTGATCCACTGGCCGCTCCCCCGCGTCGACAAGTACGTCGACACCTGGAAGGCGATGATCCGGCTCCGCGAGGACGGACTCGTCCGCTCCATCGGCGTCTCCAACTTCACCGCCGCCCACCTGGAGCGGCTGGAGCGCGAGACGGGCGTACTGCCCTCGGTGAACCAGATCGAGATGCATCCGCTGCTCCCCCAGGAGGAGTTGCGGGCGGTGCACACGGCGAAGGGCATCGTCACCGAGGCGTGGAGCCCGCTGGCCCGGGGGCGTGAGGTGCTGGAGGACCCTTCGACGGTCGCCATCGCCGAGGATCACGGGGTGACGCCCGGGCAGGTGGTGCTGCGGTGGCACACCCAGGTCGGCGCGGTGCCGATCCCGAAGTCGGCGGATCCGGGGCGGCAGCGGGAGAACCTGGACCTGTTCGGGTTCGAGCTGACGGCGCAGGAGCTGACCACGCTCGCGTCGGGACGGCAGCGGCGGTTCGGCGGCGACCCGGACACGCACGAGGAGTTCTGAGGGGCGGTGAGAGGGGGGCGGTGAGAAGGCGGTGCGCCGCCGCGATCCCCCCGCGACCGCGGTGGCGCACCGGCCCCGGTGTCAGCCGCCCAGCTCCCGGTGGCGGGCCGCCAGGCCCGTCGCGCCCTCGTCCGTGAGGGACCCGTACAGCCGGAGCCGTGAGATGCCGCCGTCCGGGAAGATGTCCACCCGTACGTGGGTGGCGCGCACCGGTCCGGCCAGGACGAAGCGGTGGTTGGTGTCGGGCTGGAGCCGGGTCCGGGGCAGGACCTCCGACCAGTCGCCGTCCTCGCCGTCGCGTACCGAAAGGCTCGCCCAGCCCGCCGAGTTGCCCTTGAGGTAGGCGGTGTCGATCTCGACGGCCCGGATCTCGGACTGCGCGGCCAGCCGGTAGCGGATCCAGTCGTTGCCCCGGTCGCGCCGGCGGCGGGTCTCCCAGCCGTCGTCCATCTTGCGGGAGCGGCCGGGCTGGATGGTGTTCGTGGCCGGGGAGTAGAAGCGGTCGGAGGCGTCCTCGACCTGGCCGCCGTTCTCCAGGGCCGCGAGGTCGAACGTACCGAGCGCGGTGAGCCAGACGGGGTCCGGCGCGACCTCCCCATACACGCGCAGCCGGGCGATCCCGCCGTCCGGGTGCTGGTTGATCCGCAGGTGGGTGAAGCGCTGCTCGGCGTCGACGGCGAAGCCGTTGGCCGCGTGGCCGCCGACCGCCGTGCGCGGGACGAGCGTCGTCCACTTCACGTCGGGGGCGAGCAGCTCATCGGGCGACGGGGAGCCGGGCAGCGAGACCGCGTCGACGGAGACGGCCTGCGGGTAGTTGCCCCGGAAGTGGGCGGTGTCCAGGACGATGCCCCGGATGACGCCGGGCGCGCCGAGGCGGACGAGGGCCCAGTCGTGGTCGTCGGGGGTGGGGTGCGGCTCGGCGGCGCTGACACCGCGTCGGCGGCGGGTCTCCCAGCCGTCCATGATCTTGCCCTTGTGGCCGAAGTGCTCCGGGTCGAAGACGGCGGGTCCGGGCTTGAGCAGGTTCTCGCGCTCGGCGAAGAACTCGTCGTTGGCGGCGATGACCCCGGCCCCGAGCCGGCGGTCGGCCAGGTCCACGAGGTGAGTGAAGGGGAAGTCGGCGGTGCGGTGGTCGGCGTAGGGGTCGCCGCCCGCGTAGGGGCTGGCGTCGCCGGTGAAACGGGGTATCGCGGCGTCCGTCATGGTCGGCGGTCCTTTCGGGGACGGTCAGGGGTCGCGTACGAGGGGACGGTGGACGGCCGGTGGCGCGGTCGGTGATTCCGTACGAGAGCACGGCCGGCGAGCACGGTCGGTGATCCCGTACGAGAACACGACCGGCGGACACGGTCAGTGGTCGCGTTCGAGGAGGCGGCCGGCGGGCTCGGCCAGGACGCCTTCGGAGGCGATGCGGACCCCGCGCAGCCAACTGGAGCGCACCACGCCGTGCAGGGTCCTTCCGGCGTAGGCGGTGACCTGGTTGCGGTGGAAGAGCTCGGCCGGGTCGACGGTGAAGGTCGCCTCGGGGGCCAGGACCGCGAAGTCGGCGTCGTGTCCGGCCTCGATGGCGCCCTTGCGGCTCAGCCCGGCGAGCTCGGCCGGGGCGGCGGACATCCAGCGGGCGACGTCGTCGAGGGAGTGGCCGCGCCTGCGGGCCTCGGTCCAGATGGCGGGCAGGCCGAGCTGGAGGGAGGAGATCCCGCCCCAGGCGGAGGCGAAGTCCGGGGTCTTCAGGTCGGTGGTGCAGGGCGAGTGGTCGGAGACGATGCAGTCGATCGTGCCGTCCGCGAGCCCGGCCCACAGGGCGTCCTGGTTGGCGGCCTCGCGGATCGGCGGGCAGCACTTGAACTCCGTGGCCCCGTCCGGGACTTCCTCGGCGGTGAGGGTGAGGAAGTGCGGGCAGGACTCGACGGTGACGCGCACGCCCTCGCGCTTCGCGGCGGCGATCAGCGGCAGGGCGTCGCTGGAGGAGAGGTGCAGCACGTGGACCCGGGCGTTCAACCGCTTGGCGTGGGCGATGAGCCCCTCGATCGCGGTGTTCTCGGCGTCGCGCGGCCGGGAGGCGAGGAAGTCGGCGTAAGCGGGGCCGGGTCGCTGCGGGGCCTCGGCCAGGTGGTGCGGGTCCTCGGCGTGCACGATGAGCAGGCCGCCGAATCCGGCGATCTCCGCCATGGAGCGGGCCAGTTGCTCCTGGTCCAGCTCGGGGAACTCCTCCACCCCGGAGGGCGAGAGGAAGCACTTGAAGCCGAAGACCCCGGCCTCGTACAGCGGGCGCAGGTCCTTGACGTTGGAGGGGATCGCACCGCCCCAGAAGCCCGTGTCGACGTGCGCCTTGGGGGCCGCGACCTGCTGCTTGATCCGCAGGTGCTCGACGGTGGTGGTGGGCGGGAGCGAGTTGAGCGGCATGTCCAGCAACGTGGTGATGCCGCCGGCCGCCGCCGCGCGGGTGGCGGTGTAGAAGCCCTCCCACTCGGTGCGGCCGGGGTCGTTCACATGGACGTGGGTGTCGACCAGGCCCGGGAGCAGGACGTCGTCGCCGAAGTCCTCCAGGCGGGCGCCCGCGGGCGCCTCGGTGTCGTACGGCAGGACCGCGTCGATGACCCCGCCCGCGACGGCGACCGCCGCGGGGCGGGTGCCCTCGGGGGTGACGACGCGCGTCGAGCGCAGTACCAGGTTCACGTCCGGACCGGACACCCGTGCCTCCTTCGATCCAGTTCACTCCGGGAATTCGATACTCCAGGAATTCAACGAACTGTTGAAACTTTTGAACGGAGTCTTCACTCGGGAAACGCCCTCGTCAAGACCCCGCCCTCCGCCACGGGGAGTCGGCGGGCCGGCTCCACCGTCCGACTGGAGGTTTCCACAAAGTAAAAGTCCAATTTCGGAGTGCGGAACGTAGCATGGGCCAGGACAGGAACCACGCGAGACCGCGCCACACCCCGTACCGCCGGTCGGCACCCGGACAAAACCGCCCCTGACCGGCACGGACGCCTCCTGGGAACTGTGGGCCGATCGGGCGGCGCCCGGTAGGCTGCTGCCTTGCCTTCCGCTTCGAAAGGACCGTTGACGTGCCGCCGTCCCACGCCAGCACAGCCGACTCCAAGCCCACCGGTGCCAGCGGTGGGGTGCAGTCACTCGAGCGCGCCTTCGACCTGCTGGAGCGGATGGCCGACGCCGGGGGCGAGGTCGGGCTCAGCGAGCTGTCCGCGAGCAGCGGCCTGCCCCTGCCGACCATCCACCGGCTGATGCGCACGCTGGTCGTCTGCGGTTACGTACGCCAGCAGCCCAACCGGCGTTACGCGCTGGGCCCCCGCCTGATCCGCCTCGGCGAGTCCGCCTCCCGGCTGCTGGGCACCTGGGCCCGCCCCTACCTCCAGCGGCTGGTGGAGGAGACCGGGGAGACGGCGAACATGGCGCTGCTGGACGGCGACGAGATCGTGTACGTCGCCCAGGTGCCGTCCAAGCACTCCATGCGGATGTTCACCGAGGTCGGCCGGCGGGTCCTCCCGCACTCCACCGGCGTGGGCAAGGCGCTCCTCGCCGACACCCCGGCCGACGAGGTCCGCGCGCTGCTCGCCCGTACCGGCATGCCCGCCGCGACCGAGAAGACGATCACCACCCCGGAGGGCTTCCTCGACGCCCTGGAGCAGGTGCGCCGGACGGGATACGCGGTGGACGACAACGAGCAGGAGATCGGGGTCCGCTGCCTGGCGGTCTCCGTGCCGAACTCCCCCACCTCCGCCGCGATCTCCATCTCGGGCCCGGCGGGCCGGGTGACGGAGACGGCGACCGAGCGGATCGTGCCGATCCTCCAGCAGATCGCCAAGGAGCTCTCGGACGCGCTGGCGAGCAACGGGACGGGGAGCTGACCCGAGCGTCTTCGGCAGCTCAGATCTCCACCGGTACGGTCAGCCGCCCGTCGTCCATCGTCACCGTGCGGTCCATCCGGCCCAGGTGCGCCCGGTCGTGCGTGACCAGCACCGTGGCGGTGGCGCGCTCCCGGGTCAGGGTGACCAGCAGGTCCAGCACGGCCGCGCCGCGCTCGTGGTCGAGGGCGCTGGTCGGCTCGTCGACGAGCAGCACCTCGGGCTCGTTCATCAGGGCCCGGGCGATGTTGATCCGCTGGCGCTGACCGCCCGACAGCTGGTGCGGCCGCCGGTCCGCCCTGTCGGCCAGGCCCACCGCGTCCAGCAGCCCCAGCGCCCGGCGGCGGGCTCCCCCGGCGCGCCCGCCCGTCAGGTGGGCCATCACCTGGAGCTGCTCGGCGGCCGTGAGCGAGGGCAGCAGGTTCGGCTGCTGGAACACGATGCCTATGTGCTCCCTGCGCAGGGCCGCCCGCGCCGCCGGAGTGAGCGGGCCCGTCCTCGTACCGGCGACGACGACCTCGCCGGAGTCCGGGGTGACCAGGGTCGCGGCGGCGGCGAGCAGGCTGGACTTGCCGGATCCGGAGGGCCCGACGACGGCGGTGAGCGTGCCCGCCGGGACGTCCAGCGAGACCCGGTCCAGGGCGGTGAGCCGCCCGTCGCCGTCCGGGTAGGTGAGGGTCACATCGGCGAGGGTGAGCGTCATCGGGCACTCCCGAGTGCGGTGAGGGGGTCGACGGCGGTGATCCGCCGGATGGACAGGGCGGCCCCGAGCGCGCCGAGGGCGATCATGACGGCCGCCGGAACCAGGACGGTCGCCGCGTCCAGCACGAACGGCACCGGCCCCCCGCTGATCAGGAACCCGGCCCCGGCGGCGAGCGCGGTCCCCAGCCCCGTACCGAGGACGAGCATCACCACGGCCTGTCCGAGAGCGTCGCGCAGGAGGTACGGGGTCGACGCGCCGAGCGCCTTCAGTACGGCGATGTCGCCGCTGCGCTGGATGGTCCAGACGGTGAAGAAAGCGCCGATGACCAGGGCGGAGATGGCGAAGAGGAAGCCGCGCATCAGTTGCAGCGAGCCGTTCTCGGCCTGGTAGGAGCCGATCGCGGTGAGGGAGTCGTCGAGGGAGAGCGTGCGGGTGCCGGCCGCCTCGTCCCCGGCCGCCAGGTCGACGGAGCCGGTGGTGGTCAGGGCGATCACGGTGGCCTGTTCGCCGGGGCCCGCGCCGTCGTGGCCGATGTGCTGCCAGTCGTCGAGGGTGGTCCAGACGACGGGCGTGTGGCTGTACGAGGCGTCTCCCGCGACGGCGGCGACCTCGCGCTCCGACCGGCCGAGCGCGATCTTGTCGCCGGGGGCGACCCCGAGCTCCTCGGCCGCCTTCTCGGAGAGCACGACGCGCCCCGGGCCGATGCCGTCCAGCCCTTCCGGCCCTCCCGCCCCTTCTGACCCTCGCGGCCCTCCTGCCCCTTCTGACCCCCGCGGCCCTTCCGACCCGTCCGGACTGTCCGGCCCTCCCGGCCCTTCCGGCCCTTCCGGCCCTTCCGGCCCTTCCGGCGCGAGGGTCCCGTCCGGTTCGACGCCGAAGGCCGACACCGGGACCGTGCGTTCACCGGCGGCGGTGGCGTTCAGGGTCCTGATGCCCAGCGGCTGCGCGGCCTCGACGCCGGGGCGGTCGGCCCAGGCCCGCCAGTCGTCCTCGCGGACGGTCGAGTTGGTGAACGACACCGCCTGGCCGCCCGGCGGGGCGGCGAAGGCGAGGTGGTCGGCGTCCAGGCCGGTGACGGCCGAGACGTTCTCCCGGGCCAGGCCGGCCGTCAGGCCGGACAACAGGCCCACGAGCAGCGTGATCAGGACCACGACCGACCCCATGAGCGCGAACCGGCCCTTGGCGAACCGGAGGTCTCTCCATGCGACGAACATGGGTCCATCGTCGGTGGTCCGGGGTGCGGAGACATCGCGCGGGGGGCGGTCGACGGATCAACCTTTCGATTGACCGGCGGCGCGGGAGCCGCCGCTACGCTGGACGAACCATGGATTCGCGTTCGCACACCCACGTCACCGCTGCCCTGCGGCTCTGCCTGCACGCGCTGCTGACGGGCCTGCTGGCCCTGGTGGCGGTGCGCGCGGCCGGCGGGGGCGCGCCCCGCGCGGGGGCGGTGGTGGCGCTGGCACTGGTGACGGTGGCGGTGTACGCGGCGGGGGCGCTCACCCCTTCGGTGCGGCCAGGGACCAGGTCCGCGACGGTCTGGCTGGGCGGTCTCTGGGCCCTCTGGCTCGCGCTGCTCGCCCTCTCCCCCGACGCCCTGTGGGTGGCCTTCCCGCTCTACTTCCTCCAGCTGCACCTGCTGCCGATCCGCTGGGGCGTGCCCGCCGTCGTCGTCACCGCGGCGGCCGCGATCACCGGTTTCGTGGCGCACCGGCAGGAGATCGCCCCGGGCGCTTTCATCGGCCCGCTGCTGGGGGCGGCGGTCGCCATCGCCACGGTGCTCGGCTACGACGCGTTGTTCCGGGAGAGCGAGCGGCGGCGGGAGCTGATCGAGGAGCTGGTCGCCACCCGGGCGGAGCTGGCCGAGGCGGAACGTACGGCGGGCACCCTCGCCGAGCGCGAACGCCTGGCCCGCGAGATCCACGACACGCTCGCCCAGGGCCTGTCCAGCATCCAGCTGCTGCTGCGCGCCGCCGAGCGCACGCTCCCCGACGAGGCTCCGGCCGCCGCTCACGTACGCGCCGCCCGGGAGGCCGCGCAGGCCAATCTGGCCGAGGCCCGCTCGTTCGTGCGCGCGCTGAGCCCGCCGGATCTGGAGCACGGTTCGCTGGCGGCGGCGCTGGAGCGGCTGTGCGCCCGGACGACCGGGCCGGACCTCACCGTACGGTTCGCGGTCAGCGGTACGCCGGTGGAGCTGCCGACGCCGTACGAGGTGGCTCTCCTGCGGACCGCCCAGTCGGCGCTGGCCAACACGGTGCGGCACGCGGGGGCGGGCCGGGCGGAGATCACCCTGAGCTTCATGGACACCTCGGTGGCGCTGGACGTCGTGGACGACGGCCGGGGCTTCGACCTCTCGGCGGCTCCGGCGGACGAGCGCGGGGACGGCGGTTTCGGGCTGCCCGCGATGCGCTCCCGGGCGACCACGCTGGGCGGCACGCTGAGCGTGGAGTCCGCACCGGGGCAGGGCACGGCGCTGGCGGTCACGCTGCCGGTGGCGGCCCCGGCCCACGACGGGGAGCGCGCCGCATGAGCGGGGGGAGGGCCATCCGGCTGCTGCTCGCCGACGACCACCCCGTCGTACGGGCAGGGCTGCGCGCGCTCCTGGACACCGAGCCGGACTTCCGGGTCGCGGGCGAGGCGGCCACCGCCGAGGAGGCCGTGGCGCTGGCGGCGGCGGGCGGCTTCGACGTCGTGCTGATGGACCTCCAGTTCGGCCCGGGGCCGGGCATGCACGGCTCCGAGGCCACGGCGGCGATCACCGCCGTGCCGGGCGGCCCCCGCGTCCTGATCCTCACGACGTACGACTCCGACGCGGACATCCTGGCGGCGGTCGAGGCGGGCGCGAGCGGCTATCTGCTGAAGGACGCTCCGCCGCAGGAACTGACGGGGGCGGTGCGCACGGCGGCGGCGGGCCGCTCGGCGCTGGCCCCTTCGGTGGCGCACCGGCTGATGGACCGGATGCGCACGCCCGCCGAGGCGCTGACGCGGCGGGAGCTGGAGGTGCTGCGACTGGTCGGGGAGGGGCTGTCGAACCTCCGGATCAGCAAGGAGCTGTTCCTGAGCCAGGCCACGGTCAAGTCCCACCTGGTGCACATCTACGCGAAGCTGGGCGTGGACTCCCGCACGGCGGCGGTCGCGGCGGCGACGGCCCGCAGACTGATCCGCCGCTGAGCCCACGCCTGGCGCCACCGGGCCCACCGCGCCGTTGAGCCCACCCCCTGCTCGGAGGCCCGGGCTCACCCGCGCGGCGGCTCCCCGAAGAGGTCCACCGCGTTGCGTACGTCGCGCAGGGCTGCCGCGAGGGCGCTGACCGAGCCGATGGAGCCCGCGATCAGCAGCAGGGAGCGGCGCAGCCGGGGAATCTCCGGGACCCCGCCGACCGCCATGGCATCGAGTGCCGCGAGCTCCTCCTCGGCGATCGGTCGGTCGGAGAATTCGGCGGGGAGCCCGGCCAGTTCGCGGCGGAGCCGGGAGACGGCTATGCGCAGCTCCGCCACTCTCGGGTCCTCACCGCTGCCGGTGACCCGCTTCTGCCCTACGCTTCGCAACACAGCACTCCCCCTCGCACGTCCTTGTGCCGGTATGACCCCCGAGCCCCGGGCTGTGGCCAAGTACCCGGGCTCGCCCGCAAGTTAACGCCATGACAGGCAGTGCGCGCCACTCCACAGACAGAAATCAGGGTTACCCCTGAGAGTGACATGCGTGTCGCGTGTGCGAACGGCTCGGTGGTATCCAGAGCCCATGGCTTCTCATGCGAAGAATCCCAAGGTGGCGGGGGTGCTGCTGGCCGCCGGCGGCGGCCGGCGGCTCGGCGGCCGCCCCAAGGCCCTCCTCGGACACCGCGGCAGTCCGCTGGTCGAGCACGCCCTGCGGGCGCTGCGCAACGGCGGCTGCGGCCCGCTCCACGTGGTGCTGGGCGCGGCGGCCGACGAGGTGCGCTCCCGCGCCGACCTCACGGGGTGCGCGGTGACCGTCAACCCGCACTGGGAGGAGGGCATGGGCTCCTCGCTGCGGCTGGGCCTGGCCGCCCTGACGGGTACGGACGCGGACGCGGCGCTCGTCCTGCTGGTGGACCAGCCGGGCATCGGCGCGGAGGCGGTGGCGCGGGTGCGCCTGGCGTACCGGTCGCGGACGAGCCTGGTGGCCGCGGCGTACGACGGGGAGCGCGGCCATCCGGTGCTGTTCGGGGCGGACCGGTGGGCGGACGTCGCGGCGGGGGCGGTGGGCGACCAGGGGGCCCGGACGTATCTGCGGGAGCATCGCGAGGCGATCACGCTCGTGGAGTGTTCGGATGTGGCACAGGCGTACGACATCGACACCGCGCAGGATCTGCGGCACCTGGAGTGACCTCGGCCCGCCCCCGTCGAACCCTCCGTGGCCGCCCTGGCACGCTGCGCCGCCGGGGGCCCGTTTCTGTCGACCCGGAGAATCTCGACATCAACAAACCATTGAACTTCCACCATGAGGAAACTACTATCCACTGGTCAGAAGCCCTCTGAACCTCAGACGGCGCCCACGGCCGTATCTCGGAGCCCATGGCACGCCGTGCCGTCTCAGGCGACCCGGCGGCCGTGAGACGCCGCCGCCCGCTGAAGGAGTGACAGCTCATGTCCGCACCAGCGCCGTCCACGCTGGCCATCGTCGATGCCGAGCCCCTGCCCCGGCAGGAAGAGGTCCTGACCGACGCGGCCCTCGCGTTCGTGGCCGAGCTGCACCGGCAGTTCACGCCGCGCCGCAATGAGCTGCTCGCCCGGCGCGCCGAGCGCCGCGCCGAGATCGCCCGCACCTCCACGCTGGACTTCCTGCCCGAGACGGCGGCGGTCCGCGCGGACGACTCCTGGAAGGTCGCGCCGGCCCCGGCCGCTCTGAACGACCGCCGGGTGGAGATCACGGGTCCGACCGACCGCAAGATGACGATCAACGCCCTGAACTCGGGCGCCCGCATCTGGCTCGCCGACTTCGAGGACGCCTCCGCTCCCACCTGGGAGAACGTGATCCTCGGCCAGCTCAACCTGACCGACGCCTATGAGCGCCGCATCGACTTCACCGACCCGAAGTCGGGCAAGTCGTACGCGCTGAAGCCCGCCGACGAGCTCGCCACCGTCGTCACCCGCCCGCGCGGCTGGCACCTGGACGAGCGCCACCTCCAGCTGGACGGCGCCCCGGTGCCCGGCGCGCTGGTCGACTTCGGCCTCTACTTCTTCCACAACGCCCAGCGCCTGATCGACCTCGGCAAGGGCCCGTACTTCTACCTGCCGAAGACG
This sequence comes from Streptomyces sp. cmx-18-6, assembly GCF_046548915.1. Lineage (NCBI taxonomy): Bacteria > Bacillati > Actinomycetota > Actinomycetes > Kitasatosporales > Streptomycetaceae > Streptomyces > Streptomyces sp. cmx-18-6. The sequence continues at coordinate 411,326 of NZ_JAEBEP010000005.1, read as the reverse complement.
GAGTCGCACCTGGAGGCCCGCCTCTGGAACGACATCTTCGTCTTCGCCCAGGACTACGTCGGCATCCCGCGGGGCACGGTCCGCGCGACGGTCCTGATCGAGACGATCACCGCCGCGTACGAGATGGAGGAGATCCTCTACGAGCTGCGCGACCACGCCTCCGGGCTGAACGCCGGCCGCTGGGACTACCTGTTCTCCATCGTCAAGAACTTCCGTGACGGCGGAGCCAAGTTCGTCCTGCCGGACCGCAACGCGGTGACGATGACCGCCCCGTTCATGCGGGCGTACACCGAACTCCTGGTCCGCACCTGCCACAAGCGCGGCGCGCACGCGATCGGCGGCATGGCGGCCTTCATCCCCTCGCGCCGCGACGCCGAGGTCAACAAGGTGGCCTTCGAGAAGGTCAAGGCCGACAAGGACCGCGAGGCGAACGACGGCTTCGACGGCTCCTGGGTCGCCCACCCCGACCTGGTCCCGATCGCCCTGGCCTCCTTCGACGCGGTCCTCGGCGAGAAGCCCAACCAGAAGGACCGGCTGCGCGAGGACGTCTCGGTGGCGGCGGGCGACCTGATCGCCATCGACACGCTCGACGCCAAGCCCACGTACGACGGTCTGCGCAACGCCGTCGCGGTCGGCATCCGCTACATCGAGGCATGGCTCCGCGGCATGGGCGCGGTCGCCATCTTCAACCTGATGGAGGACGCGGCCACCGCGGAGATCTCCCGCTCGCAGATCTGGCAGTGGATCAACGCGGACGTGGTCTTCGAGAACGGCGAGCACGCCACCGCGGACCTGGCCCGCAAGGTCGCCGCCGAGGAACTGGCCGCGATCCGCGCGGAGGTCGGCGAGGAGACCTTCACCGCCGGCAAGTGGCAGCAGGCCCACGACCTGCTGCTCCAGGTCTCCCTGGACCAGGACTACGCGGACTTCCTGACCCTCCCGGCGTACGAGCAACTGCGCTGAAGCCTGCGAAGGAAGCCCCGTCCCCGGTACCGCACAGCACCGGGGGCGGGGCCTTCGCCTTCCCTGCGGCCCCTACCGGCAGCGGCACCCCTCGGGGAGGGTCGCCGGGGCGAGGTCGCGCATCGCCGTCTGCTGGGACTCCGTCAGGCACGGCAGCCGACCGGCCATGACGTCGAAGTACGGGAGACCGCGCCAGGCGTCGTGGTCGCCCACGACGAACAGCCGCCGCCGCGCCCGGCTCACCGCCACGTTCAGCAGGTTGGGCGTGGAGGCCGCCCAGGAACGGGGGCCCGGCCGGTCGCCGCCCGCGCCGAGGACGAGCAGCACGACGTCGGACTCCTTGCCCTGGGTGGTGTGCACGGTGCCCACCCGGTCCCGGGGCACCACCGAGCAGAGGTGCCGGCGCAGTCCGCTCACCACGTCCCGGAAGGGGCTGATGACGAAGAGTTCGCGCGCCGGGTCCAGGCCCTGGTCGACCAGCCGGTGCACGATGACGTTCGCGCGGTCCCCCTCGTCCGGGGACCACTTGCCCTGAGACGCCCGCCCGCCGCTGACCGGCCACCACACGCTGCGCCGTGCCACCGCGTAGTCGTCGGCGCGGTGGACGCCGTGCACCATCAGCCCATCGTAGGCGATGTCGTTGCTGATCGTGAACATGGGGTCGTCGCACCGCCGGTGCACCCGCAGCGGCGATCCCACCCAGACCCGGTCCTCCTGCGCGCCCTGCGGCGCGGGGAGCCAGGTGCCGTACGTGTTGAGGCGGTCGGCGACACGCTGGGCGGAGGTGCGGGACGGCTCCCACTCCTCGGCGACGCCGAACGTACGGCGCAGCGCCTGCTGGCCCGTGTGCGGGAGGGGCACCACCGGCTCCAGCTGGAGCGGGTCGCCCACGATGACGCCTCGGCGCGCCCGCCACAGCGCGCCCACCGGCATCTGCGCGGTCGCCTGCCCGGCCTCGTCGATCAGCATCCAGCCCAGGGAGCGCGGGCCGAGGCCCGTGAACATCCGGTCCAGCGAGGCGAAGGTGGTGGAGACCACGGGCAGGGCGAGGAAGAGGTTCTGCCAGGCCGCCCGCACCACCTCGGGCTTCAGGGTGCGGGGGGCCTCGCCGCACAGGACGTCCATCGCGGCGTCCAGGTTCTTGCGCATCCGGTCGGCCGCGCCCTCGATGAACGCCCGGTGCAGGTCCATCGCGGCCAGGAAGAGCCGGGTGCGGGCCCGGGTGAGCTCCGGGTCGGACCAGGGCGAGGAGAGCTCGCGCGCCTCCTCCGGCGTACGCCCGTCGAGGTCCTCGTTCCCGGGGAGGTGCGGGCCCCAGCGTTCGCGGGCCTCGCGCAGCCGGTCCTGGAGGAGGGCGTGGGCGCTCTCCGCCGTGGTCAGCGCGCGCCGGGCCTCGCCCAGGAGGCGGCGGCGCTCGCCCTCGGCCCGGTCGAGGGCGGCGGCTTCGCGCGCCGACTCCTCGTACGCGGCGCGGGCGCTCCGCTCCTCCTCGGCCAGCAGCCGGTCCTCCGCCTGCCAGTCGCGCTGGGCCGCGCCGAAGGTGAACAGGACGGCGATCAGGCCGGGGCGGTGGAGCCGGTGCTCCGCCCGGCGGGCCGCGGGGCCGGCCAGGGCGTGCTGGGCCCGGTCCCGGGCCGCACGCGCCTCGCGCGCGGGTTCCGCGAGCGCCGCCAGGTCCTCCCGGGCGGCGTCGGCCGTCCGCCGGGCGGCGGTGACCGCAGCCTGCGAACCGCCGAGGTCCCGCAGCGCCTCGAACGCGTCCTGCCGCTCCTGCCGCAGGGTGAGCACCGTCTGCCGGGCCTCGCGGAACCGGGCCACGGACCGCCGCCAGGCCGCCTGGCCGCCGGGGCGCTGCGCGGCCGTCCGGAGCAGTTCGCGCATGCCCTCGCCGCGTTCGGCCCGCTCCTCGCGCGGCGGGCCGAACCAGTACCGGCTGCGGAAGTCCGAGCGGTTGCCCTTGTTGCCGAGCTTCGCCGCGATCGTCCCCCACGCGGGTACGCCGTCCAGGATCAGGCTCCCCTGCTCCGGGAAGAAGGCGGCCTCCTCGCGCCATTCCTCCGCCACGGACGCGAGGGCGGGGATCTCGGCGGAGATGTTCTCGACCGCACCGTTGTTGGCGGACGCGACGACCATCTCGTAACCCGTCAGTTCGGGTATCAGCGGGGCCACGGAACGCTGGTACGTGCCGGTGTTCCAGCGGTGCGGCGGGCTGGTGAACCCGTCCTCGGGCCGCGCGAGCCGGGACAGGGCCTCGGCCCGCATGACCAGGACGGCGGCGATGAGGTCGCGCAGCTGGGTGGTCTTGCCCGTGCCGGGCGGGCCGTTGACCGCGTACAGGCCGTCCGCGTCCGCGAGCTGCTCCACGATCCGGTCGACGGCGAACTGCTGGCTCAGCACCAGGGGGTGTTCCGTCTTCTCGGGCCACCGGCCGAGCGGCAGACACGCCGGCTGTACGCCGTCCAGCACGGTGTCCGGGTTCTCCTTGAGGTCGATCCTGGTGCGGCCGCGCAGCGCGGTGGACGCCGTCAGGTAGTCGCGCAGGGCCGCACCCGGGTCCTGGGAGCCGAGCCGGCGGGCGACCAGGGAGAGATCGGCCGCGATGAAGCTGTTCAGGAAGTCCGAACCGCCCGACCGGCCCGCCCTGCGCCGCGCCACCGTACGGGTCTGCACGCGGATCGTCTCGGGGCGCAGGTCGTCGGCGACGCCGAAGTGCTCCGCCACCCAGCGGGTGACGGCCGACAGGTCGCGGACGGTCAGGGGCTTCTCCCCCAGCCGCGGCGGAGCCTCGCCGTCCGCCGCGTCGGCGTCCGGCCTGCTTCCACCCGCCGCGTCGCCGTCCGCCGCGCTTCCACCCGCCGCGCCTCCGCCCGCCTCCGTGTCCGACGCGCCATCGTCGGCGTCCGCGTTCCCGGGTCCGGCCGAGCGCCCTCCCGTACCCGCCGCCCGGCGCTCCGACACCGCGTCGGCCGCGCCGGACAGGGCCCCGGCCGCCAGGTCCCCGAGGACCGGCCCGAGCGCGGCGTTCAGCGCACCGCCCACCGCGCCCACGGTGATCTCGCACAGCATCCCCGCGAACGGCCGCGACCGCCCTCCGCCCGCCACCGCGTCCGCGATGGGCAGCCTGCCGTCCCCGACGCCGAGGACCACCCGCTCGCACTCCGCGGCGGCCTCCTCGAACCCGTCGAGCCAGCCCTCGGCACCCGGTCCCGGCTTGCGGGCGCGCCCCACGGCCCAGCCGCACGCGGAGAAGACCAGGGAGTCCTGGACGAGCAGCCCGTCGTCGGTGACCTCGAAGGCGAGGAGGGCGCTGTCGCCGTTCACCCGCCCGTCGTGGTCCTCCTCGCTGCCGCCGAAGACGTCGAGGAGGGCGTCGCGTACGGAGGCGACCGGGTACACGCCGCAGTACACGGTGTGCTGCCGGACCATGTTCCGGCCGGGGCTCCGCCGCCGGGCGGAATGGCCGTCCTCCCAGGGCAGCGGGGCGTCGGCCTCGACCGGGTGCATGCCCTTCGGCTGCGAGACCGGCTCCACCTTCTGCGGGCTGAACATCTCGACGGCCCGCCAGTACCGCACGATGTCCGCCCTGCGCCGCCGCTCGGCACTCGCCGCCATCCGGCCCGCCCTCCTCGTTCCGGTTCGCCAGGAACAGCCACCCTAGCCAGCCGGCGCGCCCTGTGCGGAGGGGGCCTCCGTGCGGCCCGGGGACCGGGCCCGTGCCCGCCCTTTCACGTCCATACCGCCCCCAGCGCCACGAACCCGCAGATCAGGGCGGCCAGGATCGCCAGCAGGGGCCAGACGAACCGGAGGTACTTGTCGTAACCGACCTTCGCCAGGGCCACCCCGCCGATCGTGACCGCCGTCGTCGGGACCCACAGGTTCATCCAGCCGCTCGCCGCCTGCCACGACGTGACGACCACCGCGCGCGGGACGCCCGCGAAGTCGGCGAGGGGGGGCCAGGATCGGCATGGCGAGGGTGGCGTGGCCGGAGGTGGAGGGGATGAGGAAGGCCAGCGGCAGGTTGACGAGGAAGACGATGACGGCGAAGAGCGCCGACGACGTGCCCGAGACCACGCCCTCGATGGAGTGCAGCACGGTGTCCGTGATCTGCGAGTTGTTCATGATGACGGTGACGCCGCGCGCGAGGACGATGACCAGCGCGGGCGAGATGAAGTCGGCCGCGCCCTGGATGACCGTGGAGCTGAGCCGCTGCTCGCCGAACCGGGCGACGACGCCCACGAGCACCGCCGCGACCAGGAAGAGCGCGGCCAGCTGCGGGAAGGACCAGCCGAGCTCGAAGCCGTACGGGGTGGCGTCGGCGTCGCCCGTGAGGGCGCTGGACCAGGGCACCACCGAGAAGATCATGAAGGTGAAGACCAGGGCGACCAGGACCAGGACGACCTGGTGGAGGCCGGTCAGCTCCGGGGGCTCCCCCGCGTCCGCCGCACGGTGCTCGCGGTCGCCGGGCAGGAAGCCGGAGAGCGAGCGACCGGGGTCCTCGCGTACGCGGTTGGCGTACCGGACGACGTAGGCGATCGTCACCGCCGTCAGCACCACCCACATGATCGCGCGCAGCACGATGCCGTCGCCGAGCGAGATGTCGGCGGCGGACGAGGCCACTCCGGTGGCGAAGGGGTTGACCGTGGAGCAGAGCACGCCGATGCCCGCGCCGAGGATGATCGTGCCGGTGGCCGCCATCCGGTCGTAGCCGAGGGCCAGCATCAGCGGGACGATCAGGCCGTAGAAGCCGAGCGTCTCCTCCGCGAAGCCCTCGACCGTACCGAGCAGCGCGAAGACCAGCATCACCCCGGCGATGAGCAGCGCGCCCCGGTCGCGCAGGCGGTGGGCCAGGCGGCCGATGCCCCGGTCCAGGGCTCCGGTGGCGAACACCACCGTGATGAACGCGCCGATGGCCAGCACGAAGAGGAACACGCCGGCGCTGCCGTACAGCTCGCCGGCCAGCTCCGGGCCGACCTCCCCCGTCCGTGCGTCCTGGACGCCGTAGAGGCCGTTGACCGGGGAGAGGAAGAGGTCGTTCAGCCGGTCGACGAAGGTCTGGTCCGAGTCGACGCGGTGGTAGGTGCCCTGGACCGGGGCCCCGTCCTCGGTGCGGTCGTAGGCGCCGGGCGGGACGAGGAAGGCCAGGGCCCAGACGGCGAGGGTGACGGCCGCGAGGATGGTGAGGGCGCTGGGGAAGGTGAACTTCTTCCCTGCCGGGGGCTCCGCCTCCGCGTCGGCCCGTGTGCTCAGGTCGTCTCCCGGATCCATGGTGCAGCCCCTTCGGTCCCTCCGGCCCGTTCCGGGACCAATGGATCACAGGGGCCGAGGGGCCGCACGCCTGGGAGGCGGATGGGCCAGGAGGCGTCAGTCCGCCAGGACGATCGTGGGCTGGGCCGAGAAGTCGCCCCACTTGCCGTCCGGGAGCTTGGCCCTGAGCTTCACCGAGTAGCGGGTGCCGGGCGGGTCGGCGAGGTTCAGCCGGTAGGTGGCGCGGCCCTTCGGAGGCGTACCGCCCCAGACGATGGTGGTGGTCAGCTTGCCGTTCAGATAGAGCTGATAGGCGGGGATCACGCCGCCCGTGTCGGGCTGGTCCCAGGAGAGGTCGACGGTGAACTCGGCCCCCTCCTTGCCGACCTCCGTGCGCAGCCCGGTGGGGGCGGTGCTCGCGGGGGCGCCGGGGGCGGACGCGGTGGTGAGGTCGAGCGCGTTGCTGTCGGGCGAGGACTTGTCGGAGGCGTCCCGGGCCCGGACAGTGAAGGTGTAGACGGTCCCGGGGCGCAGCCCGGTGAGCTTCGCCGTGGTCTCGGCGGCCGGGACGCTGTGGATCCGGGAGTCCTCCTGGTAGATGTCGTACGAGGTCACGCCGACGTCGTCCTTGGACGCGCCCCAGGCGAGGGTGGCCGAGCGGGCCCCGTCTGCCGTGCCCGTCAGCTTCTTCGGGGCGGTGGGCGGCTCGTCGTCCTTGGGCGGGGTGGCCCGGGTGGTGACGGGGACGGCCTTGCTGGGCTCGGAGAGGTTCCCGGCGGCGTCCTTGGCCCGGACGGAGAACGTGTAGTCCGTGGAGGCGGTCAGCCCGTCGACGTCGATCATGCTCTTGGTCGCCGGAACGCTCTTGACCTTGTCCTTCCCCCGGTAGACCTCGTAGCCGGCGACCGTCTCGTTGTCGGAGGCGACCTCCCACATGACGTGCACCGAGGTGGAGCTGCTGGCCTGTGCGGTCACTCCGGCGGGGACGCTGGGGGGCTGCGTGTCGGCTTCGGCGGTGCCGCCGCAGGCGGTGAGGAGGGGGGCGAGGAGCAGGGCGGCGGTGCAGGCCAACGCGGCAGACATGTGGGGGCGTTGCACGGTGGTGCCTTCCATCCGGACAGCAATGGTCCAGACCTGTATGACATGGCGTGGGGGTTGCCGACAAGGGGACGGAAAGGAACCTTCCGCTATGTGGTGGTGTGCGCCGCGCACCCGCACACGGTCCGGCGGGCCCGCTCCGACCCGGTTCCCTGCCGTGCTCCGATGAGTTCCCGGCCGTGGAAGGGTCTGCCCTGTATGAACTCCGACAGCACGCACACCCCCGCCCTCGACCTGGAGCCGGCCGCCCGGCGGATCGCGGGCCTGCTCGACGGCGTCGACGACGACCGGCTAGGTCTCCCGACGCCCTGCCCGGACTATGCCGTACGGGAGCTGCTCGCCCATCTGCACGGCCTGGCCGCCGCGTTCCGGGACGCGGCCCGCAAGGACCTCGGGGCCGGCACGGCTCTCTCCCCGGACGCCGCCCTCCCCGCTCTCGACGACGACTGGCGCGAGACGCTGCCCCGGCGGCTGGAGGAGCTGGTGACGGCCTGGCGCTCCCCCTCCGCCTGGACGGGCATGACGCGGGCGGGCGGGGTGGAGCTGCCGGGCGAGGCGGCCGGGGCCGTCGCACTCGACGAACTCGTCGTCCACGGCTGGGACCTGGCCCGCTCCACCGGACAGCCGTACGGGGCCGGGGAGGCCGAACTGCTCGCCTGCGCGGCCCTGCTCGCCCCGGCCGACGACGACCCGGACCGCGGGGGCGTCTTCGGCCCGCCGGTCCCGGTGCCGGAGACCGCCCCGCTCCTGGACCGGGTGATCGGCCTCAGCGGCCGCCGGCCGGACTGGCGGCCGGGGGGTCGAGGGGGGCGGTGAGCGGCGCGGTCGGACGCCGGAACCGTGGCGCGGCATCGCCCACGCCTGACCGCTCGCCCCGGCCCCGAAGGTCCCTCAGCTGGTGAAGAACTCCGTGATGTGCCCCGCCACCTGGTCCGCCCGGGTCTCGTGCATCCGGTGGCCGCCGGGGACCGTGATCAGCCGGCAGTCCGGGATCAGGGAGGCCATGTCGCCCTGGCGGTCCTGCGGCATGCGGCTCTCCGGGCCGCCGGTGATGATCATCGTGGGGGCGACGATCTCGCCGAGGCCCTCCGCCGCGTCCGGGCCGGGGTCGGCGAGCTGGTCGCGTACGGCGGACACCGCGTTCTCGTCGTAGTCCACCGGGCCCTCGGGCCGCCCGGCCGGGCCCGGGTCGCCGGGGAACGGGGCCGGGGTCTCCACCAGCACCAGCCGCTCCACCCGGTCGGAGTGCTCGTGGGCCAGCAGCCGGGCGACGACACCGCCCATGCCGTGGCCGACCAGGCCCACACGGTCGAGCTCCAGCTCGTCGAGGAAGCCGAGGACGTCCTCGGCCATCAGCTCCAGGTCGTACTCGTCGGGCCAGTCGCTCTCGCCGTGGCCGCGCAGGTCCAGGGCGAAGACCCGCCATTCGTGGCCCAGCAGGGCGCCGGCCGCCTCCCAGTCCGCGGCGGAACCGCCGAGGCCGTGCAGCAGCACGACGGGCGAGCCGAACGGATCGCCCCAGGTCCGGTACGCGAGGCGCACATCGCCGACATCCACAACTGACTGATCTTCCATACCCCTGACGCTACAGCCGCCGGGCGGCCGTCCGCTCCGGGGGCGTCGCCCGGCAGACCGGTGCGGCGGACTCCGGGGGTCGCGCCACGGCCGAAGCCCCGTGCCGGGCACGGGGCTTCACCGGGCGGCGGGCAAGCGCGCACGTCAGTGCACGCCCACCCCTGCCGCCGCCGGGACCACGTGTTCGCCGTTCGCCGGCTCCTCGTCCTCCGCGTCCGGCCCGCGGCCGAAGTGGTTGAAGGCGAGGTTCAGCACGATGGCCACCACGCAGCCGGTGGAGATGCCCGAGTCGAGGACGACCAGCAGGCTCTCCGGGAAGGCGTGGTAGAACTGCGGCGCCGCGATGGGGATCAGGCCGATGCCCAGGGCCGCCGCCACGATCAGCGCGTTCTCACCCTTCTCCAGGGCGGCGGTCGCCAGGGTCTGGACGCCGCTGGCCGCGACCGTGCCGAACAGGACGATGCCCGCGCCGCCGAGCACCGGCAGCGGTACGAGGGCGATGACGGAGGCGGCGATGGGCACCAGGCCGAGCACGATGAGGATGCCGCCGCCCGCCGCGACGACGAAGCGGCTGCGGATCTTCGTCATGGCAACCAGGCCGACGTTCTGGGCGAAGGCGCTGCACATGAACCCGTTGAAGATCGGGCTGATGGCGCTGCCCAGGGTGTCGGCGCGCAGGCCGCCCTCGATGATCTTCTCGTCCGCCGGGCGGCCGACGATCTTCCCGAGGGCCAGCATGTCGGCGGTGGACTCGGTCATGCAGACCAGCATCACGATGCACATGGAGACGATGGCGGCGATCTCGAACTGCGGGCCGCCGAAGGCGAACGGGGTGGGGAAGCCGACCACGTCGGCGTTCTTGATCGCGCTGAAGTCGGTGATGCCGGCCGGGATGGCGATCAGCGTGCCGATGACCAGGCCGAGCAGGATCGCGATCTGCTGGAGGAAGCCGCGCAGCAGCTTGCGCAGGGCCAGGACGACCACCAGGGTCACGGCGGCCATGGTGATGTTGGTCATCGAACCGTAGTCGTCGGCGGACGCGTTGCCGCCCTGGGACCAGTTGAAGGCGACCGGCAGCAGCGAGACGCCTATCAGGGTGATGACGGTGCCGGTGACGACCGGCGGGAAGAAGCGGACGAGTTTGCAGAAGTACGGGGCGAGGACGAACCCCAGCAGGCTCGCGACGATGATCGCGCCGAAGATCACGGCGATGCCGTCGTGCCCCCGGTCCTTGCCGATCGCGATCATCGGGGCGACCCCGGCGAACGAGACGCCGTTGACGAAGGGCAGCCGCGCGCCGACCTTCCAGAAGCCGATGGTCTGGAGCAGGGTGGCGATGCCCGCGGTGAAGAGGCTCGCCCCCATCAGGAAAGCGGTCTCCTTGGCGGTGAGGCCGACGGCCGGCCCCACGATGAGCGGCGGGGCCACCACGCCCGCGTACATGGCGGCCACGTGCTGGAGGCCGCTGGTGAACATCTTCAGGGGTGGGAGCGTTTCGTCGACCGGATGTTTCCGGCCGTCCGTTGCTTCTGCGACGGCGTCGTCCGTCGCGTCGGGGGCGGCTGCATCTGCGTCTTTGCGAAACCTGGGCTTAGCGGCCACGGCGGTTCCTCCGGTCGGTTACACGTCGTCGGCGACGTGGGGTTCAGGGAGGTGGTGCGTAAGTGGTGCGGCGGTGCTTGCGGCTCTCTCAGGTGGTGCAGGTCGTGCAGGTGGTGCAGAGGGGGGTACGGGGGGCGCGCACGTTGGGGGCGTGCTGGCAGCGTTCATCACCGGTCCGGCGTACGCGCACCATCGGGTGCGCGTCCGCCGGACCGGCTGCCGCGGACCCCGCTCGGGTCCACGGCGGCCGGTCTCGGGCCGTCCCCCTCGACCGGCCGGTCGGGGATACCGCGGGAGTCGGTGACTGCCCGGCGGTTCGGGGACACCGCCGGGGTCAGGCTCCGGCGGCGATCTGCGCGAGGCGGCGGGCCTCGTCGCGGGTGACGCGGGCGATGGCGTCCTCGTCCACCGTGGTGAGGTGGTCGCCCTCGACGACCGGCTTGCCGTCGACGAGGGAGAGGGTCACCGGGGCGGCCGCGCCGAAGATGAGGGCGGTCACCGGGTCGGCGATCGAGGAGTGGGCCAGGGTGTCCAGCTTCCACAGCACGAGGTCGGCGAGCTTGCCGGCCTCCAGGGAGCCGATCTGGTCGGCGCGGCCCAGCACCTGGGCTCCGCCGAAGGTCCCCAGGCGCAGGGCCTGGCGGGCGTTGAGGGCGGCCTCGCGGTGGGCGCCGAGGCGGTTGATGAGGAGCGCGTTGCGCAGCTCGGTGTGGAGTTCGCCGGACTCGTTGGAGGCGGTGCCGTCCACGCCGAGGCCGACCGGGACTCCGGCGGCGAGCATGTCGGGGACCCGGGCGATGCCGGCGGCGAGGCGGGCGTTGGAGGACGGGCAGTGGGCGACGCCCGTTCCCGTACGGGCGAAGGCGGCGATGTCGGAGTCGTTCATGTGGACGCAGTGCGCCATCCACACGTCGTCGCCGAGCCAGCCGGTCGACTCGAAGTAGTCGGTCGGGCCCATCCCGAACAGCTCCTTGCAGAACTGCTCCTCCTCGACGGTCTCGGAGCCGTGGGTGTGCAGCCGTACGCCCTTGCGGCGGGCCAACTCCGCTCCCTGCCGCATCAGTTCGGTGGAGACCGAGAACGGTGAGCAGGGGGCGACGGCGACCTGGGTCATGGCGTCGAAGGAGGTGTCGTGGTGGGCGTCGATGGTGGCCTCGGTGGCGGCGAGCGCGCCTTCGAGGGTCTCGACGGCGAAGTCCGGGGGCAGGCCGCCGTCCTTCTCGCTGCGGTCCATGGAGCCCCGGGCGAGGGTGAACCTTACGCCCATCTCGCGGGCGGCCCCGATGATCGCGCCGGACAGGTCGCCGGAGCCCTTCGGGAAGACGTAGTGGTGGTCCATGGCGGTGGTGACGCCGCCCCGGGCCATCATGGCGAGCGAGCCCTGCGCGGCGGCGCGGGCCATCGGCTCGTCGATGCGCGCCCAGGTCGGGTAGAGGGCGACCAGCCAGTTGAAGAGGTTGTGGTCGGTGGCCAGGCCCCGGGTGATCCACTGGTAGAAGTGGTGGTGGGTGTTGACCAGGCCGGGCGTCGCGAGGTGTCCGGTGGCGTCGATGCGCCGGACGACCCCGGCGAGGCCCTCCGGCGCCTTGCCGGCGCCCACGGACTCGATGCGGTTGCCCGCCACGACGATGTACCCGGAGGCGTACTCCGTGTCGTGGGCGTCGACAGTGGCGATCGAACAGTTCTCGATGATGATGCGCTGAGGGTCTGCCGAAGCTGCCATGGTGCTTCCTTCTTCTTTCTGTGGCGATGTGGGCACGGCAGGACCCTAGGAGGATTTGAGTGCCACAGCGTTACGGCTGTGGGTGCCGAGATGGTGGAAGAACAGGTTGAGCACGACCGCGACCAGCGCTCCCGCGCTGATCCCGGAGCCGAGGACGGTCTGCGCCCAGGCCGGGAATCCGGCGTAGAAGGTCGGCGCGGCGAGCGGGATGATGCCCGCGCCGAGCGCGACGGCGACCAGGATGATGTTGGAGCTGTCGTCGAGCCCGGCCTCGGAGAGCGTACGGATGCCGCTGACCGCGATGGAGCCGAACAGGACGATGCCGGCGCCGCCGAGTACGGGCATCGGGACGAGCGAGACGACCGCGCCGAGCACCGGGAAGGCGCCGAGGACCAGCAGCGCGCCGCCCGCCGCCGCGACGACGTACCGGCTGCGTACGCGGGTCAGGGAGACGACGCCGACGTTCTGCGCGAAGGCGCTGGTGGGGAAGCCGCCGAAGACCGGGCCGAGCAGGGTGGCGATGCCGTCCGTGCGCAGGCCCCGGGTGATCGTAGGGCCGTCTGTGCGGCGGTCGCAGATCTCCCCGAGGGCCAGCATCCCCGCGGAGGACTCCGTCATCAGGACGAGCATGACGATGCAGAGGGAGAGGACGGCGGCCGGGTGGAACTCCGGCGCGCCGAAGGCGAAGGGGGTCGGCAGGGCGGCGATCGGTGCGGACTTCAGCGCGGAGAAGTCGGCGAGTCCGAACGGGATCGCGGCCAGCGTGCCGACGAACATGCCCACCAGCAGGGCCACTTGCCTGAGGAAGCCACGGCCGAAGCGCTGGACGATCAGGATGACGACGAGCGTGAAGGCGGCCAGCGCAAGGTACTTCATCGCTCCGAAGTCGGCGGCGGTGGCGTCGCCGCCCTGCGCCCAGGCGATCGGGACGGGCATGAGGGTGACGCCGATGAGGGTGATGACCACGCCCGTGACGAGCGGCGGGAAGAAGCGCAGCAGCCTGCCGAAGAACGGCCCGACCGTCAGACAGAAGACTCCGGCGACGAGCACCGCCCCGTAGATCGCGGGGAGTTGGCGTCCGGGCGCGCTGGTCTCGGCGATGGCGAGCATCGGGGCGATGCCGGCGGAGGAGGCCGCGTTGACGAACGGCAGCCGGTTCCCGGCGAACGTGCCGAGGCCCACGGTCTGGAGGATCGTGGCGAGTCCGGCGATCAGGAGGCTCGCGGCGATGAGCCGGGTCATGCCGGCGGCGTCCAGGCCGACCGCCTGGCCGATGATCAGCGGTGGGGTGACGACACCGGCGTACATGGCGGCGATGTGCTGGAGCGCGGCGGGAACGAGCCGAGCGGGAGGCAGCTTTTCGTCGACCGGGTGAACTGCCGTGGCAGTGAGAGACTTTGGGGCTTCGAACGGGCCTTCGGCCGGCCCCGTTGCTGGCTGTGCCATGGGTGATTCCTCCGGGATGACCGGCCCCCGCCCGACGTTGAGCGGACGGGGGCGGGTTCAGTGCCGCGTCAGAGGTTGGTCATGTCGACCGGGATCTTCGGCTCGACGCCGTCCCGGAGCACGGTGGCCTCGATCAGACCGTAGGGGCGGTCCGCCGCGAAGTAGACCTCATTGTCGTTCTTGAGGCCGAACGGTTCGAGGTCCACCAGGAAGTGGTGGTTGTTCGGCAGCGAGAAGCGGATCTCGTCGATCTCGCTGCGGCTGTTGATGATGCGCGAACCCATCTGGTACAGGGTCTGCTGGAGCGAGAGGGAGTACGTCTCGGCGAACGCCTGGAGCATGTGCTTGCGCGCCTGCTCGTAGGACTTCTCCCAGTTCGGCATGCGCTGCTCGTCGCTGGTCCAGTTGTAGCGCCAGCGCGCGGAGACGTCGGTCGCCAGGATGCGGTCGTACGCCTCCTTCAGCGTCGTGTACTTGTCCTTGACGTAGCCCCAGAACTCGGAGTTGGTCGAGTTCATCACGGTCAGGTCCTTGAGGCCCGAGACGACCTCCCAGTTCTCACCGTCGTAGGTGATCTGGGAGACGCGGGTCTCCTGGCCCTTGCGGACGAAGGAGTGCTTGACCTCGTCGGCGCCGATGAACTTGGAGTTGCCGTCCGAGGTCGCGATGCGCTCCCAGGCGTACTCCTCGATCCGGATCCGGGCGCGGTGGATCGGCTCCTGCGAGGAGACGAAGTGCCGGGCCAGGTGGATGCCGAACTGCTCGGCGGACTCGATCCCGTGCTCCTTGGCGAACGCGAACACCGTGTTCTTGGTGGTGTCGGTCGGCAGGACGTTGGCGTTGGAGCCGGAGTAGTGCACGTCGTCCATGTCGCCGGAGAGGGCGACCGAGACGTTCAGGTCCTTGATGTGGTGGGTGTCGCCGTCCCGCGTGATCTTTACGACGCGGTTCTCTGCTTTGCCGTACTGGTTCTGGCCGAGAATCGTGGGCATGTCGGTGCTAGCTCCCTCGGTAAACGGAGTAGCCGAACGGGTTGAGCAGCAGCGGTACGTGATAGTGCTCGCCCGGGACGACCGCGAAGGCGATCGTCACTTCCGGGAAGAACGCGCCGCTGTCCCTTACGCGGGGGGCGTCCTGCTGCGCCTCGGCTTGCTTCTTGGAAAAGTACGTCTCGGTGTCGAAGTCGAGACGGACATGGGTGGTGCCTTCCGGCAGCGCCGGCAGGTCCTTGCAGCGCCCGTCCGCATCGGTCGCGGAGGCCCCGAGCGTCACGTACGGCGCGTCGCCGCCGCTGCGGGCGGCGAGCGTGACGGCGACGGACGCGGCGGGGCGGCCGATGCTGGTGTCCAGGATGTGCGTGGACACCGATGCGGTCGTGTCGGTACTCAAGACCGTCACTCTCCTAGATCTCAAGAGTCCTGTACGGGAGCTTCCTCTGCGAGGGTCTCCTGTACGAGACGGGTCAGCCGGATGCGGTTGATCTTGCCCAGTTCGGTGCGCACGATCTCCTGCTCCTGCTCGGGCGAGTTCCCGATCCGGGACTTCACCGCGTCGCGCATCTGCTCACCGGTGGCGCCGGTGGCACAGATCAGGAAGACATGTCCGAACCGCTCCTGGTAGGCCAGGTTCAGTTCGAGCATCTCGGTCTTGAGCTCCTCGGAGGCGCCGGCCATCCCCCGCTGCTCGCGGGAGGAGGTCGGGTCGCCGGGCTTCGGGCGGCCGATCGGCGGGTGGCCCGCCATCGCCTCGGCCAGGTCCTCGGCGGTGAGCTCGGCCATGGCGGCGTCGCTCGCGGAGAGCAGGGCTTCCTCGGTGGCGTACGGACGCCCGGCGAGGAGGATCCTTCCCCAGGCCGCACTGGCACAGACCTCGTGCAGTGCGGGGGTGGCCTCGCCGTCCGCCAGGGTGTTGAACCGGGTGAGGCCCGGTGTGGAGCTCGAAGTCACGGGAGCCTCCGTGGCTGTTTTTCGCTGTGCGTTGTTCGGGCTGCGGATAGCTAACGCCCTCCGCAACACCACGTCAACACTTTGTTGAAATCTCGCGAACGAAGAAAGCCGCCGTCCCGGCATGCGGACGGCGGCTTTCCTGGGCGTTCGGCGTGATCGGCCAACTACTCACCCTTGGCCGAATGTTCCCTGTTGAGGTAGTTGTACACGGTGAACCGGGAGACCCCCAGGGCCCCGGCCACCGTCTCCACCCCGTGTCGTACGGAGAAGGCACCGCGTGCCTCCAGGGTCCGGACCACGGACTGCTTGGCCTTACGGTCCAGGTCGGCGAGCGGCATCCCGTGCCGTCTCTCCATCGCGGCGAGGATGTGGTCCAGCGAGTCGGAGAGCTGGGGCAGGCGCACGGCTATGACGTCCTGGCCCTCCCACGCCAGCACCACGTCGTCCGGCTGGGCCTGCTCGGGCCCCAGCAGCTCGGCCCCCATCGCGTCGACGAGCGGCTTGACCGCCGACACGAAGGGGTGGTCGACGGTGAACGGGGGGTGTCCGGGGGCGACCGGGGGGCGATCGGCGGCGACCGGGGGACGATCGGCGGATTCGGTCACCGGGCCGCCTCCCCGATCACGTTCACCTGGAGCGAGACCCGGGTGGCGCCCGAGGCCAGGGCCCGGCGCAGCAGGGAGTCCACGGCGGTGAGCACCTCGTCCGCGCCCCCTTCCGCCGTGTTGCCGAACGGGCCGACGTCCACGGCGTCGAGCTCGGCGCTCTGGATGACCTCGCGGGCCACCACCGCGTGGGCGGGCGCCTCGTCGAGATCGAAGGGCTCGGTGGTGAATTCCACCCTCAAGCGCACTGTGCCTCCCTGGTGTCCTCGCCGCGGGTGCGGGCGCGCGGCTCGGCCACGACTGTAACCGGCCCCGGCACGAGCGCCCGGCCGCTCCGGAGCCGTACGCGGCCGGGGAGGCGGACGCCCCGGGCCCGTGGGCTCGGGCGACCCCGGCCTGAGGGGGTGACGCGTTCCCGGCTCCGGGGGCAGGTGCTCCCGGCCCCGGAGGGTCAGGCGTCCCCACCCGGAGGTCAGCCGCCCGCCTGGATGTCCCCCCTGGTGGAGGAGGCGAAGGCGTCGCCGTGGGCGAAGTCGCCGGGCGGGATGCCCGGGTGGTGGCCCTCCCGGTCCGGGGCCACCTCGGCGGCCGGGCCCAGCGCGAGACGGGAGACGATCCGGTAGCGGTCGCCCCGGTAGAGCGAGTGGACGTACTCCACCGGACGGCCGGTGGTGTCCGAGGTCAGCCGCTCGAAGAGCAGGGCCGGGGAGAGCTCGGGGACGTCGAGCAGCTTCGCCTCCGCACGGGTGACGACGGTGGGCTCGATCGCCTGGACCGCCTCGTGGACGTGCACGCCGTGGGTGGCGCGCAGGTGCTCGTACAGGTCGCCGCTCTCCAGCTCCTGCGCGCTGAGTCCCGGCACCAGCTCGGCCCGGATGTGCAGGTGCTCGATGGCCATCGGGGCCCCGTCGACCAGCCGCAGCCGGGCCACGTAGACGATCTCGGCGGCGGGTGACATCCGCAGCTTGCGGCCGACCCGGGCCCCCGCCTGGAGGGTGGTGAACTCCAGCAGCCGGCTGGACCAGGCGCCCGCCGCCTGCGGCACGGTCAGCGCCCGGTCCCCCGCCACCAGCTCCTGGGTGATCTTGGCGGGCGCGACGAACATGCCCCGGCCGTGTTCGCGCACCAGGAGTCCGGCGGCGACCAGCTCATCGACCGCCGCGCGCACGGTGGGCCGCGACACGCCGAGCAGGGCGCACAGCGCGCGCTCCGAGGGGATCGCGTCGCCGGGGCTGCGCGACTCGATCAGCTCCAGCACGGCATCGCGGGTCCGCTCCCGTTTGAGCACCGTCCCCGGCACATCCGCGTCCATGCGCTCCCCTCCCGACGCCTTCTTTTCTTACCAGTCGGATGATCAGTACCGCCGACTGGCTCACTGGTCAGGTGCAGTGTAGCGCCTCCCTGACGGCGCGCGAGCGGTCATGTTACGCACAGGTCACCAAAACCCCTTTGTACGCGAGGGGTTGACGCCCCCATTGGTCTATGCCACCTTCAACCCCCATCGAGAGGTGAGCTGTCCAGTGGACACCACTGGTCAGGTGGTCAGGTCAGGTCAGGTCAGGTCAGGTCAGACAGTTCTGCTATCCGAGGTGAACCGTGAAGTACCGCTTGCTCGCCGGTGGGTCCGTGCTCGTCCTGACCGCCGCGCTCAGTGCCTGTAGTTCGCCGTCCGACTCCGCGAACGGGGACGGACGGACGACGGTGGACGTCTGGCTGATGCGCGACAGCGTCTCGGACGCCTTCCAGAAGGAGTTCACCGCGGACTTCGAGAAGCGCCACCCGAAGATCGACGTGAAGATCCAGATCCAGGAGTGGGACGGCATAGGGCAGAAGATCACCGCCGCCCTGGCCAGCAACGACGCCCCGGACGTCATCGAGGCGGGCAACACCCAGGTGGCGCAGTTCGCCGAGAGCGGCGGGCTGCTCGACCTCAGCGACCGCAAGGACGAGCTGAACGGCAAGGACTGGCTGAGCGGGCTGGCGGAGCCGGGGGCGTACGAGGGGAAGCAGTACGGCATCCCGTACTACGCGGCGAACCGGGTGGTCATCTACCGCACCGACCTCTTCGAGAAGGCGGGCGTCGACGCGAAGGCGATCAAGACCCGCGAGCAGTGGACCGACGCCACCGCCAAGCTCAACAAGGGCGGCACACAGGGCATCTACCTGCCCGGCCAGATGTGGTACGCGCTCGCCGGCTTCATCTGGGACGAGGGCGGCGACCTCGCCACCGAGTCCGGGGGCACATGGTCCGGTGCGCTGGACACCCCCGAGGCGCTGCGCGGCATGGCGTTCTACGAGAAGCTCCAGGCGCTCGGCAAGGGGCCCAAGGACTCCGACGAGGACGACCCGCCGCAGGCCGAGGTGATGGCGCAGGGGCAGGTGGCCCAGGTCATCTCCACCCCGGGCGGGGCCAACGTCATCGCCGAGAAGAACCCCGAACTCAAGGGCAAGCTGGCCTTCTTCCCCATCCCGGGCAAGACCGCCGACACCCCGGGCGCGGTCTTCACCGGCGGCTCCGACCTCGTCGTGCCGGCCGCCGCGGGCCACCCCGAGGAGGCGGTCGCCTTCATCAAGGAGCTGACCGGGGACACGTGGCAGAAGAAGCTCGCCGTCGCCATGAGCTACGTGCCCAACCGCACCTCGCTCGCCTCGGCCGTGGCCGACGACCCGGGGGCCGCCGCGATGGCGGTCGGCGCGGCGAGGGGCCACGCCACGCCCAACACCCCCGGCTGGGCGGCGGTCGAGGCGGAGAACCCGATCAAGGACTACATGACGGCCGTCCTCACCGGGCGCGATCCGGCCGAGGAGGCGGCGAAGGCGTCGCAGGACATCACCCGGGCCATGAACGCCGGTTCCTGACCCCGCCCCCACCCGACCGCGTAGGCAAGGAAGGAGGCGTGCCGTGCCGGTCGTCGACCAACGGACCGCACCCCGCACACCCCGGCAGCGCCCGGCCCCGCGCCTCACCGTGCGCGGGACCCGGCCGGACAGGGGGCGCGGCCTGTGGCCGTACGCCCTGATCGCCCCCGCCATCGGCGGCATGCTCTATCTGCTGGTCTACCCGCTGGCGCGGGCCGTCCTGATCTCCCTCCAGGACTTCCGGCTCCGCCAACTGATCAGCGGTGACGCGGAGTTCGTGGGGCTGCGCAACTACCGGACGCTGCTGGCCGACCCGCGCTTCTGGGAGGTGGTCCGCCGCACCTTCGTCTTCATGGCGATCAACGTCGTCCTGATCATGGTGATCGCCACCCTGGTCGCCCTGATGGTGGAGCGGCTGCGCCGGGTCGGCCGGACGGTGGTGCTGTGCTCGCTGGTGCTGGCCTGGGCGATGCCGGTGGTGGCGGCGACCACGGTGTTCCAGTGGTTGTTCCACTCGGAGTTCGGCATCGTCAACTGGGCGCTCACGACGCTCGGTTTCGACTCCTTCGACCGCTATCCGTGGTTCGCGAACGGCACCGCCGCCTTCGCCATCCTGGTGACGCTGATCGTCTGGCAGTCGGTGCCGTTCGCCGCGATCACCCTGTACTCCGCGCTCACCACCGTCCCCCTGGAGCTGTACGAGTCGGCGCGGCTGGACGGGGCGGGCGCGGGGCGGATCTTCCGGTCGGTCACCTTCCCGATGCTCCGGCCGATCTTCCTGCTGGTCTTCTCGCTGGAGGTGATCTGGACGTTCAAGGCGTTCGTCCAGATCTGGGTGATGACCCGGGGCGGGCCGGGCGACGCCACGACGATCCTGCCGGTCTACGCGGTGCAGACGGCCCTGTCCAGCCAGCGTTACGACCTGGGTTCCGCCGCCTCGATGGTCACCGTGGTCCTGATGTCCGGGGTGCTCGTCCTCTACTTCCGCCAGATGTTCCGCCAGGAGGACGAGACCCGATGAACGCCCGTGCTGTACGCCCGCGCCTTCGCCGGCTGCCGCTGAACATCGCCGCCGCCGTAACCGTGGTCGTCTGCCTCTTCCCCGTGTACTGGATGATCTCCACGGCCTTCAAGCCGTCCAAGGACATCCAGTCGGCCGACCCCCAGCTCTTCCCGCACACCTGGACCCTCACCCACTTCCAACGGGCCGTGGACGCCGATGGGTTCGCCCTGTTCTGGCGCAACAGCATCCTGGTCACGCTGGGGGCGGTGCTGCTCGCGCTGCTGGTGGCGCTGGGCGCGGCGTTCGCGGTGGCGCGGATGCGGTGGAAGGGCCGGCGGCAGTTCATGCTGTTGGTCTTCATCGCGCAGATGGCGCCCTGGGAGTCGCTGATCATCCCGGTCTACATCATCTCGCGGGACACCGACATGCTCGACCGGCTGCCGACGCTGACGCTGATCTACTTCATGATCACGCTGCCGTTCACCATCGTGGTGCTGCGCGGCTTCATCGCCACGATCCCGCCGGAGCTGGAGGAGGCCGCCCAGGTCGACGGCTGCACCCGGACCGGGGCGTTCTGGCGGGTGGCGATGCCGCTGCTCGCGCCGGGGCTGATGGCGACCTCGCTGTTCGGGTTCATCACCGCCTGGAACGAGTTCGCCTACGCCAACTTCCTGATCATCAAGCAGCAGGACAACCGGACCCTGCCCGTCTGGCTGTCGTCCTTCCAGAACACCTTCGGCACCGACTGGGGGGCCACGATGGCCGCCTCGACGCTCTTCGCGCTGCCCGCCCTGGTGATCTTCCTGCTGCTCCAGCGCCATGTCACCTCCGGCTTCGCCGCCGGCGCCGTCAAGGGCTGAGGGGCCGGGGCCGCCCGCGCCCGTCCCCGTACGCCCGCGAACCGAATCCGGAGGCCCCCGTGCCCGCACCGCGCCCCGCCCTCTCGCTCCTCCCCCGGCCCCGCAAGGTCTCCTCGCTGGGCGGCCGGCTCACCCTCGACCGGTCCACCGCCGTCCGGGCGCTGCCGGGCGCGGAACCGGCAGCCGACCTGCTGCGCTCCCTGATCGGCCCGGCCGCCGGGCTGCCGCTGCCCCCGTCGCCGGAGGGCCGGATCGTGCTCGCCCTGGACGGCCGGCTCGGGGGCCTCGGCGAGGAGGGGTACGGCCTGACGGTAGGCCCGCAGGCCCTCCTGCTGCGCGCCGCCCGCCCGACCGGGCTGCTCCGGGGCGTCCAGACGGTCCGCCAACTCCTGCCCGCCGAGGCGCTGTCGGGCGGGGCGCGGGGTTCCGGCTCCTGGGACGTGCCGTGCGTCGAGATCACCGACGTGCCGGACCGGCCCTGGCGCGGGGCGATGCTGGACGTGGCGCGGCACTTCCAGCCGATCGCGTATCTGCGCCGGTACGTCGACCTGTTGGCGCTGCACAAGCTGAACGTCCTGCACCTCCACCTCACCGACGACCAGGGCTGGCGGATGCCGGTCGACGCCTATCCCCGGCTGACCTCGGTCGGGGCCCGGCGGGCGAGGTCGCAGAAGGGGCCGAGCGGCCCGGACGGGGCGCACTTCGACGCGGTGCCGCACGAAGGGGCTTACACCAAGGCTGAGTTGAGGGGGCTGGTCCGGTACGCGGCGGAGCGCGGGGTCACCGTCATGCCGGAGATCGAGATGCCCGGCCATGTGCGGGCCGCGCTCGCCGCCCACCCGGAGCTGGGGAACGACCCGGCGCGGAAGCTGGACGTGTGGGACCGGTGGGGCGTGTGCGACACGGTCCTCGGCGTGCACGAGGGGGTCTTCGACTTCTGCCGGGCCGTGCTGGAGGAGGTCATGGACGTCTTCCCGTCGCCGTACATCCACATCGGCGGCGAGGAGTGCCCGACCACCGAGTGGGAGAACAGCCCGGCCGCCCGGGAGCGCGCGGCGGCCGAGGGGCTCGCGGACCCGGCGGCGCTGCACGGCTGGTTCATGGGCCGGATCGGGGCGTTCCTCGTGGAGCGGGGGCGGATTCCCGTCGGCTGGGCCGAGACCGGGACCGAACTCCCCCTGGACTTCACGGTGATGACCTGGCGCGACCCTTCCCACGCACGGGCCGCCGCCCGGCGCGGCCACCGGGTGATCGCCGCGCACCACCGGGCGACCTACCTGGACTACGCCCAGTCCGGCGACCCGTCCGAGCCGATCGCCCAGCCCGGCGCCCCGGTCACCCTGCACACGGTCCACGGCCACGCGCCGGCCCCCGAGGACTGGCCGGAGGCCGAGCGGGGCCGGGTGCTCGGGACGCAGGCCCAGCTGTGGACCGAGTACGTCCGCACGCCCGAGGAGATCGAGTACCTCGTCTACCCGCGGCTCTGCGCGCTCGCCGACCGCTCCTGGTCCGGCGGACGCGGCGACTGGCCGGGGTTCGTCGAGCGGCTGCGCCACCACACCGCCCGGCTGGACGCCCTGGGCGTCCCCTACCGCCCGCTGGACGCGCGGTCGCTCGCGGCGACCAGGCACGCGTCCCCCTCCTCAGGAACAGCGCGACCCCACTCGTCACCACTCCCCCACCACCGTTCCGGAGAGGAACTCACCCCGTGAACACATCACGCAGCAATCCACGCAGGACCAGGCCGAGGCTGCGCACCGCCGCCGCCTCGGCCGCCGCCGTGGCCCTGGCCGCCACCGGGCTCGCCGCGCTGCCGTCCTCGGCGAACGCCGCGGCGGACGGGATCGTCGTCCAGTACCGTACGAGCGCGACCGGCGCGAGCGCCGACCAGAGCGAGCCGTGGCTCAAGGTGCGCAACGCCGGCTCCGCCTCCGTACCGCTGAGCAGCGTCAAGGTGCGGTACTACTTCAAGGCCGACTCGGCCTCCGCCGCCTACCGGTTCGCCTGTTCCTGGGCGGTGAAGGGCTGCGCGAACATCACCGGCACGTTCGGGACGCCCGCCGTCCCGACCGCGACCGCCGACCGGTATCTGGAGATCGGCTTCACCGCCGGGGCCGGCTCGCTGGCACCGGGCGCGGACACCGGGGACATGCAGCTCCGGTTCCACCAGGCGTCCTGGGCCTCCCTGGTCCAGTCCGACGACTACTCCTTCGGCCCGGACCGGACCACGTATGGCGACTGGTCCAAGGTGACGGCCCAGGTGAACGGCGCGACCGTGTGGGGCGAGGCTCCCGGGGGCAACGGACCGACCGACCCGCCGGACCCCACGGACCCGCCGACCGACCCGCCGGGGGACGCGCCGAAGCTGTTCGACGACTTCAACTACAGCTCGCACACGGACCCGAGGATCAACGCGAACGGCTGGAGCGTGCGGTCCAACTCCGGCGGCCCGGGCGTGCCGGGCGCGACCTGGGCGGCGGAGAACGTCACCTTCGCCTCGCAGAGCGGGAACTCGGTGATGAACCTGGAGACCTCGACCGCCGGCACGGGGGCCTCGACCAAGCACACCGAGATCCTGACGCGGTCGATGAAGTTCAAGAACGGGACGTACGCGTCCCGGGTGAAGTTCAGCGACGCCCCGCGCTCGGGGCCGGACGGCGACCGGATCGTGCAGACGTTCTTCACGATCAACGACCTCAAGGCGCCGATGGCGGACGACTACGCGGAGTACGACTTCGAGTATCTGCCGAACGGCGGCTGGGGCGAGCCGGCCAACATCCTCTACGCCACCTCGTGGGAGACCTACCGGCCCGACCCGTGGGAGGCGGTCAACGCGCACACCGAGTCCCGGCGGTCGTACGCGGGCTGGCACGACCTGGTGGTGACCATCGACGACAACCAGATCACCTACTACGTCGACGGCCAGCACTTCGGGACGCACGGGGCGGCCTTCCTGCCCGAGCGGCCGATGTCGATCAACTTCAACCAGTGGCTGATCGACCTGGAGGGGCAGCCGAGCACCACGCCCCGCGCGTACGACCAGCAGGTGGACTACGTCCTGCATGTGAAGGACCAGGTGCTCACCCCGTCGCAGGTGAACGCGCTGGTCGGGTCGTACCGCGGTGCGGGGAAGACCTTCGAGGACACGGTGCCGGGCGGCTAGGAGCCGGGTAGCGAGGGCTCATACGGTGTGAGAGCCGGGCGGGGCGGGGGTCGACGGCGGCCCCCGCCCCGCTTTCGTATGCCGGAAGGAGCTCCCGGGAGGACTTCGAAGGCGCCGCCGCCACCGATTCCGCACGCCGCCGATGGGGCTGCCGGCCGGGCCGCCGGCGGGGCGAATTTCGCGGCACCCCCTTGACAGCCCCGCCACCTCCCAGGCAATCTTCCGTTAAGCAGAAACTAACTTCCGCAATACGGAAGGAGCGCCGACATCCTCATGGGATACCCGGACCAGCGCTTCGATGTGAACCTTTCGATCCTCTTCACGGAACTCCCGCTCCTGGAGCGTCCCGCGGCAGCCGCCGCGGCGGGCTTCACGGCGGTCGAGCTGTGGTGGCCCTGGATCGAGACCCCCACCCCGCCGCAGGCGGAGCTCGACGCCCTCAAGAAGGCGCTCGACGACGCCGGCACCCAGCTGGTGGGGCTGAACTTCTATGCCGGACAGCTGCCCGGCCCCGACCGCGGCGCGCTCTCCGTGCCCGGCGCGGAGTCGGACCGCTTCCGCGCCAACATCGAGGTGGCGGCCGACTTCGCCGCCTCGGTCGGCTGCACGGCGCTCAACGCGCTGTACGGCAACCGCGTCGAGGGCGCGGACCCGCAGGTGCAGGACGCGCTCGCCCTGGAGAACCTGGTGCTGGCCGCCCGCGCGGCGGACCGCATCGGGGCGATCCTCCTCGTCGAGACCCTCAACAAGCCGGAGTCGCCGCTCTATCCGCTGGTCAGCGCACCGGCCGCGATCGAGGTCGTCGACAAGGTCAACGCGGCGACGGGCCTCGGGAACGCCAAGTTCCTGCTGGACCTGTACCACCTGTCGATGAACGGCGAGGACCTGAGCCAGGTCGTCAAGGCGTACGCCGCGAAGACCGGCCACGTCCAGATCGCGGACAACCCGGGCCGGGGCGCGCCGGGCACCGGCTCGCTCCCGCTGGAGCGGCTGCTCGACGAGCTGAAGGACGCCGGTTACGCGGGCTGGGTCGGCCTGGAGTACAAGCCGGGCGACCGGCCGAGCGCGGAGTCCTTCGACTGGCTCCCGGCGTCGGCCCGAGCGGCCGGCTGACCGGCCGCGGACGGGCCGGGTCCGCCGGAAGGCGAGCCCGACCCCCTTACGTACACACGTTTTTCAGGAAGGCACCCTCATGAGCAACAACCTCCCCAAGGTCGCCTGGATCGGTCTCGGGATCATGGGCTCCCCCATGTCGGAGAACCTGGTCAAGGCCGGTTACGACGTCACCGGGTACACCCTGGAGCAGGCCAAGATCGACCGGCTGGTCGCGGCCGGCGGCGCCGGCGCGTCCTCGATCGCGGACGCGGTCAGGGACGCCGACGTCGTCATCACGATGGTGCCCGCGTCCCCGCAGGTCGAGGCCATCGCCTACGGCCCGGAGGGCATCCTGGAGAACGCCAAGGGCGGGGCGCTGCTGGTGGACATGTCCTCCATCACCCCGCAGACTTCGGTGGACCTCGCGAAGAACGCGGCCGAGAAGGGCGTCCGGGTCCTGGACGCGCCGGTCTCCGGCGGCGAGGCCGGGGCCATCGAGGCGGTGCTCTCCATCATGGTCGGCGGCGAGCAGGCGGACTTCGACGCCGCGAAGCCGCTCCTGGAGGCGCTCGGCAAGACCATCGTGCTCTGCGGCCCGCACGGTTCCGGCCAGACGGTGAAGGCGGCCAACCAGCTGATCGTCGCGGTCAACATCCAGGCGTGCGCCGAGGCCGTGGTCTTCCTGGAGAAGTCCGGGGTGGACCTCGCCGCCGCGCTCGACGTCCTGAACGGCGGTCTGGCCGGCTCGACCGTGCTGACCCGCAAGAAGGACAACTTCCTGAAGCGGGACTTCGCCCCCGGCTTCCGGATCGACCTGCACCACAAGGACATGGGCATCGTCACGGACGCCGCCCGCAACGTCGGCGCGGCCCTGCCCGTCGGCGGTGTGGTCGCCCAGCTGGTCGCCTCGCTGCGCGCCCAGGGCGACGGCGGCCTGGACCACTCGGCGCTGCTGCGCTCGGTCGAGCGGCTCTCCGGCTCCCAGGTCTGACCCCTCCCGGCTCCGCAAGGAGCCCCTGGCCCCGTACGGGGCCACGGCCCGCACGACGGGCCCCCTGATCTCCGGGCCGCGGTGGCGCTGACACCTGTCCTGTCGCGCCCAGGCGCCGCCGCGGCCCGGAACCACACACTTCGTTTTCAACAAACTGTTGACGTTACTTCGCGGCGAATCTACGCTCCTCAAGCCGTCAGCAGTCGTACGAAAGGTCATCCCGCCACATGGCTAAGCGTGTGCTCACGACCGAGTCAGGCGCCCCGGTCGCCGACAACCAGAACTCCGCCACCGCCGGTGTCGGTGGACCGATCCTCCTCCAGGACCAGCACCTCCTGGAGAAGCTCGCCCGCTTCAACCGTGAGCGCATCCCGGAGCGCGTGGTCCACGCCCGAGGCTCCGGCGCGTACGGCTACTTCGAGGTGACGGACGACGTCACCGGCTTCACCCACGCCGACTTCCTCTCCGAAGTGGGCAAACGCACCGAGACGTTCCTCCGCTTCTCCACCGTGGCCGACTCGCTCGGCGGCGCGGACGCGGTGCGCGACCCGCGTGGCTTCGCCCTCAAGTTCTATACGAACGAGGGCAATTACGACCTGGTCGGCAACAACACCCCGGTGTTCTTCATCAAGGACCCGATCAAGTTCCCCGACTTCATCCACTCGCAGAAGCGCGACCCCTTCACGGGCAAGCAGGAGCCGGACAACGTCTGGGACTTCTGGGCGCACTCCCCCGAGGCCACGCACCAGGTCACCTGGCTGATGGGCGACCGGGGCATCCCCGCCTCGTACCGTCACATGAACGGCTACGGCTCGCACACCTACCAGTGGACGAACGCCGAGGGCGAGGCGTTCTTCGTCAAGTACCACTTCAAGACCAACCAGGGCGTACGGTCCCTCTCCAGCGAGCAGGCCGCCGAGATCGCGGGCAAGGACGCCAACTCGCACCAGACGGACCTGCTCCAGGCGATCGAGCGGGGCGTCAACCCGTCCTGGACGCTGCACGTCCAGGTGATGCCGGCCGCCGAGGCCGCGGACTACCGGTTCAACCCGTTCGACCTCACCAAGGTGTGGCCGCACGCCGACTACCCGCTCCAGCGGGTCGGCCGGCTGGTCCTGGACCGGAACCCGGACAACGTCTTCGCCGAGGTCGAGCAGGCCGCGTTCTCGCCGAACAACTTCGTGCCCGGCATCGGCCCGTCCCCGGACAAGATGCTCCAGGGCCGGCTGTTCGCCTACGCGGACGCGCACCGCTACCGTCTGGGCGTCAACCACACCCAGCTGCCGGTCAACGCCCCGAAGGCGGCCGAGGTCGACAACTACGGCCGCGACGGGGTGCACGCCACCCGCTACGGCTCGCGCCACGACAAGAACTACGAGCCCAACTCGTACGCGGGCCCCGCCCAGAGCAACGCGGCGCTCTCCGCCCCGCTGGCGGTGCACGGCTGGACGGGCGCCCATGAGGCTCCCGCCCACGTCAAGGACGACGACTTCTTCCAGGCGGGCGAGCTCTTCCGGCTGATGTCGTCGGACGAGAAGGGCCGCCTGGTCGCGAACATCGCCGGAGGTCTCTCGCAGGTCACCCGCGACGACGTGATCGAGAAGAACCTCGCCCACTTCCACGCCGCCGACCCCGACTACGGCAAGCGCGTCGAGGAGGCCGTCCGCGCCCTGCGCGAGGACTGAGCCTCCACCCGGACCCCTGCCCGTACCGCGCACCCGGATGAGGGGTGCCGCGCGGCACGGGCAGGACGACGAGGCCGCGGCGGCTGTGCGATGCCAGTGCGGTGGTGAAGGACCCGGGGACCGCCTCCTGACCTGAAGGAGGCGGCCCTCCCCGGGGCCGATCGCCGCCGCCGCGGTCCCTGTCACCCCCTGAACGAGGGCGTGGAGTACGGATACGGTCCCGTACTCCACGCCCTTCTGCGTGCCCGGCTCGGTCCGTCCGGCTCGGTCCGACCCGGCCCGTCCGGCGTTTGAGGACGGAACCCTGGACGGGGTGTCGGCCGCCTCCTGGCGTGAGCCCTGCCCGAGGAGTACGGCCCCATCATCGCGACGGTTCCGTCCTCAAACGCCGGACGGGCTGTGGTGGACGCCCTGGACCGGCTGGGCGTGCGAAGGCCCCCGGCCCGGAGAGGAATCCGGGGCGGGGGCCTGCTCGGGGCGGGGCCGTCAGGACACCGTCAGCGGGCGGATCGCGGTCGGCGCGTGGGACGGATCCGTGGCGATGTCCTCGAACTCGTTGACCGACGCGATGTCACTGCCGCTCATCGCGATGTTGGTGACCCGCTCCAGGATCGCCTCCACGACGACCGGCACCCGGAACTCCGCCGCGAGCTTCTTCGCCTCCTCGAACGCCGGCAGCAACTGGTCCGGCTCGGTGACCCGGATCGCCTTGCAGCCCAGGCCCTCGACGACCTTGACGTGGTCGACGCCGTAGACGCCCAGCTCCGGGGAGTTGAGGTTCTCGAACTCCAGGTTGACCTGGAAGTCGATGTCGAAGTTGCGCTGCGCCTGCCGGATGAGCCCCAGGTAGGAGTTGTTCACCAGGACATGGACGTACGGAATGCGGTGCTGCGCGCCCACGGCCAGCTCCTCCAGCATGAACTGGAAGTCGTAGTCACCGGAGAGCGCGACGACCGTGCCCTCCGGGTCGGCGGTGGCGACGCCCAGCGCGGCCGGGATCGTCCAGCCGAGGGGGCCCGCCTGGCCGCAGTTGATCCAGTGGCGCGGCCTGTAGACGTGCAGCATCTGCGCGCCGGCGATCTGGGAGAGCCCGATGGTGGTGACGTAACGGGTCTCGGGGCCGAACGCCCGGTTCATCTCCTCGTACACGCGCTGCGGCTTCAGCGGCACGTTGTCGAAGTGGGTGCGGCGCTGGAGGGTGGCCTTGCGCTCCTGGGTGGAGGCGGCCCAGGCCGTACGGTCCTTGAGCCTGCCCGCGGCCTTCAACTCCCGCGCCACCTCGACGAAGAGCTCCAGCGCGGCCTTGGCGTCGGAGGCGATGCCGAGGTCGGGGGCGAAGATCTTGCCGAGCTGGGTGGGCTCGATGTCGACGTGGACGAAGGTGCGGCCCTGGGTGTAGACGTCCAGCTTGCCGGTGTGGCGGTTGGCCCAGCGGTTGCCGATGCCGAGGACGAAGTCGGACTCCAGGAAGTTCGCGTTGCCGTAGCGGTGGGAGGTCTGGAGGCCCACCATGCCGGCGTTCAGCGCGTGGTCGTCGGGGAGGATGCCCCAGCCCATCAGGGTCGGGATGACCGGGACGCCGGTCAGCTCGGCGAACTCCACCAGGAGTTCGGAGGCGTCGGCGTTGATGATGCCGCCGCCCGCGACGAGCAGGGGCCGCTCCGAGGCGTTCAGCAGCTCGAGGGCCCGCTCGATCTGCTTGCGGGAGGCGGCGGGCTTGTGCACCGGGAGGGGCTCGTACAGCTCGGGGTCGAACTCGATCTCGGTGAGCTGGACGTCGATCGGCAGATCGATGAGGACCGGGCCGGGGCGGCCGGTGCGCATCAGGTGGAATGCCTGCTGGAAGACGCCGGGGACCTGCGCGGCCTCCAGGACGGTGGTCGCCGCCTTGGTGACCGGCTTGGCGATCGAGGCGATGTCGACGGCCTGGAAGTCCTCCTTGTGCAGCACGGCGGTGGGGGCCTGGCCGGTGATGCAGAGGATCGGGATGGAGTCGGCGATGGCGGAGTACAGACCGGTGATCATGTCGGTGCCCGCCGGGCCCGATGTGCCGATGCAGACGCCGATGTTGCCGGCCTTGGCCCGGGTGTAGCCCTCGGCCATGTGGGAGGCGCCCTCGACGTGCCGGGCCAGCGTGTGCTGGACCCCGCCGGCCGCCTTGAGCGCCGCGTAGAACGGGTTGATCGCCGCACCCGGCACACCGAACGCGTTGCTGACGCCTTCGCGCTTGAGGATCTCGACTGCCGCACGGGCAGCGGTCATACGAGGCATTGAGTGCTCCTGCTCGGGATTGGTGGAGTCGGGCTCTGTCGCGCCACCTGAGAGCACCAATTCCGTATTGCGGAAATTTAGTTCTGCTATACGGAATCAATCTAAAACGCGGTGCGATCGCCGTCAAGAGCGCGCGGCCGTCGACCGGCGTCGACCAGGAGGAGGGGCGGTGCGGTGCCGGCCCTCCCGAAGGACCGGACGGAGTACGGGACGAAGTCCGGGACGAAGTACGCCGATTCCCTCCCCAGAACCTCGCTCCTGGTGGACGATGGGGTGACGAACCAGGCACGGAGCGCAGCCGCACCGCGTGCTCCCGTGCCGGAGGGAGACGAACGTGGAGTCCGTGCCGGTACGGTGCCCGGTCTGCTGCCGGGACCATGCCTACGTCGCACCGGCCTACCCGTGCCCGTGCGGCGCGCCCACCGCCCCGCCCCTGCTGGACGACGCCCCGCCCATCCGGGTCACCCGGCGTACGTGGGACGAGGACTGGGTCACCGTCCGCTGCGCCTCCTGCGAACGGGAGGACCAGTGGCCGCAGCCGGAGCTGTGCTGCCCGTGCGGGACGCTGCTGCGGATACCGGTGCGGCCGGTGGGCGAGCCCGAGCCGCCGCCCGGACCCGTCGCCCCGGCGCACATCCCGCTGCCGCGCACCGCCGCCCACCCGCGCCCCTCGTTCCGGCCGCGGACGATCCGTACGGGCCATGACGCGGTGAGCGCGGCCGCCCTGTATCTGACCTGGCTCGGCTACCGCGAGGTCGCCAGGCCCCCGATCCGGCACGCCGCCGGGATCGACCTGCGGGCCACCGGACTCGTCGCCCAGGTCGACGCCTCGACCCGGCCGGTGCCGCTGCGCGCGGTGGAGTGCCTCTGGCTGAACGCCCTGGGCGCGTCGGCGGCCGGGGTGTTCTTCGCCCTGGCGGGGTACGAGGCCGATGCGCGGGCCCGGGCGGACGGTGTCGGCCTTCCGCTCTTCGTCATGGACCTCACGGGCGCGCCGCAGCCGGTGAACAGCCCGGCGGACGAGCTGGTCAGCACCGGGGCCTGAGCGGCGGACCGTTCCCCGGGGGCTTTTTCAGGCCACCCCGTACCGGTGCCCCGCCCGGCGCGGCACACTGAGTACATGCGCATCCGCTCCGCCAGACGCTCCGATCTCCCGGTCCTCCAGGACATCGAGCGCGCCGCAGGGGAACCCTTCCGCACCCTGGGCATGAACGCCGTGGCCGACGACGATCCGCCCCCGCTCGACCTGCTGGAGAACTACCGGCGGGCGGGACGGTGCTGGGTGGCCGCCGACCCCCTCTCCGCCGCCGGCGACCGGCCGCTCGGCTATATGATCGCCGACCCGGTCGACGGGGCCCTGCACATCGAGCAGATCTCGGTGGACCCGGTGGCGGCCCGCCGGGGCATCGGCCGCGCCCTCATCGCGCACCTCGCCTCGCTCGCCACCGGACAGGGGTTCCCCGCGCTCACCCTGACCACCTTCACCGACGTCCCGTGGAACGCCCCGTACTACACGCGCATCGGCTTCCGGGTCCTGCCCGAGGACGAACTCACCGAGGGGCTGCGCACCATCCGCGGGGAAGAGGCCCAACACGGCCTGGACCGCTGGCCACGGGTCTGCATGCGCCGCGACCTCCTGCCCGCCCGGCCCTCGGCGACGGTCGCTGTCGGTGGCGCCCTCTAAGCTAAGGGCATGGATTTAACTCCACGTCATACGGTGTCACCCGCCGTCGCGTCCGCCGCCCTGGCGAACGAGGCGATCCGCGCGCTCGTCGACTCGCGTGCGGGCCAGGACTGGTCCGCCATGGAGTCCGCGACCTATGAGGTGCTGCTCATCGAGTGGGCGGCGGCGACCCGGGCCGGCGGCGACATCATCGAAGCCGCCTGACCCGGGCGCCTCGCGAGCACCACCTCACGCGAGGCGCCTCCCCCGGATCGCCCCGTCCGGATCGCCCCCGTCCGGACCACCCCGTCCCGATCGCCCCGTCCCGATCGCCCCGTCCCGATCGCCCCGTCCGGATCGCCCGGCCCGGATCGCCCGGCCCGGCCCCCTGAGCGGTCACCCCCTCAGGTCGCCGCTCATTCGCCATACCCCTCCCGCAGCTCGATCTTGCGGACCTTCCCGCTCACCGTCATCGGGAACGAGTCGAGGACCCGCAGCCTGCGCGGGATCTTGTAGTGGGCCAGCCGCTCCCGGCAGTACGCGGTGATCTCCTCCAGGACCGGCGGATCGGCCGGGTCCCGGGGGATGACACAGGCGAGGATCTCCTCGCCGTACCGCTCGTCGGGGACGCCGACCACCTGGACATCGGCGACCTTCGGATGGCCGTGCAGGAACTCCTCGATCTCCCTCGGGTACACGTTCTCGCCGCCTCGGATGATCATGTCCTTGATCCGGCCGACGACTTGGACGTATCCGTCCTCGCGCATCACCGCGAGGTCCCCGGTGTGCATCCAGCGGCCCTCGTCGATCACCTCGGCCGTCCGGTCGGGCTGGTCCCAGTAGCCCAGCATCACGCTGTAGCCCCGGGTGCGCAGT
Organism: Streptomyces sp. cmx-18-6; assembly: GCF_046548915.1. Lineage (NCBI taxonomy): Bacteria > Bacillati > Actinomycetota > Actinomycetes > Kitasatosporales > Streptomycetaceae > Streptomyces > Streptomyces sp. cmx-18-6. Next base: position 378,658 of record NZ_JAEBEP010000005.1, on the reverse strand, counting down.
TCGCCCGCGCTGCCGCGCGGCAGGGTGACGCCGGTCGCCGGGTCGACGACCTTGACCTCGACGTGCGGCAGCACGCGGCCCACCGTGCCGGTGCGGCGCTCCAGGTCGTCGTCGCGGCGGGTCTGGGTGGAGACGGGCGAAGTCTCCGTCATCCCGTAGCAGATGGAGATTTCGGCCATGTGCATCTCCGCGACCACCCGCTTCATCACCTCGACCGGGCAGGGGGACCCGGCCATGATCCCGGTGCGCAGCGAGGAGAGGTCGTAGCGGGCGAAGTCCGGCAGGTTCAGCTCCGCGATGAACATGGTGGGGACGCCGTAGAGCGAGGTGCAGCGCTCCTGCTGGACTGCGGCGAGGACGGCCGCCGGTTCGAAGGACGGGCCCGGGATCACGATGCACGCGCCGTGCGAGGTGATGGCGAGGTTGCCCATGACCATGCCGAAGCAGTGGTAGAACGGCACCGGCAGACAGACCCGGTCGGCCTCTGTGTAGCTGATCATCTCCCCGACGAAGTAGCCGTTGTTGAGGATGTTGTGGTGGGAGAGGGTCGCCCCCTTGGGGAATCCGGTGGTGCCCGAGGTGTACTGGATGTTGACCGGGTCGTCACAGGACAACTCCGCCTGCCGGGCGGCCAGTTCCTCGGATGTGACCCTCGGTGCGGTCGCGGTCAGCTCGGCCCAGGACGGGTCGCCGATGTAGTGGACGGCGCGCAGGGCCGGGCAGTCGGCGCGGACCTGGCCGACGAGCGCGCGGTAGTCGCTGGTGCGGTGGGCGAGGGAGGCGATGAGCAGGGAGATCCCGGCCTGCTTCAGGACGAACTCCAGCTCGTGGGCGCGGTAGGCGGGGTTGACGGTGACCATGACGGCGCCGATGCGGGCGGTGGCGTACTGGACGAGCACCCACTCGGGGCAGTTGACCGCCCAGATCCCGACCCGGTCTCCCTTCTCCACGCCCGACGCCATCAGGGCGCGGGCCAGTTCGTCGACATCCGCGCCGAGCTCCCCGTACGTCCAGCGGCGGCCGGAGACCACGTCGACCAGCGCCTCGCGGTCACCGTGCGCGACGATCGCCCGGTCCAGGTTCCGGCCGATGGTGTCCCCGAGGAGGGCGGTTTCGCCGGTGCCGTGCGCGTAGGAGTCGGCACCGGGCGCGTGAGAATCGGCACCGGACGCGGAGGAGCCGGGGCCGGGCCCATGCTCGTAGGACAGGTCGCTCACTTCAGGTCTCCCTCGTCGTACTCCGCGCCGGAGCCCAGGGCCGTCCGCTCGCGCAGCTCGATGCGGCGGATCTTGCCGGAGACCGTCTTCGGCAGCTCCGCGAACTCCAGTCTGCGGATGCGTTTGTACGGGGCGAGGACCGCCCGCGAGTGCTCGAAGAGGACCTTCGCGGTCTCCGGGCCCGGCTCCCAGCCCTCCGCCAGCACGATGTACGCCTTCGGGACGGCGAGCCGCAGCGGGTCGGGGGCGGGCACGACGGCGGCCTCGGCGACCGCTTCGTGCTCCAGCAGGGCGCTCTCCAGCTCGAAGGGCGACACCTTGTAGTCCGAGGACTTGAACACCTCGTCCCTGCGCCCCACGAACGTGATGTAGCCGTCCTCGTCGCGCGCCGCGATGTCGCCCGTGCGGTAGTAGCCGCCCGCCATCGCCTCGGCGGTGCGGTCCGGATCGCCGTGGTAGCCGGTCATCAGGCCGACCGGGCGGTCCGCCAGGTCGAGGGAGATCTCGCCCTCCCGCGCGCCCGGCCGGCCGGTGACGGGGTCCAGCAGTTCGACGGTGAAGCCGGGGCACGGGCGGCCCATGGAGCCGGTCTTGATGGGTTGGCCGGGAGTGTTGGCGACCTGGACGGCGCTCTCCGTCTGGCCGAAGCCGTCCCGGATGGTCAGGCCCCACTGCCGCCGGACCTTCTCGATGACCTCCGGGTTCAACGGCTCCCCCGCCGCGACGACTTCGCGCGGCGGGACCTTCAGCCGGCTCAGGTCGGCCTGGATGAGCATCCGCCACACGGTGGGCGGCGCGCAGAAGCTGGTGACGCCCGAGCGGTCCATCTCCGCCATCAGCCGGGCGGCGTCGAAGCGGGTGTAGTTGAAGATGAAGACGGTGGCCTCGGCGGTCCACGGGGCGAAGAGGTTCGACCAGGCGTGCTTGGCCCAGCCGGGCGAGGAGATGTTGAGGTGGACGTCGCCGGGCCGCAGTCCGATCCAGTACATCGTCGACAAGTGGCCCACCGGGTAGGACACATGGGTGTGCTCGACCAGTTTGGGGCGGGCGGTGGTGCCGGAGGTGAAGTAGAGCATCAGCGGCTCGTCGGCCTCGGTCTCCCGGTCGGGCGTGAAGCCTGCGGAGGCGTCGGCCGACTCCGCGTACGGCCGCCAGCCCGCCACCTCCTCGCCCACCGCGATCCGGGTGTAGGAGCCCGGCACCTCGTCGAACTTCCCGGTGTCCGCGTCCCGTACGAGCACATGGCGCACCCGGCCGCGCTCCACCCGGTCGCGCAGGTCGGCGGGGCCGAGCAGCGGGGTCGCGGGGATGATCACGGCGCGCAGCTTCATCGCGGCGAGCGCGGTCTCCCACAGCTCCGTCTGGTTCCCGAGCATCACCAGGACGCGGTCGCCCTCCCGGACCCCCTGCGCCTTCAGCCAGTTGGCGACCCGGTCGGAGCGCTCGGACATCGCGGCGAAGGAGACCTCCGTGCGCCGGCCGTCCTCCTCGACGATGTGCAGGGCGGTGCGCTCGTTGTTCTCGGCGATGACGTCGAACCAGTCCAGCGCCCAGTTGAAGTGGTCGGGCCGGGGCCAGCGGAAGCCCCCGTACGCGGTGCGGTAGTCCTCGCGGTGCTCCAGCAGGAAGTCCCGCGCGGCCCGGAACGTCTCCGTCGCACTGGTTGCCGGCATGTGTCCTCCTCATTGCGGCCCCGACCGTTCGCTTAACATCATGGAGAGAGTGACCCAGGTCTCACCACCCCCGCACGGGGGTGGCTCGCTCCCTCGCGCGAGGGAGGGTGGCGCGGGCCGGGAGGAGAGGCGTCGAAGTGCCGGAACCGGTCGATGCGGTCGAGATGCGGGCGGCGCTGTCGGGGCTGCGCCGCACGAGCGGGCTGCCGGTGGCGTTCGGCGGCCTGCTGTCCGACGCGCGCCACGCACGGATCTCCGAGCTGACCGGGGCGCAGACCGGCGCGTTGCGCGGCCTGGTCATCTCGGCCGGAAGCGGCCTCGGCGGCAAGGCCATGGCGCTCGCCCGCCCCTGCGCCGTGACGGACTACACCTCCTCGCGCCACATCAGCCACGAGTACGACACGGCGGTCGCGGCGGAGGGGCTGCGCTCGGTCGTCGCGGTGCCCGTCGTCGTACGGCGGCGGGTGCGGGGCGTGCTGTACGGGGCGTTGCGTACGCCGGTGAGCCTCGGGGACCGTACCTTCGACGCGGCGGTCGCGGCGGCCCGGGACGTGGAGCAGGAGCTCGCGGTCCGCGACGAGGTGCGGCGTCTGCTCCTCCTCACCCGGGAGCAGGCGGCCGGTCCGGGCACGGCCCCGGGCGCCTGGGAAGGCGTACGGGAAGCGCATCGGGAGCTCCGCGCGCTGGTGCCGCGCGTGCTCGACCCGGCGCTCCGGGACGAGTTGCGCGACGTGTGCGACCGCCTCGCGTCGGCGTCCGGGGCGCGGGCCCAGGCGGCCCGGGAGGTGCGGCTCGCGCCCCGCGAGGTGGACGTCGTGGCGTGCGTGGCGGCGGGCGCGACGAACGCGGCGGCGGCCCGTCAGCTGGGGCTGCGGCCGGAGACCGTGAAGGGGTATCTGCGCTCGGCCATGCGGAAGTTGGGGGCGCACACCCGGCTGGAGGCGGTGGTGGCGGCACGGCGGGCGGGGCTGCTGCCCTGACCCCGCCGTGGACGCGCCGGCCTCTCCGTCCCCGGGGCCGATTGGGGGCGTCCGGCCCCTCGGCCCTCAAGCCGGTGGGAGCGGGCCGAGCCCCCAGCCCCCGAAACCGGTGAGAGAGCGCCGGCCCCTCAGTCCCCGAAACCAACGGGAAAGCGCCAGGCCCCTCAGCCCCCCGAACCCAACGGGAGAGCGGCGGGCCCCTCAGTCCCCGAAGTCCAGGAATGTCCCGAACCGGACGTCGTACGAGGTCGCGTCCGTCATCACCGACAGCATCCGCGCCGCCTCCTCGGTGATCTCCGTCCGCTCACCGCCCCGTAGCGTGCGCAGCGGCTGCACGGTCAGGGTCGCCGCTTCCCCGTCCCGCTCGACCTGCCAGACCGCCTCGAGGAACCCGTCGACCAGGACGCTGCCGTACGTCTGGTTGCCCACCCCGTTGCGCCCCTTGTTCACCTCCGCGATGACGCGCGAGCGGTCGTCGTGGCCGAGGAGCACGTTGTCGAACTCGGGCAGGAAGCGCGGCGGGGCCGGGGTGTCGGGGTCGGGGCGCGGGGCGTCGGGGAGGTCGAACAGTTCGACGCCGTTCTCGTCGCGGAAGGTCAGGAGCTCGGGCCGCAGCCGCTCGAAGACCTCCTTGAGCCGGGTGATCCCCGCCCAGCGCTGCATGTCCTTGACGGAGGCGGGGCCGAAGGCGTTCAGGTAGCGCAGGACGGTGGCGTCGGGCGCGGGGGCCGGCTCGGCGGGCCGGCCGAGCCAGTGCTCCACCGTGGTCAGGGCGACCTGCCCGCTGCGCTCCCACAGCCCGCGCGGGGTGACCTGGACCAGCGGAAGCAGGCACCGGGCGGCCACGGTGAGGGCGAGCGGGTCGGCGTCGGGCCACCGGCCGAGCAGCGCCTCGCGCAACTCCTTCACCGGGCGCGGGCGTTCCTCGACGAGTTCCCGGCTGAAGGCGGCGAGCGCGTCCAGGTCCACCCCGTCCAGCCGGCCGCGGAACACCTTGAGCTCCCGGTCGCGGGCCGCCTGCACCAACGGACGCAGGGTCAGCGCGTCCTCCGCCGTATGGGTGTGGAGGGTGGAGCGGAGGGTGACGATCCGGACCGCCTTCCGGGACTCCATCAGGACGGACAGCTCACCGGGGTCGAAGTCCGTCAGCCGGGAGTAGAGCTGGTAGTACGGCGGTTTGGTGTTCTGCGCCTGGAGCCCGAGGAGGTGAGTGACGGCGTCCTCGGCGGACATCCCGGACCGGCGCAGCAGGAGCTGGCGGTCCAGGGTCGCCCGGTTCAGCGCCCGGGTGGTGAGGACGGCGGGGTGCGCGGCGGTGCGGTGCGTCTTCGCGGCCATGGCCCGTACGCTACCGGCGCTTTCCTTACGCCACCGGCGCTTTCCGTGCCCCACGGGCGGTTCCGGTAATGCCACGGCGCTTTCCGTGCCCCACCGGCGCTTCCTCCACGCCACCCGCGCCTCCCGTGCCCGCCGGCGCTTCCCCGACGCCGCCGGTGCTTCCGTACGCCGCCGGCGTTTGCCGACAGCGACGGTCCGCGCCCGTGGGAGTACGGCGGTTAGGCCCACCGGCCCCACGAGCCGCGCGCCCCTTCCCCGCCCGCTCCATGATGAACCGGTGATCAGTGTCCTCTTCGCCGTCCTGACCGCTCTCAGCAACGGTTCCGCCTCGGTGCTCCAGCGCCGGGCGGCGATGAAGGCGCCCGACAGCGAGTCGATGCGCCTTTCCCTGATCGGTCATCTGGTACGCCAGAAGGTGTGGCTGGCCGGGATCGCGCTGGTGATCGTGGCGGCCGTCTGCCAGGCGGTGGCGCTGGCGACCGGGCCGATCTCGGTGGTGCAGCCGATCTTCGTCATCGAGCTGCCCGCGACGCTGCTGCTGGCCGGATGGATGATGCGGGTCCGCGCGCCGCGCACCCTCTGGTACGGCGTCGCGGCGGTGACCGTCGGTCTCGCGGTCGGGCTCGCGTCGGCCGCGCCGGTCGACGGCGCCGACTCCGTACGGGGTGCGGACTGGGTCCCGACGCTCCTGCTGACCGGGGCCTTCGAGGCGGCGCTGATCGTCGCCGCGCTGCGGGTGCGCGGCAACGCCCGGGCCGCTCTGCTGGGGCTGGCCGCCGCCTGCGGCTACGCGCTGACGGCGGCCCTGATGAAGGACGCGATGGCGCACCTGGGCCCGGGCGGCGGGGCCGTCGCGCTGCTGGCGTCCTGGCAGCTGTACGCGACGGCGGCGGCCGGGGTGGGCGCGCTGTTCCTCCTTCAGAACGCCCTCCAGGCGGGCAGCCTGGTGGCCGTTCAGCCGATGCTGACGCTCGGGGACGCGCTGATCAGCATCCTGTACGGGGTGACGCTCTTCGCGGAGGAGCTGCGGACCGGCTGGTGGCTGCTGCCGGAACTGGCCGGGCTGGGGCTGATCGCCGCGGGCTGCGTGGTGCTGGCCCGCTCCTCCCTGGCCACCGAGACGCTCGCGCCGCAGCCGCCCCGGGTGAGCTGAGCGGGCCGCGGGTCAGACCCGGTCGGCCGGCGTGACCCGTTCGTCCTCCCGTACGGGTCCCGGCGGCGTGCCGTCCCCGAACGGGCGGCCGCCGAGCTGCTCGCGGTGGTGCGGGGCGGTCCAGCCGGAGAGATCGGGGCCGAGGGGGACGATGCCGGTCGGGTTGATGCCCGTGTGCACCTGGTAGTAGTGGCGCTTGATGTGGTCGAAGTCGACGGTGTCCCCGAACCCGGGGGTCTGGTAGAGGTCGCGGACGTACGCCCACAGGACGGGGTCCTCGGTGATCTTCGTACGGTTGCACTTGAAGTGGCCGTGGTAGACCGCGTCGAAGCGGACCAGGGTGGTGAAGAGGCGGATGTCGGCCTCGGTGATGGTGTCGCCGACCAGGTAGCGGCGGTCCGCGAGGCGGGCGGAGACCTGGTCGAGGCGGGCGAAGAGGGCCTCGTACGCCTCGTCGTACTCCTGCTGGCCGCTGGCGAACCCGGCCTTGTAGACGCCGTTGTTGACGTCCCGGTAGATGCCCTCCATGACCTCGTCGATCTCCGCGCGCAGCGGCTCGGGGTAGAGGTCGGGCGCGCCGGGGCGGTGCAGGGCGGTCCACTCGGTGGCGAGGTCCAGGGTGATCTGCTGGTAGTCGTTGGTGACCAGCCGCCCGCTCGGTACGTCGACGACGGCGGGGACGCTGACGCCGCCGGGGTAGTCGTGCTCCCGGGCGTCGTATGCCTCGCTCAGGTAGCGGATGCCGAGCACCGGGTCCTCGCCGCCGGGGTCGAGGGTGAAGCGCCAGCTGCGGTCGTCCTGGATGGGGTCGGTGACGGCGAGGGGGAGGGCGTCCTCCAGGCCCAGGAGGCGGCGGGAGACCAGGGAGCGACTGGCCCAGGGGCAGGCCCGGCTGACGACGAGACGGTAGCGGCCCGCCTCGACGGGCCAGCCGTCCCGGCCGTCCTCGGTGATGCGGTCCGCGAAGTGGCTGCGGGACCGCTTGAACGGCTTGTGGCCGTAGGAGGTGTTGCCGTCGCTCCCGGCGCTGTCCGCCGCTGTGTCGTTCATGCCGCGCTCCTCGAAGGGTCGGGGTGTTCTTTCCGTGCACGTCGTCTGCCCCGCCGGTCGGCTCCGACGTCGGCCAGGGCCACGATCAGCGCGGCCAGGACGAAGGCGACCGACACGATCAGGCCGTGGTCGTAGGCGTCGGCCCAGCCCTCGGGGCCGACCTGGGCGAAGAACACCGCCCCCACGGCCGCGATCCCGACCGCCGAGCCGACCCGCTGCCCGGTCTGGAGGGTGCCCCCGGCGCTTCCGGCCCGGGGTACGGGGACTTCGGCCAGGGTCAGCGTCTGGTTCGGGGCGATCACCAGACCGCTGCCGAGCCCGGCGAGGAGCAGCGGCGCGGCCATCGCCCAGCCCGCGCCGCTGCCGGGGACCCAGTGGACGGCGAGGGCGGTGCCGGCGAGGCCGAGGGCGACCATCGTGAGGCCGGCCACCACCAGCGGGCGGCCGAAGCGCCCGACGAGCCGGCCGCCGATCGACGCGGCGACGCCGGAACCGAGGGCGAAGGGGGTGACGGCCAGTCCGGCCTGGAGCGCGGAGTAGTCCAGGCCCGACTGGAGGTAGAGGGTCGTGACGAAGAAGATCGAGGTGAACCCGGCGAAGTAGAGCAGGATCAGCAGGCACCCCAGCCAGTAGGACCGCAGCCGGAACAGCGAGAGGTCCAGCACCGGGTGGGTGGGGCCGCCCGTGCACCGCGCCTCCCAGGCGACGAAGGCCCCGAGCAGGGCGGCGGCGAGGACGACGAGCAGCCACTTGCCGTTGCCGGGCCACTGCTGGGCCTGGACGAACGGCAGCAGCAGGGCCAGCACGCCCGCGCCCAGGAGGATGACGCCGACCGGGTCCAGGTCGCGCGGCCGGACCCGGCCCGCGGAGGGGGTGTCCGGGATCAGGCGGCGGGCCAGCAGGAGGCAGAGGACGCCGAGGGGGAGGTTGACGTAGAAGACCCAGCGCCAGCCGTGGTCGGGGCCCGCCGCCTGGATGAGCAGGCCGCCGAGCAGCGGGCCCACGGCGGTCGAGATCCCGACGACGGTGCCGAACATGCCGAAGGCCCGGCCGCGCTCGCGCCCGGAGAACATCTGCTGGATCAGCGCGGAGATCTGCGGCGAGATCAGCCCGCCCGCGATGCCCTGGACCAGTCGGGCGATCACCAGCCACATGCTGGACTGGGCGGCTCCGCAGGCGGCGGACGCCAGGGTGAACAGGGCGAGCCCCGCCATGAAGACGGCCCGGCGTCCGCGCGCGTCGCCGAGGCGGCCCGAGGGGATCAGGAAGAGGCCGAAGGCGAGGGCGTAACCGGAGAGGACCCATTGGAGGTCGGACTCGGGGGTGTTCAGGCCCTCGCGGATGGAGGGGAGGGCCACGTTGACGATGGAGACGTCCAGCAGGGTCATGAAGCCCGCCACCAGGCAGACCGCGAGCGCCTTCCAGCGCCGGGGGTCGGGGTCGCCGGGGGCGGCGTCGCGTCCGGCCGGACCGGATCGCGCCGCGCTCTGTGCCATGGTTCGCACCTTAGGTCGCGCCGAGTGTTTCCTCATCCGGAACATCCGGAACATGCGGAACATGCGGGATATCCGAAAGATCCGGACCATCCAGAACTTCCGGGGTGCACGGGTCGTCAAGCACCCGGCCGCACCCGGCCCCGGACGGTGTGGCGGCCCGGGCACGGCGTGTCCGGGCCGGCCGGGGGTACCTGTTCCCGCATGACTGTGGAGAAAACGAGCGTTCTCGTCCTTGACTGCGCCGAACCCATCGAGCTGGCCGAGTTCTACGCCGGTCTGCTCGACGCGGAGGTCCGGATCGGCTCCGACCCCGACTTCGTGGAGATCGTCGGCAACGACGGCGTCCGGCTGGCGATCCGCCGGGACCACGGCTACGCACCGCCGAGCTGGCCGCGCCCGGAGGACTCCCAGCAGGCTCATCTGCGGATCCTGGTGAGCAGCGAGGACATCGACGAGGCGGAACGGGAGGCGATCGGGCTCGGGGCCAGGCCCGTCGACACCGGGGACAGCAACAGCGGTCCGCGTGACGTCCGGGTGTACGGGGACCCGGCGGGCCACTCGTTCTCGCTGGCGGTGTACCCGCTGCCGGAGCGCTGAGGAACAGACGCGGACCGAGGGGCCCTTCGGGGCCCCTCACTCATGCGCGCCAATAGACAGGAAACTTTCCCAACACTGTTGACGTCAATTGACAGGAACCTTTACTTTCAGTCGTGCCGCCATGGCGACTCCCACCCCACCCGAAGGGAGCACCACCATGCACCAGCACCCCACTCCCCCCACCGGGCCCACCCCCGCCCCCACGGCCCGCCGCCGCACATTCGCCCGCAAGGCCCTGCTCGCCGCGTCCGCGCTGGGCGTGGTCACCGCGCTCCTGACCCCCGCCCAAGCGGGAGCGGCCCCGGCCCCCGACTCCCCCACCGCCGCGACCCCGCTAGCGGCCAACGGCAGGCTCTCCGTCTGCGGCCGGCAGCTCTGCAACGCCTCCGGCCGGGCGATCGCCCTCAACGGCATGAGCACCCACGGCACCCAGTGGTACGCGCAGTGCGTCACCGAGGGGTCGCTCAACGCCCTCGCCCACGACTGGCGCGCCGACGTGCTGCGCGTCTCCACCTACGTACAGGAGGGCGGGTACGAGAGCGACCCGGCCGGATTCACCGCGCGGGCGCAGAAGTTCATCGACGCGGCGCACGCGCGCGGGATGTACGCGGTGATCGACTGGCACATGCTCACGCCGGGCGATCCGAACGCCAACCTCGCACGGGCGAAGACCTTCTTCACGGCGATGGCGAAGAAGTACCGGAACCACCCGGGCGTGCTTTACGAGATCGCCAACGAGCCCTCCGGGGTGAGCTGGTCGGCCGTCAAGTCGTACGCCGAGCAGATCATCCCGGTGATCCGGGCCCACGATCCGAACGCGGTGGTGCTGGTCGGCACGCGGGCGTGGTCCTCGTTCGGGGTCTCCGAGGGCGCGGACGAGAGGGAAGTGGTGAACAACCCGGTCCGCGCCTCGAACATCATGTACACCTTCCACTTCTACGCGGCCTCGCACCGCGAGGCGTACCTCGACGCCCTGGACCGGGCCTCCGACAGACTCCCCGTGTTCGTGACCGAGTTCGGCACGCAGAACTACGCGGGCGAGGGGGCCGACGACTTCGCGATGTCGCAGCGCTACCTCGACCTGATGAAGCGCAAGAAGATCTCCTGGACCAACTGGAACTACTCCGACGACCACCGCTCAGGAGCCGTCTTCAAGACCGGGACCTGCGACGGCTCCGACTGGACCGGGACCGGAGTCCTGAAGCCGGCCGGGGTCTGGATCCGCGAGCGCATCCGCCAGTGACCCCGGCCGCGCGCATCATGAGGAACGGCGGTGCGGAGAAGCGTCGTTGAGGACGGCCCGGACGGCCGTCCCTCAGGAGGGTGTCGCCGGGGCGTTGCCGCTCGTGACGGGCGTGCGGCGGGCTCCGGCGGCGGCCCGGCCGAGGGCCGCGCGGCGGCCGGCGCGGGACGCGGCGACCTGCCATCCACCCGGATGATGCCGGGAATTAACCGATGATGCCTTGTCACACCCTGTTCTACGCGCATAGTTTTTGGCCCTCACTACCAAGTTGGGGGCACCTCCCGTGCAGATATCCAGATCCGGTTCCGTCCTGCTGACCGGCGCCGTCGCCGTCGCGCTCGCGGTGACCGCCCTGCCCGCCGCCCACGCGGCCCCGTCCGCCACCGCCGTGATCTCCGAGGTGTACGGCGGCGGGGGCAACGCCGGCGCGACGCTGACCCGTGACTTCGTCGAGCTCGCCAACGCCGGTTCCGCGCCGTTCGAGGTCGGCGGCCTCAGCGTCCAGTACCTGCCGGGCGCCCCTTCCGCCGGTTCGCAGTGGCAGGTCTCCGAGCTCACCGGGACGATCGCCCCCGGCGGCCGCTACCTCGTCGCCCAGGCCGCGGGCACCGGCGGCACCGTCGCCCTGCCCGCCCCGGACGCCACCGGGACCATCGCGCTGGCCGCCGCGAGCGGCACCGTGGCCCTGGTCTCCGGCACCACACCGCTGACGTGCAGGACGGCTGCGGACTGCGCGGCGGAGCCCCGGATCGTGGACCTGGTCGGCTACGGCTCCGCGGTCGTACGGGAGGGGAGCGGCCCGGCCACCGGCGCGTCGGCCACCGCGTCCGTCTCCCGGTCCGCCTCGCTCGCCGACACCGACGACAACGCGGCCGACCTCTCGGCCGGCGCCCCGACCCCCGTCAACGCGGCCGGTGAGACGTCCGGCGGCGGCCAGGAGCCGGAGGAGCCCGGCCCGACCGAGCCCGGTCCCGTGCGCATCCACGACATCCAGGGCGCAACCCGCGTCTCCCCGCTCGACGGCACGACGGTCACCGGCGTCCCCGGCATCGTCACCGGCGTACGGACGACGGGTTCGCGCGGCTTCTGGATCCAGGAGACCGCGCCCGACAAGGACGCGCGCACCAGCGAGGGCCTGTTCGTCTACACCGGCTCCGCCGCACCGGCCGTGAAGGCCGGGGACGCGGTCCTGGTGAGCGGGAAGGTGGCCGAGTACTACCCGGGCGCCGGCACCCAGTCGATCACCCAGCTCACCGCGCCCCGCACCACCGTCCTCTCCTCCGGCAACGCGCTGCCCGCCCCGGTCGTCCTCGACGCCCGCTCGGTGCCCGGCCGTTACGTCCCCTCGGCGGGCGGCGGCACGATCGACGCGCTGCCGCTCAACCCCCGGCGTTACGCCCTGGACCTGTACGAGTCCCTGGAGGGCGTCCGCGTCCGCATCGCCGACACCCGCGTGACCGGGGCGACGACGGCGTACGACGAGATCTGGGTGACGGTCAAGCCGAAGGAGAACCCGACCCGGCGCGGCGGCACGCGCTACGCCTCGTACGCGGACCAGAACACCGGCCGGCTCAAGGTGATGTCGCTGGATCCGGCGCAGCCGATCCCCGCGGCGAACGTCGGCGACGTGCTGAAGGGCCGCACCACCGGCGTGCTGGACTACGCCAGTTACGGCGGCTACAACGTGCAGGCCACCGAACTGGGCACGCACGTCGACAAGAAGCTGCGGCGCGAGGTGACCCGCAAGCAGAAGAAGGACGAGCTGGCGGTCGCCACGTACAACGTCGAGAACCTGGACGCGGCCGACGCGCAGGCCAAGTTCGACACGCTGGCCGAGGGCGTCGCGGTCAACCTGTCCTCCCCCGACATCATCTCGCTGGAGGAGATCCAGGACGACAACGGCCCGGTCAACGACGGCACGGTCGGCTCCGAGGCGACGCTGAAGCGGTTCACGGACGCGATCGTCGCGAAGGGCGGCCCCCGTTACGCCTGGCGCTACATCGCCCCGGAGAACAACAAGGACGGCGGCGAGCCGGGCGGCAACATCCGCAACGTCTTCCTCCACAACCCGAAGCGGGTCTCCTTCGCCGACCGGCCGGGCGGCGACGCCACCACACCGGTCCAGGCGGTCAAGACCCGCAAGGGCGTCGAGCTCTCCGCCTCCCCCGGCCGGATCAACCCGGCGAGCCCGGCGTGGGAGTCCAGCCGCAAGCCGCTGGTGGGCGAGTTCACCTTCCGGGGCGAGCCGGTCTTCGTCATCGGCAACCACTTCGGCTCCAAGGGCGGCGACCAGCCGCTGCACGGCCGCTTCCAGGAGCCGACGCGTTCCTCGGAGACGAAGCGGATCCAGCAGGCCGCCGAGGTGAACACCTTCGTCGCCTCGCTGCTGAAGGCGGACAAGTCGGCGCGGGTGGTGGCGCTCGGGGACTTCAACGACTTCGAGTTCTCCCCGACGTTCACGGCGCTGACCAAGGGCAAGGTGCTCAAGCCCCTGATCACGACGCTGCCCTCCTCGGAGCGGTACAGCTACGTCTTCGACGGCAACTCGCAGACGCTGGACCACATCCTGACGAGCCCGGCGGTCCGGCGCTTCGACTACGACGTGGTGCACATCAACGCGGAGTTCGCCGACCAGGCGAGCGACCACGACCCGCAGGTGGTCCGTCTCCGGCGGTGAACCCGGGACCCGGCGGGCCGGACTCTCAGATCCGGCCCGCCGGTGCGCCCGCCTGACGCGGCAGGGGGACGGAAGCGCCCCCGCACTCCCCCTCCGTGAAGAACCGGGCCACCAGCTCCGCCACCTCCACGGCCCGCTCCAGGACCACCCAGTGGTCGGACTCCCCGATCGTCAGGAACCGGCTCCCCTCGATGGTCGCCGCGAACTCCCGCTGCCGCTCCGGCGGGGTCACCGTGTCGTGCTCCCCGGCGAAGACCAGCGCCGGTACGCCGCTCAGCCCGCCGGAGAAGTCCGGCCGGTCGGCCAGCGCCCGGTACAGCGAGTCCGCCGCGTGCGGCGAGTGCGTGAGCGCGTGCAGGAAGGAGCGCCGCACATAGCGGCGGGCCAACTCCCGTCGATGCACCACCCGTTCGGGGTCCAGGCACATCAGCGCGTCGGCGGCCAGTGCCGCGAACCCCTCCTGGTCCCCGGCCGCCAGCAGCTCCCGGCCCCGCTCCCAGCGGTCGACCTGCGCGGTGTCGATATGGACCGGTACGCCGCCGAGGGCGAGCCGCGCCACCCGCTCGGGGTGCCGCTGGGCGAAGCCGAAGGCGATGGCGGTGCCGTACGAGAAGCCGAAGAGGTTGACCCGGGGCGCGCCGAGGTCGTCGACGATCCGCAGGACCGCGCGGCGCAGGATGTCGGCGCTGGGGCCGGGCGGGAGGGGGTCGGCGGTGCCCATGCCGGGCAGGTCGGCGGTGACCACGTCGGCGGCCGGGCCCAGGTGGTCGTCCATCTGGGGCCAGCCGTACATGCCCTGGAGCGCGCCGCCGAGGACGAGCGCCGGCGCGGTGACGGGGCCCCCGCCGCTCCCGTCGCACGGAAGGACGCGATAGCCGTAACGCACTCCGTCGACCGACAGGCTTCGGATGATCTCCTCGGACATGTTCATCGACTCCCTTCCGGTCAGGCTCTGGTGAGGACGAGCGCCGCGTTGTGGCCGCCGAAGCCCAAGGACGTCTTGACGGCGCAGTCGAAGGAGGCGCCGCGGGCCTCCTTCGCGACCACGTCGAGCGGGATCAGCGGGTCGGGGACGTCCAGGTTGACGGTGGGCGGGACCAGTTGGTGCTGGAGGGCGAGCACGGTGAGTGCGGCCTCGATGCCGCCGGCCGCGCCGAGGGTGTGCCCGGTCATCGCCTTGGTCGAGGTGACCAGAGGGCTTTCGCCGAGGACGCGGCGGAGCATGGTGGCCTCGATGAGGTCGTTGGAGAGCGTCGAGGTGCCGTGGGCGTTGACGTGGCCGACGTCGGCCGGGGAGAGCCCGGCGTCCGCGAGGGCGGTGCGCAGGGCGCGTTCGATGCCGAGGCCCTCGGGGTCCGGGGCGACGGCGGAGTGGGCGTCGCTGGAGGCTCCGTAACCGCTCACGTGGGCGCGGACGAAGGCCCCGCGGGCGCGGGCGTGCTCGGGGTGCTCCAGGACCAGCAGGCCCGCGCCCTCCCCGACGACGAAGCCGTCGCGGTGGGTGTCGAAGGGGCGGCAGGCGGCCGCGGGGTCCTCGCGGCGGGTGGAGACGGCCTTGAGGCTGCACGCGCTGGCGATCAGGAGGCGGGTGCAGGTGGATTCGGCGCCGCCCGCGATGACGATGTCGCAGGCTCCGGAGCGGAGCATCTGGTGGGCGGTGCCGATGGCGACGGTGCCGGAGGAGCAGGCGGTGGAGACGGCCTGGCTGGGGCCCCGCACGCCGAGGTCCAGACTGACGCTGCTGGCCGCGCCGTTGACGACGCTGAGCGGGGCGAGCTTCGGGGAGACCCGGCGGGGGCCGCGCTCGGCGAGGGCGGCGTTCTGCTCGTCGTAGAAGGGCAGCCCGCCGTGGGCGGAGCCGATGACGATGCCGACCCGTCCGCCGTCCCAGACCGAGGGGTCGAGCCCGGCGTCCGCGACGGCCTCGCGGGCGGCGATCACGGCGAGCTGGGCGAAACGGTCCATCAGCCGCTGCGCGGCCACCCCGAGCACCTCGCGCGGGTCGCAGTCGGTGACGGAGTAGAAGAAGTCGCAGGGCAGGCCGTCGAGTTCGGGCCGGGGGCCCACGGACGGGGTGAGCCCCTCGGTGACGCCGTGCCAGGCGGCCCCGACGCCCGTACCGGCGGCGGTGACCAGGCCGACCCCGGTGACGGCGGCGGCGAACGGGGCGAGCGGCGAACGGCGGTAGGGCGCGGGGGCCGCTGGGGCGCTCATGCGGTCGCCTTGACGTGGACGACCTCGATGAGGCGGCCGAGGGTGTCGCGCGAGGTGAGCGCGACGTCCTCCAGGTCGACGTCCAGCCGGTCCTCGATGAGCAGCCGCAGCTCCTCCAGGGCGAGGGAGTCCAGCCGCAGCCGGTGCAGCGGAACGTCGGGGCGGATGGCCTCGGGGTCGGTTCCGAACTTCGCTACCAGCAGGGCGCTGATCTCTTCCGAGGTGCTCATTGGCGCTCCTGGGCTCAGTGACGCGGTGACGCCGGCCGCGCGTTGGGGGTGAGGTGGGATGGGCCATCGGGGGACGCCGGCTGCTCCGGAAGGACCCTTTATACGCCTTCCGGGACGGCTTCTCGGCCCTCGTTCCCCCGTGCGGTGGGAGGGCTGTCCAGGTGTACGAATCCCCCGGCGCGCCCGGGTGGGGTGCCAGGATGGGCGGACGGACCGTACGAGGTGGAGGAGAGGCGCATGGCGGCGGAAGCGGACGGCGCGGCGGAGGTCGAACTCAGCCCCACCGGCTGGGTGGCCCGGCAGGCGGAGCTGTACGAGTCGTCCGGCGGGACGAAGGGCACGACCCAGCTGGGGGTGCCGTGTCTGCTGATGGATTACGTGGGGCGGCGCAGCGGGGCCGTGCGGCGGACGGTGCTGATGTACGGGCGGGACGGCGACGACCATCTGATCGTGGCCTCCAACGGCGGCTCCGACCGGCCCCCGCTGTGGTACCTCAACATCCGGGCGAACCCCGAGGTCGAGCTCCGGGTGGGCACGGAGCGCTTCCCGGCCCTCGCGGCGACCCTGCCGGCCGAGGAGAAGGCCCGGGTCTGGCCGCGTCTGGTGGAGCTGTTCCCGCGCTATGCGCAGTACCAGGCGGGCACCGAGCGGGACATCCCGGTGGTCCGGCTGACCAGGCGCTGAGCGGGCTGGGCTGTCCGGCGGGCCGGCGGACCGGCTGGCTGGGCCTTCCGTCCGGCCGAGCGGGGCTTTCCGTCCGGCGGACGGGCCGTCAGCATCATTGTCGACGTCTTCGAGAGGAACCGTTCATGACCACGGCGAAAGACCTGTTCATCATCGCCATGAGCCCGGAGCCGGAGCACGCCGTGGGGCAGGGCGACCTGTCGCTCGCCCTCGCCGGAGCCGAGCTGATCGATCTCATCACCGCCGGGGCCGTCACGCTGGACGGCGACCGCATCGTGCCGGGCGGACCGACGCCCCCGGCGGACCGGCTCCTCGACGAGGCCGCGGCACAGCTCACCCGGCAGCCGCCGCACGAGCCGGTGGAGGACTGGCTGTGGCGACGGGGCCAGGACCTCGCGGCCGCCTACCAGGCGGCACTTGAGGAGGACGGCGAGCTGACCCGGAAGCGCGGCGGCCGGCTGTCCTTCGGCCCGGAACGCGTGGAGCCGGCCGACACGCCCGCGCGCCGGGCGGCGGCGGAGCGCTGGGAGGAGAGGGAGCCCGTCCTGACCGCCCTCGCCTCGGCCGTGGGCGTCGACGGCGAAGGGCCGGACGGCGAGGAGAGGCAGGACGGCGAAGGGCCCGGCACCGACCGGCCCGACGACGAGCGGCCCGGCGACGAGCCCGGCCTCGGGGGCGACGCCGCGACGACCGTGGTGGCCGCCGTCCACGACGCGGTGATGGAGCTGGAGGCCGTACGTCAGAGGCGGACCATCGAGAACGCGGCCTTCGCCAACCTCTGGCGCGGGCCGTGACCGGCGGCGCGGGCCGCGACCGGGTCCGCAGCCGCAGCCGGGACCGCAGTCGAGGCCGGGACCGGAACCGGCCTCGGGAGGGGCGGGCGCAGGTCCGGCCCCTCCCGAACCGCTGACGGCCGAGGCGGAGCCGTTCGGCCCATCCCCCACCCCGTCGAGTGATGCGCACACTCACCCGACCAGCCCTAATTGCCCGTCAACTCCCTGAAAAATCAAGCCAGTTGCGCGACACACCAGCTCCCGCCCATCGTTGTCATGCCCTTCTCACCTCGCTAGCCTGGGTGCGCTCGACGCCCTCGGTCCCCTCACCCCGGGCCGAGGGCCTTTCTCTTCCCCCCGCGGATTCCCCAGAACATCCCCCGAGGTTTTCCAGAGAGCAGGAGCCCCCATGCCCAGACGTCCCGCTGCCCGCACCCGGGCCCGCGCCTCATTCCTGGCGGCCCTCACGGTCACGGCGCTCGTCGCCACCGGCCACCCGGCGACCGCCGCCCCGGCGCCGCCCGCCGCCGACCCGCTGAACAACGCCTTCGACCGGGCGGCGCGGGAGTACGGCGTACCGCGCGATCTGCTCGCCGCGGTCGGCTACGGCGAGAGCCGGCTCGACGGCCACGCGGGGCTGCCCAGCCAGGCGAACGGCTACGGCGTCATGCACCTGGCGAGCAACCCCGAGAACCGCTCCCTGGAGAAGGCGTCGGCGCTGACCGGCGAGTCGGCCGACCGGCTGCGCCGGGACAACGCCGCGAACATCCTGGGCGGGGCCGCCGTCCTGCGCGACCACGCCGACCGCCTCGGCCTGGACCGCGCGGAGCGGAGCGACGTCAACGCCTGGTATCCGGCGGTCGCCCGCTACAGCGAGGCCGAGGGAACGGCCGCCGCGCTCTACGCCGACACGGTGTTCTCGTTCCTCGCCGAGGGCCTGACCGCGACGGCCCCCAGCGGCGAGAAGGTACGGGTCCCCTCCCGCCCGGTCGCCCCGGACAAGGACGAGGTCCCCGCGGCCGGGGTCTACGCGCAGAGCCCCGACTACCCCTCGGCGCTGTGGGTCCCCGCCTCCTCCCAGAACTACGCCACCGGGCGGACGGCGACCATCAACAAGGTGGTCGTCCACGTCACGCAGGGCTCGTACGCCGGTTCCATCAGCTGGTTCCAGAACCCGGCGTCCCAGGTCAGCGCCCACTACGTGATCCGGTCCTCGGACGGGGAGATCACCCAGACGGTCCGCGACTCCAACACGGCGTGGCACGCCCGCAGCGCCAACTCCTCGTCCATCGGACTCGAACACGAGGGGTACGTCGACAACCCGGCCTGGTTCACCGACGCGATGTACCGCTCCTCCGCCGCCCTGACCGCGCACCTCAGCGCGCGCTATGACATCCCCAGGAACCGCACGCACATCGTCGGGCACAGCGAGGTCCCCGGGAACGACCACACCGACCCCGGGGTGCACTGGGACTGGAACCGCTACATGCAGCTGGTCGGGGGCGGCCCCGGCACCGGCGGCGACAGCCTGACCTTCCCCTCGTACGCCCTCCAGCAGTCGGGCTCCTCGGGCCCGCAGGTGAAGGCGGTGCAGCAGTTGCTCAACGCCCAGGGTTATGCGGCCGGCACCGCGGACGGCCTCTTCGGCCCGGCCACCAAGACCGCCGCGCAGGCGTTCCAGCGGGCCCGCTCGCTCACCGCTGACGGCGCGGTCGGCCCGAAGACCTGGACGGCCCTGCTGTCGGCCGGCACGACCCCCGCTCTCGCGCGCGGCGGCTCCGGCGACGCGGTGAAGCGCCTCCAGCGCTCCCTCACGGCGGCGCTCGGCACCACCGTGAGCGTGGACGGCAGCTTCGGCCCGACGACGGAGACGGCCGTGCGCACCTACCAGAGCAGCCGCGGCCTGAGCGTCGACGGCAAGGTGGGCCCGGCCACGTGGGGGGCGCTCCAGGCGGGGCGCTGAGCGAGGGTGCGCGCCCCCGGGCACCGCGCCCGGGGGCGCGCAGAGCGCCGGGCCCGGCTGTTTCAGGCCACCGACGCGAGCGGCTGGCCGCTGCTGTCGTGGTGGATCGGGGTGTGGGCCCCGGTGAGCGGTACGCCGCTGCCGCCGCGCCGGACCGCGACGATCTCGGCGGCGATGGACAGGGCCGTCTCCTCCGGCGTACGGGCTCCGAGGTCGAGGCCGATCGGCGAGTGCAGCCGGGCCAGTTCGCGGTCGGTGAGGCCGACCTCGCGCAGCCGGTCATTGCGCTCCAGGTGGGTGCGGCGCGATCCCATCGCGCCGACGTAGGCGACCGGGAGGCGCAGGGCGGCCTCCAGCAGCGGCACGTCGAACTTGGCGTCGTGGGTGAGGACGCAGAGCACCGTACGGGCGTCGGTGCCGGTCCCCGCGAGGTAGCGGTGGGGCCAGTCGACGACGATCTCGTCGGCGTCGGGGAAGCGGGCGGCGGTGGCGAAGACCGGCCGGGCGTCGCAGACGGTGACCCGGTAGCCGAGGAACTTCCCGGCCCTCACCAGGGCTGCGGCGAAGTCGATCGCGCCGAACACGATCATGCGGGGCGGCGGCACGCTGGACTCGACCAGGAGCTGGATCGGCCGGCCGCAGCGGGAGCCCTCCGCGCCGATGGCGAGCGGGCCGGTGCGGCCCCCGTCCAGCAGGGCCCGGGTCTCGGCCGCGGCGGTCCGGTCGAGCGCCGGGTGGCCGCCGAGCCCGCCCTCGTAACTCCCGTCGGCCCGGACCAGGAGCGGGCGCCCGAGCAGTTCCTCGGGCCCGTCCGTGATCCGCGCCAGGGCGGCCGCCGTCCCCTGCGCGGCGGCCGCGAGCGCGGCGGCGAACACCGGGCGGGCGGGGTCGTCCGCCCGTACCGGTGTGACCAGGATGTCGATGACGCCGCCGCAGGTCAGGCCGACCGCGAAGGCGTCCTCGTCGCTGTAGCCGAAGCGCTCGCGGACGGAGTTCCCGTCCTGAAGGGCCTGTTGGCACAGTTCGTAGACCGCGCCCTCCACGCATCCGCCGGAGACCGAGCCGATGGCCGTGCCGTCGCGGTCGACGGCGAGGGCCGCGCCCGGCTGCCGGGGCGCGCTGCCGCCGACCGCCACCACGGTGGCGACGGCGAACTCGCGTCCCTGCGAGACCCACCGGTCGAGCTCTTCGGCGATGTCCAGCATGGCGTGTCTCCTTTGGACGAAGAGAGGGAGGGACGGCCGGCGTCAGTGGACGCCGAGCCAGCTCTCGATCGGGTTGAGGGCGAAGAAGACGATGAAGATCACCGTCAGTCCCCACATGAAGGCCCCGACCTCGCGGGCCCTGCCCTGGGCGAGCTTGATGGCGGAGTACGCGACGACGCCCGCGGCGACACCGGTGGTGATGGTGTACGTGAAGGGCATCAGGACCACGGTCAGGAAGACCGGGATGGCGACGGAACGGTCGCTCCAGTCCACGTGCCGGGCGTTCTGCATCATCATCGCGCCGATGACGACGAGGGCGGCGGAGGCCACCTCGGTCGGCACGATCGCGGTGAGCGGGGTGAAGAAGAGACAGGCGGCGAAGAAGAGGCCGGTGACGACGGAGGCCAGCCCGGTCCGGGCGCCTTCCCCGACGCCGGTGGCCGATTCGACGAAGACCGTCTGTCCGGAGCCCGAGGCGACACCGCCGATGACGCCGCCGGCGCCGTCGACGAACAGCGCCTTGGACAGGCCCGGCATCCGGCCCTTGTCGTCGGCGAGCTTGGCCTCGGTGCCGACGCCGATGATGGTGGCCATCGCGTCGAAGAAACCGGCCAGCACCAGGGTGAAGACGATCATGCCGACCGTGATCACGCCGACGTCGCCCCAGCCGCCGAACTCCACGTTGCCGAAGAGGGAGAAGTCGGGTGCGGAGACCGCGCTGCCCTCCAGGGCGGGCGGGCCGCTGCTCCACGCCTTGGCGTCGATGTCGACGATCGCGTTGAGGACCATGGCCACCAGCGTGCCCACGACGATGCCGATCAGTATCGCGCCGGGGATGTTGCGCGCCTGGAGCATGAAGATGAGGAGCAGGGTGACGCAGAAGATCAGCACGGGCCAGCCGGCGAGTTCACCGGCCGGGCCGAGGGAGACGGGGGTCGCCTGGCCCTGGTGGACGAAGCCGGCCTTGTAGAGGCCGATGAGGGCGATGAAGAGCCCGATGCCCATGGTGATGCCGTGCTTGAGCGCGAGCGGAATCGCGTTCATGATCAGCTCGCGGAGGCCGGTGACCACCAGGAGGCAGATCACCACACCGTAGATCACGCACATGCCCATGGCCTGTGGCCAGGTCATGTTGGGCGCGACCTGCGAGGCCAGCACGCCGGAGACGCTCAGTCCGGCGGCGAGCGCCAGGGGCACCTTGCCGACGAAGCCCATGAGCAGGGTCGTCGCGGCCGCCGCGAGGGCGGTCGCGGTGATCAGGCCGCTCTGGCTGAGGAAGTTCTCGTCGACGTCCTTGCCGCCGAGGATCAGCGGGTTGAGCAGGAGGATGTACGCCATGGCCATGAAGGTCGTGACGCCGCCGCGCACCTCGCGCGCGACCGTGGAACCTCGTTCGGATATGTGGAAGTACCGGTCGAGCCATGATCTTCCGGCGGGGACGCGCGAGCCGGGGCCCGCGGCCTCCGGACTGGTCTTCGGTTCCACTGACTGCTGGGTCATGATGCCTGACTCCCAAGGTTCACAGGGGCACCCGCTTGGAGATTCCTGAATGCGGGATTTGGGATGACTGCGTCGGCTGCACGACCCGGGGACGGCCGGGACGAACTGTTGAAGCAGATACGGATGTGCCGGCGGCACGGATGATCCGTGAGGCGCTGCCGTGCTGTCGGCACGGCGGAGAACCGCGAGCGGTGCGGTGCTCGGTGTCTCCGGGCGGTGCGGTACGCGGGGAAGTGTGACGTTCTCGGCCATGCGCACCGCCCGGAGAGTCCGGGGGGGGACCGCTCGGAGGGGGCCGGGGGTGATCCCCCGGCCCGCCTCTCAGGTACCGGTGAGGTGCTCGGGGCGTACCGGGGTCCTGTCGAGCTGGAGTCCCGTCGCGTTCCGGATCGCCGCGAGGACGGCCGGGGTCGACGACAGGGTGGGGGCCTCGCCGATGCCGCGCAGCCCGTACGGGGCGTGCTCGTCGGCGAGTTCGAGCACGTCGACGGGGATGGTCGGCGTGTCGAGGATGGTGGGGAGGAGGTAGTCCGTGAAGGAGGGGTTGCGCACCTTCGCGGTCTTCGGGTCGACGATGATCTCCTCCATCACGGCGACGCCCATGCCCTGGAGGGTGCCGCCCTGGATCTGGCCGAGGACGGAGAGCGGGTTGAGCGCCTTGCCGACGTCCTGGGCGCAGGCCAGTTCGATGACCTTGACCAGGCCGAGTTCGGTGTCGACCTCGACGACCGCGCGGTGCGCGGCGAAGGAGTACTGGACGTGGCCGTTGCCCTGTCCGGTGCGCAGGTCGAACGCCTCGGTGGGCCGGTGGCGCCACTCCAGCTCGATGTCGATCGCCTCGTCCTCCAGGACGTCGGCCACGTCGGCCAGGACTTCGCCGCCGTCGGTGACGACCTTGCCGCCCTCCAGGAGGAGTTCGGCGGTGGCCCAGGCCGGGTGGTAGGTGCCGAACTTGGTGCGGCCGAGCTCCAGGACCTTCTCCCGTACGGCTTCGCAGGAGTTCTTGACCGCGCCGCCGGTGACGTACGTCTGGCGGGAGGCGGAGGTGGATCCGGCGGAGCCGACGCGGGTGTCGGCGGGGTGGATGGTGACCTGGTTGACGCCGAGTTCGGTGCGGGCGATCTGGGCGTGGACGGTGACGCCGCCCTGCCCGACCTCGGCCATCGCGGTGTGCACGGTGGCGACCGGCTCGCCGTTGATGACCTCCATCCGGACCCGGGCGGTGGAGTAGTCGTCGAAGCCCTCGGAGAAGCCGACGTTCTTCAGGCCGACCGCGTAGCCGACCCCCCGGACGACGCCTTCGCCGTGGGTGGTGTTGGAGAGCCCGCCGGGCAGGGCCCGGACGTCGACGGAGGTGCCCTCGCTGCCCGCCGACAGCCACTCCTGCTCGGGCGGCAGCGGCCGGGACTTGACGCGGCGCAGCAGCTCGGCGACCGGGGCCGGCGAGTCGCAGGGCTGGCCGGTGGGCAGCAGCGTGCCCTGTTCCATGGCGTTGAGCTGCCGGAACTCCACCGGGTCCATGTCCAGCTTGGCGGCGAGCTTGTCCATCTGCGCCTCGTAGGCGAAGCACGCCTGGACCGCGCCGAAGCCGCGCATCGCGCCGCAGGGCGGGTTGTTGGTGTAGAGGGCGATCGCCTCGATGTCGACGTCCTCGATGACGTACGGGCCGACCGAGAGCGAGGAGGCGTTGCCGACGACCGCCGGGGAGGCGGAGGCGTAGGCCCCGCCGTCCAGGACGATGCGGCACTTCATGTGCGTGAGCTTGCCGTCCTTGGTGGCGCCGTGCTCGTAGTGGAGCTTCGCGGGGTGGCGGTGGACGTGGCCGAAGAACGACTCGAAGCGGTTGTAGACGATCTTGACGGGCTTGCCGGTGCGGAGCGCCAGCAGGCAGGCGTGGATCTGCATCGAGATGTCCTCGCGGCCGCCGAAGGCCCCGCCGACGCCGGAGAGCGTCATCCGGACCTTGTCCTCGGGCAGGCCGAGGACAGGGGCGATCTGGCCGAGGTCCGAGTGCAGCCACTGGGTGGCGACGTACAGCTCGACGCCGCCGTCCTCGGACGGCACGGCGAGACCGGACTCGGGGCCCAGGAACGCCTGGTCCTGCATGCCGAAGGTGTACTCGCCGGTGACGATGACGTCGGCGCGCTCGGCGGCCTTGTCGGCGTCGCCCCGGATGATCGGCTGGCGGTGCACGATGTTGGGGTGCGGGACGTGGCCGATGTGGTGGTCGTCGCGGCCCTCGTGCACGAGTACGGCGTCGGGAGCGGTCGCCGACGCCTCGTCGGTGATGAGGGGCAGCTCCCGGTACTCGATCTTGATCTTGGCGGCGGCGCGGCGGGCCGTCTCCGGGTGGTCGGCGGCCACGATGGCGACCGGCTCGCCGTGGTGGCGGACCTTGCCGTGGGCGAGGACCGGGGTGTCCTGGATCTCCAGGCCGTAGTTCTTCATCTCGGCGGGCAGGTCGTCATAGGTCAGCACCGCGTAGACGCCGGAGGTGGCCAGCGCCTCGGAGGTGTCGATGGAGACGATCTCGGCGTGCGCGACGGTGGAGCGCAGCGTCTGGCCCCAGAGCATGTCCTCGTGCCACATGTCGGAGGAGTACGCGAACTCCCCGGTGACCTTCAGGGTGCCGTCCGGGCGGAGCGTGGACTCGCCGATGCCGCCCTTGGTGGGTGAACCCTGGGTGATCTTGGTGGGCGTGCCGGCCGGTACGGTCTGGGCCTTGGGCATCGCGGCTTCGGGGTGCGTCGTCATGACTGGAGGGCCTCTCCCTGACGGGCGGCCGCGAGGCGGACCGCGTCGAGGATCTTCTCGTAACCGGTGCAGCGGCACAGGTTGCCGGAGAGCGCCTCGCGGATGTCCTGGTCGGACGGGGAGGGGCTGTTCTCCAGCAGTTCGTCGGCGGCGATCAGCAGGCCGGGGGTGCAGAAGCCGCACTGGACGGCTCCGGCGTCGATGAACGCCTGCTGGATCGGGGAGAGTTCGAGGGCCTCGCCGGTCTGGCCGTCGGTGGGCTTGGACTGCCAGCGCTGGGCGGCGTCCAGGGTGGTGCCGCACGCGCCGGAGGCGCAGCCGCCGCCGGGGTGGGCGTCCTGGCGGTGCTTGGCGTAGTCGGCCAGGCCCTCGACGGTGACGACCTCGCGGTCCTGGACCTGGCCGGCGGCGACCAGGCAGGCGCAGACCGGGACGCCGTCGAGGCGGACCGTACAGGACCCGCATTCGCCCTGCTCGCAGGCGTTCTTGGAACCGGGCAGCCCCATCCGCTCACGCAGCACGTAGAGGAGGGACTCGCCCTCCCACACGTCGTCGGCTTCCTGCGGACGGCCGTTGACCGTGAAATTGACTCGCATGGTTACGCAGCTCCTTCCAGCGCGCGGCCCGCGCCGCGGTACTGCTCCCAGGTCCAGCCGAGCGTGCGGCGGGCCATGATGCCGACCGCGTGCCTGCGGTACTTCGCCGTGCCCCGTACGTCGTCGATCGGGTTGCAGGCGCCGGACGCGAGCGCGGCGAACTGCTTGGCGATCGAGGGGGTGATGATCTTGCCGCTCTCCCAGAACCCGCCCTCGTCGAGCGCGGCGTTCAGGAATGCCTCGGCCTCCTTGGCCCGGACGGGCGTCGGGGCGGCGGAGCCGATGCCGGTGCGCACCGTGCGGGTCTCGGGGTGCAGGGCCAGGCCGAAGGCACACACGGCGATGACCATCGCGTTGCGGGTGCCGACCTTGGAGTACTGCTGGGGCCCGTCCGCCTTCTTGATGTGCACGGCGCGGATCAGCTCGTCCGGCTCCAGGGCGTTGCGCTTGACGCCTGTGTAGAAGGCGTCGATGGGGATCAGCCGCGTTCCGCGGACGGATTCGGCCTCCACCTCGGCCCCCGCCGCGAGCAGCGCCGGGTGGGCGTCACCGGCGGGCGACGCGGTGCCCAGGTTGCCGCCGACCCCGCCGCGGTTGCGGATCTGCGGGGAGGCGACGGTGTGCGAGGCGAGCGCCAGACCGGGCAGCTCGGCGCGCAGGTGATCCATGATGGCGCTGTACGGAACGGAGGCGCCGAGCCGCACGCTCTCCTGGCCCGCCTCCCACTCGGACAGCTCACCGATGCGGTTCAGGTCCAGAAGGTACTCGGGCCGCCGGTGGTCGAAGTTGATCTCGACCATCACATCGGTGCCGCCCGCGATGGGCACAGCCGTGGGGTGCTCGGCCTTGGCGGCGAGCGCCTCCTCCCAGCTGGCGGGGCGAAGGAAGTCCATGAGTGGCTCTCTTCTTCTCAATCGGGTCGTTCGCTGGGGCTGGGGACGGCCGGCCCTGGACTGGCTCGTATGGCTCGTTCATGTGGTGTTCACGTGGTGTGTGGCCCAGTACACAAGCCAGGACCCGGTGGGTGCAGTCACCGAAACACTGAAGGAGTTGGCTGGTCTCCGTCCTCGTCTTGTAGATTCGAACGAATGGCGGGGATCCGTAACCTCACCGCAATTCACAGGTACCCGTTTCCCCCTGGGCCCCACCCCACGGCCCCCGGGCGACGTACCCCCTCAAGCAATCCCTCCCCTACGGAAAAGATCGGCGGCGACGAGATGCGGCTGCGCGCACTGCTGGAGACCGACGCGCTGGGCCTGCGGCTGCTCGGCGGCGACGACGAGCTGGACCGCACGGTCCGGGGCGTCATGACGACCGACCTGCGCGACCCGAGCCGCTACCTCTCCGGCGGCGAGCTGGTGCTCACCGGGCTCGCCTGGCGGCGGGACGCGGCCGATTCCGAGCCGTTCGTCCGGATCCTGGCGGGCGCCGGGGTCGCCGGGCTGGCGGCGGGTGAGGCGGAGCTCGGCGACATCCCCGCCGACCTGGTCGAGGCGTGCCTCCAGCACCGTCTGCCGCTCTTCGCCGTGCACGAGACCGTGGCGTTCGCGACGATCACCGAGCACGTCGTACGCCAGGTTTCCGGCGAGCGGGCCGGGGACCTGGCCGCCGTGGTGGACCGGCACCGCCGGCTGATGACCTCGGGCCCGGCGGGCGGCGGCCCCGAGGTCGTCCTCGATCTGCTCACCTCCGACCTCGACCTGCGGGCCTGGGTCCTGTCCCCCACCGGCCGCCAGATCGCCGGGGCCGGAGACCCGCTGCCCGGACCGCTGGGCGCGACGCTGGCCGGACAGCACCTCGCGGCGACCCGCACCGGACGCCGGGGCCCGCACCGGACGTCCGTCGCCGGTACGACGTACTCGCTCTTCCCGATCCGCAACACCGGCCGGGGCGCGGTCCCGGCCGCCCGCGACGTCCGGGAGTCGGTGCTCTCCGACTGGCTGCTCGCCGTCGAGGCGGACGCCTCGGACTGGCCCGCCGCCCGGCTCGACCTGCTCCAGGGCGTCACCCAGCTGATCGCGGTGGAGCGCGACCGCCGCGACGCGGCCCGTACGGTACGCCGCCGGCTCGCCCAGGAGGTCCTGGAGCTGGTCCAGGCGGGCGCGGCTCCCGCCGAGATCGCGGCCCGGCTCCGGGTCGCGGCGCCGGTCCTGCTGCCGGGCCTCGGCGTCGCCCCGCAGTGGCAGGTCGTGGTGGCCCGGGTCGACTGGGCCGCCGCGGCCGGGGCGTCCGGGGCGAGCGGCGTCCCGGACGACATCGCGGGCGGCCCCGTCGCCCAGGCGCTGCTGGAGGAGATCCTGGTCGACCCGGCGGTCAGCGGCCCCGACTCCGCCGACCGCATCGCCGTCGCCCACACGGGCGAGGAGGCCATCGCCCTCGTACCGCTGCCTGCCGTGCCCGCCCCCCTCCCCGAGACGGTAGACGCCGCCACCGACAGCGCCTCCGCACCGGAATCCGGGGCCGGGGAGGCCCCCGCGGCACAGGACCCCGCGCTGCACGCCGACGCGCTGCTCGCCTCCGTACGCGAACCGCTCTCGGCGGGGCTCGCCGACGACGGGCGGCTGACACTGGGTGTCAGCGCGGCCGTGCACTCCGCCGAGGGGCTGCGCGGTGCGCTGGAGGAGGCCCGGCACGCCCGGCGCGTGGCGGCGGCCCGGCCCGGACGCGTCTGCGCGGCCGGCCACCATGAGCTGGCCTCGCACGTGCTGCTGCTGCCGTTCGTCCCCGACGACGTCCGCCGCGCCTTCACCGCCCGGCTGCTGGACCCGCTGCGCGACTACGACCGGCGGCACCGGGCGGAGCTCATCGAGACGCTGGAAGCCTTCCTGGACTGCGACGGCTCCTGGACCCGCTGCGCGGCCCGGCTGCACCTCCACGTCAACACGTTGCGCTACCGCGTCGGCCGAATCGAGCAGTTGACGGGTCGTGACCTTTCCCGGCTGGAGGACAAGCTCGACTTCTTCCTCGCCCTGCGTATGAGCTGATCTACGGGCCCCGCCGGAGGGCGGGTCCGCTCCCCCCGTTTGTGAATTCCTTCACCTGACATCAGTCGGACCCCTTGGCCCGGCGTGCCAATCCGTGCTGAGATGCGGGCCAGACTCGGACCCATCGGTTGCCGGTGGGTCTCAACAGCACAATGGCGCGCTCGGGGAGGGCAATGTGACGCATACCGCCATGTCTGGTTCCGGAACGACAGCAGATGACGATCCGCCGCTCCAGACAGCGGTATGGCGGCTGCGGTCCCGCGCCTGCTGGACGGACGCCGCCGCCCTGCTGGAGCCGCACGCGGCGACCGACCCGGCCGCCGCGCTCCAGCGGACCGCTCTGCTGACCGAGCGCTGCCTCTACACCGGCGAGGGCTGGACCGACGCGGAGGACGCCCTGCGCGGCGCCGAGGCGCTGGCCCGCAGCGACGACGAACGCGGCGGGGCCGCCTGCGAGCGGGGCCACCTCGCCTACGCCTCGACCCTTCTGGGCGTACGGGACCGGGCCGACGAGGCGAGCGTCGCCCTGAGCCGGGCGGCGGCGCTGCTGGCCCCCGCCGCCCCCGGACGGCCGCTGCTGGACTTCCGGCGCGGGCTGATCGCCCAGAACATCGCGGACTCCCCGCAGTCGGCCCGCGCCGCCTACCGCCGGGCGCACGCCGGGGCGACCGCGCGCGGCGACGAACTGCTGCTGTCGTTCACCTGGCGGCATCTCGCCTCCCTCGCCCTGCGTGAGGGCGAGCTGGCCGAGGCCCGGCACGGCTTCGCGGAGTCGCTGCGGATCCGGGAGGAGCTGGGCTATCTGGTCGGCACGGCCCCGGCGCTGATCTCCCTGGCGGACGCGGAGCCCGAGCCGGAGGCGGCCCGGCTGCGCGCGGAGGCGGGGCGGCTGTTCCGGCTGCTCGGCGGGGTGCCGACCTGGCTGGGCCCGCACATCGGACTCCCGGGGCCCCGGTCGGCGGCGGCGCACTAGGGGCTGCCCGACCCTCCCCGAGGGGGCCCGCACCGGCGCACGGGTTTTCGACGTTGTGCGCCCGTGCGGGCCCTCAGCCGTGCGGGCCGGTCAGCCGCCCACGCCAGTCGGTGCGGGCTCCTCAGCCGTCCGCACCACGGGATCTCGACGCCGTGCGCCGGTGCGGGCCCTCAGCCGTGCGGGCCGGCCAGCCGCCCGCGCCAGTCGGTGCGGGCCCCTCAGCCGTCCGCGCCGGTGAAGTGTTCCCGTACGAGGGCCTGGACGACGGCCAGGTCCTGGGCGATCAGGGCGTCCAGCAGCGCGGTGTGCTCGGCCGCGTCCGCCAGCAGGTCGGCCCGGCGGGTGGCGGGGCCCGAGACCAGCGGCCACTGGGAGCGGCGGTGCAGCTCGTCGGCGACCGCCACCAGCTGCTCGTTGCCCGACAGCGTGAGGACCGCGCGGTGGAAGGCCCGGTCGCACTCGGCGTAGCTCGCCCGGTCCCCCACCGCCGCCGCGGCGACCGTCGCGTCGGCCAGCGGACGCAGCACGCCCCAGCGCTCGGCCGGGACGGTGCGGGCCAGACGGAGCATCACCGGTACCTCGATCAGGGCGCGCACCTCGGCCAGCTCCGCCAGCTCGCGGGGCCCCCGTTCGCTGACCCGGAACCCTCGGTTCGGCACGACCTCGACGGCCCCCTCGACGGCCAGCTGCTGCATCGCCTCGCGCACCGGGGTGGCGGAGACCCCGAAGCGGGCGCCGAGCGCCGGGGCGGAGTAAACCTGGCCGGGGGTCAGCTCGCCGTCCACGAGCGCGGCGCGCAGGGCCTCCAGGATCTGGCCCCGGACGGAGTGACGCACCACACGGGGGACGGGCGGCTCGCTGTGGGTGTGCTCGCCACGGGCCGCCGCGTCGTCCGCCGCCCCGCCCGCTGCCCCGTACGGCGTACCGCCGAAGCGCATCCGGCTGACGCGCGCCTGTTCGGGCACCCGGCCGGTGACCGGGGCTCCCGCGTACGCGCCGGGCGCGTACGGCGGCCGTACGCCCTCACGCGCGCTCCCCTGCTCCACCCGGACCTCCTCGCCTGCCGCGCGGGCCGGTTCGCGTGCGCCCCGCCCTCCGTGCACGATAGAGCGAGGAGGCCGCAGTTCAAACATCGATCGCGTCGGGTAAGGTAAGCCTTACCTGCAAACGATCCCGATTCGGTGGTCCCTGCATGACCCTCTCTCCGTTGCTCACCGGTGCCGCGACGTCCCCTGTGACCGCCGCGTACGCCCGCCTGACCGAGGTCTTCCCCGGGCTGCGCGCCGATGTGCTCGACGAGGGCGCGAGCGCCCCCTCCGGCGCGGGCTGGGTCGGCGCGGCCGACCTGGCCGCCGGCGGCGCGGCCGTGGACACCTTCCTGGCCTGGGACAACGCACAGGTACTGCGGGACTACGGGCAGCAGGCCCGCCCCGACGTGGTGGCCAGCTTCGGGCTCCACCGCTACGCCTGGCCCGCCTGCCTGCTGGTCACGGTGCCCTGGTTCCTGCAACGCCGGGTGCCCCGGATCCCGGTCGAGGACGTCGCCTTCCAGCGGGCGCTGGGACACCTGACGGTGCGGGTCCGGGAGTTCGCCTGCCTGCCGGACGACCCGGCGGCGCACCTGCCCGGGGCCCGGGTGGTCGCGGACGAGACGGCGCTGCGGGCCGAGGTCCTGGCCGCCCTCACCGAGCACCTCGCACCGGTCCTGGAGGGGTTCGGGCCGCGCATGCGCCGCGGAAAGCGCGCACTGTGGGGGATGGCGACGGACGAGATCGTCGAGGGCCTCTGGTACATCGCTCATCTGCTCGGCGAGGAGCGCCGCGCGATGGCGGAGCTGGAGCTGCTGCTCCCCGGCACCACGAAGCCGTACGTCGGCACCGCGGGCTTCCGCGAGCTGACCGGACCCGATGGCCAGTCGCTGCCGACCCGGGACCGGGCGAGCTGCTGCCTCTTCTACACCCTGCGCCCCGAGGACACCTGTGTGACCTGCCCCCGTACCTGTGACGCGGACCGGGTGCGCAAGCTCGCCACCGCTTCGTGATCCACACCGCCCGTCCGGATGACGTCCGATCGAACGCAACTCGGTTGAATCGCGCGGTCGTTCGAGAAGATTCCACCCAACGATAGCCCCGGCCACCCCCATGGCGTGCTCTTGTCCCGAAACCCGCGGAACGGGACGGGAATTCCGTCACGATGGCGCACGAAACGCCCTACGTGACGCAAGGGACCGGGCATGAGACTGACCGACATATCGCTTGACTGGCTGCTTCCGGGCGCCGTACTGCTCGTGGGAGTCATGGCGGCGGTGACGGTGGTCGCACGCGGCAAGCGCGCCGCCGGCAAGGCCGCGGCCGACGACAACTGGGAACGCAGCGAGGAACGCCGCCGGCGCAAGGAAGCGCTGTACGCCACCGCCAGCTACGTCCTGCTGTTCTGCTGCGCGGCCGTCGCCGCCGCGCTCTCCTTCCACGGGCTCGTCGGCTTCGGCCGGCAGAACCTGAACCTCAGCGGGGGCTGGGAGTACCTGGTCCCCTTCGGACTGGACGGCGCGGCGATGTTCTGCTCCGTGCTGGCCGTGCGGGAGGCGAGCCACGGAGACGCGGCGCTCGGCTCCCGGCTGCTGGTGTGGACGTTCGCCGGGGCCGCCGCCTGGTTCAACTGGGTGCACGCGCCGCGGGGCATGGACCACGCGGGCGCTCCGCACTTCTTCGCGGGGATGTCCCTCTCGGCCGCGGTGCTCTTCGACCGTGCGCTCAAGCAGACCCGCCGGGCCGCGCTGCGCGAACAGGGCCTGGTGCCCCGTCCGTTGCCGCAGATCCGCATCGTCCGCTGGCTGCGGGCGCCCCGGGAGACCTTCGGCGCCTGGTCGCTGATGCTCCTCGAAGGCGTACGCACGCTGGACGAGGCGGTGGACGAGGTCCGGGAGGACCGCAGGGAGCGGGAGCAGAACCGGCTGCGCCGACGCGACCAGGAGAAGCTGGACCGGGCCCGCATCAAGGCCCTGAACCGGCAGAACCGGGTCTGGGGGCGCGGCGGCCGGGGCGGCCACCAGGTGGACGTCCCCGCCCTGGCGCCGGCTTCGGGCGGCGCGCCGCCGCCCGTCGCGGAGCCCGCCATAACAGAGCCGGGTCAGCTGCCCCTGCGACCCCGGCCATCCCTGCAAGCCGTCGGCACGACGCAGCCGGCGGACGGTTCGAGCTCGAAGAGCCTTGGCCCTTCGAACGCGGGAAGTGACGCACGGGCGGTCGACCTCACCGCTGAGGACGACACCCAGACGCTCCCCCGGCTCGACTCGCTGGAACAGAAACTGAAGGATCTGGAGCAGCAGTTCGGCTGAGCGGAGCACGGTCGTGAACCGCGTGCGGCGAAGGGCCCGGTCAGGGCTTTTCGCCGCGCAGCTCGAACCAGACCACCTTGCCCAGGGCCCGCGCCTCCACCCCCCAGGCGTCGGCCAGACTCCGCACCAGGATCAGCCCCCGGCCGTGCGTACCGTCGTCGGCGTTCGGTACGTACGGCGCGGGCAGGTCCGCTTCGAAGTCCTGGACCTCCACCCGTAAGGCCGCGGGCGTCGCCGTGGCGGTGACCATGGCCCCGTGACGGGTGTGGATCAACGCGTTGGTCACCAGCTCGCTCAGCAGCAGCTCCGCCGCGTCGATCTGCTCGGGCCCGGAGCGATGTCGGAGGAACTCCCGCAGCTCGCGGCGCACTTCCCCCACCGCGGCCCGCTCCGTGTGGCCGACTCTGCGGCGCATCCTGGCCGGCTGCTGCGGCTCGCCGCCCGGTCTGCGCCCCCGAGGACCGCGCGCCTCGGCGGTCTGGGCCCTCTTCTGACGCTTCACCATTTCCCCCGCCCGCACAGTGATCCCACCCTCCCCTGATCCGGCCGTCCGTCGAACAGTCTCACGGGATGCATGCCCCCGTACGCACACCGTCACGCTTGTGGAGCGCGTCCGGAAGAGCGCAGGCGGGAGCAGCGGGGGGCGCACGGAACGACGCGGCCCGCACACGTCCCACCGATGTGTGCGGGCCTTGCCATGGGAGCGGGGAACAGCTCATTTACCGCTCAAGGGCGGGGCACGTTACGGAGGTTGGAGCGCGCCATCTGGAGCATCCGCCCCACTCCCCCGTCCAGCACCACCTTGCTCGCCGAGAGGGCGAAGCCGGTGACCATGTCGGCCTTGATCTTCGGCGGGATGGAGAGCGCGTTGGGGTCGGTCACCACGTCGACGAGCGCGGGGCCCTTGTGCTTGAAGGCGTCCTTCAGGGCGCTCTGCAACTGCTTGGGCTTCTCCACCCGCACCCCGTACGCCCCGCAGGCGCGGGCCACGGCGGCGAAGTCCGGGTTCTTGTTGGCGGTGCCGTAGGCGGGCAGTCCGCCGACCATCATCTCCAACTCCACCATGCCCAGGGAGGAGTTGTTGAACAGCACCACCTTCACCGGCAGGTCGTACTGGACCAGGGTGAGGAAGTCGCCCATCAGCATGGAGAATCCGCCGTCGCCCGACATCGCCACGACCTGCCGGCCGCGGTCGACGAACTGGGCCCCGATCGCCTGCGGCAGCGCGTTGGCCATCGAGCCGTGGCTGAACGAACCGATCACCCGCCGCCTGCCGTTGGGCGTCAGATAGCGGGCGGCCCACACGTTGTTCATCCCGGTGTCGACGGTGAACACCGCGTCCTGGTCGGCCATCTCGTCCAGCACGGAGGCGACGTACTCGGGGTGGATCGGGGTGTGCTTCTCGACCTTGCGGGTGTACGCCTTGACGACGCCCTCCAGCGCGTCGGCGTGCTTCTTCAGCATCCGGTCGAGGAACTTGCGGTCGGTCTTGGGCTGCACCCGGGGCGTCAGACAGCGCAGCGTCTCGCGCACATCGCCCCACACCGCGAGGTCCAGCTTGGAG
Organism: Streptomyces sp. cmx-18-6; assembly: GCF_046548915.1. NCBI lineage: Bacteria > Bacillati > Actinomycetota > Actinomycetes > Kitasatosporales > Streptomycetaceae > Streptomyces > Streptomyces sp. cmx-18-6. The sequence goes on along the minus strand of NZ_JAEBEP010000005.1, from coordinate 344,457 downwards.
CGCCGGCCCAGGTGTTCGGGGCGGACGTCGACCTGGACGATCTTCACGTCGTCGGGGAGGAACGCGTTGTACGGGAAGTCGGTGCCGAGCAGGATCAGCAGATCGCACTCATGGGTCGCCTCGTACGCGGCGCCGTAGCCGAGCAGCCCGCTCATGCCGACGTCGTACGGGTTGTCGTACTGGATCCACTCCTTGCCGCGCAGCGCGTGCCCGACCGGGGACTTCACCTTCTCGGCGAACTCCATCACCTCGGCGTGCGCGCCCGCCGTGCCGCTGCCGCAGAACAGCGTCACCCGCTTGGCCTCGTCCACCATCCGGCAGAGCTTGTCGATCTCGTCGTCGCCGGGGCGGACGGTCGGCCGCGAGGTGACGAGCGCGTGCTCGACGGTCTTCTCGGGGGCCTGCTTGGAGGCGATGTCGCCCGGCATCGAGACCACGCTCACGCCGCCGCGGCCGATGGCGTGCTGGATGGCCGTCTGGAGGAGGCGCGGCATCTGCTCCGGGTTGGAGATCATCTCGTTGTAGTGGCTGCACTCCTGGAACAGCAGCTCCGGATGCGTCTCCTGGAAGTAGCCGAGCCCGATCTCGCTGGAGGGGATGTGCGAGGCGAGGGCGAGGACCGGGGCCATCGAACGGTGCGCGTCGTACAGGCCGTTGATCAGATGCAGGTTGCCCGGCCCGCAGGACCCGGCGCACGCGGCCAGGGACCCGGTGATCTGGGCCTCGGCGCCGGCCGCGAAGGCGGCGGTCTCCTCATGGCGGACGTGGATCCAGTCGATGGCCGAGTTACGCCGAATGGCGTCCACGACGGGGTTCAGGCTGTCGCCGACGACGCCGTACAGGCGTTTGACGCCCGCCCTGGCGAGGATGTCGACGAACTGCTCCGCCACGTTCTGCTTGGCCATGGGTGCGTGCCCTTCCCTTGCCCGTGCTCCGTGCACTGTCGGTTGTCCGGACTCCGGAGGCCGAAACGTCGGCCGGACGTACGGCCTCCGGAGTCCATCAACCCACGGCGTGCGCGGTTACGCCTCCCAGACGGCCGCGCAGGTGCGGTCGTCGGCGTACCCCTTGATACGGAGCTGGGCGTCGGCGAGGAACGCGGGCAGTCCGGGCGGCCCCGGCGGGCCCCAGCGCTCGGCGAGCTCGGCCGGGAGCTCCGGTTCGTCGCGCATCGGCTCGGCCAGCCCGTTGCTGCAGAGCAGCAGCGTGTCGCCCGGGCGGGCCACGGAGGCCCGGAAGCGGAAGAGTTCGGCGGGCGGCGGGGCGGGGCCGTCGCTGTACGGGGAGGGGGGCGTGGTGATCTGGAGGTCCATGGTCAGCCGGTCGCCGTCCGGCCCCTCCTCGCTCGCGCTCCCCGGCGACGGCAGCTGCGCGATCACCGGCTCCAGGTCCTGCCAGAGCCCGTCGCGGAGCCGGAACAGGCCGCCGCCGCCGACGCCGAAGAAGACCCGGGTGCGGCAGTCGGGGTCGGCGGGGAGCAGCAGACAGCGCAGACCGGCGGTGTACTCCCCCGGTTCGAGGCCGAGTTCGGCGGCGCGGGCCCGGAGCTTTCCGTACGTACGGTCGGTGAGCCGGTGCAGCCCCGACTTCAGGTCGCCCCGGCGGCCGGCCCTTATGTCGTCGGAGAGCCGGGCGTGGCTGCGGGCGACGGCCCCGGCGATCCACCGGCAGGCGTCGGCCGCGGCGAGGTGCGCCCCCTCGCCGACCCGTGCGCCCCCGGCCACCGCGACGAGGACGAGTGCGCTCTCGGCCGCCCCGAACCGGGCGGTGAACAGCGCGTCGCGCCGGGGTTCGCCCCGGAACCGGGCGGAGTCGCCCCGTACGGAGGCGGCGCGCAGGGTGTACGTCCCGTACCGCGCGCCGTCCAGCACGGTGTCGGGGACCAGGGCGTCCAGGTTCTCCGAGGTGGCGGCGGGCAGGGCGGCGGGCTCGGCGTCATAGGTGGGCGGCCGGTCCCCGAGGTGGCCGACGAGGGGCCGCCGTGCCCCGCCGGCGTCATCGGCCGGGGCGTCGCTCGCGGCCCAGTCCGGGGGGAAGGGGTGCAGGGCGCTGGGGTCGGGCGCGACGGCCGGCTCCACGGGGGCGGGCGGCTCGGGTTCGGGCGGTTTCGGCGCGGCGAAGGTGCGGGGGCCGGGCGGATGGGCGGTGGTCTCCCAGGGGGCGGGGAAGACGGTGTTCCGGGGGCCGGGAACGGCGGCGGGGGCCGGGGCGGGCTTCGACGACCGCTCCCCGTACGGGGATTGCTCCCGCTCCTGGCGCGGGTACGGGCCCTGGGCCGCACGCGGATCCCGTATCGGCTCCGCGCCGACGTCCGGCTCCGGCACACCGCCCCACGCCCGCTCCGGTTCGGATTCCGGTTCCGGCTCGACCTGCGACGTCCACTCCGGTTCGCGTTCGTATGCCGGTTCCGGTTCCGGCACCGCGTCCGGGAACGCGTCCCGCCCGGCCTCCCGCGCGGTGTCCCGCTGTCGGTCCACCGCCCCGCCCACCGTGTCCGACACCGAGTCGAAGCGGTCGTCGAGGCTGTCGGGCGCGCGGCTCGGGCCGAGGTCCGGCGCGCTCTCGTCGTACAGCTTCCGCCACCAGTCGTCCTCGTGGGCGGCGGGCTTCTCCCCCTGCTGACTCATGCCCTTATTGTCCACCGCGGAGCCCGCCCGAAAACGGGGCATCCGGAAAAAGAGGCCCGCACGGAGTTGACCGACACGTCATGGCCGTCTGGTTCGCGCCACGGACCGGCGCGATGAGGCCGGTACTCCGCTGCGACGGAATCGGTCCTGAACGAAACAGCCGAAGAGGGCGTATTCCGGCGGTTGTCGGTATCCCTGTGACGCCATAGGGGTGGTGAGGCCAGGGGTACGAGGGGTGAGTACGGGGGATGATGTGCGCGGCGGGTTTGCGCCGTGGCTCGTTCTCGCCACGCCGGACCGGCCGGAACGGGCGCCGCGACGCGCGATCACCACACCCGGGGAGGGTCGGAGGATGCTGGGCGCCATAGGTCTGGACGAGCGACAGGAAGCCGCGTACCGGGCGCTCGTAGCAGCGGGAGCGGCCGAACTCCCCGATCTCGCCCACCGGCTGGCTCTCCCCGAGGCGGACACCGAGCGGGTGCTGCGGCGGCTGGGGCAGCAGGGGCTGGCCGCACAGTCCTCGGCCCGCCCGGGACGCTGGGTGGCGGCTCCGCCCGGGGTCGCGCTGGGTGCGCTGCTGAGCCGGCAGCGGCACGAGCTGGAGCAGGCGGAGCAGGCGTCCGCGCTGCTGGCCGAGGAGTACCGCGCGGAGGCGAGCGAGCCGGAGGCGCACGACCTGGTGGAGGTGGTGACGGGAGCGGCCGCGGTCGCCCGGCGCTTCCACCAGTTGCAGCTGGGGGCGGTGTTCGAGGTGTGCGCCCTGGTCACCGGGAAGCCGGTCGCGGTGAACGGGACGGAGAGCGGGCCCGAGGAGCGGGCGGCCGCGCGCGGGGTCGCCTGCCGGGTGGTCGTCGAGCGCGAGGCGCTGTCGCTGCCGTCCGGGATCGTGGAGCTGTCCGCGGCGCTGGGCCGGGACGAGCAGTGCCGGGTGGTGGACCGGGTGCCGACGAAACTGGTGGTCGCCGACCGGAGCCTGGCGATGGTGCCGCTGACTGGGCGCGGCGTGGAGCCCGCCGCCCTGGTCGTGCACGCCAGCGGGCTGCTGGAGTCGCTGACGGGGCTCTTCGAGGCGGTGTGGCAGAAGGCCGTGCCGCTGCGGCTCGGCGGATGCGGCGGCGAGGTGCGCGAGGACGGGCCCGGGCCCGATACGACGGACCTGGAGATCCTGTCGCTGCTGCTGGCCGGGCTGACGGACGCCAGTGTGGCCAGGCAACTGGACCTGGGGCTGCGGACCGTGCAGCGCCGGGTCAAGGGGCTGATGGAACTGACCGGGGTCTCCACCCGGCTCCAGCTGGGCTGGCACGCCTACGAGCGCGGCTGGGTGGCCCGCACCGCGCCTGCGTGAGACCTCGTCGGCCGCAGGTCGCCGGGGTGCGCTGACGGGCGGAGACGGGTGCTCTCCGGCAGGCTGGTCGGATGAGTGTGTGGCAGCTCGTCGCCGTGGGCCTGGTCATGCTGCTGGGCCTGGTCGGGGTCCTGGTGCCGGGCGTGCCGGGGCAGGCGATCGTCTGGGCGGCGGTGCTGTGGTGGGCGCTGACGGACATGACCCCGACCGCCTGGGGCGTACTGATCGGCGCAACGGCCCTGATGCTGGTGAACCAGGCCCTGAAACCGCTGCTGCCGCCGCGCCGCCCGGGTGAGTCGGGTGCGCCCCGCCGGACGGTGCTGATCGGCGGGGTCGCGGGCATCGTGGGGTTCTTCGTGGTGCCCGTGGTGGGCGGGATCGCCGGGTTCGTGGGGGCGATCTACGGGGCGGAGCGGCTGCGGCTGGGGAGCCGCGGGGCGGGCTGGACGTCGGTGCGCTCGGTGATGCGGGCGACGGGGTACGCGGTGCTGGTGCGGCTGTTCGCGTGCCTGCTGGTGGCGGGGGCGTGGCTGGGCGCGCTGATCTGGGGCTGACCGCGATCCGGGGCCGGCCGCACTGCCCGCCCGGCCGGTGCTCAGCGCCGGACGGCGGGCCGCGCGGTGCGGTCGGCGCACTCCAGGTGCCGTACGGCGTACGAGCGCCACGGCCGCCACCGCTCGGCCCCCGGCGTCCCGTACGGGTCCACATCGGGGTCTCCCAGCGCCCGCATCCGGATCAGCGCGGCGGTCCGCGGGTCCACCCCGGGCAGGGTCGCCAGCGTCCGTTCGGCCGCGTCCCGGTCGGCCCCGGCGTCCAGCCGCAGCTCCCCGTCCACGAGCGCGGCGGCCAGGGCGCGCAGGTCCGGCTCCGTGACGGCCCCGGCCAGCACGCCCGGCTCGGGGAACACGTGCGTGAGCGCCCCGCACGGCACGTCCAGCACCTTCCCGTACCGCTCGACCAGCTCCCCGGCGCGCTCCCGCCCCACCAGCGTCCGTACGGCCTCCTCCTCCGGGTCCGCCGCTCCCGGCGAGCGCAGCCCGGGGCGGGCGGCGACCAGCGGGGCGAGCCGGGGGTCGGCGGACAGGGCCTCGTCGACGGCGTACGGATCGGCGTCCAGGTCGAACAGCCGCCGCAGCCGCTGTACGGCGGTGGTCAGGTCGCGCAGATCGGTGAGGTGGATCCGGGCCTCCAGCCACGGGCCGGGCGAGGCTTCGTCGACGGCGGCGATCCCGGTCCCGTACGGCAGCCGCAGGGTACGCCGGTGGGTGCGGCGACCCGGCGGCCCGACGCTCTCCTCCACCCGGGCCACGGCCCGCTCCGCGAGCAGGTCGAACAGGGCTCCGGCGGCGTACGGGCCCCGATGGGCGAGCCGCAGCGGGATCCCGGCCCGCAGCCCCTCGCTCCGGCCCCCGCCGAGCCCGGTCCCGGCCTCGGCGCGCAGGGCGCTGGGGGTGCGGGCGTAGATCCGGCGGATGGTGTCGTTGAACTGGCGCACGCTGTTGAACCCGGCCGCGAAGACGATCTCGGTGACCGGCAGGCCGGTGGTCTGGAGGAGCACCCGGGCGGTGTGGGAGCGCTGGGCGCGGGCGAGCGCGACGGGGCCCGCGCCCAGCTCGGCGTTGAGCTGGCGCTGGACCTGCCGGGCGCTGTAGCCGAGCCGCCCGGCGAGTCCGGGGACGCCTTCGCGGTCCACCACACCGTCGCCGATCAGCCGCATGGCACGGCCGACGACGTCGGCGCGGACGTTCCACTCGGCCGAGCCGGGCACGGCGTCGGGGCGGCAGCGCCGGCAGGCCCGGAAGCCGCCCGCCTGGGCGGCGGCAGCGGTGGGGTAGAAGCGCACGTTGGCGCGTTTGGGGGTGACGGCGGGGCAGCTCGGCCGGCAGTAGATGCCGGTGGTCACGACGGCGAAGAAGAACGCGCCGTCGAACCGTGCGTCGCGGCTGCTCACCGCCTCGTACCTGGTCCGTTCGTCCATCACACCGTCCAGTGTGCGGCAGCCCCCGCTGCCGCACTCGCGGATTTCGGACGTCAGGGCCGGGGCCCGCCGCTATCGCGCCCGGCCGCGCTTGGCCTGCATGGCCGCCCTCCCCTCGGCGCCCTTGCGCTTGAAGTCCCGCAGGATCTCCGAGCGGACGCGGGCGTCGGTCTTGGCGACGATCCGCTGGTTCTCGCGCAGCAGCTTGCGGTAGCTCTCCAGCCGCCGGTCGGGCAGGTCGCCGTCCGCGAGCGCGGCGAGGACCGCGCACCCGGGCTCCCTCTCGTGGGCGCAGTCGTGGAACCGGCACCGGGCCGCCAGCTCCTCGATCTCCGAGAAGAGCTCTTCGACCCCGGTCCCGGCGTCGAAGAGGCCCACCCCGCGCAGCCCGGGGGTGTCGATGAGGACGCCCCCGTGCGGCAGGAGAAGGAGGTTGCGGGTCGTGGTGGTGTGCCGGCCCTTGCCGTCGACGTCCCGGGCGGCCCGCACCTCCATCGCGTCCCGGCCCAGCAGGGTGTTGGCGAGGGTGGACTTGCCCGCGCCGGAGATGCCGAGCAGGACGCTCGTGCCGCCACGGACGACGGCCCCGAACACGTCGAGCCCCTCGCCCGTGGTGGAGCTGACGGGCAGCACCTGGACCCCGGGGGCGATGGCCTCGACGTCCCGGACCAGGTGGGACAGGGTGACGGCGTCGGGCACCAGATCGGCCTTCGTGAGCAGCACGACCGGCTCGGACCGGTGTGCCCCGGGGCTCTGGCCCTCCCCCAGCAGCGCCGCGCCATCGGCGCTGGACAGGGCGAGCGCGAGAAAGCGCTCCAGGCGTCCGAGGTCGAGTTCGACGGCGAGCGAGACGCAGACGACGATGTGGTCGATGTTGGTGGCGAGGACCTGGCCGTCCGACCGCTTGGAGGAGGTCGAGCGGACGAAGGCGGTACGGCGCGGCAGCAGCGTACGGACGAACCGCGGGTCGCCGTCCGCGTCGAGCGCCGCCCAGTCGCCGGTGCAGACGATCCGCATCGGGTCGCGCGGCACGACGAACGCGGTGTCGGCCCGCACCGGGCCGTCCGCGGTGATCACGTCGCACTGACCGCGGTCCACCCGCACCACACGCCCCGGAACGAGGCCCTGTTCGGCGTAGGGGGAGAAGGCGACCGCCCAGTCGTCGTCCCAGCCGTACGGAGTCAGCGGGTGCGAGGAGGACGGAACCGGAGGAAACGAGGAAGACAAGGGAAACCCTTCACAGGGTGGCCCCGGCGCCGCGCGCTCGGCGCGGGAGGTGCGTGACGTACGCGAAGTGGGTCAGCCGGTGGCCACGGGGGGGGGAGAACGATGCACTTCTGGCTGCGGGCAGTGCCCGTCACGTCGACAGTCATCAATGTCCTCACCTCCTGATTCCTCTGGTCTCCTCCTCCGTACGCCACGTCGGTGCACGGAGACGTCGCTCACCCTAGCCCGGCCCCCGGGAGCGAGGGCAACTGGTTTTCCACCGGCCCTGACGGAGGCCCGTGTCGACGCCTTCGCCGGAGTTACCCCGTGATCTCCCTCGATCGGGTGATACGCATGCATAGCGGCCGGTCCGGGGCCGTTAGGGTGCCGAGCATGACGACACCCCAGACCTCCACCAGCACGTTCACACAAGCCCAGTTGGGCACCCAGATCCTGATCGGCTGGAGCGGCCGGCAGCCCGGCGCCGACGAGGACACCGCCTATCTGCTCGCCTATTCGCTGGGTGACGGGCAGGACGGCCCGGAGGTCGGCCGGAACGCGCTGCGCATCGCGCTGGAGCGTGCGGGCCTCCAGGTCGGCGGCTCGATCCAGGACGCGGCCGAGGCCCCGGGCATCCAGGCGAAGCTTCTCGTCCAGGCGGGCCAGGCCGTCCTGACGCTCCCTCACCTCAAGGCGCAGTACCCGGCGCCCGCGGAGTGGCTGGCCGCCGCCCGCGCACAGGGCCAGGTGTACGGGATGTTCGCCACCGCCCCGTGGCCGGAGGCCGTTCCGGGGCAGCCGGTCAGCGAGGACCAGCTGCGGGCCTTCGCGGCGAACGAGGAGGTCGTCCGCACCGCAGCCCACTGCCTGCTCCCGGTCCGGTCCCTCGGCTGACGCTCCGGTCCCCGGCCACGCGGACGCGGCGATGCCCACCACCCCCCGTGGAGTGGTGGGCATCGCCGCGTCAGGACGCCGTGGCCGTGTCACGGCGGGACGGCGGGCGCGACGGCCGCGAGATGCGCGGCGGCAGCGCCAACGAGGGCGGGCGGCCCGGAGGTTGACCTCCGGGCCGCCCGCGCTCGATACATCAGGCGGTGGTGCGTCAGTTGTTGCCGACGCCGTTGCCCGACAGGACCGGGATGTCGTCCAGGATGTGCGACAGCGGCTCGTCGCCCTTGGCCTGGGTCGAGTTGTCGGTGCACTGCTGGTTCTGCGGGTTGGACAGGACGTTGATGTCCTGGACCGTGACCGGCACGAGGCCGACGAGCGAACCGACGTTGACCTTGGCCGGCAGGCCGATGCAGAGCTTGTTCAGGGTGCCCTGGACGAGCTGGTTCTGCGGGCTCCAGTCGCCCTTGGTCTCGGCGTTGCCGATCTCCGACTCGGCGCCGTTGCCGTTGACCGTGGTGGTGCCACCGTCGTTGCCGATCGCCATGGCCGTGGGAGCCGCGACTGCGGACAGACCGAGCAGGGACACGGCCACTGCAGCGCCGGCCATCATCTTCTTCATCAAGCTTCACCTTTCGGAGCGTCCCGTTGTGGAACACACTGATCAACAGTCGGTAGTCGCGATCGGTTGCGCAGTACCACTCAAATGGGTTTGTTCCGGCGCAAGGTCGACGCCGTTGCTCAGCTTCCGGAGGCGGTGCCCCGGCCCTCAGCCACCGGGGGTCCCGCCCGAGGCGCGTGCCGCGGGTACGAAGCCGCCGCTGCGGCGGGGGGCGGGCTCCTGCTGGGGTTCGGACAGCGGGTGGCCGTGCCCGGCGGCCCGCCACTCGGCGACGAGCCGGTCGTAGATCGGGGTGCCGCCCGGTGCGGGCCGCCCCTGCGCGCTCTGCGGAGTCTGACTGTCGTACGGATCCATGCGGAGGCCCTACCCGGCCCGGCCCGGATCGTCAGCCGGGGTTACGGCATCCGGCCCAACCGGGTGCACCCTCACCCGGTCACGGGGCGTCGGGGCACGACGAAGGGCCAGTCCGTCCGTACCGGCGAAGAACGGTCGCCGTACGGATGGACTGGCCCCACGCGGATCACTCACTGCGGACAGGCGGATTCCGGGCCGCCCCCGGGGAGTTCGGGGGATTCAGCGGCGGGGACCCGGAGCCGCCCGGTCTCAGTTGTTGCCGGCGCCGTTGCCGGAGAGGATCGGGATGTCGTTCAGGAGGTGCGACAGAGCCTCGTCACCCTTGGCCTGGGTGGAGTTCTCGGTGCACTGCTGGTTCTGCGGCGAGGACAGGACGTTGATGTCCTGGACCGTGATCGGCACGAGGCCGACGAGCGAACCGAGGTTGGCCTTGGCCGGCAGGGCGATGCAGGGCTTGTTGAGCGAGCCCTGGATGAGCGCGAACTGCGGGCTCCAGTCGCCGTGGGTGGCGGAGTTGCCGTACGCCTGCGAAGCGCCGTTGCCGTTGACCGTGGTGGTGCCGCCGTCGTTGGCGATGGCCATGGCGGACGGGGCGGTCGCGGCGGAAACACCGACGACCGAGGCAGCGACGGCTGCCGAGGCCATAATCTTCTTAATCATGAAAGAGCCCTTCTGGGATGTTCTGGTGCCCGCCTGTCCGGAGCGTTCTGCCCAACTCGGCGCGGCGGGTGGTGGTTATGCCCATTCACTCGAACGATGCTTTCCTTCGGCACATCCGCCGTGCGGGCGGAGCGGGCATCGGAGGAATGCGAAGTGAATCGAATCGAATGGAATCGGTGAAGAAGACCGAGGGGACTGCCTAGGGGGAACTACCGGGTGAACGAGTGCCCCATGGCTGTCAGCGGCCGAGCGGAACTCCACCGAGCAGCGGAGCCGCGCCATCGGCCGCACCGGTGGCCCGGCCCGCCAGCTTGCCGACCGCGCCGTCCTTCGAGACCGTCTCGGTCGCCTCGGCGGCCAGGTCCACCAGCGGGTTCACGACCAGCGGGGTGCTGGCCATCACCTGGTTGAGGCCGGTGTCGAGACTGAAGGTGGGGGCCGTGACGTCAGTGACGGCGAAGGCGGGGGCCGCCGTTCCGAGGGCGACCACGGAACCGGCGACGAGCGCGGCGGTCTTCGCGTACTTCACTTTTCTGGTTCCCTTCTGCGCGGCATCCGCTTCGGTCACGTCTCCGTGCCGCGCACAAGCCTTCTTTGCCTGTGACTTCTGCCGCTTTCGTGGGGATAACGATCCGGCTGCCCACGGGAAACTGCGCCCGCGTCACTTTCTCCGGGCGGCGGCGGAAGGGAATGCGCGGGGCAACGCGAAGGCCCCGGGCGGCCGATGCCGCCCGGGGCCGGACCGGTCCGGACCGAGCGGCCCGGACCGGTCAGTTGTTCACGCGTTGACGCAGGTGTTGCCGAAGGCCGGGTTCAGCAGGCCGATCACGTTGACGGTGTTGCCGCAGACGTTGACCGGAATGTGGATCGGAACCTGCACGATGTTGCCGGACAGCACGCCCGGGGAGTGCGCGGCGATGGCCTCGGCGCCCGCGTCGGCCATGGCCGGCGTGGCGGCGCCCATCGCCATGAGGGTTCCGGCGGCGACTGCGGCAACCTTGGTGTACTTCACTTTTCGTCCCTTTCCTCGGCGGAGTCCGGTGCGGTCACGACTGTCGTGACCGCCCGAGCCAGATCCTGATCGCTCGGGACTCCGGCGCTGTCTTTCGTAACGATGAACGCCCGGATTCGAAACTCTTCGACGGGCGGATTCCCGGATTGTCCGCCCGAATGACGCAATGCCCGTGAGGTCGTGCGACGGGGAATGCGACGGAGGACCGGCTGCCGCGCCCCGGATGGAGCCGGGTGGGGCCGGGTGGAGCGACGGACCCGGGCCGCTCGGTGGAGGAACGCCGATGGCCCGGGCCCGAGTAGAGCGGCCGTGGATCAGCCGTTGCCGACGCCGTTGCCGGAGAGGATCGGGATGTCCTCCAGGATGTGCGACAGAGCCTCGTCGCCCTTGGCCTGGGTGGAGTTCTCGGTGCACTGCTGGTTCTGCGGGGAGGACAGGACGTTGATGTCCTGGACCGAGATCGGCACGAGGCCGACGAGCGAACCGAGGTTCGCCTTGGCCGGCAGGGCGATGCAGGGCTTGTTGAGCGAGCCCTGGATCAGGCCGAACTGCGGGCTCCAGTCACCGTGGGTCTCGGCGTTGCCGTACGACTGCGAAGCGCCGTTGCCGTTGACCGAGGTCGTGCCTCCGTCGTTGCTGATCGCCATGGCCTGCGTCGATCCGAGACCGAGCACGGAGGCGGCGACAGCACCCGTAGCCAGAACCTTCTTGATCACGATTAACCCTTCTTGTACCGGTTGCCCCGTGGCGGAGCGTCCTGACCAACTCGCCGAGGGGTGTTTGGTTGCGCGCGTTCACCCGAATGCCGGGCACGGGGGGCGCACGGCGCGGGGCGTGACCGGTGCGCGTCCGCGTGCGCCTTTAGCACTGCCTCTGTTCGCACGACTGTCTGTTCGTGAAGGAATTGCGCGCACACCGTCCGTCGCGTTCGCCCGAACGGGTCGGGCGGGCTCGAGGCGGTCCCGCTTCACGCCCCCGTCCCCTTGACATCTCTTCGGAGGTCAACGTCAGCCACGGACGGGAAAGTTGGGGCGGAATCGTTTCCCTTCAACCGTGGACCGGGAAGAACGGATTCCGCCTAATCCATCCGTTCGGGTGATTACACAATTTCCACGGCCGTCCGAGTTTCCGGCCCAGCCCTCGATCGTTATGGCAGTCGTCCAGCGCGCATGTGTATCGGCTTTCACCATGGCTTCCCGCGGGATACCGGAGGTCCGGCACAGCAGCGGCACCACCCGTACGGCTCCGCGCGCGAAGCACCCACGCGAATGTCCTCGCGAATGTCCTAAGGAAGGGCAAGTAATGCGACAGACCTTGAACAAGAGCTTGATCGTCATGGCGGCGGCCTCGGGCCTCCTGGCCGTGGCCGGCGGTTCGGCGTACGCCGACGCGTCGGCCGAGGGGGCGGCCGTCGGTTCGCCGGGGGTCGGCTCGGGCAACGCCGTGCAGGTGCCGGTGCACATTCCGGTCAACGTGTGCGGCAACACCGTGAATGTGATCGCCCTGCTGAACCCCGCGTTCGGCAACGCGTGCAAGAACGTGGACGGCCCGAAGGACGACCACCCGCCCACCAAGCCGCCGGTCGAGGAGCCGCCCACCGAGGAGCCCCCGGTCAACGAGCCCCCGACCGAGGAGCCGCCGGTCGAGGAGCCGCCCACGGAGGAGCCCCCCGTGGACGAGCCTCCGACCGAGGAGCCCCCGGTCGAGGAGCCGCCGACCGAGGAGCCGCCGGTGGACGAGCCGCCCACCGAGGAGCCCCCCGTCGACCAGCCGCCCACCGAGGAGCCGCCCGTCGACCAGCCCCCGGTCGACCAGCCGCCGGTCGACGAGCCCCCGGCCTGGACGCCGCCCACCGACACCCCCGGGTCGAACACCCCTGGTACGAACACCCCCGGATCCGACACCCCGAGCCTGGCCGACACCGGTGCGGCCGATCTCGGTCTGGCGGCGGGCGCGAGCGCCGCGCTGCTGCTCGGCGGGGCGGTGCTGATGCGCCGCACCCGTAACGCGCGGGACTGATCAGCGGCCCCGCCCGCACGAACGAGGTCCGGCCGGACAGCGGGGACTGTCCGGCCGGACCTTTCGCATGCCCGGGAGCCGGCACCGCATCCCGGGCGGGCCGGGCGGGCCGGGGCCGATCAGGAGGTGACGCGCTCGAAGACCGCGGCGAGGGCCTGGCCGCCGCCGATGCACATCGTCTCCAGGCCGAACCGGCCTTCCCGGCGGTCCAGTTCGCGGGTGAGCGTGGCGAGGATGCGGGCTCCGGTGGCGCCGACCGGGTGGCCCAGCGAGATGCCCGATCCGTTGACGTTGATCCGCTGTTCGTGGTCGGCCTCGCCGAGGCCCAGCTCCCTCGTGCAGGCGAGGACCTGTGCGGCGAACGCCTCGTTCAGCTCGATCAGATCGAGGTCGGCGAGGGTGAGCCCGGCCCGGTCCAGTGCGGTGCGGGTGGCGGCGACGGGGGCGATGCCCATGGTGGCGGCGGGGACGCCCGCGCGGGCGCAGGAGACGAGGCGGACGAGCGGGGTGAGGCCGAGGCGTTCGGCGGTCACGGCGCTGGTGACGAGGCAGGCGGCGGCCGCGTCGTTCTGCCCGCTGGCGTTGCCCGCCGTGACGGTGGCCTCCGGGTCGGACTTCGCCATCACCGGCCGCAGGGCGGCGAGTTGCTCGGCGGTGGTGTCGGGGCGGGGGTGCTCGTCGGCGGTGACGGTGATCTCGCCCTTGCGGGTGCGTACGGTGACGGGAACGATCTCCGCCCCGTACCGCCCCTCGGCGGCGGCGCGGGCCGCCCGCTGCTGCGAGCGCAGGGCCAGGGCGTCCTGGTCGGCGCGGCCGATCCCGTACTCCCGGCGCAGGTTCTCCGCTGTCTCGATCATGCCGCCGGGGACGGGGTGGTGGATGCCGCCGGCGGTGACCCGGCCCCGGGCGAGGGCGTCGTGGAGCTGGAGGCCGGGGCCCTTGATGCCCCAGCGGCCGTCGTGGGTGTAGTAGGGCGCGGCGCTCATGACGTCGACGCCGCCGGCGATCACGACGTCGCTGAAGCCGGTGCGGATCTGCATCGCCGCGTCCAGGACCGCCTGGAGTCCGGAGCCGCAGCGGCGGTCGATCTGGGAGCCGGTGACCGTGGCCGGGAGCCCGGCGTCCAGCGCGGCGACCCGGCCGATGGCGGGTGCTTCGGCGGAGGGGTAGGCGTGGCCGAGGATCACCTCGTCGACCCGGTCCGGGTCGATACCCGTGCGGGCCACCACCTCGGCGATGACGTGTGCGGCGAGCGAGGCCGGTGTCTGCTGGGCGAACGCTCCGCCGAAGCGGCCGATGGGGGTGCGCAGCGGTTCGCAGATGACGACTTCGAGCGGCACGGCGGGCCTTTCCTGGGGGCGGGAGCGGGAGCGGTGGCGGTACGCGGGGGTGCGGGCGGCGGGGTGAGCGTCACTGTCCGGTCGGCCTTCGGATCCGGGTCGACCTTCGCATCGCGGCACTGAGTCGGTCCAATATCGAATGTGCCCCGGGTTGAGAGGCCCCGCGTCTCAATCAGGGCGTCGTACGGGCGTCGGCAGGGCTTCCTCCGCCACGGCGAGCACCGCGCGCAGGGCGGCGGAGGGGTTGTCCGCGCGCCAGGCCAGGGCCGCCTGGCGGCGGATGGGCGGGCCGGCGATGGGTCGGTAGACCAGGCCGTTCTGCTGGATGTGCTGGACGGAGGTGACCGTGAGGGTGACCCCGACCCCGGCGGCGACCAGGGCGAGGATCGTGTACGAGTCGGGGGCCTCCTGGACGACGCGCGGGGTGAACCCGGCGCTCTCGCAGGTTTCGGTCAGGGCGTCGCGGACCGTGGAGCCGGAGTTGGCGGGGAAGGAGACGAACGGTTCCTCGGCCAGCGCGGACAGCGGCACGGCTTCGCCCCGGGCGAGCGGGTGGTCGAAGGGCAGGGCGCACAGCAGCTCCTCCTCGTCGATCACCCGGTGGACCACGCCCGGCCGGTTCACCGGGAGCCGGACGAAGCCGAGGTCGAGCGAGCCGTCCGCGACGCGGGACAGCGCGACGTTGGCGTACGTCTGGCCGGTCATGACGAGTTCGAGCCCGGGATGCGCGGCGCGCACGGCCCGGGTCAGCCGGGGCAGCGTCTCGTGGCTGGAGGCTCCGGCGAAGCCGATGGTGACCCGGCCGTACTCGCCCCGGCCGGCCGACCTGGCGGCCCGGACGGCGGTGTCGAGGTCGTCGAGGACGGTCCGTACCGGTTCGAGGAAGGACTCCCCCGCGCTGGTGAGCCGGACCGAGCGGGTGTTGCGGCGGAAGAGCTGGACGCCGAGCTCCTTCTCCAGCTGCCGGATCTGCTGGCTGAGGGGCGGCTGGGCCATCTGGAGCCGCTTGGCGGCCCGGCCGAAGTGCAGTTCCTCGGCCACCGCGAGGAACGCGTTGAGGTGGCGCAGCTCCATATTGATACTCCTGGCGTCTTTGTCCGACCTTAATTCGGTATTGGACAGTCATCAATGGCCCCTGACACCGTGGGGCGGATTTGCTGTGCTGATCATGCCGAAGGGGCCCACCGCCATGCGTATCAGGATCGTCGGAGCCGGGGCCATGGGCCGCGGCATCGCCCAGTGGGCGGCGAGCGCGGGACACACCGTGGAGCTGGGCGACGTACGGGCCGAGGCGGTGACGGACGCCATGGGCTTCGTCGTCTCGATGCTGGACCGGGCGGTGGCCAAGGGCCGGACGACCGCCGCCGACCGGGACGCGGCCGTGGCGCGGCTGGCGCCGCTCCCCGACCCGTGGGCGGCGGGGCCGGACGTGGAGCTGGTCATCGAGGCCGTACGGGAGGATCTGGAGACCAAGGCCGAGGTGTTCGCGAAGCTGGAGCGGGCGCTGCCCTCCTCCGCGATCTTCGCGACCAACACCTCGTCCCTGTCGGTGACCCGGATCGCCGCGACCCTCCAGGACCCCTCGCGTCTGGCCGGGCTGCACTTCTTCAACCCGGTGCCGCTGATGCGGATCGTGGAGGTGGTGCCGGGTGCGGCGACCCGGCCGGAGATCCCGGCCGTGCTGACCGCGCTGGTGGAGGGGTGCGGGCACCGGGCGGTGACCGTGGCCGACACCCCCGGCTTCCTGGTCAACCACGCGGGGCGCGGGCTGGTGACGGAGGCGCTGGCGCTGCTGGAGGAGTCGGTGGCGGGGCCGGCGGACATCGACCGGATCGCGCGGGACGTGCTGGGGCTGCGGATGGGCCCGTTCGAGCTGATGGACCTCACCGGGCTCGACGTCACGGCCGCGGTGATCGACTCGATCTGGCAGGGCTTCCGGTACGAGGACCGGCTGCGCCCCTCCTACCTCACCCCGAACCGGGTAGTGGCCGGGCTGCACGGCCGCAAGACCGGGCAGGGCTGGTACGCGTACGGCGAGGGCGCGGGCGGACCCGCTCCGGAGCCGGCGGTGGACGGGAACGGCGACCGGCCGGTGTTCCTGGCCCCGAGCGGGTCCGTGGAGACGACGTCGTACGCCGAAGCCCTCGCCGGTGCGCTGGAGGCGGCGGGGGTCCGGATCGAGCGGGGCGCGGGGCCGTCGCCCGAGGCGTTGGTGCTGGTGCCGGGGTGGGGGACGACGGTGTCCGGTGCGATCGGGGCGGGCGGGCTGCCGGCGGAGCGCACGGTGGGCGTGGAGGTGCTGCCCTCGGTGGGGCGGCGGCGGGTCCTCGCGGTGACGGCCGCCACCGATCCGGCGGCGGCCCGGGACGCCCGCGCGGTGCTGGCCCGGGCGGCGGGCGAGGATCCGCACGCCGTGACGGTGGTGCGGGACACGGCGGGCTCGGTCGCGCAGCGGCTGCTGTCGTCGATCGTCGCGGTCGGGGCCTCGATCGCGGAACGCCGCCTCGCCACCCCCGCCGACATCGACCTGGCGGTGACGACCGGGCTCGGCTATCCGGCCGGACCGCTGGCCTGGGGCGAGCGGATCGGGGCGGCGCGGCTGCTGGAGCTCCAGCGGGCGCTGCACGCGGCGACGGGCGACCCGCGCCACCGCCCGACCCGCTGGGTGACCGAACGGGCGGACCTGGGGCTGGCGTTGACCGAGGCGGGGACTTCGGTGGGCGACTGCTGGGGGTGATCTCGCCCGGCCGGGGCGCGCGTTCGGTGCGTACGGGCGCGTACCGGTGCGTGCGAGCGCGTGTGTCCAGTGCCGGGGGGCGCGCATGTCCGGTGTGTTCATGTGCGCGCGTTCGGTGCGTACGGGCGCGCGCGTCCGATTCGTACAAGACCGGCGGGCGGCCGTGCGCCTACGGTCGTTCCATGACTCCACGACTCGACGCGATCAGCATCATCACGGCGGACCTGGCCGCCTCCCTCGCCTTCTACCGCCGGCTCGGCCTCGACATCCCGGCCGGGGCGGAGTCCGCCCCGCACGTCGAAGTGACCCTGCCGGGCGGGCAGCGGGTGCTGTGGGACACCGAGGAGGTCATCCTCTCGTTCGACCCGAGCTGGGAGCGCCCGGCGGGCGGTGAACGGCTGGGGCTGGCGTTCGCCTGTGACAGTCCGGCGGAGGTGGACGCCCTGTACGCGGAGCTCACCGACGCCGGTTTCACCGGGCATCTCAAGCCGTGGGACGCGGTGTGGGGGCAGCGTTACGCGGTGGTGCTGGACCCGGACGGCAGTGGCGTTTCGCTGTTCGCGTCCGCGTCCGCTGCCGCGAAGTAGGACCCGAGGGTCGTGCCCGCCAGGTCGCGCATCTCGCGGGACAGGTGCGCCTGGTCGGTGCAGCCCGCCGCGCAGGCCGCCTCGGCGTACGGGAGGCCGGTGCGGACGAGTGCCAGGGCGCGTTGCAGACGGAGGATCCGGGCCAGCGTCTTGGGGCCGTAGCCGAAGGCGGCCAGGGAGCGGCGGTGGAGCCGGCGGGCTCCGATCCCGGCCTCCGCCGCCGTCGCGGCGACGGACGCGCCCCGGCGCAGGCTCTCCGCGACGGCGACCGTGAGCGGATCCGGCGGCCCGGTGTCGGCGATCCGGTCCAGGGCGAAGCGTTCCAGGGCCTCGGCCGGGTCGGGGGCCCGGTCGATCCGGTCGGTGAGCCGGCGTACGGCTGAGGCGGGCCACAGGTCGGTGAGCTCGGCCCGGTGGTCGCGCAGTTCGTGCGCCGGTACGCCGAGGAGTACGGGCGCGGTGCCGGGGGCGAACCGGATCGCGGCGCAGGAGTCCCGGTCCGCCGGGGCCACCTGGAAGGCGCGGGTGTCCGGTCCGGCGACGACGAGACGGCCGCCGGTCCAGATCAGGTCCATGCAGCCGTCCGGCAGGACGGAGCGGGCTTCTGGTACCGAGCGGTCGGGGGCGTCCCAGGTCCAGACGACGGCTCCGGGCAGCCGGGAGGACCGTTCCTGGTAGCGCGGGGGTTCCTGGGGCATGTCTCCACGCTGGCGCGGGGTCGGCGCGGGCTCAGGCGGACGGCGGTCCGGAGTCGTCCCGGCGCTGCCCGGAGTCCTTGCCCGGCCTGCTGTTCTCCCTGCCGCCCCCGCTTTCCCCGGGCTCCTTGCCCTCCTTGGGCCCTTTCGGCTCCTTCGCTTCCTTGGGTTCCTTCTCCCAGGTCGACTGGAACCGGGACTTCACGTCGTCGGGCGGCAGGAAGCGGGACCAGCGTTCCGGGAACTCCGAGGGCATGTAGGCCGGGCCGTCGTCGTCCTCGTCGTCGTCGATGCCGTCCCCGCCGTTCCACGCGGCCGGGCGGGTCCGGGCGACGAACTCGGCGGCCTGCGCGGCCCGGACGCGCTCGGTGGCCTGGCGGGCGGCGGCGGTGGCCAGCGAGGGCCATACCCGGTCGATGGCCGCGTTGACGGCCGCGCCGACCAGGACGGCGAAGGCCGAGATGCCGATCCAGAGCAGGACGGCGATCGGCGCGGCCAAGGAGCCGTAGATCGTGGGGCCTTCGACCGTGTTGGTGAGGTAGATCCGCAGCAGGAAGCTGCCGAGCACCCACATCCCCAGCGCCACGAGCGCCCCGGGCATGTCCTCGATCCAGGGCGAACGGACGGGGACGGACACGTGGTAGAGCGTCGTGAGGAACGCGATCGTCAGCACGATGACCAGCGGCCAGTAGAGGACGGCGATGACCTCGGTGCCCCAGGGCACGAACTCGACGACCCGGTCGGGGCCGACGACCAGCAGCGGCAGCACCACCGCGCCCAGCAGCAGGGCGACGACGTACAACAGGAAGGCGAGCAGCCGGGTCTTGACGATGCCGCGGTGGCCGTCGAGCCCGTACATCACGGTGATGGTGTCGATGAAGACGTTCACCGCGCGGGAGCCGGACCACAGGGCGATGGCGAAGCCGATGGAGATGACGTCGGGGCGGGCGCCGGTGGTGACGTCGGCCAGCAGCGGTTTGGCGAACTCGTTGACCCCGCGCTCGGAGAGCACGGTCTGCGAGGCGGAGAGGATGTTGCGCTCGATGGAGGCGACCGTCTCGGTGGTCGTCCACTCGTCGACGTAACCGAGCAGCCCGATCAGTCCGAGCAGCAGCGGCGGCAGGGAGAGCAGGGTGAAGAACGCCGCCTCGGCCGCGAGCCCGAGGATCCGGTACTCGATGCACGAGTTGACGGTGTCCTTGAGCAACTGCCACGCCATCCGCCGCTTCGAGACGTTGCGGTAGAGGGCCCGGGCCCGGTGGAGCCGGCCCGGTGACCGCTCGGGTGTTTCATTTGCTGCCTGCACCTCCTTACCGTATCGGCATGGCAGCCACCACCCACACAGTGACCAATCAGGTTCCGCCGCTGGTCGGCTATGACGTGTTCACCGCCGATCGCGCCCTGTCCGAGGCCGTCGAACGGCACATCGAACCCGGCGTCCTGCCCGAGGCGCGGGAGGAACTCTCGACGCTCGGGGAGTCCGCCGGTTCGGAGCAGGCCCAGACGTGGGGCGCGCAGGCGAACGAGCATCCGCCCGTTCTGCGCACCCATGACCGGTATGGGAACCGGATCGACGAAGTGGAGTTCCATCCGTCCTGGCACCGGCTGCTGGGCCACGCGGTCGCGGCCGGGCTGACCGACGCCTGGGGCCGCCCGGCAGGTCATGTGCGGCGTGCGGCCGGGTTCCTGGTCTGGACGCAGGCCGAGGCGGGGCACGGCTGCCCGCTGTCGATGACGCACGCGGCGGTGCCCGCGCTGCGGACCGACCCGGTGCTGGCGGCCGAGTGGGAGCCGCTGCTGACCTCGTACGTGTACGAGGAGGGGCTCCGCACCCCGACGCGGAAGGCCGGAGTGCTCTTCGGGATGGGCATGACGGAGAAGCAGGGCGGCACCGACGTGCGGTCCAATACGACGCGGGCGGAGCCGGTCTCCGGGGAGGGCGAGTATCTGCTCACCGGGCACAAGTGGTTCTGTTCGGCCCCGATGTCGGACGGTTTCCTGGTGCTGGCGCAGGCGCCGGGCGGGCTGACGTGCTTCCTGGTGCCGCGCGTCCTGCCCGACGGTTCGCGCAACGTGTTCGCGATCCAGCGGCTGAAGGACAAGCTGGGCAACAAGTCGAACGCCTCCAGCGAGGTCGAGTTCGACGGGACCTGGGCCCGCCGGGTCGGTGAGGAGGGGCGCGGGGTGCGCACCATCATCGAGATGGTGGCGGCCACCCGGCTGGACTGCGTGGTCGGTTCGGCGGCGCTGATGCGGCAGGCGGTGGCGCAGGCGATCCACCACAGCACCTACCGCAGCGCGTTCGGCGGGCTGCTGATCGACAAGCCGCTGATGCGCAACGTGCTGGCCGATCTGGCGCTGGAGTCGGAGGCGGCAACCGTGCTGGCGATGCGGCTGGCCTCGGCGTACGACACGGACACCGAGGAGGAGCGCGCCTTCCTGCGGATCGCGGTGCCGGCCGCGAAGTACTGGGTGACCAAGCGCTGCACCCCGGTCGTGGGCGAGGCGCTGGAGTGCCTGGGCGGCAACGGGTACGTGGAGGAGTCGGGCATGCCCCGGCTGCTGCGGGAGGCCCCGCTCAACTCGATCTGGGAGGGCTCGGGCAACGTACAGGCGCTGGATGTCCTGCGGGCGCTCCAGCGGGAGCCGCAGGCGCTGGACGCGTTCCTGCGGGAGGTCGGGAAGGCGCGCGGGGCCGATCACCGGCTGGACGCGGCGATCAAGGACCTGCTGACCGAGCTGGCGGACCTGGAGGGGATCGAGGCGCGGGCGCGGCGGCTGGTGGAGCGGATGGCGCTGGTGCTCCAGGGGTCTTTGCTGGTGCGCTGGGCTCCGCCGGAGGTCTCCGACGCGTTCTGCGCCTCACGGCTCGGCGGGGACTGGGGCACGGCGTTCGGGACGCTGCCGCACAGTCTGGACCTGGCCTCGGTGGTGGCGCGGGCCCGGCCGGTCGCGGAGTAGGGCCTCTCGTTTCCAGCGGGCCCGGGGAAAGCGACGGAGGGTGGTGCTGCGCCGACACGGCACCACCCTCCATGCTTGAACCGTGCCGCTCGCCGGGCACGGGCCCGGCGTACGGCACCCTGCCACTCTCCAACGCGCCGGTGGAGCCTCGCCAGAGTTGCAAAGGGTTGCAACGATTGTGTGGACTGCCCGGTGGCCGCGTCCGCGCGGCGGCAGGATGGGGTCCGGCGGGCCCGGAGCACGCGGGGGACAGGGGGGACCATGAGTCAGACGGGTTCTGCCGGGGTGGTGCGGGTGATCGGCCAGGAGGCCGACCGTGCGACCCGGCTGCTCCACCGGGCCAGGGAGGCGCGGCTGGCGGGCGAGCGGACCACGATCGCCCCGCGCGCGGAGATCGACGCCTCCTGGAACCGGGTGGTGCGCAGCGGCATCGACCCCGGGCAGTCGCCGGAGAGCCGGCTGCTGGCGGCGGAGGAGATCGAGCACCGGCGGCACAGCACGGCGCTCGGCGAGGTGATGCCGGTGCTGCGGGCGGGGCTCGCGTCGATCGCGGACGCCGCGCGGCAGATCATGGTGGTCACCGACGCGGAGGGCCGGGTGCTGTGGCGGCAGGGCGATACCGGGGTGCTCCACCGGGCCCACGACATCTGCCTGGAAGAAGGGGCCGCCTGGGCGGAGGCGGCGACGGGCACGAACGCGATCGGCACCGCGCTGGCGGCCCGCGCGCCGATCCAGGTCCACTCGGCCGAGCACTTCATCCGGGCGCTGCACGGCTGGACCTGCGCGGCCGCGCCGGTACGCGATCCGCGCGACGGGCGGCTGGTGGGGATCGTCGACATCAGCGGGCCGGCGACCACGTTCCACCCGGCGACGGTGGCCCTGGTCGACTCGGTGGCGCGGCTCGCGGAGGCCGAGATCCGCACCCGGCACCTGGTGGCGATCGAGCGGCTGCGGGCGGTGGCCGCGCCGATCCTGTGCCGTCTGGAGGGCCGGGCGCTGGCGGTGGACGCCCACGGCTGGCTGGCGGCGGTGACGGGGATGCCGCCGGTGGACCGGCTGCCGCTGCCGAAGTCGCTGCGGGCGGGCCGGGTGTGGCTGCCGTCGCTGGGGATGTGCCGGGTGGAGCCGTTGCCGGGCGGGTGGCTGGTGCAGGTGTCGGACGGTACGGCGGAGGGCGCGCCGCGCCGGGTGGTGCTCGACCTGAGCCGGCCCCGGGCGCTGGCCGTGCATCTGGTGGGGCCGCTGGGCACCTCGACGCAGCGGCTCTCGCCGCGCCACGCGGAGCTGCTGTTCGCGCTGGCGGTGCACCGCCAGGGGCGTACGGCCTCGGAGCTGGCGCGGGACATCTTCGGGGACGCGACCCGGACGGTGACGGTACGGGCCGAGGTCTCCCGGCTCCGCCGCCATCTGGCGGAGGTGCTGGCGCACCGCCCGTACCGCTTCGGGGACGGGGTGGAGGTGGAGGTGGTCCACCCGGAGCACCCGGCCGACCTGCTCCCGCACTCGAAGGCGCCGGTGGTGACGGGGGCGCGGCGGCCGGTCGCACCGTCCTGACCGGGCGCGATGGGCGGGCCCGGTGTGCGGTGGCGGGCGGGGGCATGGTTTTCTGGCCGCCATGAGCAACCCCGTGCAGCCCCCCGCGCCGACCGCCGACGCGACCACCGCGGCGGCCTCCGAAGCGACCACTGCGGCGACCGTCGAGGCGACCCCCGCGGCGACCGTCGAGGTGACCGTGTGGTCGCTGGAGCAGACCTCGCCCGCCGATCTGCGGCCCGCCGCCGTACCGGAGGGTGATCTGCGGATCGTGCGGTCGGAGGTGCCGCTGCCGGAGTTCAGCCGGTTCCTCTACTCCGCCGTGGGCGGCGACATCCGGTGGACCGACCGGCTGAGGATGACGTACGAGCAGTGGCGGGAGCTCCTGGAGCGGCCCGGGGCGGAGACCTGGGTGGCGTACGCGAACGGGACGCCGGCCGGATACATCCAGCTGGACGCGCAGGACGACGGGGTCGTCGAGATCCTGTACTTCGGGCTGATCCCGGCCTTCCGGGGGCGGCGGATCGGCGGTCACCTCCTCTCGTACGGGGCGGCGCGCGCCTGGGACCTGGCGGAGCGGTGGCCACAGCGGCCCCGGACGGAGCGGGTGTGGCTGCACACCTGCTCGCAGGACGGGCCGCACGCGATGGACAACTACCTGCGGCGGGGCTTCCGGCTCTTCGACACGAAGATCGAGGTGGAACCGGACGTGGCGACTCCGGGGCCGTGGCCCGGGGCGTACGGGGCCTGATCCCCCCGACCGGGACCACCCCGGTGATTTATCGACATCACCACCCGCCAAGGGTGTGGCCCACACCACAGCGTCTCATTCACCGAGACCCTGCCGTCCAGATAATGGATAGTGGTGGACTGCCCCGAGATCCGCGTGACACGCTTCCGTCATGTCTGGAACTGGAATCGCCTTGGTGAGTCGACGCCACGTCGACCTCTGCCGCATGTCCAGCGCCATCTGTCCGGCGGGCTGAGAGTCCCAGCACCGCCGCACCTCTCTTACCTCTGAACCCCCTGCGCACCGCCGCGCCTCAGCGCGAGTGTGCCGCTCAGAGCCGCCCTCCTGCAGTCCCGAAGGACGTACTGTCATGGCCGCCACCCCGGAACAGCCTGCGACCACCACGCCCCGCCGCAAGGCCGGACGCCACCGTGGCGAGGGTCAGTGGGCCGTGGGCCACCACACACCCCTGAACGGGAACGAGCAGTTCAAGAAGGACGACGACGGTCTCAACGTACGGACACGTATTGAGACGATCTACTCCAAGCGCGGTTTCGACTCCATCGACCCGAACGACCTGCGCGGACGCATGCGTTGGTGGGGGCTGTACACCCAGCGCAAGCCCGGCATCGACGGCGGCAAGACGGCCGTTCTGGAGCCGGAGGAGCTGGACGACAAGTTCTTCATGCTGCGCGTCCGCATCGACGGCGGCCGGCTGACCACGCGGCAGCTGCGGGTGATCGGGGAGATCTCCCAGGAGTTCGCACGCGGCACCGCCGACCTCACTGACCGGCAGAACGTGCAATACCACTGGATCCGGATCGAGGACGTGCCGGAGATCTGGCGGCGGCTCGAAGAGGTGGACCTGTCCACCACCGAGGCGTGCGGTGACACGCCCCGCGTGATCCTCGGCTCCCCGGTCGCGGGCATCGCGGAGAACGAGATCATCGACGGCACCCCCGCGATCGACGAGATCCAGCGCCGGTTCATCGGCAACCCCGACTTCTCCAACCTGCCCCGCAAGTTCAAGTCCGCGGTCTCCGGCTCCCCGCAGCTGGACGTGGCGCACGAGATCAACGACATCGCGTTCGTCGGCGTGAACCACCCGGAGCACGGCCCCGGCTTCGACCTCTGGGTCGGCGGCGGCCTCTCCACCAACCCCAAGCTCGGGGTCCGGCTCGGCGCGTGGGTGCCGCTGGACGAGGTGGCCGACGTGTACGGCGGGGTCATCGGGATCTTCCGCGACTACGGCTACCGGCGGCTGCGCACCCGCGCCCGGCTGAAGTTCCTGGTCGCGGACTGGGGCGCGGAGAAGTTCCGCCAGGTCCTGGAGGACGACTACCTCCAGCGCAAGCTGACCGACGGCCCCGCGCCCGAGCAGCCCGCCCAGACCTGGCGCGACCACCTCGGAGTGCACCGGCAGAAGGACGGCCGCTTCTACGTCGGCTTCGCCGCCCGGGTGGGCCGCGTCGACGGCGCCACCCTCACCAAGATCGCGGAAGTGGCGGAGGCGCACGGCTCGGGCCGGGTGCGGACCACCGCCGAGCAGAAGATGATCGTGCTGGACGTGGCCGAGGAGCAGGTGGAGTCCCTGGTCGCCGGACTGGAGGCGCTGGACCTCAAGGTCACGCCTTCCCCGTTCCGGCGCGGCACGATGGCCTGCACCGGCATCGAGTTCTGCAAGCTGGCGATCGTCGAGACGAAGGCGCGCGGCGCGTCCCTCATCGACGAACTGGAGCGCCGCATCCCGGAGTTCGACGAGCCGATCACCATCAACATCAACGGCTGCCCGAACGCCTGCGCCCGCATCCAGGTCGCGGACATCGGCCTGAAGGGCCAGTTGATGCTGGACGAGAAGGGCGAGCAGGTCGAGGGCTACCAGGTGCACCTGGGCGGGGCGCTCGGCCTGGAGGCCGGGTTCGGCCGCAAGGTCCGCGGCCTGAAGGTCACTTCGGCCGAACTGCCGGACTACGTGGAGCGGGTGCTCGGCCGGTTCCAGGAGGAGCGCGAGGACGGCGAGCGCTTCGCGGCCTGGGCGGCGCGCGCCAGTGCGGAGTCGCTGTCATGAGCGAGCGAGCCGCCCCGTTCTACTGCCCGTACTGCGGCGACGAGGACCTGCGCCCCAACGAGAGCGGCCACGGCGCCTGGGAATGCGCCTCCTGCAACCGTGCGTTCCAGCTGAAGTTCCTGGGTCTGCTGACCCGGGGCGTGCAGCGCAACGACGGTGAAGGGGACCGGATATGACGGACACTCTGATCAGCGGAGAGCTCACCGACCGCGAGCTGCGGGAGCTGGCCGAGCGGGCCGGGCGGGAGCTGGAGGACGCCTCCGCCGCCGAGATCCTGAAGTGGGCGACGGACGCCTTCGGGCCGCGCTTCTGCGTCACCTCCTCCATGGAGGACGCCGTGGTCGCGCATCTGGCCTCGCGGGTGATGCCGGGCGTGGACGTGGTCTTCCTGGACACCGGCTACCACTTCCCCGAGACCATCGGGACCCGGGACGCGGTGGACGCGGTGATGGACGTCAACGTCATCACGATCACCCCCCGGCGGACCGTGGCCGAGCAGGACGCGGAGCACGGCGAGAAGCTGCACGACCGCGACCCCGACCTGTGCTGTGCGCTGCGCAAGGTCAAGCCGTTGGAGGACGGCCTGACCGCGTACGCCGCGTGGGCGACGGGGCTGCGCCGCGACGAGTCCCCGACCCGGGCGAACACCCCGGTGGTGGGCTGGGACGCCAAGCGCCGGAAGGTGAAGGTCTCCCCCATCGCCCGCTGGACCCAGGACGACGTGGACGCCTACGTCGCCGAGCACGGGGTGCTCACCAACCCGCTGCTGATGGACGGTTACGCCTCCGTCGGCTGCGCACCCTGCACCCGCCGGGTGCTTCAGGGCGAGGACGCACGGGCCGGCCGCTGGGCCGGGCGGGGCAAGACCGAATGCGGGCTGCACGGCTGATGACGACTGATCAGGAGAGTTCGATGAGCGTGACGGAGACGGGAGCCACGATCTGGCTCACCGGTCTGCCGAGCGCGGGCAAGACCACCATCGCGTACGAGCTGGCGGGCCGGCTGCGGACCGGGGGCCACAGGGTGGAGGTGCTCGACGGCGACGAGATCCGGGAGTTCCTCTCCGCGGGGCTCGGCTTCTCCCGCGAGGACCGGCACACCAACGTGGCCCGGATCGGCTTCGTCGCCGAACTGCTCGCCGCCAACGGCGTGAAGGTGCTGGTCCCCGTCATCGCCCCGTTCGCCGACAGCCGCGAGGCGGTCCGCAAGCGGCACGCCGCCGAGTCCACCACCTACCTGGAGGTGCACGTGGCGACGCCCGTCGAGGTGTGCTCCGTACGGGATGTGAAGGGGCTGTACGCCAAGCAGGCGGCGGGCGAGATCAGCGGGCTCACCGGGGTCGACGACCCCTACGAGGCCCCCGAATCGCCCGACCTGCGCATCGAGTCGCACCGGCAGACCGTGCAGGAGTCAGCGGCGGCGCTCCACGCGCTGCTCACCGAGAGGGGTTTGGCGTGAGCGCCGTCACCACCGTGCCGGAGGGCACCGCACACCCGTACGCGCTCAGCCATCTGGACTCCCTGGAGTCCGAGGCGGTCCACATCTTCCGTGAGGTGGCGGGCGAGTTCGAGCGGCCGGTGATCCTGTTCTCCGGCGGCAAGGACTCCATCGTGATGCTGCACCTGGCACTCAAGGCGTTCGCGCCCGCGCCGGTGCCGTTCACGCTGCTGCACGTGGACACCGGGCACAACTTCCCCGAGGTGCTGGAGTACCGCGACCGTACGGTCGAGAAGCACGGGCTGCGGCTCCATGTCGCCTCCGTGCAGGAGTACATCGACGCCGGAACGCTCCGCGAGCGCCCGGACGGCACCCGCAACCCGCTCCAGACCATCCCGCTGACCGAGGCGATCCAGCGGCACCGCTTCGACGCGGTGTTCGGCGGCGGGCGGCGCGACGAGGAGAAGGCCCGCGCCAAGGAGCGGGTGTTCTCGCTGCGCGACGAGTTCTCGCAGTGGGACCCGCGCCGGCAGCGCCCCGAGCTGTGGCAGCTGTACAACGGGCGGCACGCCCCCGGCGAGCACGTCCGCGTCTTCCCGATCTCCAACTGGACCGAGCTGGACGTCTGGCAGTACATCGAGCGCGAGGGCATCGAGCTCCCGGAGATCTACTTCGCCCATGAGCGCGAGGTCTTCGCCCGCAACGGCATGTGGCTGACGGCCGGCGGCTGGGGCGGTCCCAAGGAGCACGAGTCCACCGAGACGCGCCTCGTGCGCTACCGCACGGTCGGTGACATGTCCTGCACCGGCGCCGTCGACTCCGACGCCACCACGCTGGACGCCGTGATCACCGAGATCGCCGCCTCCCGGCTCACCGAGCGGGGTGCGACCCGCGCCGACGACAAGATGTCCGAGGCCGCGATGGAAGACCGCAAGCGCGAGGGGTATTTCTAAATGACCACTATTGCTGGGCAGTTGTCGGCCACCACGCTGCTGCGGTTCGCCACCGCCGGGTCGGTCGACGACGGCAAGTCCACCCTCGTGGGACGCCTGCTGCACGACTCCAAGTCGATCCTCACCGACCAGTTGGAGGCCGTCGAGCAGGTGTCGCTGAGCCGTGGCCAGGAGGCCCCGGACCTGGCGCTGCTGACCGATGGGCTGCGGGCCGAGCGCGAGCAGGGCATCACCATCGACGTCGCCTACCGCTACTTCGCCACCACCCGCCGCCGGTTCATCCTCGCGGACACCCCGGGCCATGTGCAGTACACCCGCAATATGGTGACGGGCGCGTCCACCGCCGAGCTGGCCGTGGTCCTGGTCGACGCCCGCAACGGGGTCGTCGAGCAGACCCGCCGGCACGCCGCCGTCGCCGCGCTGCTGCGCGTCCCGCACGTGGTGCTGGCAGTCAACAAGATGGACCTGGTCGACTACGCGGAGCCCGTGTTCGCCGCGATAGCCGAGGAGTTCACCGCGTACGCCGCATCCCTCGGCGTCCCGGAGATCACCGCGATCCCCATCTCCGCGCTGGCCGGGGACAACGTGGTGGAGCCGTCCGCGCACATGGACTGGTACGGCGGACCGACCGTCCTGGAGCACCTGGAGACGGTCCCGGTCAGCCACGACCTCACCGCCTGCCACGCGCGCTTCCCCGTGCAGTACGTGATCCGCCCGCAGACCGCCGAGCTCCCCGACTACCGGGGGTACGCCGGTCAGATCGCCGCCGGCGCCCTGCGGGTCGGCGAGCGCGTCTCCGTACTCCCCTCGGGGCGCACCACCACGATCACCGGCATCGACGCCCTCGGGGAGAGCGTCGACATCGCCTGGGCCCCGCAGTCGGTGACGCTCCGGCTGGCCGACGACATCGACATCTCGCGCGGCGACCTGATCGCCCCCGCCGACGACACCCCGCCGGTCACGAGGGACGTCGAGGCGACCGTCTGCCATGTGGCCGACCAGCCGCTCTCGGTGGGGCAGCGGGTGCTGCTCAAGCACACCACCCGTACGGTCAAGGCGATCGTCAAGGACATCCCCTCCCGGCTCACCCTGGACGACCTCTCCCAGCACCCGGCGCCCGGGCAGCTGGTCGCCAACGACATCGGCCGGGTCCTCGTGCGGACCGCCGAGCCGCTCGCGCTCGACGCGTACGCCGACTCCCGGCGCACCGGATCGTTCCTGCTGATCGACCCGGCGGACGGTACGACGCTCAGCGCCGGCATGGCGGGGGCCGCGTTCGCCACGGCCCCGGAGCCGGTCGTGGCCGACGACGACGCCGAATGGGACTTCTGATGGTCAACGACTTCTTCTCCACCTTCGCGAAGGAGGGCGGCCGTGTGGGCAGCGGCGCCCTCGGCAGCGGTCAGGGAGGCGTGGGGCGATGTGCGTGATGACGTACGCGCACCGCCTGCGCGCCCACCTGCACCACCAGCACCGTCCGTACCGCCGAAGACCTGCCGATCTCCCGGCCGCGCCCCCCTGACCACCAGCGGGACGCGAGTACCGGGCCAACGAGAGGAAAGCCTCCCGTGCCTGCCCCCCGTACCACCGTTCGTCGCGGCATAGCCGCCGTCGCCGCACTGCCGCTGCTCGCCCTGGCCGCCACCGCCTGCGGCTACGGCTCCGACGCCAAGGACGACGACGCGAAGAAGACGAACGTCTCCGCCGGAGGAAAGAAGCTCTCCGCGGACACCGTGAAGATCGGCTACTTCCCGAACCTCACGCACGCCACCGCCCTGGTCGGCATCCAGGAAGGCACCATCCAGAAGGAGTTGGGCGGCACCAAGGTCCAGTCCACGACCTTCAACGCCGGTCCCACCGAGATCGAGGCCCTGAACGCCGGCTCGATCGACATCGGCTTCATCGGTCCCTCCCCCGCCATCAACGCCTACGTCAAGTCCCAGGGCAAGGGCCTGCGCATCGTGGCCGGCGCCGCCTCCGGCGGGGTGAAGCTGGTCGTCAACCCGAAGAAGATCAAGACCCTGGACGACCTCAAGGGCAAGCGGATCGCGACTCCGCAGCGGGGGAACACCCAGGACGTCGCCTTCCTCAACTGGGTCTCCGAAAAGGGCTGGAAGGTCGACCCCGAGAGCGGCAAGGGCGATGTGTCCCTGGTCCGGTCGGACAACAAGACCACTCCCGACGCCTACCGGTCCGGTTCGCTCGACGGGGCGTGGGTTCCGGAGCCGACCGCGTCGAAGCTCGTCTCCCAGGGGGCCAAGGTGCTCCTCGACGAGGCGACCCTGTGGCCGGACAACAAGTTCGTGATCACGCACCTCATCGTGTCGCAGAAGTTCCTCAAGGAGCACCCGGACGTCGTCGAGGCGGTCGTCCGCGGCTCGGTGAAGACGAACAAGTGGATCAGCGCCAACCCCGAGGACGCCAAGGCGTCCGCCAACAAGGCCCTGGAGACGCTGACCGGCAAGCCGCTGCCCCAGGAGGTCCTGGACCCCGCCTGGGAGTCCATCGAGATCACCGACGACCCGCTGGCCTCCACGCTCCAGACGCAGGCGGGTTACGCGGTCAAGGCCGGTCTGCTGGAGGACCCGGACCTCAAGGGCATCTACGACCTGGGCCCGCTGAACAAGGTCCTCAAGGCTGAGGGCCGGCCGGAGGCGTCCGACGCCGGTCTCGGCGTCAAGTAGCCCGCCCGCCCGTACCCGGATCCATCGGATTCCCAGGATTCCCAGGAGGTGACGACCATGGCGACCACCACCCTCACCAAGGCCGAGGACCGTACGACGGTCGAGCACGCCGCACGTCTCGCGCACGTCTCGAAGTCCTTCGCCGGACCCACGGGGCAGCAACTCGTCCTGGACGACATCACCCTCGATGTCGCTCCGGGTGAGTTCGTCACCCTCCTGGGGGCCTCCGGGTGCGGTAAGTCGACACTGCTCAATCTCGTGGCCGGACTCGACCGCCCGTCCGCGGGGTCCATCGAGACCCCCGGCGGGCGGCCGGCCCTGATGTTCCAGGAGCACGCCCTCTTCCCGTGGCTGACCGCGGGCAAGAACATCGAACTGGCCCTGCGGCTGCGCGGGGTTCCCAAGTCGGAGCGCCGCACCGAGGCCGAGCGGCTGCTCGAACTCGTCCGCCTCGGCGGCGCGTACGGCAAGCGGGTGCATGAGCTCTCCGGCGGTATGCGGCAGCGGGTCGCGATGGCCCGCGCGCTCGCCCAGGACAGCCAACTGCTGCTGATGGACGAGCCGTTCGCGGCGCTGGACGCCATCACCCGCGATGTCCTGCACGACGAGCTGACCCGGATCTGGCGCGAGACGAACGCCTCGGTCCTGTTCGTCACGCACAACGTGCGCGAGGCCGTGCGGCTCGCGCAGCGCGTCATCCTGCTGTCGTCCCGGCCGGGCCGGATCGCCCGCGAGTGGACGGTCGACATCGAGCAGCCGCGCCGCATCGAGGACACCGCCGTGGCGGAGCTGTCCGTCGAGATCACCGAAGAACTGCGTGGGGAGATCCGCCGACATGGCCAGCACTGACACCACGTCCGACCGGAGGCGGCCGGATGAACCGGCCGGTCCCGCCGATGTGAAGACCGACGATCTGGCCGGCCTGGAGGCCGGACTCGACGCCCTGGACGCCGTACCGGTCCGCCGCACCCCCGTGCGGGAGGTGCTGGTCAAGAAGGTCTTCCCGCCCTTCCTCGCCATCGCGCTCGTGCTCACGATCTGGCAGATCCTCATCTGGCTGGAGGTCACCGACGCCTACCGGCTGCCGTCGCCCTCGCAGGTCTGGGGAGAGGTCTCCGACGCCTGGGCCCGGGGCACCCTGCTCGACTACGTCTGGACGAGCGTCTCGCGCGGGCTCCTGGGCTTCCTCTTCGCGCTCGCCCTCGGCACTCCGCTGGGCATGCTCGTCGCCCGGGTGAAGTTCATCCGCTCCGCCATCGGTCCGATTCTCTCCGGCCTCCAGTCGCTCCCCTCAGTGGCGTGGGTGCCGGCCGCCGTGCTGTGGCTGGGGCTCAATGACTCGATGATGTTCGCCGTGATCCTGCTCGGGGCCGTGCCGTCGATCGCCAACGGCCTGGTGTCCGGAGTGGACCAGATCCCCCCGCTCTACCTGCGCGCGGGCAAGACGATGGGAGCCCAGGGCATCCGGGGCACGTGGCACATCGTCCTGCCCGCCGCCCTCCCCGGCTATGTGGGCGGTCTGAAACAGGGCTGGGCGTTCTCGTGGCGGTCGCTGATGGCCGCCGAGATCATCGCCTCCTCGCCCGACCTCGGCGTGGGACTCGGGCAGTTGCTGGAATACGGCCGCGAGACCAGCAGCATGTCGATGGTCTTCCTGGCCATCCTGCTCATCCTCACCGTCGGAATCGCCATCGATCTGCTGATCTTCAGCCCACTGGAAAGGTGGGTGCTGCGCACGCGCGGCCTCCTCGTCAAGAGCTGAGCTCCCCATGTACTCTCCCGTTCTTCTCGTCATCGCCCATGGAAGCCGCGACCCGCGGCACGCCGCCTGCGCCTCCGCACTCGTTTCGAGGATCCGTTCCGAACGACCGGGGCTGCGGGTGGAGGTCGGCTTCCTGGACTTCAACACTCCTTCCGTGCCCGCGCTGCTGGAACAACTGGCGGACGAGGGAGTGCGCGAGGTGGTCACGCTCCCCCTTCTGCTGACCCGCGCCTACCACGCCACCGTGGACATACCGGCGATTCTGCGGCGTGCGCCCTCGACACTGCGCATCCATCCGGCGGAGGTGCTGGGGCCCTCGCCGCTCCTCGTCAGGACGCTGGAGCGACGGTTGTACGAGGCGGGCCTCTCCCCTGCCGACAAGGGCTCGACGGGTCTCGTCCTCGCCGCGGCCGGCTCCACGGACGTGGCGGCCCTCTCCGCGATCTCCGATGTCGCACGAGGGCTGCACCGGGCGGGGTGGGGCCAGGTGACGCCCGCTTTCGCCTCGTCAGGGCTCCCCCGCCCCGACGAAGCCGTGCGCACGCTCCGCCTCCGGGGGGCAGAGCGTGTGGCCGTGGCGCCGTATGTCATCGCCCCCGGTTTCTTCCTCGACCGCATTGCCGGGTACTCCCAGGCGGCGGACTGCCTCGCGGGGCCGCTGGGCGCTGCTCCCGAGATGTCCCGGCTCGCCGTCCTGCGTTACGAAGAGGCCGTCGACCGCTCGGTTCCCCGCGTCGGTCAGGCCGCCTGAGACAGGATTCCGCCGGAATGCCGGCGGCCACAATTCCGGAATGTTTCATTCCTCGTAACTCGCCGGACCCTAGCTCAGATCAACCTCAATTGAGTTGAGTCGCCCCAGGGGCTGCCATAGCGTCGTGCCTGTCAGTCAAAGATGGGATCCTGAAAGATCCCGTCCAGCCGAGACAGGAACCAAGGGATTTTTATGCGCAGAATCACCGCAGTCGCTGCAAGCGCGCTCGCTTGCACCGTGCTCGTCACCGCAGCCCCCTCAGCTTCCGCCGCTGCGAGCCCCAAAGCGACGTGCACGGCCGTCATGGGCCCCACCAAGACGGTCAAGGCTTCTGCTCTCGCCCAGTACCTGAAGCCCTCCAGCACGAAGATTCAGCCCACTTCCTTCGGCATCCAGACCAAGTCTCAGGGAATCAACAAGAACCGTACGGACTTCACCCTGCACGTGACCATCTACTCGGTCGGCAAGGGGACCACTCACGAGCACGGAGTGAAGAGGGGATCCCACACGGTCAATGACATCTGGGGTCCCACGTTCTCGAAGCTGAAGACCCTCCCCAAGGGGAAGAACCGGGTCAGCATCAACGGGTGGTTCGACCTGAGCTCGAAGGCATACTCCATCAAGTGCCCCACGGCCGTCAGTTTCGCATTCTAGACATTTACCACTCGGCGCGGGTGAAGGTGACATCACTTCACCCGCGCCTCGCCGGACGGGCTCCCCATGAACAGGCAGTCGATGAGATCCATTACCCATCTGATTGCGTTGTGCGCCGCCTCATTGCTCATAGGAGCGTGTGCGGGCCCCCCCGAGGAAGAGCCAGTACAGCAACCCTCGGACACAGTGATCGCCGACGCGGATCCCCACGGTTTCGTGACCTTCGACTCCGCGGCGAATCAGCTGCGCGGATACACCCATGACGGGGTACTCCGCTGGACCGAGGACGACGTGAGCCCGGGGGAGGTCCACTGCGCCGAAGCCTGCCCGGACGCGGGATTCTCCGTACAGGGCCCGAAGGGGTTCCCCGCCGAAACATCAAGCATCGTCTGGCGGTCCGGGAAGACTTCGCGCACGGAGCGGAATTTCGACGACCCGGCCGTCAACCTCTTCTGGACGGCCGGTCCGGACAGATGGGTCGCCGCGGACTCCGCGGGGATGGTGTGGAACGACGGGAAGCAGCGAAGCAAGAAAATTGCCGGC
Organism: Streptomyces sp. cmx-18-6; assembly: GCF_046548915.1. NCBI lineage: Bacteria > Bacillati > Actinomycetota > Actinomycetes > Kitasatosporales > Streptomycetaceae > Streptomyces > Streptomyces sp. cmx-18-6. Next base: position 310,311 of record NZ_JAEBEP010000005.1, on the reverse strand, counting down.
TGGCCGGCCGGGGCTCAGGGAAAGACGTCCCAGGACGGCAAGAAGCTCCTGGTGTCCGTCCCGGAGGGAGACTCCATGGAAGCAGCGTGGAAGGGCTTCCTGGTCGGGATGGACGACGCCCGCCCGGGCTCACCCGTACCGCTCTCACGCAAACTTCCGGGTCCCGTGGGGTGCCTCTCCCGAGAAGGCGACTGGGGAGTCACCCTGGGCAACGACTCGCAGCGAGTGAGCCTCCCGGAGGGCAAGAGGCTGGAGGCTTTCGGCGTCTTCTCCAGCGAATGCGTCGCCAACGATGAACTCGTATTCTCCGGAGAGTACGAGGCAGACGAAGAAGGCGGCAGACAAAAACTCGAACTGAGGAGCATCCCCACCGACGCCGAGGCCGGGGCGACCGCCTTCGGTTCGTCGCGCATCAGCGTCCACCGGGAATGCGGCGTACTCACGTCGAGAGGGATACTCAATTCCCTGACGCTGGGAACAGACGCCCGTCCCACCGACCACAAGGTGCAGGACGCAGTGGTGGTGGACAACGGAACCGTCCTCGCCGTCGCTCATGACGGGAAGCCGAAGAAATTCCACCTCAGGAAGACCGACGAAGGCTGCCTCATCCAACCGTGACCGGGATGCATCCATGACCGGGAAGAATGCACTGCTGGCGGCGCTCTACGACCCGCTCGACCCCGACCGCGGCGACCTCGACGCGTATGTGCGCGTGGCGGAGGAGTTCGGGGCCCGCCGGGTGCTGGACATCGGCTGCGGTACGGGGGTGTTCGCCCTCCTCCTCGCCGATCGCGGGGTCGAGGTCGTCGGCATCGACCCGTCCGGGGCCTCCATCGACGTGGCGCGGGGCAAGCCGGGCAGTGACCGGGTGCGCTGGCTCCACGGCGACGCGACGGTGCTGCCGGCGCTGGAGGTGGACCTGGCGACCATGACGGCGAACGTGGCGCAGGAGATCGTGGACCCGGAGGTCTGGCGGGAGACCCTGCGGAGGACGTACGAGTCCTTGCGGCCGGGCGGCCGTCTGGTGTTCGAGACCCGGGATCCGGCCAGGCGCGCGTGGGAGGAGTGGAACCGGGAGGACTCGCACGGTGTGACGGAGGTCCCGGGCGTGGGAGTGGTCGAGAGCTGGGTCGAGGTGACCGACGTGAGCCGGCCGTTGGTGACGTTCCGGTGGACCTATGTCGTGGCCGCGGACGGGACCTTCCCCGCGGACCGGGGTGCCGCCGCGGACCGGGCCGTCGCTCCGGGCGACCGGCGGGTGCTGACGTCGGATTCCACGCTGCGTTTCCGTGAGCGGGCGGAGGTGGAGGCGGACCTGACCGCGCGGGGGTTCGTGGTCGACGAGGTGCGCGAGGCCCCTGACCGCCCGGGCCGGGAGTTCGTCTTCGTCGCGCGGCGGCCCCGGACTCCTTAGGCCGCGCCGGTACGGAGGACGGCTCACGCCCCGGGGCCCGCCGGCACACCTCCGTACGGTCGGCGCAGGGGTGCGGCTCAGTCGTGGGACAGGCCGCCCGAACGGCCCGCTTCAAGGTGGCCCGGGCGGATCAGGTGAGCGTCTTCCCCGGCCGGTCCGGATCCGGGGCGTGGTGCCGGCCGACCGGGATCACCAGCGGGGTCCTGCTCACCGGGTCCGTGGCCACCTGGCAGCGGAGCCCGAAGACGTCCTCGACCGTCTCGGCGGTGATGACGTCGGCGGGAGGGCCCTCGGCGACGATGCGGCCCTTCTTCATGGCGATGACGTGATCGGCGTACCGGCATGCCTGGTTGAGGTCGTGCAGGACCATGACGACCGTGCGCCCCTCGCGGCGGTTGAGGTCGACGACCAGGTCCAGGACGTCGATCTGGTGGGCGAGATCGAGGTACGTCGTCGGCTCGTCCAGCAGGAGGACCGGGGTGCCCTGGGCGACGGCCATGGCGATCCAGGCGCGCTGGCGCTGTCCGCCGGAGAGTTCGTCCACCGCGCGGTCGGCGAGGTCGGTGGTGCCGGTCGCGGCGAGCGCGTCGTGCACCGCCTGCTCGTCGGCCTTGGTCCACTGCCGCCACCACGTCTGGTGCGGGGAGCGGCCCCGGTTGACCAGGTCGATGACGGTGAGGCCCTCGGGGGCCACGGGCGACTGCGGGAGGATGCCGAGCCGCTGGGCCAACTCCCGGGTGGGGATGGCATGCAGAGCGCGGCCGTCCAGGCTGACCGTGCCTTCGCGGGGGGACAGCAGGCGGGCCAGGGCGCGCAACAGGGTCGACTTCCCGCAGGCGTTGGCGCCGACGATGGCGGTGATCCGGCCCGGCGGCACGGCCAGGTCGAGGTCGAGGACGACGGCGCGGTCGTCGTACCCCAGGTGCAGGCCCTTCGCCCTCAGGTCGGGTTCGGCGGTGGACATCGGTCAGCCTCCTGAGCCCGCGCGGTTGACGCGGATGAGCAGCCAGAGCAGCACCGGGGCGCCGAGCACTCCGGTGACGATCCCCACGGGCAGTTCGGTGCCGGGGATCAGTTCGCGTGCCAGGACGTCGGACGCGAGGACGATGGCGGCGCCGGTGAGCCCGCCGGCGAGCGGCGGCGGCCAGGCCGTGCGGCAGAGCCGCTGGGCGATCTGCGGGGCGGCCAGCGCCACGAACGCGACGGGCCCGGCCGCCGCCGTGGCGAAGGCGACCAGGCCGACGCCGGTGAGCAGGACGGTGAGGCGGACGGCCTGGACGCGGGTGCCGAGGCCCTTGGCGACGTCGTCGCCGAGTTGCAGCGTACGCATCAGGCGGCCGATCAGCAGGGCCGCCGGGACCAGCGCGATCAGGGCGTACGCGAGCGGTGCGGCCTGCTGCCAGTCGCGGCCGTTGAGGTTGCCGACGAGCCAGCCGAGCGCGGCCTGCGCCTGGAAGCGGCCGCCCCGGGCGAGCAGGAAGTCGGTGGCGCTGAGGCAGACCCAGGAGACGCCGATGCCGACGAGGATGATGCGGTAGCCGGTGGTGCCGCGCCGCCAGGCGAGCCCGTAGACCAGCAGGGCGCTGGCGAGGGCCCCCAGCAGGCCGAGGGCCTGGGTGCCGAGGCCGAAGTCCCAGCCGAGCACGATGCCCGCGACGACGGCTGTTCCGGCGCCCTGGGTGAGGCCGATCATGTCGGGGCTGGCGAGCGGGTTGCGGGTCATCGTCTGGAACAGGGCCCCGGACATGCCGAACGCGATGCCCGCGAGCAGTCCCGTCATGGCGCGGGGCAGCCGCAGCTCCTGGACGACCAGGAGGGTGCCCGGGTCGCCGGAGCCGGTCAGGGCGCGGGCGACGTCGGGGAGGGGGATGCCGTACTCGCCGATGGAGACGTTCCAGCACAGGGCTGCGAAGACCGCGACGACGAGGCCCGCGCAGACGGCGAGCTGACGGGGGCGCAGGGTGCCGGAGACCGGCGGGAAGGCCAGGCGGAAGGGGCGGGCGGCGGTCTTGGGGCTCAGGGATCGCGTGGTCACGGTCATACCTCCGCGAGCCGGCGCCGGCGGACCAGGGCGATGAAGAAGGGGCCGCCGATGAAGGCGACGATGATGCCGGCCTGCACCTCGATCGGCCGGGCGATCACCCGGCCGAGGATGTCCGCGCCGAGCAGCAGCCCGGCGGCCAGGGCGGCCGAGAGCGGCAGCAGCCAGCGGTGGTCGGGGCCGAGTCCGGCGTACTGGGCGAGGACCCGGGCGATGTGCGGGACGACCAGGCCGATGAAGACGACGGGGCCGATCACCGCGACCGCCGCCCCGGTGAGGAGGGTGACCGCGACGACGCCCTGGAGGCGTACGAGGCCGAGTTTGCGGCCGAGCGAAGCGGCCACGTCGTCGCCGAGGGCGAGGCTGTTGAGGGCGGGGGCGCTCGCCACCGCCAGGAGGGCCCCGAGGCCGAGGAAGGGCAGGACCCGCAGCACGGTGGAGGCGTCCTGGTTGGCGAGGGATCCGGCCGACCAGAAGCGGAAGCGGTCCAGCGCGGCCGGGTCGGTGAGGACGACGGCGCTGGTCAGCGAGGACAGCACGGCGGTCACCGCGACTCCGGCGAGCGCCAGCTTGACCGGCGTCGAGCCCGAACGCCCCATCCGTCCCAGGAGGTAGACGACGATGCTCGCCGCCATCGCCCCGGCGAACGCGAACCAGATGTAGCCGAGCAGCGAGCCGATCCCGGCGACGCCGGCGGCGAGCACGATGGCGAAGGCGGCCCCGGCGCTCACCCCGAGGATGCCGGGGTCGGCCAGCGGGTTGCGGGTCAGCGCCTGCATCACGCAGCCGGAGAGGCCGAGGGCGGCTCCGGCGGCCAGGCCCAGGGCTGTACGCGGAACGCGCACCGACCAGATCACGTCCTCGATCCGCGGCCCGGTCGGCTGCCCGGTGAGCGCCTTCAGGACGTCGCCGGGCGGGATCTGGAGGGCGCCGAGACCCAGCGAGAGCAGGCACAGCAGGACCAGCGCCGTGCCGAGCCCGGCCACGAGCAGGGCGGGGCGCCATCGGGCGCGGCGGGTCACGGGGATGGCTCCACGGTCCGGTTCCTCACGGGCGGTTCAGCGGTAAGGGGGGTGGGTCCGCCCCGCCGGGGCGCGGCGGGGCGGACCGGAAGGGGCGTCAGGACGCGGGGTGGACGACCTTCGTGTCCGTCTTGCCGTCGACGGCGGCGGCGAGCATCGGAACCAGGCGGTCCACGGTGTACGGGAGGCTGAGCGGGCTCACGAAGGAGACGGCGCTGCCGAAGTGGCTGCTTTCCTTCACCAGCACCTCGCGGCCCTCCTTGACCACGTCGAGCTTGCCGTACAGCGGGTCGCTGTGGAGCTTCTCGGCGTCCTTGTCCGGGTCGGCGACGATCCAGACGGCGGCGTCGGCGTCGAGCAGGTCGGTGCGCTCCTTGCTGATGTTGGCGCCGAACGCGTCGCCGACGACCTTGCCCAGGTCGGTGGGGAGCGCGAGGCCGAGGCCGTTCAGCAGCCGGGAGCGGTTGTCCTGCGGCCCGTAGACGTACATGCCCTCGTACGGGGTGGCGACGACGGCGCTCTTGCCCTTGAACTCGGGGTGCGCGGCGGCGGCGTCGGTGATGTGCTTCTCGGTCTTCGCCACCAGCGCCTTCGCCTCGTCGCTCTTGCCGAGGGCCTTGCCGACCTGCTCGGTCTGGTCCTGCCAGGAGATGGACCAGTCCGGCCCGTCCTCGGGCTGGGCGACGACCGGGGCGATCTTGGAGAGGGTGCGGTACTGGTCCTTGGTGAGGCCCGAGTACAGGGCGAGGATCAGGTCGGGGCGCAGGGAGGCGATCTTCTCGACCTGGGGGCCGGTGCCGTCGTCGTGGAGGACGGTGGGCACGGGCTTGTCGCCGAGGGCCTTCTCGGCCCAGGGGCCGATGGCGCCCTTGAACCCGCCGAGCCACTCGGTGGTGCCGACCGGGGCCTTGCCGAGCGCGAGGACCGCGTCCTGGTCGGAGAGGCCGACCGTGACGATGCGCTGGGGCTCGGACTTGACGGTGGTGTCGCCGTACTTGTGCGCGAGGGTGACCGGGAAGGCCCCCTTCTGCGCGCCGCTGTCGGTGGCGGGGGCGCCGGAGTCGCCGCTCTCGCCGGACCCGCAGGCGGCGGCTCCGAACAGCAGCAGGACGGACGCGGCCAGGGCGGTCAGCCGGGTGCGCTGGGACATGGGGGACATGGCGGTTCCTTCGGGGGCGGTGCGTTCGACGGGGAGGACGTACGCGGGGAAGACGTACGCGGGAGGGCGGTGTGCGTCGGGGGTGACGTCGGGGGCGGTGGCAGTCGGTGCGGGGAGTGGTGTGCGGCGGGCCGTGGGGGCGGCGGCGTCGCGGAGGGGGGTGCGTCGCGGGTCAGAGGTGGGGTGCGGTGCGGCTGCCGGACCAGGCGCGCCACAGCGCCGCGTACGGGCCGCCGGCCGCGCGCAGTTCGTCGTGGCTGCCGCTCTCGACGACCCGGCCCGCCTCCAGCACCACGATCCGGTCGGCGGCGACGGCCTGGGTGAGGCGGTGGGCGACGACCAGGGCGGTGCGGCCGGCGAGGGCGGCCTCGGCGGAGCGTTCCAGGACCCGGGCGCCGGCGCTGCCCGCCTCGGCGGTCGCCTCGTCGAGGACGGCGACCGGGGGGTCGGCCAGGACGAGCCGGGCGAGGGCGAGTTGCTGGGCGCGGGCCGGGTCGAGGCGGTGGCCGCCCTCCCCCACGACGGTGGCGAGGCCATCGGGCAGGGCCTCGGCCCACTCCAGCGCGTACACGGTGGACAGGGCGGCGCGCAGGTCGGCGTCGGTGGCGTCGGGGCGGGCGAGGCGGAGGTCTTCGGCGAGGGTTCCGGTGAAGACGTGGACCTCCTGGGTGACCAGGACGACCGGGGGTCCGGCCGGGCTCTCCGCGACCGAGACCGTGCCGCCGGTGGGCTGCTGGACGCCCGCGACGAGGCGGGCGAGGGTGGATTTCCCGGCCCCGCTGGTCCCGACCAGGGCCACGTGCTCGCCCGCGACGAGGGTGAGGGAGACCTCGTGCAGGACGGTGCGGCCGGGTCCGTAGGCGTGGCTCACCGCGTCCACGGTGACGGCCGCCTTCGCGTCGTCGCCGGGTCCGGTCCGCTGGTGGGGCACACCGGCGGGCGGCTCCGTGGTCTCCTTCAGGTCGGTCACCCCGACCAGCCGCGCCAGTCCGGCCGCCGCGGACTGGGCGTCGTCGAGCAGGACGAGGGCGGAGTTCACCGGCCCGAAGAGGCTGTGGAAGTAGAGGGCCGCGGCCGTCGCCGTGCCGATCGAGACGGAACCGTCGCCCACCAGGACGAAGCCGGTGATCAGTACGGCGGCCAGGCCCGTGTACTCGGCGATGTGCAGGCGCGCGTAGAAGCCGAGCACCAGGTGGACGCTGCGCATCGTCAGGTCGACGGCCTTGCGGGAGCGCTTCGCGCTGCGTTCGGTGTGCTCCTCCTCCAGCTGGTGGCCGCGTACGGTCGCCGCGCCGCCGATGGTCTCCAGGAGCTGTTGCTGCTGCGCCCCGTTGGCGACCCGCTGGTCGGCGTAGACCGTGAGGGCCCGGCGTACGTACCAGCGGGCGGTGAGCGCCTGGACGGGTACGGCGAGGAGCGCGGCGAGCAGGAACCGTACGTCCAGCAGGGCCATCGCCCCGAGGGTCAGCACGATCGCGAGGACCGAGCGGGCCATTTCGGGCAGGGCGGAGCGGACGGCCTCCGCGACCCGGGCGACGTCTCCGGTGACCCGGGCGGTGAGGTCGCCGGCTCCGGCGCGCTCCAGGCGGTCGGCGGGTAGCTGGAGGGCGCGTTCGACGAACTGCTCGCGCAGCCGGGCGAGTACGGTCTCGCCGAGCCGGGCGACCTGGGTCAGCCCGAGCGTCGTGGTGACGCCCTGGACGACGGCGACGACGAGCAGCAGGACGACGGGCAGGGTCAGCGCGTTCACGGAGCGGCCGTCGGCGACGATGTCGACGACGCGGCCCAGCAGCGGCTGGACGAGGAGTCCGACCGCCGTGGCGCCGACCAGGACGCCGAGGCCCAGGACCGCGCGGCCCCGGTCGGGGCGGATGAGGTCGCCCAGGGCGGCCCGGGTGCGGGCGCCGGTGGCGATGGGCAGCAGTTCCCTGCCGTCGTCCGGTGCGGGGACCTCCGGTGCGGGGTCGTCGCCGGGGGCGTCCGGTATGCCGGAGACCGTGGTCATGTGAGCACCGCCGTGCGGTAGACGGGATGGTCGCGTACGAGGTCCTCGTGCGGGGCCTCGGCGGTGATGGTTCCGCCGTCGATGAGGACGACGCGGTCGGTCGCGGCGAGCAGCGCGGGGCTGCTGGTGACCAGGATCGTGGTGCGGCCGGTGCGGGCGCGGCGGATGCCGGCGGCGATCCGGGCCTCGGTCGCGGCGTCGACCGCGGTGGTCGGGTCGTGCACGACGAGCACGGAGCGGTCGGCGGCGAGCGCGCGGGCCAGGGCGACGCGTTGGCGCTGGCCGCCGGAGAGGGAGCTGCCGCGCTCGCCGATCCGGCCCGCGATGCCGCCGGCCAGGGCGGAGGCGACCTCGTCGACGGCGGCCGCGTCCATGGCGGGGTGCGGGTCGGCTCCGGCGGGGGCGGCGGCCGTCACGTTGTCGAGGAGGGTGCCGTCGAAGAGCTGGGCGTCGTGCTCGGCCACCAGCAGGGTGGCGCGCAGGGCGGCGGGGGCGAGCTCGGTGAGGGGGGTGCCGTCCAGCTCTATGCGTCCCCGGTCGGGGTCGCAGCGGCGGGCGAGGCAGTGCAGCAGGGTGGCGGCGTCGGCGGTGTCGGTGACGACGATCCCGAGGTGTTCGCCGGGGCGCACGGTCAGGTCGATGCCGTCGAGCCCGGCGTGGCCGAGGGCGTGCAGGCTGAGTTCGCCGCGGGCGGGGTCGGCCGGCTCGGCGGCGCCGCCGGTGGTCTCGCCGGGGGCGGCCAGGACGTCGGCGATGCGGGCGGCGGAAGCGCGGGCCTTGGCGAGTTCGGCGCCGACGTAGGCCAGGACCGCGATCGGGCCGGGCAGGAAGAGGGCGAGGCCGACCGCGGAGACGAGCGCGCCGAGGCCGATGGAGCCGCTGAGCACCAGGCGGCCGCCGACGAGGGCGACCAGGGCGATGAACGCGCCGGTCAGGGTGAGCATCAGCCCGGTCTGGAGGGCGGCGGCGCGGGCGGCGCGCACGTTGGCCTCGCGGGACGCCTGGCTGGTGGCCCGGTAGCGGGCGACGGCGGCGCTCTCGGCCCGCAGGCCCTTGAGCACCCGGACCCCGGCGACCAGGTCGGCGGCGACCCCGGAGGCGTGGGCGGCGCGTTCCTGTTCGGCCTCGCTGCGGTGTTCCAGGGGGCGGGCGAGGTAGTGGCCCAGGGCCATCAGGACCGGGGCGCCGATCAGGACGAGGAGGCCGAGGGGGACGGAGGCGCGGAGCAGCAGGACCGCGCCGGCGACGACCCCGACGACGGCGGCGATGCCGAGGGTCAGGGCCATGTTGACGGCCCCCACCCGGCGGGCGTCCTCGGTGGCCACGTTCACCAGGGCCCCGGGGGGCCGCCCGGCCTCCGCGCCGCCGTGCGGGGCGAGGACCCGGCGCACGACGTCGAGCCGCAGATGGTGCGCGGCCTGCTCGGCGGCCCGCTCGCCGGCGCGGGCGCCGAGGCGGAACCCGTACGAGAGCACGGTGTAGACGGCGGCGAGGACGATGAGCCAGACGGTCAGCGCTCCCCCGTCCGGCCGGACCACCGCACGGTCCACGATCAGCCCGATGAGCACCGGGATGAGCGCTTCGCCGGTCTGGTGGGCGGCGCTCAGCACCGAGCCGACGACGACGTCGCGGCGCTGCCCTGCGACGGCGCGGCGGATGATGCCGCGCCCGGACGTGTCAGCCCCCACTCACTGCTCCTTAGCGTGTCCCCGGACGAGGTAGGGGCGACTTCCGGCGACCCGTCTCCAGTTGAACGAAGGCAAGGCTAACCTGGATCGTCCGCGGCCGGGACCCCCGCCCCCGTACGCGTGGCCCCGCCCGGCCCCCGTACCCGCCGGCGGGCCTCAGACCTCGGCGAACGGGTCGTCGATGAACGGGGTCGCCTGGTGGAAGTAGAGCCGCCAGCCCGCCCCGGTCAGCCGCCACAGGGAGCTGCGGTGCGAGCGCAGCCCCTTGGACTCCGTGTCGAAGGTGAGGTGCACCAGATCGGCGCACAGCTGCTCGCCCCGCATCCGGGACGCGGTCAGCGGGCCGGGGCGCGGGGCGTCGGCGGCGGTGAACGCCGCGATGATCGTCTCCCGGGTCCAGAGCCGTCCGCTGGTGCCGATCTCCCGGAACCCGGGGTGCAGCAGGGAGGCGAGGAGGTCCGCGGAGACGCGTACCTCCGGGTCCAGCAGGCGGAGTTCGCCTTCGATGGCTGCGGCCACGGCGGGCGACGGTTCAGACACGTGTCATCTCCACAAGTTTGGCCACGGTGTTCCAGTTACGGGTGGTGGCGGTGAGGCCCTTGGACAGGCGCGGGCGCGCCAGTGCCTCGGCCAGCTTGGAGCGGCCGAGTCCTTCGGGAGCGTACAGATAGAGGCAGCGGTCACCGATCCGGAAGGCTTCCGGCAGGAACGCCTGTGCGTCGAGCGAGGCGAAGCGTTCCTCCTCGACGGGCCGGTCGTAGTAGGTGACGTGGAGCTGCTTGCCCTCCAGTTCGGCGGCGGGGTAGGGGCAGGCGTCGGCGACGGCCGCGAGATAGTCTCCGCCGCGCACGATGCAGTCGACGGGGAATCCGAACCGCTCGTGCAGGGCCCGCTCCAGCTCGGCGGCGAGCGCGCCCTCGTCCTCGCCGTCGCTTTGGAAGACGGCGTTGCCGCTCTGGAGGTGGGTGGCGATGCGGGTGTGCCCCAGCTCGCCGAGCACGGTGCGCAGTTCCGGCATCGGGACCTTCTTGTGGCCGCTCACGTTGATCCCGCGCAGCAGCGCCGCGTACGTCGTCGTCATGGGCCCACACATTAGAACGATCTTTCCTTGAGCGCGCAGCCGCCGCGCCCCGTGGGGGAGGGCGCGGCGGCGGCTGTGCGCACGGTGCCGGGCGGCGGCGGTGGGGCGCTGCCGCCCGGCGACCCGTCAGGGCCGGGCGTTGCTCGACGGCGCCGGTGTCACTCGGCGTTCTGCGGCGCCGGCGTCACTCGGCGTCGCCGGGTGTCACTCGACGATCTTGAGGAGCTTGTTCGCGGTGCCCTCGGTCGCGTTGGAGATGGCGTCCGGGGTGGCGCCCTCGGTGAGCGCCGTGGCGACGTCCTGCGGGGTGGCGTCCTGGTGGCCGGCCAGGTAGACGGCGGCCGCGCCGACGACGTGGGGGGTCGCCATGGACGTGCCGGAGATGGTGTTGGTGCCGGTGTCGCTGTCGTTCCAGGTCGACGTGATGTCCGAGCCGGGAGCGTAGATGTCCACGATGGAACCGTAGTTGGAGAAGGAGGACTGCTCGTCGCCCTCGGTGGAGGAGGCGACGGTGATCGCCTCGGGGACCCGGGCGGGCGACCCCTTGCCGGCGTCCGTGGACTCGTTGCCTGCGGCCACGCCGAAGGTGATGCCCGCGGCGATGGCCTTCTGGACGGCCGCGTCGAGAGCCGGGTCGGCCCCGCCGCCGAGGCTCATGTTGGCGACGGAGGGGCCGGACGCGTTGGCGGTGACCCAGTCGATCCCGGCGATGACCTGCTCGGTGGTGCCCGAGCCGTTGTCGTCCAGGACGCGGACGCCCACGATCTTGGCCTTCTTGGCGACTCCGTGCGAGGCTCCGGCGATGGTGCCCGCCACATGGGTGCCGTGTCCGTTGCCGTCGTCGGCGTCGTCGTCGTTGTCCACGGCGTCGAAGCCCGAGGCGGCCCGGCCCTCGAAGTCGCTGTGGGTGACGCGGACTCCGGTGTCGATGACGTACGCGGTGACGCCCTCGCCGGCGGAGTCGGGGTAGGTGTACGCGTTGTCGCCCGCGGTCTCGGTCTGGTCGACGCGGTCCAGGCCCCACGACGGCGGGTTGTCCTGGGTGGCGTTGATGCTGAACTTCTTGTTCTGCACCACCTTGGAGACGGCCGGGTCGGCGGCGAGGCGCTTGGCCTCGGTCTCCGAAAGGCCGCTGGCCGAGAAGCCGTTGATGCTGGAGGAGTAGGTGCGGTTGAGCTTGCCGCCGTACTCCTCGGCGAGCTTGGACTTGTCCGCCTTCTCGCCCAGCATGACGATGTAGCTGCCGGACACGGCGGTCTCGGCGTCCGCGCCGTAGACCGTGCCCAGGGGAGCCGGCGAGGCTCCGGCGAACGAGGTTCCGAACAGGGTGACTCCGGCTGCGGCGGCCACGGCGGTGATCGCGGCGGTCAGCTGGGTCCGGCGAGTGGGGCGCTGGTGCTTGGCCATGGAGAGGGGTCTCCTCGTCATTCTTTGTGGGGGGATTGACCCTCGGCCGGAAGATCTCCGGGGGTTGGCTCGAAACCCTGACCGATTGACGAGCACAGATCAAGACCCCCCAGCTGCTGTGACTTACTCAACAAGGTTTCGTAACAAGAAATCGGCCATGACCGGTCACAACGGACAGCGCTGGTCAACGCGTTCGTGACAAAGCCCGGTGGTTTGGCCGATGGAGCGGGTCCGTGCGGGGCGAACTCCCTGTTCGGGGAGGCTTCCGGGCCGGCCGCTCCCCCTCGCGCCGCACGGCCGGGGCCCGTCCCCGGCACGATCGGCCGGAGGTAGGCATGCGTGAAGACACGTGAAGGTGCGTGAAGATGTCCACGAGGAGGGTGAAGCCTCCCGCAGGTGGTGTGAAGTCACGCAGAGTCAGGTGCAGATGCGCCGACCATCATGACCGCGCATACGAACGCCCCGCCCCGCGCGGCCACCGGTGCGGCGGTGCGGGGCGGGGCGGAGAACGTCCGGATACCAGTCCAACCGATCCGCTCAGAGGGACAGTTCGGCCTCGATGAGATCGGCCGCTCGCGGTGTGCCGCCCTCCTTCGCCATCCGCTCGCGCAACCGGGCGGACCGCTCCGCCACCTCCGGGTCGTCGACCAGGGCGGACACGGCCGCGCGCAGCGTCGCGGCGTCGGCCTCCTCCATGGGCAGATGCCGGGCCACCCCGAGCGCCTGGAGCATATCGGCGTTGCCGAACTGGTCGACGGCCTGCGGTACCGCCACCATCGGTGTCCCGGTCGCCAGCCCCTCCTGGCTGCCGCCGGCCCCGGCATGGGTGATGAACGCGTCGGCCTGCTTCAAGACCGCCAACTGCGGCACCCACGAACGCACTTCGACATTCTCCGGTACGTCACCGAGCTCGGCCGGGTCGACGTGCGCGCCGATCTGGAGCACCACGTGCCAGCCGGGCCGGCCGCCGAAGGCCGCGACGCACTCCCGGTAGAAGGCGGGCTGCTTGGTGAACGAGGAGCCGAGCGAGACCAGGAGCACCTTCTCGGCCCCCGCCGGGCGCTCCCACTCCCCCTGGTCGGTCCGGTCGCCCTGGCAGGCGCCGACGAAGGTGTACGTGGCGCGGTCCACCCGGTCCGCGTTCGGCTGGAGCGCCTCCGGGATCAGGACGATGCCGCGACGCGGGCGCGCCACGAAGTCGTCGCTGGGGACATGGCCGAGGCCGTTGGCAGCGAGCCAGCTCTCGAAGCGGGCGTAGTAGGCCCTGCCGCGCTCGGTCTGTTTCAGCTCGGCGGTCATCGGCTCGCCGACCTCCTTCTCGTACCCCTCCCAGGGCACCAGGTTGGGCCAGAGGGAGACGGCGGGGACGCCCCAGCGGTGGGCGAGGACGCGGGCGGGATAGGAGGTGATGTCGTGCAGGACGAGATCGGGTTCGTCGCCCTCGAAGGCGGCGGCGAGCCGCGGGAGCGCCTGGACGGCGTCGTCGAGGAAGGGTTCGACGTTGTCGATCATCTCGGTGCCCCAGGCTTCGGGGTCGTCGTCGGTCGGCAGGGTCGAGGTGTAGATCACCGGCTCGGCGCCGGTGGCCGCGACCTTGTCCGCGAAGGACGCGGGGATGGCGTAACTGACTCGGTGCCCACGGCTGACGAGCTCGCGGATCACTTCGAGGCTCGGGTTCACATGTCCGTGGGCGGCGATGGAGAACATGGCGATGTGGGCACGCGGGGTTTCCGTCATGCCTTCGACCATAAACAAGACGACACGTCTCGTCTAGTTATTTCGGCGCTCCGTCAACGCTGGTAGCGGGCCAGGACCCGGTTGCCGTCCTCCACCAGCCGTTCACGCAGCTCGTCCATGCCGATCGCACCGCTGTAGAACTCCTGGAGCGCCGGGGTCGCCACCTTGTCCTTCCACTCGGGGTAGCCGCGCACGGTCTGCGCCGGGGCCGGACGCAGGTGACGGGCGAGCGCCGTCCCGGTGGCCCAGCCGTTCTCCCGCGTGTGCAGGGAGGGGTGGGCGAGGGCGGTGGCGCCGGTGGGCAGCATCCAGTCGCCCCGCGCCAGGCGCACCATGTTCGGCGGGCGCAGCAGGAAGTCGATGAAGGCGACGGCCTCCTTCTTGTGCGGGCTGTCCTCGGCGACCGAGAGGGTCTGCGGGCTGACCCCCTGGGCCAGTCCCCCGCTGCCCGCCGGGGCGGGCAGGACCGTCCACTCGAATCCCTCCGGGGCCTGCTCGACGACCTGCTGGCGGTAGGCGAACCCGAGCGGGAGCATGGCGTACCGCCCGCCGAAGAAGCCGGGCAGGCTGTCCGAGCCGCCCATCCCCAGCGCCGTGCGGGCCGCGCTGCGGTCGGTGTTGACCTGGTCGTGGATGGTGCCGGTCACCACCCGGTCGCCCGCCTCGAAGCGCAGCTCCGTCTTGCCGTCGGCGTCGCGGTGGAAGAGCCGCCCGCCGCCGGACAGGCCCAGGTTGAGGGTGACGGAGACCGGTTCCTTGAGCGGCCAGGCGACCCCGTAGCGGCCCTTGCCCGTGAGCCTCTTCGCGGCCTCGCGGAACTCCGTCCAGCTCCAGGGGCGCTCCGGGGTGGGGATCCGCACGCCCGACGCCCTCAGGAGCTTGCTGTTGGCGATCAGGACCCGGGGTTCCTGGAGGAAGGGGACTCCGTAGATCCCGCCGTCGAAGGTGGCGGTGCTCCAGGACCGGGCGGGGATGTCGGCCTTCAGCCGGTCCGGGAGGAGGGGGCGCAGGTCGGCGAGGTAGCCGCCGTACGCGAAGTCGGCGAGGTCGTCGGAGGCGTCGTGGATGACGTCGGGCGCCTCGCCGCCCTCGAAGGAGGTGAGCAGCTGGTCGTGGACGTTGTCCCAACTGCCCTGGACGTAGTCCACCTGTACGTCGGGGTGGGCGGCGTTCCACTCCTTCACCAGCTGCTTGTTGGCGTCGACGGACTCCTTCTGCCAGGCGAGCGACTGGAACCTGAGCCGGATCGTGCCGTCCGCGTCCCTCCCGTCGTCGCGGTCGCCGGAGCAGCCGGTGAGCAGCAGGGCCAGGACGGTGGCGGCAGCGGCGGCCCGCCGGGTCAGGGCGCGCATCAGCCCCTCACCGCCCCGGCTGTCATCCCGCCGGTGATCCGCCGCTGGATGAAGGCGAAGAGGACGAGGGAGGGCAGGGTCGCGAGGAAGGCCGCGGCGGCCAGCGGCCCGAGGTCGGCCACGCCCTCCGCGCCGAGGAAGTGGGTGAGGACGACCGGCAAGGTCTGCTTCTCCGGGGTCTTGAGCAGGACGAGCGCGAAGAAGAACTCGTTCCATGCGGTGATGAACGCGAAGAGGGCGGTGGCGACGATCCCGGGGGCGAGCAGCGGGGCGACGACCGAGACGAGGGTCCGCACCCGGCCCGCCCCGTCGACGGCCGCCGCTTCCTCCAGCTCGGCCGGCACGGCGCGTACGTAACCGGCGAGCATCCACAGCGCGAAGGGCAGCGACCAGACGACGTACACCAGGATCAGCCCCCACAGGGTGTTGATCAGATGCAGGTTCTTCAGCACCAGGAAGAGCGGAATGATCACCAGGACGAACGGGAACGCCTGGCTGACCACGACCCAGCCGGTCGCCGCGGCGGCGAGGCGTCCCCGGGTGCGGGCCATGACGTAGGCCATCGGCGTCGCGATGACGACGGCGATCAGAGCGGCGGAGAGCGCGGCGGTCAGCGAGTTGGCCGCGGCCTGCAACAGCGGCTGTTCGTCGAACGCCTGGCGGAAGTTGTCCAGGGTGGGCTGCTCGGGGATCCAGGTGGGGTGCAGCGAGCCCAGTTCACGGGCGGGCTTGAAGGCGGTGGAGAGCAGCCACAGGAACGGGAAGGCCAGGAACACCAGATACGCCAGGAGCGCGAGGTACTGTCCGGTGCGCGCGGCCCTGCTGGTGGGCAGACTCATCGTGGCCCGCCTCTCCCGGGAACGCTCATCGCGTCCCGCCTCCTGCGGGAGACGGTCATCGGTCCTGGCCCCCTCCCGGGATCGCTCATCGGTCCTCGCCCCCTCCGGGAGACGCTCATCGGTCCTCGCCCCCTCCCCGGATTGCTCATCGGTCCTCGCCTCCCCTGATCCGGCCGACGAGATAGAACGCGAGGATCACGGAGATCACCGCGACCATCACGCAGCCCATCGCGGCGGCGTAGCCGAACTGCCCGTAGCGGAAGGCTTCCTCGTACGCGAAGAGCATCGGCAGCCGGGTCCTGCCGCCGGGCCCGCCGCTGGTCAGGACGTAGACCAGGGCGAACGAGTTGAAGTTCCAGATAAGGTTGAGCGCGGTGATGGCGAGCGCGATGGGCTTGATGGCGGGCCAGGTGACCGTACGGAACCGGCGCCAGGCCCCCGCCCCGTCCAGGGCCGCCGCCTCGTGCAGTTCGTGCGGGGTGTTCTGGAGTCCGGCGAGCAGGGCCACGGTGGTCTGGGGCATGCCCGCCCAGATGCCGACCAGGATCACGGCGGGCAGCGCGGTGGCGAGGCCGGTCAGCCAGTCGCGGCCGTCGCCGAGGCCGAGGTCGCGGATGGTCTCGTTGAGGATGCCCGCGTCCGGGTTGTAGACCAGCCGCCACATGATGCCGACGACGACCTCGGGCATCGCCCACGGGATGATCGCCAGCGCCCGGGCCAGCCAGCGCATCCGCAGCCGCTGGTTGAGCAGGAGGGCGAGGCCGAGGGCCAGGAGGAACTGCGGGACGGTGACGCCGACCGCCCAGACCAGCCCGATCCGGAACGAGTCCCAGAACAGGGTGTCGTGCAGCAGGTCCTGGAAGTTGAGGGCCCCGATCCACTGGGTGGAGCGGGTGCGGCCGGACTGCGCGTCGGTGAACGCGAGCGCGATGCCGTAGAGGAGCGGCCCGACGCTCAGGATCAGGATCGGCAGGAGGGCGGGCAGGACCAGGAACCAGGCGGCCCGGTCCCGGGCCGCCGTCCCGGGCCGTGAGCGCCCGCCGGCCCCCGCCGCGCCGCGACCGCCGCGCCGCCCGCGCCCTCCGGGCGGTCCGCTCGCCGCGCCGTCCGGCCCGGACCGCTTCTTCGCGGTCACCGATGTCACGAATAGGACCCCTTCGCCCTTGAGGGAACTTTCATCCCGTTCTGGCCGCCCGGTCGGCCTCCGCCATCGTGCTGACGGGTCGTCGGTTCGTCAAGGTGGCCTGCGCGGATGCGAAAATCGCACCCATGGACGAGAAGCGTGCGCGTGAGGTGCTGTCCGCCGCCGGGATCTCCGGCGTGCCGGACCTGCTCGCGCTGGGCGAGAACGCGGTCTTCGCGGCCGGCGATCTGGTGGTCAAGGTCGGCCGGGACGCCACCGGCCACCCGGAGCTGGCGGCCCGGGCCGAACGGGAGGTGGCCGTCGCCGGCTGGCTCGCCGCGTCGGGCGTCCCGGCCGTCCGGGCCGCCGAACACCGCGTACGCCTGGTCGAGGGCCACCCGGTGACGCTGTGGCGCCGGCTGCCCGCCCCCGTACGCCCCGCCGAACCGCGCGACCTCGCGCCCCTGCTCTCCCGGATCCACGCGCTGCCCGCGCCCGGGGACTTCACGCTGCCGCGCCGCGAACTGCTCGGCGGGGTGGAGCGCTGGCTGACCCTGGCGGGCGACACGATCGACCCGGCCGACGCCGACTACCTCCGCGAACGCCGCGACGGCTTCGCGGCGGCGGCCGCCGCACTGACCCCGCATCTGCCTCCCGGCCCGATCCACGGCGACGCACTCCCCCGCAACGTCCACATCGGGCCCGAGGGCCCGGTCCTGGTCGACCTGGAGACCTTCTCCGCCGACCTGCGGGAACACGACCTGGTCGTCCTCGCCCTCTCCCGCGACCGCTACGGTCTGCCCGCCGCCTCCTACGACGCCTTCACCGACGCGTACGGCTGGGACGTACGGGAGTGGGACGGCTGCGCGGTCCTGCGCGGAGCACGGGAGACGGCGAGCTGCGCGTGGGTCTCCCAGCACGCCCCCGGCAACCCCAAGGCGCTCACCGAGTTCCGCCGCAGGGTGGCGTCCCTGCGCGACGGCGACCCCGAGGTGCGGTGGTATCCGTTCTGAGGCGCATTGCCGGGTGAAGGGCCGGAGTGAGCCCCCGCGTATGCTTCCGGCGACTTCCCACCCCCTCCCCATCCCGATCACCTCACATGGAGCCCGCCCATGCCCATATCCCGCCCCTCCGCGGCCGTCTGGAGCCTCTCGGCCGTGGCCGCCGCCCTGTTGATCGTGGGCTGCTCGGGCTCGGTCACCGTGGGGAACTCCGAGCCGAAGCTCTCCTCGGACAAGCTGGCCACCACCGTCGCCCAGAAGCTCGCCGACACGACGGGGCAGCCGACGCCGGACGTCGCCTGCCCCGAGGACCTCGTCGGGAAGACCGGCACCACCACCCGCTGCACGCTCACGGCGAACGACGGCAGCACCCTGGGCGTGACGGTCACCGTCACCTCGGTCAGGAGAGGCGAGATCAACTTCGACATCAAGGCCGACGAGACCGCTTCCCCCGCCGCGAGCTGACACAGGACCTTCCCGCGGCCCCCGGCCGGTCACCCGCTCCGCGGGATCACCGGCCACGCCTGCTCGACCACCGCTGTCGGATTCGCGGTGCGACGCAGATAGGACTGGAGCGAGGCGGACTGCTCGGCGGCGGCCCGGACCTGGAGGGCGTGCAGCTCGGACGGGGGCAGGGTGCCGACCGGCCGGTGGCGCTCGCCCATCCGCCGGACCACGCGCACGGCGGCCACGGCGTCCGCCGTCGCGTCGTGGGCGTCGTCGAGGGTCACGCCGTAGTGCTCGCACAGGGCTTGGAGCGCGCGCCTGCCCTTGCGGTACTTGTCGACGTGTTTGTCGATCACCAGGGGGTCGATGACGGGCGAGGGCACGCCGCCGATCCGCTCGTCGACGGACGGCAGCCCGTACCGGCGGCACTCGCGGTCCAGGAGCGAGAGGTCGTAGCGCGCGTTCATCACCACCAGCGGGACCCCGGATCGCAGCACCTCGGCGACCGCGTGGGCGATCTCCTCGACGGCGGAGGCGGCCCGTGCGCCGTGCTTGCGGGCGTGGTCGGTGCCGATCCCGTGGATGGCCGACGCCTGTTCGGGTATCGCCACTCCCGGGTCGAGCAGCCAGGTCCGCTGCTCGGCGACCGTCCCGTCCGGCTCCAGCCGGACGAGCGCGGCGGTGACGATGCGGTCGGTCTCGACGTCGGTGCCCGTCGTCTCCAGGTCGAAGCCGACCAGTGTTCCCCGGTGCCAGCTCATCCCGATGCCTCCTTCGTGGTGCTTTCCCCCAACTGCTGACCACCTTCCCACGAGCCACTGACAGTGCCCGGCGCACCCGGTGCCGTACAGCCCGTCAGAAGGCGGCGGAGTGAGTACGCGAAGGAGGCGGCGGGGCCGGACCGTGAAGGAGGCGGCGGACCGCTGGAGGCCGGGAGCCCCGGCCCCCTCAGGACGCCGGGCCGGAGAGCGCGCCCCTCAGGAGACCGGCCGCGAGTCCGTCCAGACCGACTCGAACTCCTCGCGGTAGGTCTCGAAGAGGCCGTGCTCGCTGTCCTGCCCGGCCCGCACCACCGTGCGCCGCCCGCCGCCGCGCAGCACCAGCACCGGCGCTTCCATGCCCCGGGCCCGCCGCAGATAGGGCTGGACGACGCCCACCGCGTCCGCCCCGTCGCCGTCGACCAGGTACGCGGTGAAGCGCGGGGTCTCGTCGAAGACCTGGATCTCGAAGGCGCCCGGATCGCGGAGCTTGGAGCGGACCCGGCGCATATGGAGGATGTTCATCTCCACCGAGCGGCTCAGCTCGCCCTTCTTGAAGCCCAGTTCCCGCTCCCGGCGCTTCACCGCGCTGCTGGCCGGGTTGATGAAGAGCAGCCGGACCCGGCAGCCCGACTCGGCGAGCCGGACCAGCCGGCGGCCGGAGAAGTTCTGCACGAGCAGGTTGAGCCCTATGCCGATGGCGTCCAGCCGCCGCGCCCCGCCGAACAGGTCCTCGGCGGGCAGCTGGCGCTGGAGCCGGACCCGGTCGGGGTGGACGGAGACCACGTCCGCGTACCGGTCGCCGACCAGCTCCTCCACCGCGTCCACCGGCAGCCGGTCGGCGGACGGCACCCCCGCCCCGCTGCCCAGGATGTCCAGCAGGCGGGCCGAGGCCCGCTCCGCCTGGGCGAGCACCGCCTCGTTCAGCGCACGGTTGCGGGAGACGACGTTGCGGGCCACCTCCAGCTCGTCGAGAGCCAGCTCGACGTCCCGGCGGTCGTCGAAGTAGGGCTCGAAACAGGGCCAGTGCTGGACCATCAGCTCGCGCAGCTGCGGCAGCGTGAGGAAACTGAGGACGTTGTCGTCGGCCGGGTCCAGCAGATAGCCCTTGCGGCGCGAGACCTCGCGTACGGCGACGGCGCGCTGCACCCACTCCTGCCCGGCGGGTCCGGCCGCGGCCACCACCCAGTCCTCGCCGTGCACCGGTTCGTAGATCGGCCGGAGCACGGCGGCGACCACGGCACGGAGTCGCTGTTCGACCAGATTCAGCCAGATGTAGGCGCGCCCGGCCCGCTGGGCGCGGGTGCGCACCTCGCTCCACGCCTCGGAGCCCCAGTCCAGCTCGGCGCCGATCTCCATGGGCTGCGCCAGGGACACCGCCCCGGGCGGCGCATCGGTCGATTCCCCCTCGTGACCTGCGTCACCTGGGGGTAGCTCGAACCCTCCCGAGCTCACCCGCGTACCGCCTTCCACTCCCCCACCCAACGATCAAGGAAGGGTACTCCGGGAGCGCGATCCGGTGCAGCCCGATGGTCAGGCTGCTTTCTCAACTCCGCTGTGCCGACGTCCTGTTCCTTGCGGTGAGATCGGGTGGAGTGAGCCGATTCATAGTGATTGGACACCCCGGCCGGGGCCGTGATCCGGACGCCGGCCGGGCGGGGCGTTCCGGATGCGCGTCCAGGGCGGGGTCACGGTGTCCGAAGTTGACCGGTGCGGGCGGGGAGCGGGCGACGGGACCCGGCCGCACCGCGCGACCTCCTAGGTGCGCGCCCCACTTTCGGGGAGTATTCGGGGGGTGACGGGCCGAGGAAAGCCACCGCACCCGGATCAGAAGTGGAAGAGTTCTGTCTATGCAGGTCTGGCCGGGACACGCTTATCCCCTCGGCGCCACGTACGACGGCGCCGGTACCAACTTCGCGGTCTTCTCCGAGGCCGCCCACCGGATCGAGTTGTGCCTCTTGCACGACGACGGTTCAGAAACGGCGGTGGAGCTCCGCGAAACCGATGCCTTCGTGCGCCATGCCTATCTGCCCGGGGTGATGCCGGGTCAGCGGTACGGCTTTAGGGTGCACGGACCCTACGAACCCCAGAACGGGCAGCGGTGCAACTCCGCCAAGCTGCTGCTCGACCCCTACGCCCGCGCGGTCGCCGGGGAGATCGAGTGGGGCGAGGCGGTGTACGGCTACCCCTTCGGGAAGCCGGACGCCCGCAACGACCTCGACTCGGCCCCGCACACGATGAGCTCGGTCGTGGTCAACCCGTACTTCGACTGGGGCGACGACCGACGCCCCCGTACGGACTACCACCGCACCGTGATCTACGAGGCCCATGTGAAGGGCCTGACGATGCTCCATCCGGGGCTCCCGCCCGAGCTGCGCGGTACGTACGCGGGCCTGGCGCACCCGGAGGTGATCGCCCACCTCACCGAACTGGGCGTCACCGCGATCGAGCTGATGCCCGTCCACCAGTTCGTCCAGGACCACCGCCTCGCGGACATGGGGCTCGCCAACTACTGGGGCTACAACACCATCGGCTTCTTCGCCCCGCACAACGCGTACGCCTCCTGGGGCCAGCGCGGGGAGCAGGTGCTGGAGTTCAAGCAGGCGGTGAAGGCGCTGCACCAGGCGGGCATCGAGGTCATCCTCGACGTGGTCTACAACCACACGGCCGAGGGTAACCACCTCGGGCCGACGCTCTCCTTCCGCGGCCTCGACAACGCCTCCTACTACCGTCTGACCGACGATCAGCGCTACTACATGGACACCACGGGCACCGGGAACTCCCTGCTCATGCGGTCGCCGCACGTGCTCCAGATGATCATGGACTCGCTGCGGTACTGGGTGACCGAGATGCACGTCGACGGCTTCCGCTTCGACCTGGCGGCGACGCTCGCCCGGCAGTTCCACGAGGTGGACCGGCTCTCGTCCTTCTTCGACCTGGTGCAGCAGGACCCGGTGGTCAGCCAGGTGAAGCTGATCGCGGAGCCGTGGGACGTGGGCGAGGGCGGCTACCAGGTGGGGAACTTCCCGCCGCTGTGGACCGAGTGGAACGGCAAGTACCGCGACACGGTCCGCGACCTGTGGCGGGGCGAGCCGCGCACCCTGGCGGAGTTCGCCGGGCGGCTCACGGGCTCGTCCGACCTCTACCAGGACGACGGGCGCCGCCCGCTCGCCTCGATCAACTTCACCACCTGCCACGACGGCTTCACGCTGCACGACATGGTCTCGTACAACGACAAGCGCAACGACGCCAACGGCGAGGGCAACCGGGACGGCGAGAGCCACAACCGGTCCTGGAACTGCGGTGCGGAGGGAGAGACCGACGATCCGGACGTCCTGGAACTGCGGGCCCGGCAGATGCGCAACTTCATCGCCACGCTGATGCTGTCGCAGGGCGTGCCGATGCTGAGCCACGGGGACGAGTTCGCCCGGACGCAGAAGGGCAACAACAACGCCTACTGCCAGGACAACGAGCTGTCCTGGATCCACTGGCCCGATCCGGACGCCCCGGACGACGAGTTCCGCCGGAACCTGCTGGAGTTCACCCGGTCCATGGTGTGGCTGCGCCGCGACCACCCGGTCTTCCGGCGTCGCCGCTTCTTCCACGGGCGGCCGGTGGAGGGCACGCACGACGAGCTCTCGGACATCGCCTGGTTCACCCCCGAGGGCGAGGAGATGACGCAGCAGGACTGGCAGGCGGCCCACGCCAAGGCGATGACGGTGTTCCTGAACGGTCAGGCGATCTCCGAGCCGGGGCCGCGCGGGGAGCGCATCAGCGACGACTCCTTCCTGCTGATGTTCAACGCGAGCGCCGAGACGCTGGAGTTCGCCGTCCCGGTGGATCACGGGGAGCAGTGGCAGGTCGTCGTGGACACCGCACTCGCCGAGGGGGTGCCGCCCGGTTCGGGGCCGAAGGTGGCCGAGGGCGAACAGGTGACGCTGATCGGGCGCAGCCTGACCGTGCTGAAGCGGCCGGGCTGACAGCGTGCCGAAGTGTTCCGCGTAAAGCCCTGCCCACAGGTTCGGCGAGGGTGAGCGTTCCGCCCGGGGTGACACAGGTCGCCCCGGGCGGGGTACGTAGAACTGCATGACGCCCACCGCCACGTACCGGCTTCAGCTCCAGCCCGACTTCCCCTTCCCGGCGGCCGAGAAGGCGGTGCCCTACCTGGCCGCGCTCGGCGTCTCCCATCTGCACCTCTCGCCCGTCCTGGAGGCGGTCCCCGGCTCCCGGCACGGCTACGACGTGGTCGACCACAGCCGCGTACGGGAGGAGCTCGGCGGTGAGGAGGGGCTGCGGAGCCTCGCCGCGACGGCCCGGGAGCACGGACTCGGGCTGGTCCTCGACATCGTGCCCAACCACATGGCCGCCGTGCCCCGGCACAACCGGCAGCTCTGGGAGGTGCTGCGCGAGGGCCGGGCCTCCCCGTTCGCCCGCTGGTTCGACATCGACTGGGCGGCGGGCGGCGACAAGGTGCTCCTCCCGGTCCTCGCGGGTCCGCTCGGCGAGGAGCTGGACGCCTTCGCCGTGGACGTGGCCGGGGAGGTGCTGCGCTACGGGGAGCAGGAGTTCCCGCTGCGGGCGGGCACGGCGGGCCTTCCGCTTCCGGAACTGCTGGACGCCCAGCACTACCGGCTCGCCTGGTGGCGGCTGGCCCGCACCGAGCTGAACTACCGGCGCTTCTTCACCGTCTCCGAGCTGATCGGGGTCCGCGTCGAGCACCCCGAGGTCTTCGACGCCACCCACGGCAAGGTCCTGGAACTGCTCCGCGACGGGGTGCTCGACGGGCTGCGCATCGACCACCCGGACGGCCTCGCCGCCCCCGCCGCCTATCTGGAGCGGCTGAACGGGGCCACCGGCGGCCGGTGGACGGTCGTGGAGAAGATCCTCACCGGCGACGAGCACCTCCCGGCCGACTGGGCGGTCGCCGGCACGACGGGGTACGACGCGCTGCACCGGATCGACGGGCTGTTCACGGATCCGGCGGGCGCGGCGGAGCTGCTGGGCCGCTACCGGGAGTTCGCGGACCCGCCCGGCGACCGGGGCGGCTACTGGAAGGCGACCGTCCGCCGGGCCGCGTACCGGGTCGCCACCCATGAACTGGCCGCCGAGACCGCCTGGCTGACCCGCCTGGCGACGGCGGTCTGCGCCGGGGACCCCGCCCTGCGCGACCACGCCCCCTGGGCCCTGCGGACGGCGATCCGGGAGCTGCTGGTACGGGTCCCGGTCTACCGGCCGTACGTCACGGCGGGCGGGACGCCGACCCGGATCGCGGAGGAGACCCTGCCGGACGACGCCGTACGGGACGCGAAGGCGGTGTTCTCCGTGCCGGAGGAGGCGGCGGCCGTCGACGTCGTACGGGATCTGGCGCTGGGGCGGCTGGGCGGCGGGGAGGAACGGGCGGCCTTCTGCGCCCGGTTCGCCCAGACGGCGTCCGCGCTGCACGCCAAGTCGGTGGAGGACACCGCGTTCTACCGGTATGTGCCGCTGATCTCGGCGACCGAGGTGGGCGGCGACCCCGGGCGGCCCGGGGTGACGCCGGAGGCGTTCCACGCCTTCGCCGCCAGGATCGCCCGCGACTGGCCCGCCTCGGGGACGGTCCTGACCACGCACGACACCAAGCGCAGCGCGGACGTCCGGGCCCGGATCGCGGTGCTGTCGGAGTGCCCGGAGCGGTGGGCGGCGCTGGTGGCGGAGCTGACGGCCGCCACGGCCGTCGCGGCCCCCGACCCGCAACTGGCCTGGCAGGCGTGGCAGTCGGGCTACGGCTGCGCGCCGCTGCCCGCCGACGAGCTGGGGGCCCGGCTGGAGCCCGCGCTGCTCAAGGCGGTGCGGGAGGCGGGGCTCTTCACCAGTTGGACGGAGCCGGACGCGGCGTACGAGAGGGCGGTGGCGGACTTCGTGGCGGCCGGCCCGGGCAGCGGCTCGGGGACGGCCCGGAGGCTGGTGGCGGCCTTCTCGGACGCGCTCACCCCGCATGTGCGGGCCAATGTGCTGGGGGCGGCGCTGGTGCAGCTGACCATGCCGGGGGTGCCGGATCTGTACCAGGGCACGGAGAGCGAGTACCTGGCGCTGGTCGATCCGGACAACCGCCGTCCGTTCCGGCGGCCGGAGGGCCCCGAGGAGCCGGCGGGCAAGCGGGCGCTGACGGCGGCGGCGCTGGGGCTGCGGCGGGAGCTGCCGGAGGTGTTCGGGGAGTCGGGGACGTACGCACCGCTGGTCGCGCGGGGTCCGGCGGCCGGGCATCTGGTGGCGTTCGGCCGGTCGGGCGGGTCGGGCGAGGTGGTCACGGCGGTGACCCGGCTGTCGCTGCGGCTCGCGGAGGGCGGCGGCTGGCGGGACACGGTGCTGGAGCTGCCGGACGGGGGCCCGTGGCGGGACGTCCTGTCGCCCGCGCCGGGCCGGGAGTTCACGGGCGGTGCGGTGCCCGCGGGCGAGCTGTTCGCCCAGTGGCCGGTGGCACTGCTGCGGAGGGCGGGGCGGGGGTGAGGGGGCGGGGCGGGTAGGACCGGGCGGCGGGTGGTGACGAGCGACGACGCGCTGTTCGCGCCGGGGCTGCCCGGCTCCGTCGTGGTGGTCGGCGGCGGGGCGATCGGCGTGGAGTACGCCTCGTTCCACCGGTCGATGGGCGCGGACGTGACGTTGGTGGAGGCGGCCGACCGGCTCGTCCCGCTGGAGGACGCGGAGGTGTCGCGGCATCTGACGCGGGGGCTGAAGAAGCGCGGCGTCCGGGTGGAGACGGGAGCCCGGCTGCTGGAGACGGCGGTGGTCGACGAGGGCGTGCGGGCCGTCGTGCGGACCGCGCGGGGCGAGACGGTCACGGTGGCGGCCGAACGGCTGCTGGTCGCGGTCGGCCGGGAGCCGGTGACGGACGGCCTGGGGCTGGCGGCGGCGGGGCTGACCACGGACGGGCGGGGCCATGTGGCGCCCGCCGACTGGTCGCGGCTTCAGACGGCGGCCCAGGGCGTCCACGTGGTGGGCGACCTGCTGCCGCCGCCCTCCCCGGGACTGGCCCACGCCTCCTTCGCCGAAGGGCTGCTGGTGGCGGAGACGCTGGCCGGGCTGCGCACCCGCCCGATCGATTACGCGACCGTCCCCCGGGTCACGTACTCCTCACCGCAGACCGCGGCGGTGGGCCTGACGGAGGCTCAGGCCCGGGACGCCGGACACGACGTGGTGGTCAACTCCCTGCCGCTGACGGCCGTCGCGAAGGGCATGGTGCACGGCAGGGGCGGCCTGGTGAAGGTGGTGGCCGAGCGGGCGGGCCGGGTCCTGGGCGTGCATCTGGTCGGCCCGCACGTCTCGGAGATGATCGCGGAGAGCCAGCTCGTCGTGGGCTGGGACGCGGAGCCCGCCGACGTGGCCCAGCACGTCCACGCCCACCCGACGCTCTCCGAGGCGGTCGGCGAGGCTTTCCTCACGCTGGCCGGGCGCGGTCTGCACCAGCAGCGCTGAGCCCGGGGGTCGGGCCGGGGGCGTGAGCGGGGACCGGGAGATCGGGCGGACGCGCGCGAGACCGGGGCGGCGGTACGGACTCAGGGCAGCGGTACGGACTCAGGCCGGCGGCGGCCCCAGAGGCGGCGGGCTCCCGGCCGGTGGGCCGAGCGACGGCCGCGGGCCCTGGGACGGCGGCGGGCTCGCGGCCGGTGGGCGCAGGGCCGGTGGGCTCACGCCCGGTGGCGGGCTCACGCCCGGTAGCGGGCTCACGCCCGGTAGCGGGCTCACGCCCGGTGGCGGGCTCACGGCCGGGGCGGTCAGGCGGAAGCTCATCCGTCCGAAGCTCACCTGGTCCCCGTCGCGCACCGGGATCGAGCCGACGAGCCGCTGGCCGTTGACGCAGGTGCCGTTGGTGGAGCCGAGGTCGCGCAGCACCCAGCGGCCGCCCTGCACGGTGAGTTCGGCGTGCAGCCGGGAGACCGTCTCGTGGTTGAGACGCAGTCCGTTGCCCGGGTCCCGGCCGATGAGCAGCGGATACGGACTCGGCGCGGGCAGCAGCAGCTTCGGGAGCCGTTCGGTCTGCCAGGCCCGGCGCAGCCGTCCCGGGAAGGCGGATATCCCGCCGACCGCCCGGACCAGCCCCTGCGACCAGCCGTTGCCGCTGTCCAGGTCGGAGGTGAGGGCCGCCAGGTCCTCGGGGCGGCGGGCGACGAGGACGAGCTCCATCCGCCGCATGAAGGTGTCGTGCGACAGCTTGCCCTGTGCGGCACCCTCTCTGAGCACGCCGAGGACACGGTCGCGCTGGGCGTCCGACAGCCGCGCGGGATGCGTGTGGGACTCGAAGGAGGACGTCACACCGCCGATTGTCGGTCCGAGGGGCCCGGGGTGTCCAGATGAGGCCGTGTTTCCTCCCGTGCTGACCTGCGTCGCTCCCGCGTCGCTCCCGCTTCGGGCCGCTTCGTGCCGTCGCACGACCCTCGCGGGAGCAGGCGTCACCCGCCGGACACGCGCTTGGCCGCCCCCTCGGCGGCCCCCTCGGCCGGTTCGTTGCGCTTCGGCTGCTCCTGCGGCTGTTCCCGCTGGTGTTTCTGGGCGTGGATCAGGTCGCGATACCAGGCGTACGAAGCCTTCGGCGTACGGGTGAGGGTCTCGTAGTCGATGTGGACGAGGCCGAACCGCTGGGAGGCTCCCTCCGTCCACTCGACGTTGTCCGTGAGCGACCAGGTGAAGTAGCCGCGTACGTCGACCCCGGCGTCCATCGCCGCGCGCAGGGCGGTGAGATGGCCCTCCAGGTAGGCGATCCGGCGGTCGTCGGCGAGGGGTTCGTCCAGGGCGCAGCCGTTCTCGGTGATGTGGAGCGGGGGCAGCCGGTCGCCGTAGCGGCGGTGCAGCAGGGTGAGGATCTCGGTCAGCCCCTCGGGGACCACGGGCCAGCCGAAGCCGGTCTTCTCGTACCCCTCGATCTCGCGTATCCCGAAGGGGAGTCCGGCGGGCATCGTGAAGCCGGAGAAGGTCTCCAGGGCCTCCGGCCTGGGTGCTCCGACCAGGGTCGGGTTGTAGTAGTTGACGCCGTACCAGTCGAGCGGAGCGGAGATGACCTTGAGGTCGTCCGCGACCGGCCCCGGCATCAGGGCGGCGATGTTCTCGTCCGGGTAGCGGCCGGTGAGGACGGGGTCCGCGAAGAGCCAGTTGGTGAGCGTGTCGTACAGCTCCGCGCCGAGACGGTCCTCGTCCGAGTCGCCGGCCGTCCACACCGGGGCGTGCGAGAGGGCGACGCCGATGTTGTCGGCGCCCGCCGCGCGCAGGGCGCGGACGGCGAGCCCGTGGGCGAGGAGCTGGTGGTGGGCGGCGGGCAGGGCGTCGAAGAGGAGCGTGCGGCCGGGGGCGTGCTCGCCCAGCGCGTAACCCAGGAGGGTGACTTCGGCGGGTTCGTTGATGGTGATCCACATCGGGACCCGGTCCGCGAGGCGTTCCGCGACGATCCCCGCGTACTCCGCGAAGCGGTACGCGGTGTCCCGGTCGAGCCAGCCGCCCGCCTCCTCCAGCGGGAGCGGGGTGTCCCAGTGGTAGAGGGTCGGGGCGGGGGTGACGCCGTGGGCGCACAACTCGTCGACGAGCCGGTCGTAGAAGTCGAGCCCGTCCGCGTTGACGGCTCCGCTGCCGCCGGGGACCACGCGGGGCCAGCTGACGGAGAACCGGAAGGCGTCGGCGCCGAGGCCGGCGAGCAGGGCGACGTCCTCGCGGTAGCGGGCGTGGAAGCCGGTGGCCCGGGTGGTGTCGGCGCCGTCCTTGATCCGGCCGGGCCGGGCGGCGAAGGCGTCCCAGCCCGAGGGGCCCTTGCCGTCCGTGTCCACCGCCCCCTCGGTCTGGAAGGCGGAGGCGGAGGCTCCCCAGAGGAAGCCGGGCGGGAACATCGGTACGGGCATCTCGGCCTCCAGCAGCCGTACGTATGGGCGGAACCTGTATGAGCGGGAAGACGGCCGGGCAGTGATCAGGACCAGACCTTAATGGCCGGTGACGGGCCGGTTCTAGGGGTGCGCGGTCGCGGGTGCGCGGTCATGGTTGTGCGGTCGTGGTCGTGCGGTCGCGAGTGCGCGGGTGCGTGGTGCGCCGATCCCCGGGGCCCGACCCGGGCGGCACGGCCACCGGTCGACCTGTCGACCTGTCGATCCGTTACGGACGAGGAGTGCTGGATGCAGTTCGAGGTGTGGGCCCCCGAGGCGGACTCGGTCGTGCTGGAGGCGGCCGAGGTCCGGTGCCCGATGGAGCGCGATCCGCTGCGGGAGGGCTGGTGGAGCGCCGAGGCCGAGGCGGCGGACGGGGACCGTTACGGGTTCCGGGTGGACGACGGGCCGCTGTTGCCGGATCCGCGTTCGCGT
Source organism: Streptomyces sp. cmx-18-6 (assembly GCF_046548915.1). Classification (NCBI taxonomy): domain Bacteria; kingdom Bacillati; phylum Actinomycetota; class Actinomycetes; order Kitasatosporales; family Streptomycetaceae; genus Streptomyces; species Streptomyces sp. cmx-18-6. Next base: position 280,924 of record NZ_JAEBEP010000005.1, on the reverse strand, counting down.
CGTCAGCCGAGCGGGCCGGACGGGCCGAGCGCGGTCGTCGACCAGGGGGCGTACGCCTGGCGCGACGACTGGGCGGGGCGGCGGCTGACCCGGGCCGTCCTGTACGAGCTGCACGTGGGGACGTACACCCGGGAGGGCACCTTCGACGCGGCGGCGGCCCGGCTGGGCCATCTGGCGGAGCTGGGCGTCACCCATGTGTCGCTGATGCCGGTCTGCCCGTTCCCCGGCGTCAACGGGTGGGGGTACGAGGGCGTCTCGCTGTGGGCGGTGCACGAGCCGTACGGCGGCCCCGAGGGGCTGAAGCGCTTTGTCGACACGGCGCACGGGCTGGGGCTCGGGGTGGTCCTGGACGTGGTGCACAACCACCTGGGCCCGTCCGGCAACTACCTGCCCGCCTTCGGCCCGTACTTCACCGAAACCCACCACACCCCGTGGGGCGCGGCGGTCAATCTGGACGCCCCGGGCTCGGACGAGGTGCGGGCGTTCCTGCTGGGCAGCGCGCTGGCCTGGCTGCGGGACTACCGGCTCGACGGGCTGCGGCTCGACGCGGTGCACGCGCTCGCCGACACCCGGGCGCTCACCTTCCTGGAGGAACTGTCGACGGCGGTCGACGCGCTGGCGGTGGAGCTGGGGCGGCCGCTGGGCCTGATCGCGGAGTCCGATCTGTGCGACCCGCGCACCACGACTCCGCGTCCGGCGGGCGGCCTCGGGCTGCACGCCCAGTGGAACGACGACTTCCACCACGCCCTGCACACCGCGCTCACCGGGGAGTCCCAGGGCTACTACGCGGACTTCGCCCGGGCTCCGCTGGCCGCCCTGGCCAAGACGGTGACCTCAGCGTTCTTCCACAACGGGACCTACTCCAGCTTCCGGGGCCGCACCCACGGCCGCCCGGTCGACGTGTCCCGCTCCCCGGCCCACCGCTTCGTCGGGTACGCCCAGACCCACGACCAGATCGGCAACCGGGCCCTCGGCGACCGGCTCGCCGCCTCCCTCTCCCCCGGCCTCCAGGCGTGCGCGGCGGCCCTGGTGCTGACGGGGCCGTTCACGCCGATGCTGTTCATGGGCGAGGAGTGGGGGGCGCGCACGCCGTGGCAGTTCTTCACCGACCACACCGATCCCGAGCTGGCGGAGGCCGTACGCAACGGCAGGCGGCGGGAGTTCGGCGCGCACGGCTGGGCGGAGGAGGAGATCCCCGACCCGCAGGACCCGGCGACCCGGGACCGGTCCTGTCTGGACTGGGACGAGCCGGAGCGCGAACCGCACGCGCGGCTGCTGGCCTGGTACCGCGAACTGATCGCGCTGCGGCGTACGTTGCCCGATCTGCACGATCCCGACCTGGCCGCGGTGAAGACCGCGTTCGACGAGGACGCCCGCTGGCTGGCGTACCGCAGGGGCGATCTGCGGATCGCGGTGAACCTGGCGGACCGGCCGGCCGCGATCCCGCTGGGCTCCGGCCGCCACCGCCGGGCGGGGGGACGGGTGTTGGCGGCCTGGGAGCCGGTCGAAGCGCCGGGGGCGGACGGGGTGCTGCATCTGCCGCCGGAGTCGTGCGTGGTGCTGGCCGACGACTGAAAACCGTGTCCGCACCGGCAACCTCCTTGCCTTCGAGTGCACTTCAACTCGTAGCGTCCAGGGACAGAGCGGGAAACCACGAGAGGAACACCATGCAGCAGCGATTCCTGGGCAGGTCGGGACTGCGCGTCAGCGAACTGTGCCTGGGCGCCATGACGTTCGGCCAGGACACGGAGGAGGCGGACGCGCACCGGATCCTGGACACGTTCACCGAGGCGGGCGGCACGTTCGTCGACACCGCCGACGTGTACGGCAAGGGCGTCTCCGAGGAGATCGTCGGCCGCTGGCTCAAGGGCCGCCGGCGTGACGATCTCGTCATCGCCACCAAGGTGTTCGGGACGATGGGCGAGGCCCCGAACGCGGGCGGACTGAGCCGCAAGCACATCGTGTCGGCGGTGGAGGCGAGCCTGCGGCGGCTCGGCACGGACTACATCGACCTCTACCAGACGCATGTGTGGGACGCGACGACTCCCCTGGAGGAGACCCTCTCCACGCTCGACACCCTGGTGAAGGCGGGCAAGGTGCGCTACCTCGGTGCGAGCAACGTCTCCGCATCCCAGCTCCAGCGCGCCCAGGACCTCGCGGGGCGAAACGGCTGGGAGCGGTATGTGTCCCTCCAGCCGCTGTACAACCTGCTGGCGCGCGAGCTGGAGTGGGAGCTCGTCCCGGTCAGCGTGGCGGAGGGCGTCGGCGTCATCCCGTGGAGCCCGCTCCAGGGCGGCTGGCTGACCGGCAAGTACCGGCGCGGCATGACGGCGGCGGCCCCGGGCACCCGGGAGGCCCGCTATCAGGAGGAGTCGGGCCGGGAAGCCTGGCGGGAGCGGGACAACGAGGAGACCTGGCGGGTCGTGGAGGCCGTCGTCGCGGTGGCGGAGGAGGCCGGGCGCACCCCGGCCCAGGTCGCGCTGCGCTGGCTGCTCGGCCGCCCCGGGGTCACCGCGCCGATCGTCGGGGCCCGTACGGCGGAGCAGCTCACCGACAACCTGGGCGCGGCGGGCTGGGAGCTGACGCCGGAGCAGGCGGAGCGGCTGGACGCGGCGAGCGCCCGGCCGCTGCCCTACCCGTACGACGTCCTGCACCGCTTCCGCGACCGGGAGCCGCGGGACTGACGGCCCGTCAACTGACGCGCGGGCCCGGCTACTCCACGATGGCCAGTTCGCGCGCGGTGGTGTTGAGGCGCCGGCCGCCGTCCTCGGTGACCGTCACGATGTCCTCGATCCGTACGCCGAAGCGGCCGGGGAGGTAGATGCCCGGCTCCACGGAGAAGCACATGCCGGGGACGAGCGGCTGCTCCTCGCCCTCGATCATGTACGGGGGTTCGTGGGTGGTGACGCCGATGCCGTGGCCGGTGCGGTGGATGAACCGCTCGCCGTACCCGAACTCGGTGATCACCGCGCGGGCGGCGCGGTCGATCTCCTGGCAGGCGACGCCGGGCCGCACGGCGGCGCAGCCCGCCAGCTGGGCCTCGCGGACGATGTCGTGGACCCGCTGCTCCTCGGCGGTGGGCTCGCCGACATGGACCGTACGGGAGGTGTCGGAGCCGTAACCGTGCTTCAGGCCGCCGAAGTCGAGGACGACCATGTCGCCGCGCTCGATGGTGCGCGTCCCCGCCTCGTGGTGCGGGTTGGCGCCGTTGGGGCCCGAGCCGACGACGGTGAAGTCGACCTGGGAGTGCCCGAAGTGCTGGAGGAGCGCGGCGAGATCGGCGGCGACGTCGGTCTCGCCGCGGCCGGAGAAGCGGACCTTGAGGATCTCCTCGTACGTGGCGTCCGCCGCCGCCCCCGCTGCCGCGAGGCGCTCCAGCTCGGCGGCGTCCTTCACCGCCCGGAGCATCGGGAGCGCCTCGGTGAGGGCGGTGTACGAGGTGCCGGGCAGCGCCCGCTGGAGGCCCAGGAGGTGCATCGCCCAGGCGTTGTCGCTGACGCCGAAGCGCCCGTCCGCGTCCAGCAGCGGGGCGGTGACCGCGTACGGGTCCTTGCCGTCGGTCCAGTCCCGCAGGGTCAGGGCGGGCGCACCGGCGGCGGCCGCCGCGTCGGGGGCCTCCAGCGTCGGGACGACCAGGACGGGGTCCTCGCCGGCCCGCAGCACGAGGAGGGTGAGGCGTTCGGTGGAGACGGGCCGGTATCCGGTCAGATGGACGAGGTCGGGGCCCGGCGCGACGATCACCCCGGCGAACCCGGCCGAGGCGGCGGCCTCGGCCGCCTTGGCCATCCGGGCCCGGTAGTCCGCGGCGGTGAAGGGGGCGGGGTGCGGGGCGGGCGGGTTCGGGCTGGACATCAGGACCTCCTGGCGGCGGTGCGGCGCGGCGGGCGGGGCATAACTCCCTGCATCCTGCCCGCCGGGCCCGGCGTACGCGAACGAGTTCGGAGGCGTACGCGAGGGGACCGGCCGGACGCCGGGGAGCCGCGTGCGGGGGTGAGGGCCGGAAGCGTTAGTGTTACGTATAACTACTTCCCGAGCCTCTGGAGGGGCCCATGTCCCGCATCGCCCTGGTCACCCTGGTCGTCCGCGACTACGACGAGGCCGTCGCCTTCTACCGCGACGCGCTGGGCTTCGAGCTGGTGGAGGACACCGACCGGGGCGACGGCTCCCGCTGGGTGGTGGTGCGCCCGCGCGGGGCGGCGTCCGGCACGGGGCTGCTGCTGGCCCGCGCGAAGGACGGGGCGCAGGAGGCGAGCGTGGGGGCGCAGACGGGCGGGCGGGTCGGCTTCTTCCTGCACACCGAGGACTTCGCGGGCGACCATGCCCGGATGCGGGCGGCGGGGGTGCGCTTCCTGGAGGAGCCCCGGCACGAGACGTACGGCTCGGTCGCGGTCTTCGAGGACCTGTACGGCAACCGCTGGGACCTGCTCCAGCCGGCGGCCTGACCCCGGAGCGCCGGTGGCCCGGCCCTGGAGCGGGAGTCGCCATTCGGCCCACGCTCGGCGCGCTGCCGAGGGCGGACCGCGGTGAGCATGGGCCCATGGAACAGCCCATGGACCCCCGCGCCTCCCCCGGGGTGGCCGAGCCCGAGCGGCACGCCGGCTGGAACGAGCTGTTCTTCGACCTGGTCGTCGTCGCGGGGGCGGGACAGCTGGCCCATCTGCTGCACGACGGCCCGCACCCGGCGGACCTCGCCCTGTACGGGGTCCTCTACCTGGCCTTCTGGACCGTCTGGGCCGGATTCGCCGTCTACGGGGACATCGCCGCCTCCGCCACGCGCCTGCGCACCCTGCTGATCGCGATGCTCGGCATGGCGGTCATGGCGGCCTCCGTGCACGCGGTCCTCACCCATCACGCCGTCACCTTCGTCGTCGCCTATGTCGCGCTGCGCTGGCAGGCGGGCCGGGTCTGGCGGCGGGGCAGCGTCGTCGTGGACTGGCCGCTGGCGCAGTTCGGCGCGGGGGCGCTGCCCTGGCTCGTCTCCCTCTTCGTGCCCGCCCCGTGGCGCTACTGGCTCTGGGCGCTCGGCATCGCCGTCGACATCGTCACCCTGCTGGTCTCCACCCGCGACCGCACCCTCCGGCGCGCGGCCGAGCGGGCCGCCGGACGCCGTGGCGACCGTCCGCCGCCGGGCCCGCCGCACTCCGCCGCGCCCGCGCCGCCCCGGGTCAGCGAATCGCGCATCGACACCGCCCACATGGGTGAGCGACTCGGGCTGTACGTGATCATCGTGCTGGGCGAGGGGGTCATCCAGATCATCGACGCCGCCTCCGAACGCGACGACTGGGACCTGCCGCTCGCGGCCACCGGGTTCGGGGCGTTCGGGCTGCTGGCCGGAATCTGCGCCCTGAGCCTGCTGTACGGCACCAACGGCATCCCGCACCTGCGCAAGGACGCGCTCGCGCCCCGGCTGGCGATGCTGCTGCACGCCGTGACCACCGGTTTCCTGGTCGCGCTGGCCACCGCTCTGGGCTCCGCCGTCACCCATCACGACGACGTCCTGCCGAAGGGGCAGCACTGGCTGCTGTGCGGGGCGATGGCCGGATACTTCGCGGCGGGCCTGGTCGCGGCGCTGCCGCTCGCGCGGCGGGCCGACCGGGTGTGGGTGCTGGGCTGGGGCCTGCCGTGCGTGGCGGTGGCGGTGGCACTCGCCCCGCTGGGCGTACGGCTGCCCGCGTGGGCGACGATCGGGATCCTGGTGGCGCTGGTGTGCTGGCAGATCCTCTACGATCCTGGGCCCGCCGCAACGTCCCGGTCCGGGCGGCGGCGGGGCGGGAGAATCCGGCGTACGGTCCGGGTCGGCTGACGCGGGGGGGAGGAGGAGGACGGTCCGGATCGGCTGACGCGGGAGGCGCACGCCCCGGGTCCGTTCGCGCGGGGGTGGACGGCCCGCATCGGCTGAACGGCAGGCACACCGTCCGGATCGGCTGAACAGCGGGCGCACCGTCCGGCTCGGCTGAGTGGCGCAGGCGCACGCCCCCGGTCACGCCCGCGCGAGCCCCGCCTCCCGTACCGCCACCGCCTCCATCGCGTCCAGCACCGGCCGGATCAGCGGATGGCCCTCGGCTCCCCGGCGTACGGCCGCGAAGACGCGGCGGGTCGGGGCGCTGCCCTCCACCGGGCGGACGACCACCCCGGTCAGCTCCGTCCCGCGCAGCGCGGACCTCGGCACCAGGGCCACCCCCGCGTCCGCCCCGGCCAGCGCCACCACCGCCCGGAAGTCGTCCGAGGAGTGCTCCAGGCGGGGTGCGAACCCGGCGGACTCGCAGGCCAGGACCACCACCTCATGGCACGGGTTCCCCGGGTACGGCCCGATCCACGGGTCCTTGGCGAGGTCCGCGACCGCCACCTGGTCCTGGTCCGCGAGGCGGTGGTCCACCGGGAGCACCGCGTCGAACGGTTCCGAGTAGAGCGGCACGCGGGTGAGGCGGCGGTCGTCCTCGGCGGGCGCGCCCCGGTACTCCACCGCCACCGCCACGTCGACCTGCCGGTCCAGCACCATCGGGACGCTCGCGTCGCCCTCCGCGTCCTGGACCTTGACCCGGATGCCGGGGGCGGTGCGGGCCAGCTCGGTGAGGGCGGGGGCGAGGACCAGGCCGATGCCGGTGGCGAACGCGGCGACCGTGACCGTACCGGCGACGCCCGCGCTGTAGTCCGCGAGCTCCGCCTCCGCCCGCTCCAGCTGGGCCAGGACCACGTTGGCGTGGCTGAGCAGGATCTCCCCGGCGGCGGTGAGGCGGGCGCCGCGCGCACCGCGTTCGACGAGGCGGTGGCCGGTCTCCTGCTCCAGGGCGGCGAGCTGCTGGGAGACGGCGGAGGGCGTCAGGTACAGCGCGGCGGCGGCCGCGGTCACGGTGCGGTGGTCGGCCACCGCACGCAGGATTCGCAGCCGCCGTGCATCGATCATGCGCCCATTGTCCCAGGTGGCGGCCGAGACCCCGACCCGCCTGGCGCCCCTACGCCTCCAGCGCCGCCCGGGCGTCGACGAAGGCGTCCACGGCACGGTTCACGTCGGCGGTGGAGTGGGCGGCGGAGAGCTGGACGCGGATGCGCGCGGCCCCCTGCGGGACGACGGGGTAGGAGAACCCGATCACGTACACACCGCGTTCCAGCAGCAGCTCCGCCAGGCGGGCCGCCTTCGCCGCGTCCCCGATCATGACGGGGGCGATGGCGTGGTCGCCGGGCAGGACGTCGAAGCCCTCCTCGGTCATGCGGGTGCGGAAGAGCGCGGTGTTGGCGTTCAGCCGGTCGCGCAGCTCGCCCGCCGACTCCAGCAGGTCGATGACCTTGAGGGACGCGGCGGCGATGACCGGGGCCAGGGAGTTGGAGAAGAGGTACGGGCGCGAGCGCTGGCGCAGCAGGGCGACGATCTCGGCGCGGGCCGCGACGTAGCCGCCGGACGCGCCGCCGAGCGCCTTGCCGAGGGTGCCGGTGATGATGTCGACCCGGTCCATGACGCCGTGCAGCTCGGGCGTGCCGCGACCGCCGGGGCCGACGAAGCCGACGGCGTGCGAGTCGTCGACCATGACCATGGCGTCGTAGCGGTCGGCGAGGTCGCAGATCTCCTGGAGCGGGGCCACGTAGCCGTCCATGGAGAAGACGCCGTCGGTGACGATCAGCCGGCGGCGGGCGTCGGACGCTTCCTTGAGCTGCTTCTCCAGGTCGGCCAGGTCGCGGTTGGCGTAGCGGTGGCGGCGGGCCTTGGAGAGGCGGATGCCGTCGATGATCGAGGCGTGGTTGAGGGCGTCGGAGATGACCGCGTCCTCGGGGCCGAGGATCGTCTCGAAGACTCCGCCGTTGGCGTCGAAGCAGGAGGAGTAGAGGATCGTGTCCTCCTGGCCGAGGAAGGCCGAAAGGCGCTGTTCCAGCTCCTTGTGGACCTCCTGGGTGCCGCAGATGAAGCGGACCGAGGCGAGCCCGTAGCCCCAGCGGTCCAGCGCCTCGTGGGCGGCGGCGACGACCTCGGGGTGGTCGGCGAGGCCCAGGTAGTTGTTGGCGCAGAAGTTGAGGACCTCGCCGGCGCGGCCGCCGGAGGTGACGGCCACGGTCGCGGACTGCGGGGTGCCGATCACGCGCTCGGGCTTGTGCAGCCCGGCGGCGCGGATCTCGTCGAGGGTGGTGCGCAGGTCGTCGCGTACGGAGTCGAACATGCTGGATTCCTTAGAAGGGATGCGAGAAGAGGTGCGAGAAGGGGTTCGACGGCTCGGTTCGACGGGTCAGACGGTCCAGTCGAGGATGACCTTGCCGCCGAGGCCGCTCGCGGCGTCGTCGAAGGCCGCTTCGAAGTCGCGGTAGCCGTAGCGGCCGGTGATCACGGGGGCGAGGTCGAGGCCGCCCTCCAGCAGGACGGACATGGCGTACCAGGTCTCGTACATCTCGCGGCCGTAGATCCCCTTGACGGTGATCATCGAGGTGACGATCCGGGACCAGTCGACGGCGAACTCCTCGGCGGGCAGGCCGAGCATGGCGATCCGGCCGCCGTGCGTCATGTTCGCGACCATGTCGCGCATCGCCTCGGGGCGGCCGGACATCTCCAGGCCGATGTCGAAGCCCTCGCGCAGGCCGAGCTCCCGCTGCCCGTCCGCGATGGTCCGCTCCGCGACGTTGAGGCCGAGGCTGACGCCGACCTTGCGGGCCAGGGCGAGGCGGGCCTCGCTGACGTCGGTGATCACGACGTTGCGGGCCCCGGCGTGCTGGGCGACGGCGGCGGCCATGATGCCGATCGGCCCCGCGCCGGTGATCAGGACGTCCTCCCCGACCAGCGGGAAGGAGAGCGCGGTGTGCACGGCGTTGCCGAACGGGTCGAAGATCGCCGCGATGTCGAGGTCGACGGGGACCCGGTGCACCCACACGTTGGAGGCGGGCAGAACCACGTACTCCGCGAACGCCCCGTCCCGGCCGACGCCCAGGCCGATGGTGGAGCGGCAGAGGTGGCGGCGGCCGGCGAGACAGTTGCGGCACTTGCCGCAGACGAGGTGGCCCTCGCCGCTGACCAGGTCGCCGACCGCGATGTCCGCGACGTCGGAGCCGAGGGCCGCGACCTCGCCGACGAACTCGTGGCCGAGGACCAGCGGGGTGGTCACCGCCTGCTGGGCCCAGCCGTCATAGGCGCGGATGTGCAGGTCGGTGCCGCAGATCCCGGTGCGCAGGACCTTGATCAGGACGTCGGCGGGGCCGTACTCCGGCTCCGGCACGTCCATCAGCCACAGTCCCGGTTCGGCCTTCTGCTTGACGAGTGCCTTCACGGCTGCGGCTCCCTGCACGTGGTACGCGGGTGGTGGATACCCCGGGCCTGGGGGCCTGTCGGAGGAGCCCTGCGGCCCGGGGTGGTCTTCGGGGGGGGTCCCCACCCCATGGTGGGGGCGGAGTCACGGCGGGACGGGACGGAACACGCCCGTGCGGCTCCACGCGCCGTCCCCGGCCGTCACCCAGAAGGCTGCCGTACGGCGGGGTCCCTGGTCCATCGAGGATTTCTTAAGCGCGGTCGCAGGAGTGCTTCACACCTGGGCAGGGCGTCACTGATCGCTGCTACCCGGGTGTCCCTCGTGCCCGCGCCCCTCGCGCTCGCGTTCCCGCCGCCCGCGCTCCTGCCGTCCGTGTCCGCGCCTCCCGCGTCCCCGTACTCGATCACGCCACCGGACAGCTTCACCTCATCCATGACGCCAACGCAGTGCGGCCCAGGAGCTGACGAACCGACAGAAACCCTCAGGCCCCACCACGTTCAGACCTTTGCACGAATGTCTGCGAACTTTGAACACCGTGGTGACGAAGTATGGACGGCGTCAGCGGAAGCCTCCTACTGTTTCCGTCGCGACCCGCCGGAGTCACACCGGGGTCACGCAGCTCGAACCGCACGTGCCGAACGTTCACCCCCGGGCGCCGGGTGGCCCCACCCACCGCCGCGACGTGCCCCTCGCCGCGAGGGGCCAGGAGGAAGAATGCATCCACGGCCGTTCCCCCGCTTCCGCAGACAGCCCTCCCCCACGCTCCGCGAACAGCCCCCGACCAGGCATCGACCGCTCCGCCGGCATCTGACCGGGCTGCTGGCCTCCTCCTTCCTCATCGGGGCCTTCGCCACCGCCCCGGCCGCCGCCGCACCGGCCGCGGCGGACGAACTCCCCCCGCAGGAACCGGGGGTGACCCTGCGCGTCTTCGATATACAGGCGCCGCTGAGCGAGTTGTGCGACATCAAGGCGGGCCAGACCCCGAACGTCGACAAGCTGATGCCGGACATCGACTGGGACGCGCCGGACGACTTCGGCTTCGGCGACCACTTCGTCTCGCAGGTGACCGGCAACATCACCGTCCCCGAGGACGGTTCGTACACGTTCCGGCTCACCAGCGACGACGGGTCCCGGCTGCTGATCGACGATCGGCTCGTCATCGACCACGACGGGCTGCACGGGGCCGACCCGAAGGACGGCGCGGTCACCCTCACCGCCGGCCACCACGCCCTGCGCATCGACCACTTCGACCGCACCGGCGGCCAGCAGATCACGCTGGACTGGAAGCCCCCCGGCGCCGGGGACTTCGCCCTCGTCCCCGCCTCCGTACTGAGCACGGACGCCGACGTCGTACGGGTGACCGCTCCCGGCCGCAAGGAGTGCGAGGGCGCGCTCGACTCCCCCGGCGACGGGTTGCCGCTGACCGGGACGCACCCGGACTACGCGCTCACCGACCTGCGCCCCGAGGGCTTCGAGCCGCAGGTCACCGCGATGGACTGGCTGCCGGACGGCCGGCTCGCCGTGACCACCTGGGGCGGCACGGACAACGAGACGGGCGAGGTCTACCTCCTCGACGACGTGCAGGGCGAGAGCGGCCCGGACCGCGTGAAGGCGAAGAAGGTGGCCGAGGGGCTCAAGGAGCCCATGGGCGTCAAGGCCGTCGACGGCAAGCTGTACGTCTCCCAGAAGCACGAGCTGACCGAGCTGGCCGACACGGACGGCGACGACGTCATCGACGCGACCCGGACCGTCGCCACCTGGCCGTACGGCGGGAACTTCCACGAGTTCGCGTTCGGTCTCCTCTACCGGGACGGCTTCTTCTACCTCAACCTGTCCGTGGCGATCGACTACGGCGGCGCGACGACCGACCCACAGCCCGCCGCGAACCGCGGCTCGACCATCAAGGTGAACAAGGAGACCGGCGAGGTCGGTTACGTCGCCGGAGGTCTGCGCACTCCCAACGGCATCGGCTGGGGGCCGGAGGACGACCTGTTCGTCCTGGACAACCAGGGCGGCTGGCTGCCCTCCTCCAAGCTGCTCCACATCAAGCAGGACCGCTTCTTCAACCACTACACCAACCCGTCCGGCCCCTTCGACGCGAAGCCGGTCACCAAGCCGGTGCTGTGGCTGCCGCAGAACGAGATAGCCAACTCGCCCTCCACACCGCTCCAGTTGACCGAGGGGCGGTTCGCCGGGCAGATGCTGTTCGGTGACGTCACCTACGGCGGCATCCAGCGCGCCTACCTGGAGAAGGTCGACGGCGAGTACCAGGGCGCGGTCTTCCGCTTCACCCAGGGCCTGGAGGCGGGCGTCAACCGGATCAGCATGGGCCCGGACGGCGCGATCTACGCCGGCGGGCTCGGTGCGGGCGGCAACTGGGGACAGGAGGGCAAGCTGTCCTACGGGCTCCAGAAGCTCTCCCCCAGCGGGGACAAGGCGTTCGACATCCTGGCGATGCGGGCGAAGCCGGGCGGTTTCGAGCTGGAGTACACCGAGCCGCTGTCGCAGGAGACCGCCGCCGAGCTCGCGGAGCACTACCGCGTCGACCAGTGGACCTACGCCCCCACCCCGGCCTACGGCGGCCCCAAGATCGACGAGGAGACCCTCACGGTCGGCTCGGCGACGCTCTCCGAGGACCGCAGGAAAGTCACGCTCGCACTCCCCGGCCTCAAGGCCAACCGGGTCGTCCACGTCCGCTCCCCGCGCCCCTTCTCCTCCGAGAACGGCACGGAGCTGTGGTCCACGGAAGCCTGGTACACGCTCAACTCCCTTCCCGGCGACCAGCCTCCGCCCACCCTGTACGAGGCGGAGGAAGCCGCGCTCTCCGGCGGCGCGGGCTTCGACACCGAGCACGCGGGCTACTCGGGCGGCGGGTTCGTCGACGACTTCGGCACCGAGGGGGCCGCGGTCGCCTTCGACGTGAGGACCGAGAAGGCGGGGACGTACGACGTCGGCCTGCGCTACTCCAACGGCCCGAATCCCGCCCCCGGTACGAAGACGATCAGCGTCCACGTCAACGGCACGAAGGTCCGGCAGACGAGTCTGGCCTCCACCACCGACTGGAAGACCTGGGCGACGAAGAACGAGCGACTGGAGCTGGCGGCGGGCCGCAACACCATCACGTACTCCTACGACGGCGGCGACACCGGCCATGTGAACCTCGACATGATCGCCGTCCACCCGAAGGGCGCCCGCATCCCGCTCTTCGACGGCAGCAGCCAGGCGAACTGGCAGCATCCGGACGGCCGCTCCCCCGAATGGCCCGTGGACAACGGGGAGATGGAGATCAGGAGCGGCGATCTGCGCACCAAGCAGGGGTTCGAGGACTTCCGCGTCCATGTGGAGTTCTGGCTGCCGAACCTCCCGCCGGACGTGACCGGCCAGGACCGCGCCAACAGCGGCGTCTACCTCCAGGAGCGGTACGAGGTGCAGATCCTGGACTCGTACGGGGACGACACGCTCGCCGACGACGAGGCCGGGGCGATCTACACGAAGAAGGCCCCGGACGTGAACGCGGCCACCGCGCCGGAGACTTGGCAGACGTACGACATCACCTTCCGCGCGGCGCGCTTCGACGCCTCCGGCAACAAGACGGAGGACGCCAGGATCAGCGTCGTCTGGAACGGCGTCACCGTCCATGACGACGTGGCGGTCGACGGCCCGACCGGCGGCGGAGCGGCCGAGGCGGCGACGGCGGGGGCCATCAGGTTCCAGGACCACGGCAGCAAGATCCGCTACCGGAACGTGTGGGTGGAATCGCTGACCTGAGGCGGGGGAAACCGCTGCTGTGAGCACGGCGGGACCTCAGGCGGATCCACCGGCGGGGGCGGCAGCCACGAGCTGCCGCCCCCGCCTGCCGCCCGAGGGGCCGAAGACCCCCGCGGCCTTGATAACGTCGCCCCCGCGGCTGCGGACTTCTTCCCCCGACCCGGTCGCGTGGGTGGGTGGACGGGGACAGGTCGCGGCAGGACGAAGAGGGCCGACAGATGAGCCTTGCACAGGTGCACTACATCTCCGCCGCGCCGGGGGACGAAGGGACGACGGGCCGGTTCACGGCGGTCGGGCCCGGGGTGTCGGCGGCGCTCCTCGCGGAGATGGAGCCGCTGGTCGGGTACGTGTTCCCCGACGACGTCCCCCCGCACCGGCCGACCGACGCCGAACTGCGTTCGCTGCCGCAGGCGTTCACGTATGCCGCGCTGTCGGACGGCAGTCGGCTGGTGGGCCGTTCCGCGCCGGTGCGCGGAGAGGGAACGGCCTCCGTGCGGTTCCACGCGCACGCGGTGCACATACCCCCGGGGGCGCCGCTGCCGGGCGGCCGGCTGCCGGTGGAGGCGTGGCGGTCGCCGCACTGGGTCTCCGTGACGCCCGCGGGCGGTGCGACGCCCGACCCGCTCGGCGCCCTGCCGCCGGGCCCCGGCCCCATCCGTGAGGGGCTCGACGACTTCGCGGTGTCGCGCGGCCCGTGGCTCGCCGCCGTTCTGGCCGATCTCCGCCGGGCGAGCGAGGAGAAGGCCCCGGACGGCGGCCCGGTAGTGCTGGTGGAGCGTCAGAACGCCGATGTGGCCCGCTGGTTGGGGCTGGCCTCCGTCGCCCTGCCGAGGGAGTGCGCGGAGCGGCTGACGTTCACCACGTACACCCGGCAGCCGGGGAGTTCGGCCCTGCGGGTGGTGGGCGTGCTGCCCGAGGACGCGGCGGCGGCGCGGGAGGCGGGGCTGCGGGTCCATGTGTGCGCGGACCGGCCCCCGGTGGACGGGGTAGGGGATGTGTGGGCCCGGACAGCGGCCCGGGTGTGGCGGAGCCGGTCGCCGGAGCTGTTCCAGGAGGCGCGCGAACTGCCGGGGGACCCTTTCGCCGCCGGGCCGTTGGCCGTGACGGCGTTGTGCGCCGGGGTCGAGCTCGGGCCCGACGAGCGGGCGGCGGCTGCGGGTTGGGCCGCCGAACGGCCGTACGCGCTGGACGCGAAGCGTGTCGGCCAGTTGGTGGAGGGGCTGACCTCGCCCGGCATCGATGACCGTACGGGCCCCGAATTCGACGCGGCGGGGCGGCTGTTCGGGGTGCTCGACGGGCGGTGCCCGGCGTCGGTCACAGCCCCGCTCGCCGCGATGCTGGTCACCGAGGCGGTGCGGGGCGGGAACGGTTCGCTGGAACTGCCGCGCCGGGACGCGTTCGCCGGTCCGGAGGGCGAGGCGATCGCCGGGGTGCTGGGGCCGGAGATCCTGGCCGAGCTGGAGAGCGGGGCGGGCGGGGCCCGGCCCGTCGCGCGGACCGTTCAACTGCTGCGCGTGGCACGGCTGCTGGGCGTCAACCGTACGGAGTCGCTGCCGGGCGTCGTCGACCGGCTGGCCCCGGCGCTGCTGGCGCAGGCGCAGGCGGACGAGGCGGACGGGCCGCCCGCCTTCGCGCCCGCGCTCCTGGAGCTGCTGGACGAACAGTTCGACGTACGGACGGCGTTGCTCGGCGCGCTGGACCGGATCGCGCCCGACGAACCCGGCGCGGTGGCCCTGCTCCTGGCGCGGGTCGCGCTCCCGTTCACGGGCACGCAGGCCCTGCCGCACCTGCGGATGTGCGCCGAGGCCCCCGGTGCGCGGACGACCCTCGGCCGGGACCGGACGGCGCTCTGGCACCGGGTCCTGCGGGCGGCCGGCCTCTCCCCGTTCGCCGAGCCCCTGGTCCTGCGCACGGGGGTGGGCCTGGTCTGGGAGGACCGGGCCCCGACCGTGGAGGAGGCCCGGCTGCTCCTGGACACGGCGACCTCGGACGCGCACCGGGCGGCCGGTACGTGGGCCCGGCTGGTCGACGCGGCGCTCGGCGCTCCGGCGGACGCGGAGGAGGCCGCCGCGCTCGCCCATGACCTGCTGCGCGGCTTCCCGCAGGAGATCGGCGGCCGGGAGCGGGCCGCGCTCCAGCTCCTGGACCTCAGCCGCGACCTGCGCACGGGCGCGCCCGACCCCGGCTGGGCGGAGCGGATCCGTACGCTGCGCGACCGGGCCGAGCCGCTCGAACCGCCCGTCCAGGAGCGGGCGTTCGCCGCGCTGGTCGAACGTCTGCTGGCCCCCGACCGGCCGGGGGCGGAGCTGTACGCCTTCGTCCAGAGTGACGACGCCGAACTGGTCGCCGCCTACGACCGAGCGGCCCGCTCGGAGCCGGCCCGCACCCGGCTGCGTACCCAACCCGCCTACGCGGCCGACTGCTTCGCCGTCTGGACCGCCCACCCGCACGCGGGAGCCGCCTGGACCACCACGGCCGCCGCACTCCTGGACGAGGTGCTGCGCCCGGCCGTGCGCGGGATGACGGCGGAGGCCGTCGCGGAGGTCGAGGCGACGGTGGGCCGCACCGGCAGCAGCGGCCGCGCCGACGCCTTCCGGACCTGGAACCGCTCCAGCACGCTGGGCCGTCTGGGACGGCGGATCGCGGGACGGGTGCGACGCGGCTGAGCGGTCGGGCCGGGGGGCGTCCGAACCGGCGGGCGAACGCGGGCCTGCCGAGCACGGGTTCCCCGGCCGGGCCCGGCAGGTGCGTCAGTCCAGGGCCAGTTCGGCGAGGAACGCCTCGGGGGTCACCGCGTAGCCCATGGGGTTGATGACGGTGACGGGTCGGCCGTCGAAGAGCACGGTGGGCGTGCCGGTGACGCCGCTGGCCTCGAAGGCGGCCGAGACACGACGGGCCCAGGGGATGTAGAAGCCCTCGGTGACCTTGCGGTCGAAGTCGGGACCGCGCAGTCCTTCGACCTCTTCGGCCAGGCGCAGCAGGACGTCGGCGTCGGCGAAGGCGTCGTCGCCTTCGGCGGGCTGGGAGGCGAACAGGGAGCGGATGTAGCGCAGGGCGGTCGTGACGCCCACGTCGGACGCCGCTCCCACGGCGCTCAGCGCACGCAGCGACCCGGTGCCGCCGGCTCCGTCGTCGATGAGCGTGGCGAACTGGTACTCGAGGGTGACGCGGCCCTCCTCGGCCAGCTTCTCCATGACCGGGCCGAGACCTCGCTCCAGGCGTTTGCAGAAGGGGCAGCGCAGATCGGCGTACACCCGCAGGGTGTGGCCGGGCTGTGCCCCGGCGCCGTTGCCGTAGACGAGGGCGGTGCCGCCGGGGCCGGTGGTGTTGGCCGGTGCGGGGGTACTCGATGACGTCATGGTCGCCTTCCAGATGGCTGTGCGCAGACGCTTTCCCGGCGAAGGCGCGGATCCCTTCTCGGTGAACCGCCCACAGCCGGCGGGTTCGCGTGCTGCGCCCGGACAGGAATCGGCGCCGATCGTGTCAGGAAGACGCACGGGGCAGGGGTCCTGACGAGGTGATGCGCTCGCAAGCCACTCCCCCGGGTGACAGCGTGCCGCCCTCTGCCGAATCCCCGGCAGCGGCGCGGTTCACCGGTCCGGCGGGCTTACCGCGTCAGCGCGTTCGGATGCCTGATTCACATACGCGATGCGGATGCGCGATGCGGATGCGTGACTCGCCTACGCCCGCGCGGCGCACTCGGCGCGCAGCCGGGTCGCGTACCAGGCGAGGGCGAAGCAGATGCAGGCGTACATCGCGCCTGCCTGGGCCGCGAAATTCGGGTAGTCGATGATCCAGGCGCTCGCCGTGGGGTCGACGGCATGGGCCGGGTTGTCCGCGACGTGCGGCAGCAGCCAGGCGAAGACGCCTCCGGCGCACTGCGCCGCGATGTACAGCGCCACGAACTCGCCGAGCCGCCACAGGTAGGTACGGCGGTCCTCGCGGATCAGGGCACGGACCCGGGCGCGAGCCCCACCCGGCCGCCAGTGGGCACCGGCCGGCGCCACCCTCGCACTCACCTCGGGCGCGAGCACCACCGCGCCCGCGACCAGGGCGAACAGCAGGAGCAGACCCACCGTGAGAAGCGCCTCGGAACCGGCGCGGCTGCGCATCAGCTGGGGTATCAGCAGCAGCGCGAGCAGGGGCAGATACGCCACGAGACAGGCCGCGTACGTACGGGCCAGGGCGCGGGAGTCAGCGAGGGTGCCGACCCAATGGGCCCTGGTTGTGGCGGAGTTGGTTTCCATGGGGCCAACATAGCCGAACTATTTCACCAAAGTGAAGTAGTTTTCCTTAGGATGGCGTCATGACAGCACGGGAGAACGGCGACGACGACGGCCGGGCGATGGGGCAGGAGCTGAGCCTGCGCGTGATCCTCTTCCATGAGGCCGTCGCCGCTCATCTCGGGCTCAACGCCACCGAGCACAAGGTCCTCTCCCTGATCGCGCGGGAGCCGGGGATCAGCCCCGGGCAGCTGGTGGACCGCACGGGGCTGTCCAACCCCGCCATCACCAAGATCGTCCACCGGCTCGCCGAGCTCGGGCACGTGGACCGCCGCCGGGACGGTTCGGACGGCCGCAGATACGCCCTGCACGTGGCGGAGGGGCACCGGCGTGACCTGGCCCGGCTCTTCGCGCCGATGGCCGAGGCGATGAACGGCCTCGTGGACGGGATGGACGACGTGGAGCGCGCGGCGGTCACCCGCTGGCTCACCGGCACGATCGAGATCCTGCGCCGGTCGACGGCGGAACTGACCCGGGAGCGGGAGTCCGCCGCCGGGCGGGAGTGATCGGCGTACGGGGCCGGCTCAGTCGCCGGCCGCGACGGACGGCGGACGGCTGCGACGGACGGACGGCGGACGGCCGCGTCCGTGCACCGGGGCCGGGCCGGCCGGCCGCTCGGGGTCCGTCGTCCCCGTGGGAAGCCCGCCCGGTCCGTGCGCCGGTGCCGGGCGGGTAACGTAAAGAGGTACTGATTGACTCATGGGCCTCCTGGCGGGCTGCGTGAACCCCAGGAGGAGCCGATATGACGACCAACCGTGGACGCAAGGACGTCATCCGCGACCGGATGGCCGCCACCGGCGAGTCGTACAACGTCGCCGCCCGCAACCTCAAGGCCATGAAGGACATGGGCGCGACCCGCGAGGCCGTCCTCGTGCAGCGCTGGAAGCCCGCCGACAGCCTCGACGTGCCCTGTCCGTGCGGCGGGACCTGTGAGCCCGGCGAGACGTGCGACCACTGCCACGCCCGCCACCGCCACGTGAAGCGCTACCCGGGCTCCACCACCGAGGTCGAGACCTGGGCCGACCGCTACGAGTGCACCGGCTGCCCGTCCTCGTACACCCTGACCGTGCACCTCGCCGGGCGGCCCTGGGGCGTCGCGGAGACCGTCGTGCAGGGCGGGTCGGCCGAGGAGGTCGTACGGGCCCGGGTCTTCCCCGGGGTCATCCACCCGCTGCTGCGGTCCGAGGCCGCGGGGAGCGGCGACGGCGAGTGATCGCCGGGGGCGGGGACGACTGCGAGTGATCGCCCTGTACCGCCACGACGGCGAGTGATCGCCGGGGGCGGCGACCGGTAAGAAGACCGGTCCCGTGACCGCGCCCCGGACCACGTCCGTCCGGGGCGATCAGCCGCTCGATCGCCCGCTCGATCCCACCCGGGAGCCCACGCCGAAGAGACCTGCCGAACACCTCCCGCTATTGGTCCAGACCAAATAAGGTGTGGCTGGTTTCTCTCCCGATCGCCCCTCCTCCGAGGAGATCCCGGTGTTCACCCGACGTGCCGCGCTCACCGTCGCCCTCTCAGCCCTCGGCTCCGGCGCGCTTCCGGCCACCGCCTCGGCCCTCCCCCGCTCCCCGGCCACCACCACCCCGCCGGCCGCTCGCGCCGCACTGCCGCGCCCCACCGGCAGGCACGTCGTCGGCACCCGTTCCCTGCCCCTCACCGACGTCGGGCGCGGCGACCCGTTCGCCTCGCCTCCCGGCCCCCGCGAGCTCATGGTGCAGCTGTGGTACCCCACCGGCTCCCCCGCTCCGTCGCCCCACCGCCGAGGTCCCGCCGCCCCCTACACCGACCCGGGGACCGCCGCGGCACTGGAGGCCGACTGGGGCATGCGACCGGGGGTGCTGAAAGGCGTCGGCACTCACGCCCGGGCGGGAGGCCGCCCCGCCCCCTGGACCCGCTCGGCCGTGGTGCTGAGCCATGGACGCGGCGCCTCACGCGTCCTCACCAGCGGCCTGGCCGAGGAGCTCGCCTCCCACGGTCACCTCGTCGCGGCCGTCGACCACACCTACGACGCCGCGGCCGTCCGCTTCCCGGACGGCCGCCTGCTGCTCGGCGCCCTGCCCGCCGAAGTGGACGACTGGGAGGCCCAGGACCGGCTGGAGGTCGGCGTGCGCGCCGCGGACCTGCGCTGTGTCGCCGACGCCCTGTGCCGTCGCGCCCGCCCTTTCGCCGGAGTCGCCGTCCAGCGCGTGGGCCTGCTCGGCCACTCCCTGGGCGGGGCCGCCGCCGCCGAGGCGATGCGGCTCGACCGGCGCTTCGTCGCCGGACTCGACCTGGACGGCGGCCTGTTCGGCGCCTCCGTGCCCGAGACCGGGCTCGACCGGCCCTTCCTGCTGCTCACTTCGTCGCCGGACCACGAGACATGGGCGCGGTGGCGGGCCCACCACCGCCACTGGGGCCGTCACCTGCACCTGGCGGGCGGCGGCCACCTCTCGGCCACCGATGTGCCCGCCCTCGCGGAAGCCGCCGGGCTCCGGGAGCGGTGGCCCGAGCCGCTGTTCGACGAGTTCCTCGGGACGATCGCACCGCATCGCGCCGCAACCGTCACCCGCGCCTGTGCCACCGCGTTCTTCGACCGCTTCCTGCTGGGACTCCGCCGCCCGCTGCTCGACGCCCCCGCTCCCCGCTACCCCGAGCTCCGGTTCCGCTGGGCCCGGGGGGCGTGAACCGGCCGGATACGCGAAACCGGCCGCACCGCGGAGCCGACCGCACCGCGGAGTCGGCCGGCGCACGACGGCGCGCGGGGCTCAGCTCTGATCCGGCGCCAGGGTCAGCGAGATCGAGTTGATGCAGTACCGCTGGTCCGTGGGCGTCGGGTAGCCCTCGCCCTCGAAGACATGGCCCAGGTGCGAGCCGCAGCGGGCGCAGCGCACCTCGGTGCGGACCATGCCGTGGGCGCGGTCCTCGACCAGCTCGACCGCGTCGGTGTCCTTCGGGTCGTAGAAGGAAGGCCAGCCGCAGTGCGACTCGAACTTGGTGTCGGAGCGGAACAGCTCCGCCCCGCAGGCCCGGCAGGAGTAGACGCCCGCCGTCCTGGTGTCGGTGTACTCACCACGGAAGGCGGGTTCGGTGCCGGCCTGGCGCAGGACCTGGTACTCGGCGGGGGACAGCTCCGCCCGCCACTGCTCGTCCGGCTTCTCGACGTCGTACGGCACGGCTCGCTCCTCAGCTCGACAGATGGTCGCTCGCTCCGGTCGCCCCTCGGCTACCGGTCGCCCGACAGGTGGTCCAGGATGCGCGGGCCGAGGTCGGTGACGTCGCCCGCTCCCATGGTGAGAACGAGATCACCGGGCTTGGCCATTCCCGCGACGGCGGCGGGGACGTCCGCCTGGTCGTGGACGGCGGTGACCTCGGCGCCCGCCGCCTTCGCCGCGTCGATGATCAGCGCGCTGGTGATGCCGGGAATCGGGTCCTCGCGGGCCGGGTAGACGTCCAGGACCACGGAGGCGTCGGCCAGTGCGAGGGCCTGGCCCATCTCGGCGCCCAGCTCCTGCGTACGGGAGAACAGGTGCGGCTGGAAGACGACCAGGATGCGGGCGTCGGCGGCCGCGCCGCGCATGGCCTCCAGGTCGGCGGTCATCTCGGTGGGGTGGTGCGCGTACGAGTCGATGACCTGCACGCCCGCCGCCTCGCCCTTGAGCTGGAGGCGGCGCTTGACCCCGGTGTAGCTGCCGAGCGCCGAGGCGAGGTTGTGCGCGGGGATGCCCAGGGCGACGCCGGCGGCGAGGGCGGCGACCGCGTTGTGGGCGTAGTGGCTGCCGGGGACGGAGACGGTGAAGGTGAGGAACCTGCCGTTCAGCAGGACCGTGACCTCGCTGGTCAGGCCGCGCGGGGTGACCTTGTGGACGCGTACGTCGGCGTTCTCGGCGGAGCCGTACGTGACGACCTTCAGGTCCGAGAGGTCGCGGACCCGGCGGGTCAGCTCGACCGCGCCGGGCTGGTCGGCGGAGATCACCAGGGTGCCGCCGGGGACGACCTTGCCGACGAACGTCTCGAAGGAGTCGTAGATCTCGTCCATCGAGGCGTAGTTCGCGTGGTGGTCCAGCTCCACGTTGAGGACGATCGCGACCTCGGGGTCGTACTTCTGGAAGCTGCGGTCGCTCTCGTCCGCCTCCGCGACGAAGATGTCGCCCTCGCCGTGCGTGGCGTTGGTGCCGGGGCCCTCCAGGTCGCCGCCGATGGCGTACGAGGGAGCCAGGCTCAGCGAGGACAGGGCGACGGCCAGCATCGACGTCGTGGTGGTCTTGCCGTGCGTGCCGGCCACCGCGATGGCGCGCAGGCCGTTCATCAGCGAGGCCAGCGCGTCCGAGCGGTGCACCACCGGGACGGCCAGCTCGGCGGCGCGCAGCAGCTCGGGGTTGTCGGCGCGGATGGCGCTGGAGACGACCACGCAGGTCGCGTCGTCGGCCAGGTGCCGTGCCTCGTGCCCGATGTGCACCGTCGCCCCCAGCGCCCGCAGCGACTCGGCGGTGGCGGACTCCTTCGCGTCGCTGCCCGCCACCTTCGCGCCGCGCTGGGCGAGGATCTTCGCGATGCCCGACATTCCGGCGCCGCCGATGCCGATGAAGTGCGGTCGTTCCATGGCGGCGGGAATACCGGGTGCCATCTGTGGATCCTCCAGGTGCGGGTTTCGAGTCGGGCTGCGGCGGGGTGCCGACCCGGACCGCGGACCCAGCCTATTCGCTGTGCGCGAAGAGCTTGAGCACCGGGACGCCCACCTTGTGCCGGGCGCGGGAGGCCCAGTCGCGGTGGAAGAACTCCTCCACGTAGTGCGGGGCGGTCAGGACGATGACCTCGTCCGCGCCCGCCTCCTCGACGACGGTCGTGAGTTTGTCCAGGGGGTGGTCCTCGATCACCTGTCCGACCGCGTCCGAGCCGGCCTCGCGCAGGGCCCGCAGGGAGTATTCGAGGCCGATCTCGGCGGGTTCGCGGGCCTCCCTGCCCTCCGGCTCCTCGCCCTCGCGGGCGGCCTCCTTGAGCTCCCCCATCGCCACGTCGTCGATCGCGCGCAGCAGGACGTCGGCCTGGTCGCCGCGCGGCTGCAACAGAACGACGAACGAGATCCGCTCCTCGCCGTGGAGGGTGGTGACGAAGTCCACGTCCTCGGGAGTGAGCGGCTTCTCGATCATCAAAACGCTTGTGAACACGACAGGCGCCCTTCCGCTTCTGCATCTTGTCGACCGCCGGTTCGACCGTCGACAGGTTGTTTGCTGAAACCATCCTTCCCCGTGGTTCCACGGGGACTGCAGAGGTAAGTGTGCCCAGCCGGAGCTAACCGGAACGGCAAATTCCGCTAAGTGTCCCTCCGACGGTGCCGAGTGAAGAGGAACCCGGCCTCTTCCAGCAGGGACGCCAAGGCGAAACGTTCCGGCACGGTCACCCCGGGGCCTCCCGCGATCCGTTGCGCGTCCCCGGCCGTGAGCATCGGGGAGAGCGTCAGGCACAGCTCGTCGAGCACCCCCGCCGCCACGAACTGCCCCAGCAGCCGGGGCCCGCCCTCCGTGAGCTGCCGCGTCAGCCCCCGGCCCGCCAGCTCGCGCACCGCACGGGCCGGGTCCACCCGGCCGCCCTCGCCCGCGATCACCACCTCGGCCCCCGCCTTCCGGGCCGCCGCGATCCGGTCCGCGGGAGCCCCCGCGCCGGTCACCACGAGGGTCGGCACCAGGGGCTCGGTGAACAGCGGCAGGGAGAAGTCCAGGTCCAGCGAGCCGCTCACCACCGCGACGGCCGGCGCGGGCCCCTGTCCGGCCGCCGCCCGCCGCCCGGCGAAGACCTCCCGGGCGCGCGCCGGACGGTACCCCTCCAGACGTACGGTCTCGGCCCCGGCGATCACCACGTCGGCGAGGCCGCGCAGGGTGCCGAAGATCCGCATGTCGGCGGCGCAGGAGATGCCCTGCGAGCGGCCGTCGTGCTGGGCGGCCCCGTCGAGGGTGGAGACCATGTTGGCGCGCAGCCAGGGCGTCCCGGCGGGGCGGTCCGCGGGGTAGGCGTACGCGTCGGCCAGCTCGTCGAGGCTCCACTCGCGGTCGACGAGGGGACCTGCCCTGTCCTCGGCGTCCGGGATGGGTGTTGTCAGGTCCGTCACAGGGAGCAGGCTTCGCATGGGTTGCAGTCTGGCACGGGCCTTAGGGTGGAGAGTTGTGTCGTCCTCCACCGCGTTTCCGGGGCAGAGCCCCGCTGCCGAAACGGCCCCGCTGTCCCTGTGCGCCCGCGAGCCGCGCGTCCCCGCCGACCGTCTGGTCGCGGAGATGGTGCCGCCGCCACGCTTCGACTCGGTGCGTTTCGACACCTACGTACCCGACCCGAACCAGCCCAGCCAGAGCGAGGCCGTCACCATGCTCGCGGGCTTCGCCGCCGGGCTCGGCGGGTCCCACGCGACGGGCGCCGGACGCCGGAAGTGGTTCGGCGGCCGGAAGCCCGCCGCGCCCACCGGACCGCGCGGGGTCTACCTCGACGGCGGCTACGGCGTCGGCAAGACCCATCTGCTCGCCTCCCTCTGGCACGCCACGCCGGCCGAGCCGTCGCTGAAGGCGTTCGGCACGTTCGTGGAGCTGACGAACCTGGTGGGGGCGCTGGGCTTCCAGCAGACCGTGCAGACGCTGAGCGGGCACCGGCTGCTGTGCATCGACGAGTTCGAGCTCGACGACCCGGGCGACACCGTGCTGGTCTCCTCGCTGCTCAGCCGGCTGGTGGAGCACGGGGTGGCGCTGGCCGCGACCTCGAACACGCTGCCGGGCAAGCTCGGCGAGGGGCGGTTCGCCGCCGTCGACTTCCTGCGCGAGATCCAGGGCCTGTCCGCGCACTTCCGCCCGCTGCGGATCGACGGTGAGGACTACCGGCACCGCGGGCTGCCCGAGGCCCCGCCGCCGTACACCGACGAGCAGGTCACCCGCGCCGCGTACGCCACGCCGGGCGCGGCGCTGGACGACTTCCCGGGGCTGCTGGAACACCTGGCCCGGGTCCACCCGAGCCGGTACGGGGCGCTGACCGACGATCTGCGGGCGGTCTGCCTGACGGGAGTGACGGCGGTGCCCGACCAGTCGACGGCGCTGCGGCTGGTCGTGCTGGCCGACCGGCTGTACGACCGCGAGGTGCCGGTGCTGGCCTCCGGGCTGCCGTTCGACCGGCTGTTCAGCGACGACATGCTGAACGGCGGGTACCGGAAGAAATACTTCCGGGCGATCTCGCGGCTGACGGCACTGGCACGTGACGCGAAGGACCTGGTGGCGCAGTAGGTTCGGGGGGTGACACCGGGCGCCGTTCGCGGCGTGCCCGTAACGCCACGCACGTACAACTCCCGTACGACCGCGTACGACTCCCGTACCAACCGCGCACACCGTTCCGAAGGGATCCAGCATGGCTACGACGCGTCAGGCTCACACGAACTGGGAAGGCAACCTGCTCGAGGGCAAGGGGGTCGTCACCTTCGACTCCTCCGGCATCGGCGACTACCCCGTCTCCTGGCCGGCCCGCTCGGAGCAGGCGAACGGCAGGACCAGTCCCGAGGAGCTCATCGCGGCCGCCCACTCCAGCTGCTTCTCCATGGCGCTCTCCCACGGTCTCGCCGGAGCCGGCACCCCGTCGACCCGGCTGGAGACCAAGGCCGAGGTGACCTTCCAGCCCGGCACGGGCATCACCGGCATCCACCTCACCGTCGTGGGCGAGGTGCCCGGTCTCGACGAGGCGGGCTTCGTGAAGGCGGCCGAGGACGCCAAGGCGAACTGCCCGGTCAGCCAGGCGCTGACGGGCACGACGATCACGCTGTCGGCCTCGCTGGCCTGAGGCGTGTCGGCCTCGCTGGCCTGAGGCGTGTCGGTCTCGCTGGCCTGAGACGTGTCGGTCTCGCTGGCCTGAGACGTGTCGGCCTCTCCGGCTGGGGCGTCGGGCACTGAGGGCCCGTACGTCGGGCAGGCCCCGCAGGTCGGGCGAGCTCCGCAGTTCGGGCAGGCCCTCAGTGCGGGGCCTTTCCTGAGGGCCTGTCCGCAGGGCCTTTCCGCAGGTTCCGTCCACAGGACCTGCCCACAGGTTCTGCCCACAGGTTCTGTCCACAGGGCCTTTCCACAGGGCCTTTCCGGCCGCGACACGGGGCGCGGGGGCGCGCATGGTTCCCCCGCGCCTCCGTGCGTGCTACACACATGCGGGTCACTTCACCTGTCCGCCAACAGGGAGTCGCCTCATGTCCTCCGCACCCGCACCCCGGAACACGGCACCCGCCCCCACCCCCCGGCACACCGCAACGCGACGGCAGATCCTGGCAGGCAGCGGCGCTGCGGCCGCGATCGCCTTCACCGGGGCCTTCTCCGAACTCTTCGCCGGCACCGCCGCCGCCCGGGGGCACAGCGGTTACGGCCCGCTCGTCCCCGACCCGGACGGACTCCTCGACCTGCCGAAAGGTTTCCGCTATCGGGTGCTGTCCCGGGAGGGCGACCCGCTGCGCTCCGGCGAGGGCAAGGTGCCGAGCAACCACGACGGCATGGCCGCCCTCGCGGGCCGCAACGGCCGCGTCCACCTCGTCCGCAACCACGAGAACCGGCACACGGCGAGGATCGGCGTCCCGACCGTCGAGGGGCTGACCTACGACCCGGCGGCCAAGGGCGGCTGTACGTCCCTGGAGCTGGACGGCCGGAACAAGGTCCTCGGCGAACGGGTCGCCATCGCCGGTACGGCGGTCAACTGCGCGGGCGGGCCCACCCCCTGGCGCACCTGGCTGACCTGCGAGGAGACCGAGGACAAGGCCGGGACCAACGGGTACGCCAAGGACCACGGGTTCATCTTCGAGGTGGACGGCGCCGACCCGCGCCGCACCGGGGCGATCCCCCTGACCGCGATGGGCCGCTTCCAGCACGAGGCGATCGCGGTCGACCCGAAGAACGGGATCGTGTACGAGACGGAGGACGCGTTCGACAAGCCGTTCGGGCTCTTCTACCGCTTCCTCCCCGCCAAGCCGCTCGGCGGCACCGGCTCGCTGCGGGCGGGCGGGGCGCTGGAGGCGATGCGGGTGCCGGGGCTGCCGGACCTCTCCGTGGTCCAGGAGACCGGGGCGAGCTTCGACCGGGTCGAGTGGGCGCCCGTACCGGACCCGCTGGCCGCCGAAACCCCCATCAGGCTCCAGGACTTCGGCCCGAAGGGCATCACGCACGCCCAGAAGCTGGAGGGCTGCTACTGGGGCGGCTCGTCCGTCTACTTCGTCTCCAGCTTCGCGCGCCGGTCCGAGGGCTCGGCGGCCGACCACTACGGCCAGGTCTGGCGGTACGAGCCGGGGAAACGCCGGCTCACCCTGGTCGTGGTCTTCGGCCCGGACACCGACGTCCAGCTCCCCGGCGAGTCCCCGGACAACATCTGCCTGGCCGCCGACGGCGGGCTGATGGTCTGCGAGGACGGCGGCGGCGCGCAGCACGTGCTGGGGGTGACGCGGCGGGGCGAGGTGTACCCGATGGCGCGCGGGCGGCAGAACATCGGGACGCCCGAGGAGCCGGAGTGGGGCGAGTTCGCGGGGGTCACGTTCTCGCCGGACGGCTCGACGATGTACGTGAACTGCTACACGCCGGGGACGACGTTCGCGGTGACGGGGGCGTGGTGCTGAGCGACGCCCCGTGCTGACCGTCCCCGGGGGGAGGGATCGCGGGGGAATCACGGGGGAATCGGGGGGGAATCGGGGGGGTTCTGTCTGCGGCTCGCACTCGACCGACTCGATGGAGAGGACGACCGATGGCCACCAGCACAGCAGCGGCACGCACGAGCACCGCACCGAGGAGTCTTCAGCTGCCCGGGATCGTGCTGGGGGTGGGGCTCGGCGGCTTCCTCGACGGCATCCTGCTGCACCAGCTCCTCCAGTGGCACCACATGCTGACCAGCACGAACGACGACCGGATCGGGGTGAAGTACTACGCGCCGAACACGGTCTCCGGGCTGGAGATGAACACGGTGTGGGACGGCGTCTTCCACACGGTCTGCTGGGTGGCGGTGCTGGTGGGACTGGGCGTCCTCTACGCGCGTGTGACGCATGACCGGCGCCGGGTGTGGACCTCCCGCGTGCTGTGGGGCTGGATCCTGGTGGGCTGGGGCTTGTTCAACCTCGTCGAAGGCGTCCTGGACCACCACATCCTCGGGATCCACCACGTCTACGACGGGCCTCACCGGATCTGGTGGGACCTGGGCTTCCTGCTTCTGGGCCTCGTCCTGGTGATCGGCGGCCACTTGCTGCGACGCGGCGGCCGCGCCTTCGGCGGGCGGCCGGCCTGATGACCGGTCACACGCACCACCCGCACGGCGGGGGCGCGGGGGCCGGCGGCGTAGCGGAGGTGCTGCTGCCCGCCGCTGCGGTCGCCCTGATCGCGGGCGGTTACCTCCTTCTCGCCCGCCGGGCCCGTGCGCGCCGTCCGGCCCTGGGCTGGGGGCGGTGGCGGACGGTGAGCTTCCTGACCGGGTGCGCGGTCCTGGCCGTGGCGCTGCTGCCGCCCGTCGCGCCGTTCGCCCACGAGGACTTCCGGGGGCACATGGTCCAGCACCTGCTGATCGGCATGTACGCGCCCCTCGCCCTGGTGCTGGGCGCGCCCGTCACCCTCCTCCTGTGCACCCTGCCCGCCGAACGCGCCCGGCGTCTGACTTCCCTGCTGCACAGCCGCCCCCTGCGTGCGGTGGCCCACCCGGTGACGGCCCTGGTGCTGAGCACCGGCACGCTGGCGGTGCTGTACTTCACGCCCCTGTTCAACGCGACCATGGACCGGCCGTTCCTGCACTGGCTGATGCACGCCCACTTCCTGCTGTCGGGCTGCCTGTTCGCCTGGGTGATCGCCGGCCCCGACCCCGCCCCCTCACGACCCGGGGTGCCGGCCCGCCTGGTCGTCCTGGGCGTCGCGGTGGCCGCGCACGCCACGATCTCGCAACTGATGTACGGGGGCTTCCTCATCGACGTACGCGCCCCGATCCCCCAGGTGCGGGGCGGCGCGGAGATCATGTACTACGGCGGGGACGTCGCCGAACTCCTGCTGGCCGTGGCTCTCATCGCGACCTGGCGGCCGGCCCGTCACCGGCAGCGGACCGCCGCACGACCGGCTCCCGCCCGCTCGGCGACATCTCCCGCTGACGCTCGGAGCGCCGTGGAGATTTCCTGACCACCTTGTCCGATATTTTCGACGAATGATCACATCATCACGGAAAATGACTGCCGTGGCGGTTGCGGGGGTGCTGTTCGGCGGTGCCGCCGCGGCCGGATGCGCGCCCCCTGCCGCATCCCCCACCGCCACTTCCGTCTCCGTCTCGCCTTCCGCCGTACCCGCCGCACCGTCGTCCGCCGCACCCGCCGCACCCGCCGCGCCCGCCTCGTCGCCGGCCGCGCCGGCCGCGCCCGCCGCGCCTCCGGCGGCGAAGAAGCCGCCCACCATGGCCCCCGGTCCGGCGGGTCACACCCCCGTCTTCGAGCGCAGACCCTCAGGCGGCAACGCCGCCGGACGTTCGGCGGAGAAGGTCGTGGCGCTCACCTTCGACGCCGATATGACGGCTGATCAGGGACCGCGCGCGGCGGCGGGCGAGCGCTTCGACAACCCGGAGCTGATCGCGCTGCTGCGGCGGCTGAAGGTGCCCTCGACCGTGTTCATGACCGGACGCTGGGCGGAGGAGTACCCGAAGCAGGCGAAGGGCATCGGCGCCGACCCGCTGTTCGAGATCGCCAACCACTCCTACAGCCACTACGCCTTCACCGCCGACTGCTACGGCCTGCCGGTGGTCGCCGAGGACGTCATGGCACGGGATGTGGAGCGGGCCTTCGCCGCCTTCCGGCAGGCCGGCGTACGCAACGTGGTGCCGTACTTCCGTTTCCCCGGCGGCTGCTACGACGACGCGGCCCTGCGCGCGCTGGCTCCGGCGAAGGTGACGGCGGTGCAGTGGGACGTGGTCAGCGGCGACGCGTTCGCCACGGATGCGGGGGCGGTGGCCGATCAGGTGGTGGCCGGGGTGCGCCCGGGGTCGCTCGTGGTGATGCACTGCACGCGCAGCGCGGCCCCCGTCACCGGGGAGGCGATCAGCAGAATCGTTCCGGAACTGCGGAAGCGCGGCTACCGCTTCGTGAAGGTCTCGGAGCTGATGGAGGGCTGACGGTGGGGCCCAGCCCGACGGAAGAGCCTGGGAGCCGCACAGGGGCGGCCGCCCGTCAGGGCACCGGGGCGTCGGTAGGATCAGCGCACATGAGGAGCGCGACGCGCGCATCGCGGCCGGGTGGTGAGGGGCAGGGGTACGCCCTGACCTCGGATGAGGACGACGCCGACTTCTGGGGCTTCGCTCGCGGGGCCGAGGGGTTGTTCACGCCGCTGCCGGACGAAGACGGAGCACGCCGCGTGCGCCTCACGGGCTGTCTCCCGCAGAGTGGCCTCCTGAGGAGTGCCGGCCACGTCGGCGGTCGGCGCGCCCTGGCGGGAAACGCCTGGTTCGATCTCCTCGACGGTGGCGGCGTCGTCATGGGGTCCTACTTCGTCAACGAGGTCACCGTCATCGACGTCAAGCCCTCCGCTCGCGGGGCCGGTCTCGTCGACCTCACGGTGACGCTGTGGTGCGAGAACGCCATGGCCGGAGCGGAACGGATATGGGACCTGATCCGCGCGGGTCGTCTGAACCGCACCGGCATGTGGCACGAGCTCGCCCCCGAGGACAGGCGGGCTTGGCTGTCGGTGGCGCTGTGGTCCCGGAACCACCGACGCCAGGGGAAGGCCGACGCTCCCGCGGGCAAGGTGTTCACCTTGGACGGTCGGCACATCGTGGACCGGGACAGCTTTTACTGCGCGATCGGTGAAGCCGTCAACGGCCCCGGCGGATACTTCGGCTGGAACCTCGACGCTCTGAACGACTGCCTCAGAGGCGGCTGGGGGGCCACAGCGCCGTTCACCGTGCACTGGGATTCCTCGGCCGGGTCCAGGGCACGGCTGCCGGAGCGGGTGCCCTCCGGAGAACGCGAGGTCACGCTCTTCGACCTGATCCTGGAGATCTTCGAGGAACGGGGCGTGAGCATCGCCCTCCGGTGACGGCCTGATCGTTCCGGGGGGCGACGACATGCGCTCACCGAGTGGGGCGCCATGGCCGGCCTTCGGCCGACGACGGCAGTTTGACGACAGGCCCTAGCCCGAACAGGCCGAGCGCCCCGCCTCCTGCCAGGCGCAGACCGGGCAGAGCGTCGCGCCCCTGGTCGACTCGGGGTACTCGGTCGGCTCGCGGCAGAGCACGCACTCCGCGAACGGCGGACCCGCTTCCCCTCCCCCGCCCGCATGCGCGGGTGCGGGCGGGGGCGTAGGCGTTGCGCAGTACGAGGCGTCGTCCATGCCCGCGAGCCTACGCACCCGTGCCGGGCGGCCCGAGGGCCCGCCCGGCACGCGGCTTCAGTTGGACGTCTTCTCGGGCCTCGCCTCGCTGGGCCGCACGATGACGAACCCCTCGCCCTGGAGCATCAGCTGCACGGCCTCGCCCGAGCCGCCGCGCACCATCGAGCCGACGCTCTGCGAGCGGTGCAGGCTGGTCGTGAGCTGCTGGCTCCAGCCGACGACCGCGTCCGTGTCCACGTACACCGGCTGGGCGGCCGTCACGGGGATCACGATGGGGGTGCCCTCGCACATCAGGCCGAGCTTGCCGTAGCCGGTGAAGACGCTGTTGAAGAGGCCGCCGCCGGCCATTCCGGCGCCCTTCACCGTCTTGATCTCGTACGAGAGGGTGGCGTCGAAACAGAGGACGTTGCGGCCGTTGATGGTGATCTGGTCGCCCTGGTCCATCTCCAGGATGAAACAGTTGGCGGCCTCGTGCGCGAACCACGCCTCGCCCTGGCCGCTCACGGCCATGAGCGCGAGGCCCTCGCCGGTGACCGCGCGCTTGAGCAGGCCGCCGAGGCCCTGGCCCTTGCGCTCGAACTGGAGGTTGCCGCGGAAGGCGATCATCGAGCCTTGGCGGGCGTGCATCTCCCCGTTCACGGCGTACTTGATCGACTTGGAGTTCTGCAGGGTCATGCCGGGGGCGGTGGCCGGCTGGGCCATGTGCTCGCTGGAGAAAAGGTCGCTCTTCATGCGGTGCATCCTCGCCCGGACCGGGCCCTTCCGCCAAGGATCCGGCCTCCGCCGCCTGGCAGACTGGGACGGTGAGCAGCGACGACACCTCCCAGAGCCCCGTCCGCAGCGGTCCGGCCGACCGGGACGAAGCCCCGCAGTACGTACTCCCGCTCGTGGTGCACCTGGAGAAGACGGACCCGCCCGCCCGGACGGACGCCCTGCGCACGGCCGCCCGCGCGGTGCTGACGATCCTGGCCGACGAGCGGTCCACCGGCGAGGGCGAGTGGGCCGGGGTGATGCGGGACTGGCAGGACGCCCGGATCCGCAAGGTCGTGCGCCGGGCGCGCGGCGCGGAGTGGCGCAAGGCGGCCGCGCTGCCCGGGATCACGGTGACGGGCGAGCGCGCGGAGGTACGGGTGTTCCCGCCGGTCCCCCTGGACGGCTGGCCCAAGGAGCTGGCCAAGCTCCAGGTGTCGGGCACCGAGCTGGAGGACCCCGAGCCTCCTGCCGCCCCCGATGCGGCGGGCCCGGTGCTGTGGCTCAACCCGGAGGTGGAGATGTCGGCGGGCAAGACGATGGCGCAGGCCGGGCACGGGGCGCAGCTCGCCTGGTGGGAGCTCTCCGACACCGAGCGGAAGGCGTGGCGCGAGGCGGGGTTCCCGCTCTCCGTGGCCACGCCCGGCCCCGGTCGCTGGCGGGAGCTCACCGCGAGCGGGCTGCCGGTGGTGCGCGACGCGGGATTCACGGAGATCGCCCCGGGTTCGTGCACCGTGGTCGCGGACCACCCGGCGCTGCGCCGCTGAGCGGGTACGCCCCCGGACCGAGGGCCCCGCGCCGCGTCCGCTGAGCGGGTACGCCCCGCATCAGGCCCGACAGCGCACCACTGAGCGGGTACGCGCCCACCAAATCCGGCCCGGCGCCGCACCACTGAGCGGGTACGCGCCCACCGAATCCGGCCCGCCGCCGGACTCCGCACTCCGTGGAGCAGGGCGGGGCGCGGCGGCTGAGCGTTCCTGCGCCCGTTTACGTACCTCCCGATACTGCCGCATCGGCATTACCGCCAAGTAGCCTGCACAGCGAGCCGGTTGGCGGTTGATTGACGCCTGATCGACGCTGTCACGTTTCGGCCCGGGAGACACCTTGTTGCGACGCATCAACGGAACGGCCCTCATCATCGCGGCACTGGTCGCCACGCTCGGCGCGCTCGCCTTCCCCGTCTGGTCCTACGCGGACCGTTCGGGCACCGGCGAGGCCAATTTGAACGCCTCCAGCGTCGGCACCCAATGGGGCCCGCTCTCCGCGACGGACCGGGACTTCCTGGTCAAGGTGCGGCTCGCCGGGCTGTGGGAGCTGCCCGCCGGACAGCAGGCGATCGAACGCGCCCCCAGCGAGGCGACGAAGGCCGCCGGGGACCATCTGGTCGTCGGGCACACGGATCTGGACCGGCGGGCCCGGGACGTGGCCGCGAAGCTGGGGGTGGAGCTGCCCAACCAGCCGACCGAGCAGCAGCAGGGGTGGCTGCGGGAGCTGACGGCGGCGAGCGGGGACGAGTACGAGCGGAAGTTCGCCAACATCCTGCGGGCCGCCCACGGCAAGGTCTTCGGGCTGATCGGCCAGGTCCGGCACACCACCCGCAACACCCTGATCCGGCAGCTCGCGAGCGACGCGAACCAGACCGTGCTGGACCACATCACCATGCTGGAGGCCACCGGCTTCGTGGACTTCGACGCCCTGGCGCGCGAGGCGGCCGGCGGATCCACGGCCAGCCCCTCCGGCCCGTCCATGCCGCAGGGCGGCCAGGCCCCGCAGGTCCCGGTGCCGGTGACGCCGACCGGCGACCAGTCGTTCACCTCGCGCCCGGTGCCGCCGACGATGCCGCCGATGCCGTGACCCGGCCGCCGGAGCGGCTGCGCGTCCGGCGGGCCCCGGAACCTCAAATCATCCTCTGAACGTCCCCCTCTTCGGGTTCGCCGCCGCTCGCCGGGGCCATCACCCCTCAACAGAGCGGAGGAGGGGGACACCATGAAGCTGGGCATCGGGATCGGCTGGCGGCCGGAGATCGCGGCCGAGGTGGAGGCGCTCGGGGGGATCGACTGGGTCGAGGCGGTGGCGGAGAACCTCTGCACCGACCACCTCCCGGCCTCCCTGGTACGGCTCCGGGAGCGCGGCGTGAGAGTCGTGCCGCACGGCGTGTCGCTCGGCCTGGGCGGCGCGGACCGCCCGGACCCCGGGCGGCTCGCCGACCTCGCGGCGCGGGCCGAGCTGCTGGGGACGCCGCTGGTGACGGAGCACATCGCGTTCGTACGGGCCGGGGGGCCGCTGACCGCGTCGCCGAGGCTGGAGGCGGGCCACCTGCTGCCGGTGCCGCGCACCTGGGACGCGCTGGAGGTGCTCTGCGAGAACGTGGCGATCGCCCAGGACTCGCTGCCCGTCCCACTGGGCCTGGAGAACATCGCGGCGCTGATCTCCTGGCCCGACGAGGAGCTGACCGAGGGGCAGTTCCTGGCGGAGCTGGTCGAGCGGACCGGGGTGCGGCTGCTGATCGACGTGGCCAACCTGCACACCAACCACGTCAATCGCGGCGAGGACCCCGCGAAGGCGCTGGACGAACTGCCGGTGGAAGCCATCGCGTACGTCCATGTGGCGGGCGGCATCGAGCGCGACGGCGTCTGGCACGACACCCACGCCCACCCGGTGAGCGCCCCGGTCCTGGACGTGCTGGCCGAGCTGCGCTCCCGGGTGGACCCGCCGGGCGTGCTGCTGGAGCGCGACGACGCCTTCCCGCCCGGTGAGGAGCTGGCGGCCGAACTGGACACGATCCGGGCCACACTGCGGGCGGCGGCCCCGGCAGCCGACGTGTGCGAGGCCGAGCCGCGTACGAAGACGACCACCGCCCCCGTACCCCCCGGAGCCCGGGACCGTACCGCCGTCGCCCAGACCGCGCTGCTCTCCGCGCTCGTCGCGGGCACCCCGGCCCCCGAGCGCTTCGATCAGCGGCGGCTGCGCGTGCAGAGCCGGGCGCTGGCCGCCAAGCGGGCCGGCGTCGTCGCCAAGGTGGCTCCGGAGCTGCCGGAGATCCTCGGCGACGGCTACCGCGCCGCGTTCCTCGCGTACGCCAAGTCCCGCCCCATGAGCGGCGGTTACCGGCGTGACGCCCTGAGCTTCGCGGAGCAGGTCCTGATCTCGGGCGGCCCCGCCGATCCCGTGGCGCACCGCCGGCTGACGCACTGGTGGCAGGACCGCACCGCCGCCCGGCCGCCGCGCCGGACCACCCGCATCGTCCGGGCGGCGCGCGCCGCCCTCGTAGGGAAGTGACCGCCGTGAACACGCTCGCTCTGCTGCTGACCCTCGCGGTCGCCGTCTCCTCGGTGCTCCTCATCGGGAAGGCGATCGCCTTCCGGGCGCGCCGCCCTTCGCCCGGCTCCTCCCCCGCCGTCCACGACCTGTACGAGGCGGCGTTCCTGCACGGCGGGCCGGCGAGGGTCGTCGACACCGCGCTGACCGCCCTGTACGCGGACGGCCGGCTGCTCATCGGCGGCCCCGGCATCGTCTCCGTACGGCGGGCACAGGCGAACGACCCGGTGGAGCGGGCCGTGTTCGAGGTGCTGTCGAGCGCTCCGACCGGCGCCCTGCACTCGGTGCGGGACGCGGTGATGCGTCATCCGGCGGTGCAGGGGATCGGCGACGGGCTCGCGCAGCGCGGGCTGCTCATCCCGCCGGGCGAGAGCCGTTCCCTGCGGCGGTGGGGTCTGATCCAGGGCGTGAGCTGCTTCGTCGCCGTCCCGCTCTCCGTTCTTCTGACGGTTGGTCAGTTCATGGCGATGGAGCCCTTCTCGGACATGCCGGCGCCCTTCATCCTGAAGATGCTTCCCGCGATCCTGCTCGGCGCGGCCAGCGGGCTGATCGTGGCCGCGATCGCCAACAACCGGATCACCAGGGCGGGTCGCCGGGCCGCCCAGGGGTTCAGGGCCGCCCACACCTATGTGACGACCCCTGCCCACCTCGTCGCCACCGAGGGGCTGCGCGCCCTGCCGGACCCCGTGCTCCAGGCCCAACTGATGGCGGCGGCACGGCTGAACGCGCCGCCCGGGCGGTCGCGTTCCTCCTCCGCGAGGACCCGGTCGCACGGGTTCGCGGGAGGCACGGCAGGGGCGGCGGGCTTCGCGGCGACGACGGTGTGGTGCGCCGACTCGAGCCCCGGGCACACGAGTTGCGGCGGCTCGACCGGCGGTTCGGGATCCGGATGCGGCGGCGGGTCCGGGTGCGGCGGCTCGGGGTCGAGCTGCGGGGGCGGGTCCAGCTGCGGCGGGAGTTCGGGCGGCTCCAGCTGCGGCGGCGGCTCCTGAGCCCGGACTCCCGGGCCCCTCGCCCGCCCACACCGCCGTCTCACGGACACCGCCGCCCCACGCGCCCCCGTCCGCCGAGCGCCCAACCGGGTCATCCCCCGCAACACGCCCGCCCGGTCCTGTACTTCGCCCGCCCCGCCCCCCACCATCCCCTCTCCGCATCCGCAGAGAGGCCCCGCCGTGAGAGCAGTACCGCTGTACGCCACGATCGGCTCCCTGGTCCTGTCCGCCCTGACCGCCGCCCCCGCGACCGCCGGGGACGGCCCCGAAACGGCCGTGGCCGGGACGCGCGGTACGGCGGTGGCGGCGGCGCGGGCCGCGGCGGCCGGGATCTCCTTCGGCGCGTGCCCGGAGGAGGAGATGCTGCCGGACTCGCTGAAGTGCGGCACGGTCACGGTCCCCCTCGACTACGCGCGACCGGACGGCCGGACCATCGAGCTCACCGTCAGCCGCACCCGCGCCACCGGCGACGCGGCCGCCCGGCAGGGCTCCTTCGTCTACAACCCGGGCGGCCCGGGGGCCTCCAGCATCACCTTCCCGCTAATGGGCGAGATGTCCGAGTGGCGGGAGGTGGCGGCGGCGTACGACATGGTCGGCTACGCCCCGCGCGGGGTCGGCGACTCCGCCCCGCTCTCCTGCCAGGACCCGGCCGCGTTCGCGCGGAGCCCCACCGACGCCCCCGTCCACCCCACGGCCGCGTACAAGGAACAGCGCGTCGCGCAGGCGCGGGCGTACGCGCGGGGCTGCGAGCGGAACGCGGGCAAGGCGCTGCGCCACTACACCTCGCTCAACAACGCCCGTGACCTGGAGGTGCTGCGGGCCGCGCTCGGCGACGAGCGGCTGACCTTCATGGGCGCCTCGTACGGGACGTACATCGGCTCCCTGTACGCGGCCCTCTTCCCCTCCCGCGTACGGCGGATGGTCTTCGACTCGGCGGTCGACCCTGACCCGGAGCAGATCTGGTACCGCTCCAACCTCGACCAGTCGCTGGCCTTCGAGTCCCGGTGGGAGGACTTCCGGCGCTGGGTGGCCAAGCACGACGACGTCTACCGGCTCGGCGCCACGCCCGAGGCGGTGCAGCGGCACTACGACGACGTCCGCGCCGCGCTCGCCACGCGTCCGGCGGGCGGAAAGGTGGGCCCGGGGCAGTTCCACGCGGCGTTCGTGGAGGCCGCGTACTACGACGACTACTGGGCGATGCGGGCCACCGCCCTCTCCGAGTACGTCCGGGGCAACCCGGAGCCGGTGATCGCCCAGATGTCGCCGCGCCCGGTGACGGCGAAGGGCGACGAGAACGCGCGGGCCGTCTACACCGCGATCGAGTGCAACGACGCGCCTTGGCCGCAGGAGTGGGAGGTGTGGGACCGCGACCACACGGACCTCGCCCGCATCGCCCCGTTCCAGACCTGGCACAACGCCTTCACCAACCTGCCGTGCGCCTTCTGGCCCGCGCCCCGGCAGCGGCCGGTGGACGTCTCCACCGCGTGGGGCGAACTGCCCCCGGTGCTCGTCCTGGCGGCGGAGCGCGACGCGGCGACCCCGTACAAGGGGGCACTGGCACTCCAGCGGCGGCTGCGCGGCGCGGTGCTCGTGACCGAGCGGGACGCCGGGACGCACGGCGTCGGCGGCGCGGGGAACGCCTGCGTGGACGGCCATCTGCGGCGCTATCTGCTGACGGGGGCGACGCCTGCGGGGGACGCGGAGTGCGCCCCGCGCGCGGAGCCGAATCCCGTCTCGCTGGACTAGGAACGCGGACCCGGACACGAACAGGGCCCTGTCGGCGCGCATCGCGTGCGCTCCGACAGGGCCCGAAGCCGAACCCGGTGTCGCTGGAACGGCGGGCGGCGCGGTCGGCGCCTGGCGCCCGTCTTCTGATCTTCCGGGTTGGGGTGGGTGCGGGACTCGCTGGTTATGCGAGCCCGGCCACCAGGTCTTGGACGGTCTTCCTGCGGCCCGTGTAGAACGGGACCTCCTCGCGCACGTGGAGGCGTGCCTCGGAGGCGCGCAGGTGACGCATCAGGTCGACGATGCGGTACAGCTCGTCCGCCTCGAAGGCGAGGACCCACTCGTAGTCGCCCAGCGAGAAGGAGGCGACGGTGTTGGCGCGGACGTCGGGGTAGCCGCGGGCCATCTTGCCGTGGTCCGCGAGCATGCGGCGGCGGTCCTCGTCGGGCAGCAGGTACCAGTCGTAGGACCGTACGAAGGGGTAGACGCTGATGTAGTCGCGGGGGGTCTCGTCGGCGAGGAACGCCGGGACGTGCGACTTGTTGAACTCGGCGGGGCGGTGCAGCGCCATGTTCGACCAGACCGGCTCCAGCGCGCGGCCGAGCCTGGTGCGGCGGAAGAGGTTGTACGCCTCCTGGAGCTCGTCCGAGGTCTCGGCGTGCCACCAGATCATCAGGTCCGCGTCGGCGCGCAGACCGGAGACGTCGTAGGTGCCGCGCACGGTGATGTCCTTGGCCGCGAGCTGGTCGAACAGCTCCTGGACCTCGTCCGCGTATCCCGCCCGGTCCAGCGGCAGTACGTCGCGCAGTCTGAAGACCGACCAGAGGGTGTAGCGGATGACCTCGTTGAGGTCCTTGGCCTTCTTTCCGGCGTTCGGACTCTTGCTGGCTGTCGCAGTCTCAGGAGCACTCATACGGCTATTGTCCCGCCTCGCTCTCCGTGCCCCGAACCAGGGTCGGCGTGGCGATGATCTCCTCCGCGATCCGCCCCGTCAGGTCCTCCGCGACCTCGTCGGCCGCGCGCCGCGCGCTCGCGACGCAGGCGGGGATGCCGACCCCGTCGTACACCGCGCCGCAGACCCGCAGCGCGGGCAGCTTGGCGACCTCGTCGCGGATGCGGGCGACGCGGGTGTGGTGGCCGACCGGGTACTGCGGCAGTCCGCCGATCCAGCGGGTGACCTCGGTGTCGACGGGACGGGCGGCGAGTCCGGTGGCCGCCGCGAGGTCCCGCAGGGATACGGCGACGAGTTCGCCGTCCTCGCGGTGCAGGTGGTCCTCCTCGCCGTACCGGCCGACCGAGGTGCGGAGCACGAAGAGGCCGGGGGCGGCGTCCGCGACCCACTGCCACTTGTTGCTGGAGAAGGTGGACGCCTTGATGGTGCGGCCGTCCACCGGCGGTACGAGGAAGCCGGAGCGCCCGCGCAGGGCCTCGTGCGCCTCGACGTCGGCGCGGCGGAAGGCCAGGGTGACCAGGGCCATCGAGGCGTACTCGACCCCGGTCAGCTCGGTGGACGCGGCCGGGGACTCGGCGGCCAGCAGGGCGGAGGCGGACCAGGCGGGGGTGGCCAGGACGACGCCGTCCGCGGTGATCACCCCGGTGTCGGTGCGGACCGCCCAGCCCGCTTCCGTACGGGTCAGACCGAGGACGGGGGTCTCGGTCAGGATCTCGCCGCCTTCGGCCCGTACGGCGTCGGCCACGGCCCCCGGCAGGGTGCCGATGCCGCCCCGGAGGCCCTGGAAGACGGGGCCGGTCCGCTGCCGGGCCGCCGCGCGTTCCTGGACGCGGCGGACGGCCTCCAGCAGCGGGCCGCCCTCCCGCACCGCTTCGAAGAGCTGCGGTACGGCGGCGCGCATCGAGATCCGGTAGGCGTCGCCCGCGTAGACCCCGCCGAGGAGGGGCTCCACCAGCCGGTCGACGACCTCGCGGCCGAGCCGGTCCGCGACGTACGCGCCGACCGCGACGTCGTCGCCGACCGGGGTCGGGGTGAGGTCGCGGTCCTGGGCGATCCGGGCCAGGCCCTCGGGGGACAGCACGCCGCTGAGGGCCGCCGGGTCGCCGGGGACGCCCATGACGTGGCCCTGGGGCATCGGGCGCAGGGCGTCCCGCGTCCAGAGGGAGGCGGTGGCGGTGGCGGGCGGCTGGAGGCGGTCCGCGAGGCCGACCGCACCGGCCAGACCGACCGCCTCGGGGCGGCGGGCGAGCATCGACTCGGCCCCCAGGTCGACCTGGACGCCCGCGATCTCGCCGGTCATCAGCTTGCCGCCGAGCCGGTCGGCAGCCTCCAGGAGCGTGACCCGCAGTCCGGTGGCGACCAGGCGGTGGGCGGCGGCCAGACCGGCGATGCCGCCGCCGATGACGACGACGTGACGCGCGGGCGTGTCCGCACCCTGATGTGAACGCTGCATGGGTCCACTCTCTCAAACCCGTACCGACTCCCGACCGTGACCACTTCGAAACCGCAGGCCGGAAACCGGTTCGGAGGGGCCCGCGTCGAATCGGCACTATCAACGACCGCCCTGGGGGGACCTGTTATGGACAGCGGTACCGATCGATTCCTCGCCCGCCCGCCGCGTACGGCGCACCGCCGCAGAGCCGGCGTCCGCGCCGCGCTGGCGGCGGCGCTCGGCGCGATGCTGCTCGTCGGCGGCTGCGGGGCGGGCGCCGACAGCATGTCCGACGAGAGCGCCGCGCAGTCGCGCTACGAGAACGAGGAGGGTGGAAAGGCGGACCTCGCCAAGGAGGGATTCACCGGGGACGCCGCGGCGAAGACCGCGGAGGAGCGCAAGAAGGCTCCGAAGCCCGGGGCCGCCGGCGCCCATGTGATCCGTACGACGGAGCTCTCCGTGGAGGTGGGGAACGTCCCGAAGGCGGCCGCCGCCGCCCGGGCCTCGGTGGAGGCGAGCGGGGGCCTGGTGGCGACCGAGACCACCGATCGGATCGACGACGAACACGAGATCTCGCACCTCGTGCTGCGCGTGCCGCAGGACGACTACAA
The DNA here is from genome assembly GCF_046548915.1 of Streptomyces sp. cmx-18-6. NCBI lineage: Bacteria > Bacillati > Actinomycetota > Actinomycetes > Kitasatosporales > Streptomycetaceae > Streptomyces > Streptomyces sp. cmx-18-6. The sequence goes on along the minus strand of NZ_JAEBEP010000005.1, from coordinate 240,565 downwards.
GGAGGTGCTGGCCAAGCTCACCGGCTCCGGGAAACTGATCTCCCGCTCCTCGAACGCGAAGGACGTCACCGACAAGGTCGTCGACGTGGAGAGCCGGATCGCCACCCAGCGGGCCAGTGTGGCGCGGGTGCGGGAGCTGATGGACAAGGCGGAGAAGCTCGCCGACGTCGTCACCCTGGAAGGGGAGCTGAGCAGCCGTCAGGCCGATCTGGAGTCGCTGCTGGCCCAGCAGTCGAGCCTGAAGGACCGCGTCTCGCTGGCGACGATCACGCTGGAGCTGAGCGGGCCGGACGCCCCGCGCGAGGAGGGGAAGGACGACCCGGGGTTCCTGGACGCCCTGGGCGGCGGCTGGGACGCGTTCGTGACGGTGTTCCGGTGGCTCGCGATGGCGATCGGCGCGAGCGCCCCGTTCCTGGCCACGGCCGCGCTGCTGGTGGTGCTGTGGCGGGTGCTGCGCGCCCGGCGGACGGCCCGCAACGCCCCCGCGGCGGTGCGGCCGAAGCCGGAGGCGGAGGGCACACCGGCCTCCTGAGCGCCGTAGCGTGGGTTCCTCGACGGCCGGTACGGCGAAAGGAACCCCAGCATGGCAGCGGAGCGACTCGTGGTCATCGGCGGCGACGCGGCGGGCATGTCCGCCGCGTCGCAGGCGCGCAGGCTGAAGGGGCCGGACGAGCTGGAGATCGTCGCCTTCGAGCGCGGCCGGTTCACCTCGTACTCCGCCTGCGGCATCCCGTACTGGGTGAGCGGCGACGTCGAGGGCCCGGACGACCTGATCGCCCGGACCCCGCAGGCGCACCGGGAGCGGGACATCGATCTGCGGATGCGCACCGAGGTCACGGAGATCGACGTGGCCGGGGGGCGGGTGCGGGCGCTGGACCGGGAGAGCGGGGACACGTACTGGACGGGCTTCGACAAGCTGGTGATCGCCACCGGGGCCCGTCCGATCCGCCCGGAGCTGCCCGGCATCGACGCGCCGGGGGTGCACGGGGTGCAGACCCTGGGCGACGGGCAGGCGCTGCTGGACTCGCTGGACGCCCTGGACCCCGGCGGGAGGCGGCGGGCGGTCGTGGTCGGCGCGGGGTACATCGGCGTCGAGATGGCCGAGGCGATGCTCAAGCGCGGTTTCGAGGTGACGGTCCTCAACCGGGGGAAGCAGCCGATGGCGACGCTCGACCCGGACATGGGGCGGCTGGTCCACGAAGCGATGGACGGCCTGGGCATCACCACGGTCAACGGCGCGGCGGTCACCAGGATTTCGACGGGCCCGGACGGCCGGGTCGGCGAGGTGGCCACCGAGGAGCGGACCTACCCGGCGGACGTGGTCGTCCTCGGCATCGGCGTCGAGCCGGAGACGGAGCTGGCCCGCGAGGCGGGTCTCACGGTGGGCCCGCACGGCGGGCTGCTCACCGACCTGGCGATGCGGGCCGTGGGCCACGAGAACATCTGGGCGGGCGGCGACTGCGTGGAGGTCCTGGACCTGGTGGCGGGCCGCACCCGCCACATCGCGCTCGGCACCCACGCCAACAAGCACGGCCACGTCATCGGGTCCAACGTGGGCGGCGGCTACGGGACGTTCCCCGGCGTCGTCGGTACGGCGGTGAGCAAGGTCTGCGACCTGGAGATCGCCCGGACCGGGCTGCGGGAGAAGGACGCCCGTGCGGTCGGGCTGCGGTACGTCACGGCGACCATCGAGTCGACGCAGCGGGCGGGCTACTACCCGGGGGCGAAGCCGATGACGGTGAAGATGATCGCGGAGCACCGTACGGGGCGGCTGCTCGGGGTGCAGATCGTGGGCCGCGAGGGGGCGGCCAAGCGCGTGGACGTGGCGGCGGTGGCGCTGACGGCCGGGATGACGGTGGAGCAGATGACGGCGCTGGACCTGGGCTACGCCCCGCCGTTCTCGCCGGTGTGGGACCCGGTCCTGGTGGCGGCCCGCAAGACGGTGGCGGCGGTGCGGGGCGCGGGGAGCTGACAGCCGTGGGGGCCGGTCTTCGGCCGGCCCCCGTGCGGCGCGTCAGCGCGCGGTCTGCTCGTGCACGTACTGGACGAGCCGGGTCAGCGCGTCCGGGTCCATCGACGGCATCACGCCGTGGCCCAGGTTGAAGATGTGGCCCTCCAGACCGGCGGCCTGGTCCAGCACCTCGCGGGTCTTCTCCTCGACCGCCGGGGTCGGGGCGAACAGCACGGCCGGGTCCAGGTTGCCCTGGAGCGCCTTGCCGGGGCCGACGCGGCGGGCGGCCTCGTCCAGCGGGACCCGCCAGTCGACGCCGACGACGTCCGCCCCGGCCTCGCCCATCAGCCCGAGCAGCTCGCCGGTGCCGACGCCGAAGTGGATGCGGGGGACGCCGTACGGGGCGATCGCGTCGAAGACCTTCGCGGAGGCGGGGAGCACCGCGCGGCGGTAGTCGGCGGGGGCGAGCGCGCCGACCCAGGAGTCGAAGAGCTGGACGGCGGACGCCCCGGCCTCGATCTGGACCTTGAGGAACGCGCCGGTGATCTCGGCGAGCCGGTCCACGAGGTCGGCCCAGAGCTGCGGGTCGCCGTACATCATGGCCTTGGTGCGCTCGTGGTTGCGCGAGGGGCCACCCTCGACGAGGTAGCTGGCGAGGGTGAAGGGGGCCCCGGCGAATCCGATGAGCGGGGTGGCGCCGAGCTCGGCGGTGAGCATCCCGATGGCCTCGGTGACGTACGGGACGTCCTCGGGGGTGAGGTCGCGCAGCCGGGCCAGGTCGGCGCGGGTGCGGATGGGCTCGGCGATGACGGGGCCGACGCCGGGCTTGATGTCGAGGTCGATGCCGATGGCCTTGAGCGGCACGACGATGTCGCTGAAGTAGATCGCGGCGTCGACCTTGTGGCGGCGTACGGGCTGGAGCGTGATCTCGGTGACCAGCTCCGGCATCATGCAGGAGTCGAGCATCGCGATGCCCTCGCGGACCTTCAGGTACTCGGGCAGCGAGCGCCCCGCCTGCCGCATGAACCAGACCGGCGTGTGCGGCGCCGGTTCCCGCCGGCACGCCCTGATGAACGCCGAGTCGCGGGTGGCGTCGTGGCTGGCGGCGGTCGTCGTCTGCTGGCCCGTGGGGCTGGTGTTGGCACTCACGCACCAAATCTTCGCACGCATGGCGAAGGAGCCCGGCCCCGCACGGGTGTCTCTCCCTGCGCGCGGCCCGCGTTCCGCCTACTCTTCCCGGCATGGCTCCGGCTCAGGGACAGTTTTCCGATCATTCCGATGGCGCTGACAGCAAGGACAGTGCGGAGGGTCCTCCCGTCCCGCCCGCGTTCCGGTCGGCGGTCGACGCGTTGCGCTCCGCGCGGCTCCGCCCGGAGCTGGAGGTGGAGACCACGCGGCCGCCGCAGCGCCTGGCGCCCCACGCGTACGCCCTGGAGGCGGCGGTGGTCGACGGCGAGGACGACCTCGCGGACGGCCGGCTCGTCCTGCTGCACGACCCTTCGGGGCACGACGCCTGGCAGGGGGCCTTCCGGCTGGTGACGCTGGTGCGGGCGGAGCTGGAGCCGGAGATGGCCGCCGATCCGCTGTTGCCGGAGGTGTGCTGGTCCTGGCTGACGGGTGCGCTGGACGCGCGCGGATTGTCGTACGGGGAAGCCGGAGGGACGGTGACACGCGCCGGATCGCACTACTTCGGTGCGCTGGCCGCGCGCCGTCCGGCGACGCAGATCGAGATCCGGGCCTCCTGGACGCCGCGCGAGGGGCGGGGCGGGGTGCCCGACGCGGCGTCACACCTGATGGCCTGGGGCGATCTGCTCTGTCAGATCGCGGGTCTGCCGCCATCGGACCCGGCGGACGCGGCGGTGGTGACGCTGCCGCAGCGGCGCGGGCCACAGGTTTCGTAACACCCCGTCACCCATTTCGCACATTCACCGGCTCTCTTTTCGTACAATCGATCGCGCGTCCTATTTGCCCGAATTGTTACTCACCAAATCGTGATCTTCCTCTAAAGGAGGACGGGTCTGCTGCCGAAGAGGTCAATGACCCTTCAAGCACGGTTCGCCCCGGCTTCATCCCCCGAGCCGGTCCCGTCCCGCCACTCCCCCCAGGAGGCCTGGTGTCCGTTCTCCTTGAGCAGCCCGCAAGCCTGGTCGCCTACCGCCCGAACAAGCCGACGGCCATGGTCGTCGTGGCCGACCCGCGCGTCCGTTCCACCGTCACCCGCCATCTGTGGGCCCTCGGAGTACGTGACGTCATCGAGGCGTCGTCCATCGCGGAGGCACGTCCCCGCGTCGGCAACCCGCGCGACATCTGCATTGCCGACGTCCACCTGCCCGACGGCTCCGGGCTGACCCTGCTGTCCGAGACCCGCGCCGCAGGCTGGCCGAACGGTCTCGCCCTCTCCGCCGCCGACGACATCGGCGCCGTTCGCAACGCCCTCGCGGGCGGCGTGAAGGGCTACGTCGTCACCGGCACCCGCACGAACATCGGCCACCCCACCCGCCCCGGCGTCGCCCCCATCGGCGCCAACGCCGCCCGTATGCACCGCCGGCCTCCCGGGTCCCCGAGCCACCCGGGCGGCTACCGCGAACTGTCCGGACGTGAGGTGGAGGTGCTCCGCCTGGTCGCCGAAGGCCAGTCCAACAAGGCCATCGGCGTCTCGATGGGCCTCTCCGCCCTGACCGTCAAGTCCCACCTCGCCCGCATCGCCCGCAAGCTCGGCACCGGAGACCGCGCCGGAATGGTCGCCGTCGCCCTGCGGACGGGCATCATCCACTGACCGCACCCCGCCGGGACGTGCACCGATGCGTCTCCGGCTGGAATACGCGCATGGCCACCCGTCGACGGAACGTTCCGTCGACGGGTGGCGCGTATACACAGATACCCTTGACGCGTGACCGACGCCCAAGAGACCGCAGCAGACACTTCACTGCGAACCACCGGGGGCGCTCCCCCGGACGACGTCGCCCCGGCGCCGATCCCCTTGCTCGAACCTCGCGAGGGCATTCCCCCGGTGGCGGCCTCCGACGACGCCCTCGCCCGGGTGGTCGCGGCCTTCGCCGCGGGCACCGGCCCCGTCGCCGTCGACGCCGAGCGCGCCTCGGGCTACCGCTACGGCCAGCGCGCCTACCTCGTGCAGCTGCGCCGCGACGGGGCGGGCAGCGCGCTGATCGACCCGGTCGGCTGCCCCGACCTGTCGGGCCTGTCCACCGCCCTGTCCGGCACCGAATGGATCCTGCACGCCGCCACCCAGGACCTGCCCTGCCTGCGGGACATAGGCATGACGACCACCTCGCTCTTCGACACCGAGCTGGCCGGCCGCCTCGCCGGCTTCCCGCGCGTCGGCCTCGGCGCGATGGTCGAGAACGTGCTCGGTTACGCCCTGGAGAAGGGCCACTCCGCGGTCGACTGGTCCACCCGCCCGCTGCCCGAGCCCTGGCTCCGTTACGCCGCGCTCGACGTGGAGCTCCTGATCGACCTGCGCGACGCGCTGGAGGACGAGCTGGAGCGGCAGGGCAAGCTGGAGTGGGCCCGGGAGGAGTTCGACGCGATCGCCTCCGCGCCGCCCGCCCCGCCCCGCAAGGACCCCTGGCGCCGCACCTCGGGCATGCACAAGGTCCGCCGCCGCCGTCAGATGGCGGTCGTCCGCGAGCTGTGGAACGCCCGGGACCAGGTCGCGCAGCGCCGTGACGTCTCGCCCGGCAAGGTGCTGGGCGACGCCGCGATCGTCGAGGCCGCCCTCGCGCTGCCCGCCAACGTCACGGCGCTGACCGCCCTGCCCGGATTCGGCCACCGGATGGGCCGCCGTCAGCTGGAGCAGTGGCAGGCGGCCGTGGAGCGGGCCAAGGCGCTGCCGGAGACGGAGCTGCCGCAGCCCGGTCAGCAGCCGGCCGGACCGCCGCCGCCGCGCTCGTGGGCGGACAAGGACCCGGCCGCCGCGGCCCGGCTCTCGGCCGCCCGCACGGCCGTCTCGGAGCTGGCCGAGCGGCTGCACATGCCGCAGGAGAACCTGATCACCCCGGACACCGTGCGCCGGGTCTGCTGGGAGCCGCCGAAGATCCTGACGCCGAGCGCGGTCGAGGACACGCTCGCGGCGTACGGGGCGCGGCACTGGCAGATCGAGCAGGTCGGCCCGCTCCTGGTCCGGGCGCTCGACACCAGCGCCTGATCCCGTACGCACCCCTGAGCACCCCCGGCCGTCGACCGGGGGTGCTTGACTTTCCCCAGGAACCACAGGGGTCACGGGGGCGATCATGGACACCACGGCGTACGGCGAGTGGATACGGGTTTTCGAGGCCGCGCGGCGGGACCGCGCGGAGCGGGGCGATCCGGACTGGCGGACCGGCGTGCCGCCGCATCCCGCGATCCGGCGCAGCGTGCAGCGTTTCCAGGTGGGCGAGGACGGCGACGGGGCCGGGCTGATCACCAAGGCGGAGGCGAGCGGCGACGCAGAGTACGCGGAGGCGGTGCGGATGTTCGTCGCGGAGGAGCGAAATCACGCCAGGTTGCTGGCGCTCCTGCTGGCCGCGGGAGGCGCTCCGGTGATCGCCTCGCACTGGAGCGACCGGATCTTCGTGTCGCTGCGCCGCGCGCTGGGGCTCCGCCTCGAACTGCTGGTCCTCATGATCGCGGAGGTGGTCGCGCTGCGGTACTACCGGGCCCTGCGGGACGGCGCGGAGGACGCGCTGACGCGAGAGGTGGCGGGGCGCGTCCTGGCCGACGAGGAGCGGCACGTGCCCTTCCACTGCCACCGTCTGCGCCGGGCGCTGCGCCCGCTGCCGCCGCCGGTGCGGGTCGCGGTCACCGCCGGATGGCGCACCGGCCTGGCCGCCGCCTCGCTGGTGGTGGCCGCGGACCACGGTCCGGCGCTGCGGCGGCTGAGGGTGGGCCGGGGCCGGTTCGTCGCGGAGGTGGTCCGTTCCTCCGGGCCGATCGCGGCGGCCATGCGGTGAGGGGGCGCGGGGAACGTGACCCCTGGGCGTCCGACCGGCCCTTTCGCGGGTACGTGAACGGTGTGACCTTCGACGCTCCGGCCACGAGGGGTGGGCAGTCTGGTTACCCGCAAGTAGCATGAGAGCAGGCGGCGCGCCCCCGTGGCGTGCCCCGCAGCAGTGCCATCCCGCACCCTGGAGGAGAGCCACCGTGCCTCGTACCATCCGGGACGTCGTCTTCGTCGACGGCGTCCGCACCCCGTTCGGCAAAGCGGGCCCCAAGGGCATCTACCACGAGACCCGCGCCGACGATCTCGTCGTGAAGGCCATCCGGGAGCTGCTGCGCCGCAACCCGGACCTGGACCCCAAGAAGATCGACGAGGTCGCCATCGCCGCGACCACGCAGATCGGCGACCAGGGCCTCACCCTCGGCCGTACCGCCGGAATCCTGGCCGGTCTGCCGCAGTCCGTCCCCGGCTACTCGATCGACCGCATGTGCGCGGGCGCGCTGACCGCCGTCACCTCGACGGCCGGTTCCATCGCCTTCGGCGCGTACGACGTCGTCGTGGCCGGTGGCGTCGAGCACATGGGCCGCCACCCGATGGGCGAGGGCGTCGACCCCAACCCGCGGTTCGTGTCGGAGAAGCTGGTCGACGAGTCCGCCCTCTTCATGGGCATGACCGCGGAGAACCTGCACGACCGCTACCCCACGATCACCAAGCGGCGCGCCGACGAGTACGCCGTGCGTTCGCAGGAGAAGGCCGCCAAGGCGTACGCCAACGGCAAGATCCAGCAGGACCTGGTACCGGTGTCGGTGCGCCGCACCAACGCCGAGGCCGGCGAGACGGGCTGGGGCCTGGTCACCGCCGACGAGCCGATGCGCCCGGGCACCACCCTGGAGTCGCTGGCCGGTCTGAAGACCCCCTTCCGCGCCCACGGCCGCGTGACGGCCGGTAACGCCGCGGGTCTCAACGACGGCGCGACCGCCTCGCTGCTCGCCGCCGAGGACGTCGCCCGCGAGCTGGGCCTCCCGGTCAAGATGCGCCTGGTGTCGTACGCCTTCGCGGGCGTCGAGCCGGAGGTCATGGGCTACGGCCCGATCCCGGCGACGGAGAAGGCGCTGGCCCAGGCCGGGCTGTCGATCTCCGACATCGGTCTCTTCGAGATCAACGAGGCGTTCGCCGTGCAGGTGCTCGCCTTCCTGGAGCACTACGGCATCGCCGACGACGACGCCCGCGTCAACCAGTACGGCGGCGCGATCGCGTACGGCCACCCGCTCGCCTCCTCCGGTGTCCGGCTCATGACGCAGCTGGCCCGGCAGTTCGAGGAGCAGCCCGAGGTCCGCTACGGCCTGACGACGATGTGCGTCGGCTTCGGCATGGGCGCGACGGTCATCTGGGAGAACCCGAATTTCGACGGAGGCAACAAGTGAGCTCCACCACTGAGCTTCTGAAGGGCGCGGCCGAGCTGTTCCCCGGCGAGGTCGTCACGCAGGCGCACGTACGCCACCTGGACCTGCCGTCCGGCGCCGGGCGGTTCGCGCTCATCACGCTGGACAACGGCCTGGACCACACCAAGCCGACCACCTTCGGACCGCAGTCGCTGGCGAACCTGGACGCCGCGATCGACCAGGTCGAGAAGGAGGCGTCGGAGGGCGCGATCACCGGCGTCGGCATCACCGGCAAGCCGTTCATCTTCGCCGTCGGGGCCGACCTCAAGGGCGTCGAGCTGCTCGGCCGCCATGAGGACGCGCTCGCCATCGGCAAGGGCGGTCACGACGTCTTCCGCCGGCTGTCCGGCCTCGCGGTCCCGACGTTCGCGTACTACAACGGCGCGGCGATGGGCGGCGGTGTCGAGGTCGGTCTGCACTGCGCCTACCGCACCGTCTCCACCGCCATCCCGGCGTTCTCGCTGCCCGAGGTCTTCCTCGGCCTGGTCCCCGGCTGGGGCGGCTGCGCGCTGCTGCCGAACCTGATCGGAGCGGACCGCGCGGTCTCGGTGATCATCGAGAACTCGCTCAACCAGAACCGCCAGCTCAAGGGCAAGCAGGTCTTCGAGCTCGGGATCGCCGACGCGATCTTCGAGGGCGCGGACTTCCTGGAGCAGTCGCTGATCTGGACCGCGGCCGTCCTCAAGGGCGAACTCGCCGTCGAGCGCCCCGCGATCGACCGCGGCGACGCCTGGGACGCGGCTGTCGCCCGCGGCCGGGCCATCGCGGACTCCAAGGTGCACGGCGCGGCCCCGGCGGCGTACCGCGCGCTGGACATCATCGCGGCGGCGAAGGACGGCGACCTGTCCGCCGGCTTCGACGCCGAGGACCAGGCCCTCGCGGACCTGATCATGGGCGGCGAGCTGCGCAGCGGCATCTACGCCTTCAACCTGGTCCAGAAGCGCGCCAAGCGCCCGGCCGGCGCCCCGGACAAGAGCCTGGCCCGCCCGGTCACCAAGGTCGGCGTCGTGGGCGCGGGTCTGATGGCCTCGCAGCTGGCGCTGCTGTTCCTGCGCCGCCTGGAGGTCCCGGTCGTCCTCACGGACATCGACCAGGAGCGCGTCGACAAGGGTGTGGGCTACGTCCACGCCGAGATCGAGAAGCTCCTCGGCAAGGGCCGCATCAACCAGGACAAGGCCAACCGCCTCAAGGGCCTGGTCTCCGGTGTCCTCGACAAGGCCGAGGGCTTCGCGGACGCGGACTTCATCATCGAGGCCGTCTTCGAGGAGATCGGCGTCAAGCAGCAGGTGTTCGCGGAGGTCGAGGCGGTCGCCCCGGCGCACGCGATCCTCGCCACCAACACCTCCTCGCTCTCGGTGACGGAGATGGCGTCGAAGCTGAAGAACCCCGAGCGGGTCGTCGGCTTCCACTTCTTCAACCCGGTCGCGATCCTCCCGCTGCTGGAGATCGTGCGCGGCGAGCAGACCGACGACGCCTCGCTGGCCACCGCGTTCGGTGTGGCCCGCAAGCTGAAGAAGACCGCGGTGCTGGTGAAGGACGCCCCGGCGTTCGTCGTCAACCGCATCCTCACCCGCTTCATGGGCGAGATCCAGAACGTCATCGACGAGGGCACCCCGGTCGAGGTCGCGGAGAAGGCCGTCGAGCCGCTCGGCCTGCCGATGTCCCCGCTGGTGCTCCTGGAGCTGGTCGGCCCGGCCATCGGCCTGCACGTCTCCGAGACCCTGAACCGCGCCTTCCCGGAGCGCTTCACCGTCTCGCAGAACCTCGCGGCGGTCGTGAAGGCCGGCAAGCGCGGCTTCTACGTCTACGATTCCGGCGCGCCGGTCCTCGACCCCGAGGTCGCCGCCCTCCTCAAGCAGGGCGACACCGTCCTCACCGAGGAGCAGACCCGCGACCGTGTGCTCGACGCGGTGGCGCAGGAGATCGGCCTGATGCTGGAGGAGGGCGTCGTCGCCGAGGCCCAGGACATCGACCTGTGCCTGATCACCGGTGCGGGCTGGCCCTTCCACCTGGGCGGCATCACGCCGTATCTGGACCGTGAGGGCGTCTCCCAGCGGGTGAACGGGAAGCCGTTCCTGGAGCAGGGCGTGGCGAGCGTTCCCGCCTGAATCCTCCCCCTGAGGGCGAATAGGTAAATTCGTACATATTCGGCGCATAGAGAAGGCCCCGCGAAGTCTCTTTCGCGGGGCCTTCCGCACACCCCGGGCAAAGGGGAGCAGGACGCCGGACAGCAGGCGCGACAAGGGCTCCACCGGGGTCGCGGGAGCCCACGCCTCGTCACGCGGACCGGATGAGAACATAAATGTTCTGCATCTCACCCCCGAATGTTCAGTAATTCACCTGGTCGAGTTCACCGAACCGGTCATGCGCGTCTAAAATCCGAACGGATGTCGCGCCGCCCTTCCGTGCATCGCTCCGAGCGCGGCCCGGCCTCTCGCCATGCCACGCGGCATTTCGCCTGTTCACGGCGAGCGTCTTCGCCATGCGCCGCACCAGAAGAACCGAAGGAAGGCCGACCGAAACATGGGCAAGCCAACACGTCAGGCCGCACTGGGGATTCTGGTCACCGCCGCTCTGGTCCTCAGCTACGTCGTCATGACCGCGGCAGTCGTGATGGCTTCCCTGCCCCTCTTCACCGCCGCCGTGGCCATCAGCTACGCGGCCGACCTGCTTCTGCACTCCGCCAGGTACTCGGCCCTGAACCGGTTGCGCAACTCCCGGTTCGGACTCACCATCCGCTTCCTGATCAGGCAGTTCCTGCTGATCGCCCTGTGCGGGGCGATCGGCGGACTCGACACGTTCGTCGCCCAGGCGGCCGCCGTCTCGCTCCTGGCGCTCTTCGCGCTCCAGATCGTCTACAGCGGCATACAGAAGCGGATCAGCTCCCGGCGCGCCGCCCTGCCGTTCACGCTGCGGGGGCTGGAGCTGGACGCCCTGGAGATCGGCAGGCCGCCGCACCGGTTCCTGACGAGCAAGCACGTCCGCAAGATGCTGCACCTGGACCTTCCGGTGGTCGTCGGGGTGCTCGTCACGATCGCCACCGACGACTTGGCCTACGTCACCGCCGGTGCCGCCGTGTCCGTGGGGCTCGCCGCACTGGCCGTCCTCCTGCTGCTGCCCGGCGCGAAGAGGGCGCTTGCCCTGCCCACCCCCGACACGGCCATCGACGAACTGAACCAGCGGCTCGCCCAGTACCGGCCGCAGGTCGCGCTCTACTTCACCTTCGCCGCGATATCCCGCGACTTCATATACCAGGTGAACATGTGGCTGGAGGCCCTGGAGTCCCTCGATCTGCGTCCCGTCATCGTGCTGCGCGAGCGGGCCACCCTGCGCCACCTGGAGGCCACCTCCGTACCGATCGTCTGCGTCCCCAAGGCCGAGTACCTGGCACGCCTCGAGATGCCCGAACTGCGGGTCGCGCTCTACCCCGGAAACGCCGGCAAGAACGTGCACATGCTCCAGCGCCACGACGTGAAGCACGTCTTCATCGGCCACGGCGACAGCGACAAGCTGGCCAGCAGCAACCGCGTCAGCAAGGTCTTCGACGAGATATGGGTGGCCGGACGCGCCGGACGCGACCGCTACGAGCGCATCCGGCACGCGGTGACCGACGACCAGATCGTCGAGGTCGGCCGGCCCCAGCTGACGTCCCTGACCCCCTGGACGGGCTCCGTCCACGGTGACATCCCGACCGTCGTGTACGCGCCCACCTGGGAAGGCTGGTCGGACGACGCCTGCTACACCTCGGTCATCCCCTCGGGCGAACGCCTCATCCAGACCCTGCTCTCCCACCAGCGGCAGCTGCGGATCATCTACAAGCCGCACCCGCTGACGGGCACCCGCTCCCCCCGCGCCGCCGAGGCCCACCGGCGAGTCATCGCGCTGCTGGAGGAGGACAACGCCCGCCGCTTCGACCAGAAGGTCCTGGACGCGAACAGCGCCGTCGAGGAGATGGCCGCGATCAAGCAGCAACTGGCCGACCTGCGCAAGCGCGGCGAGCGCGCCCCGTTCCCCGACCTCACCGAGGCCGAGCGGACCACGCGGATCCGTGAGCTGCAAAAGCGCGCCGGCGCCCTCTACTGGGAGTCCCTGCCGCTCGAGGCCCACCACGTGGTGACCGGCAAGATCCCGACGCTCTACGACTGCTTCAACCAGTCCGACCTGCTCATCGGCGACATGTCGAGCGTGGTCTCGGACTTCGTGGTGACCAGGAAGCCGTACGCCATCTTCAACCTGGAGGGGCTCCCGGACGAGGAGTTCCGCAACGAGCAGCGCACCGCCTCCGCCTCCTACCTCCTGGACGCCGAGTGCCAGGGCCTGGAGGCGGCCCTCGCGGCGACGCTCGACCCGGCGAAGGACGTGATGGCGGAGCAGCGGACCGAGCTCAAGGAGTACCTGCTCGGCACGGACACCCCGCCGTCGACGGTCCGCTTCAAGGACGCCGCGAACGACCTGTACCGCCGCGGTATCCAGGACTTCCCCATCGAGGTCCCGGAGCTGTCGGACTTCCCCGCGCAGCAGCTGCGGGAGCAGGAAGGGGCGCAGCCGGTGTGAGCGCCGGCCCGTGCGCCAGGAACCGTCCCGCCCCCGTGCCGCCGGTCTGACCGGCCAGGGAGAACCATGAACGACTCGACCGAGCCCGCCCGGCGTCCGCACCGGATCTTCATCGCCGGAGACTCCACCGCGGTCACCAGACCGGTCAGCCATCTGCCGATGGCCGGCTGGGCGCAGGCACTGCCGCTGTTCCTCACCGAGGACGTGGAGGTGGTCAACTGCGCCCGCGCGAGGGCGAGTTCCAAGAGCTTCCGGGAACGCGGGCGGCTCCAGTGGATCCTGGAGAACATGACGCCCGGGGACTATCTGCTCTTCGGCTTCGGGCAGATCGACTGGAAGCCCGGCGAGGGCCTGCACACCGAGCCCTTCGGGTCGTTCCTGGACCAGATGCGGGCGTTCGCCACCGGGGCCCGGGAGGCCGGCGGGCATCCGGTGGTGCTGCTTCCGTTCGAGCGCCGCCGGGTGGACCGGCACGGCAACGTGTCGCGGTTCCTGGGCGACTACCCGACCGCCATGCGGCAGCTCGCGCGCGAGGAGCACCTGCCGGTCGTGGACCTGTACGGGCAGAGCCTCGCGTGGTGGCGGGAGCTGGGCCCCGAGGACTCCACCCGTGCCTTCACCTACCTGCGGCCCGGCGAGCCGCTCCAGGAGATCGTGCAGGACGCGGACAACGTCCATCTGCGGCCCGAGGGCGCGATCGAGTGCGCCCGTTACGTGGCCCGCAGCCTGCTGGCCCAGCAAGTGGTGCCGGCCGGCTGGGTCACCGGCCTGGAGCGCCGCAGCTTCTCGTACGACGAGCTGGGCTGGCTGGACGACGCCGCCTACGCCCGTCTCACCAAGGAGCGGGTCTCCCGCCCGCCCGTCCAGGAGTCCGGCGTATGAACCATCTGTTGTGCGAAGGCCGAGCCGTGAACGCCGAGCCGTACCGGGGCGCGGTCGTCGCGTCCCTGCACAGTTCGGTGGCCCCCGACACGGGCGCCGCGCCCGGCGACGTCGTCGAGCTGAGCCTCACCGTCGCACCCGACGCGGGCGGGTCGTACGGCTGCGCCTATGTGCTGGAGAACTCGCTCACCGAAGCGGCGGAGATCCTCTCCACGCAGGGCCTGGAGTACTTTCCCCGGCAGCGCTGGTACCGGGTGCGCGCCGACGCCGGCGACGTGGGCACGGGAGTGCTGACGCTGCGGATCAAGGAGCCCAAGAAGGCCCCGCGGCTGCGGCCCCGGATCATGGCCGGTACGCCGGAGCGGCCGGGGGGTCCGCTGGTCCGCACCGGCCGTCTCACCGGGTACGCCGTCCTCGTACGCAAGCAGACCCTGCCCGGGCTGCGCGTCGTGACGGCCCCCGGCACGCCGGCCGTGGTGGACCTGCTGGCCGAGGCCCCGTCCGGCAGCTCCGCGATCTCGCTGACCCCGGCGCTCCACGGCAGCGCCGAGCTCACCGCCGGCGGCACGCTGAGCTATGCGCCCGCCCCCGGATTCACCGGCTACGACCGGATCGAGTACACGGTGGGCACCAGGGAATCGGCGAAGATCACCGCGGCGGTGAACATCTTCGTCGGCGACCTCGCATCCACGCCCGGAGCCTTCCCCGAGCACTCCTCCACCACCGGTTTCCAGTCCTGGGAGTGGCCCGAGCTCACCGGGGACATGCCCTGGCCCCAGCGGCCGCACATGCCGGCGAAGGACCGATAGGCCCATGCACACCACGCCCCCCGTCCGTCCCGCGGACCTCCGCGATGTCACGGTCGTCGTCCGTCTGCACCGGCGTCCGTCCGCCGACCTCGACGCCTGCTTCGGCTCCCTCCAGGCGCAGTCCATCGGCCAGGACCGCATGGAGGTGGTCGCGCTCGGCGAGGAACCCTCGCTGGTGAACCGCCTCACCGGCCGGTACCGCGGCGCCCGCCGTCCCGCCCCGGTCCGCGAGTGGTCCGTGTCGCGGGCCGCCGGGCGCTATGTCCTGTTCCTCGACGGCTCCGACCGGCTCGCCGAGGACGCCCTGGAGCGCCTGGTGGCGGCGGCCGACGCCCATGAGTCCGACGTCGTCCTGGGCGCGTCGGAGGGGCCGGGCGCGGACACCGCCCCGGCCGGTCTCTTCCGCACGGAGCGGCCGTACGCGGATCTGTACGGCTCGCGCGTCTACTGGATCCTCACCGCCGACAAGCTCTTCAGGACCGAGCTGCTGCGTCGCCGTGCGCTGGAGTTCCCGTGCGCCGGGGACCTGGGCGACGAGATGGCCTTCACCGCGAGCGCGCTGGTGGCGGCGGACGGCGTCGGTGTGGTGGCCGGTCCGCCCTGCCTGATCCACGGAGGCCGGCCGGGCCCCGCCGCCACGGCCGGTGAGCGGGTGGAGCTGGCGGACCGTCTGATGCGGCACGCAAGCTCCCTGGCGCCCGAGGGGCCCCGGCGGGACCACCTGCTCTCCCGGCACCTGGAGCGCGAGCTCGCCGAGGGGACGGGGGCGGCCCTGCTGTCACTCCAGGACGGGGCCGAGCAGGAGCGGGTGTGGCGGGCGGCCGGGGAGGTGCTGAGCGCCCATCTGACTCCCGGGGCCGCGGCCCTGCTCCCCCGGCCGGTGGCCGTGCGTTTCGCGCTGGTGTCCGCCGGCCGGTTCGCCGAGGCGGGGCAGCTGGCGGCCCACCAGCTGGACGGGGAGAAGCCCGAACCGCGCAAGACCGTCGAGGGCGGCCGGGTCTTCACCAGGCTGCCGTTCTTCCGGGATGCGGACACCGCGCTTCCCGACGAACTCTTCGACATCACCGATCGCATGACGGTCACTCAGGAGCTGGGCACGCTCCGCTGGAACGGATCGATCCTGCTGTTGGAGGGGCACGCCTTCTTCGAGCAGCTGTCGACCCGGGACCGGGACACCAAGGTGGTTCTGCGTGAGCGCCGCAGCGGTGCGGAGGAGCGGTTCTCCGTGACGGCCCGGCGCGACGAGAAGCTGGTCAACGCCAAGGGGAAGGCCCGGGCGATGGGCCGGTTCTCCGCCCGGGTCAACCTCCGCCAGACCTCCAGCGGCTGGCCGGTCACCCCGGGCGTCTGGGACGTCCATCTGGCGGTGAGCTTCGAGGGGGTGACCCAGGAGGTCCGCCTGGGCCGCCGGCGCTCCGCCGACGTCGACGTCACCGGGCGCGCGCCGGTGACGATCGCCCCGTCCCCCCGGTCGGCGGACCACGAGCTGGTCGCCACGCTGTTCTGGACCGAGGAGGGGTACCTCGCCATCGACATGGCCGAGCGGGCGCTGACGGCTCCCGGGCCGTCCTGACGACGGAACGCGCCGCGCCGGCGGGGAGGACACGTCGCCGCGGCGGCGGAGTGCTGCTCGTGGCGGCGGCGGGCCTCCTCGCGGCGCTGGCGGGACTGGGCGTCGGCCTGCGTCTGTTCGGCGGTGCGCAGGAGGCCGCCGTCGCCACGGGCGTCACCGACGCGCGGGGCGCCCTGACGGTCGCGACCTGGAACGTCTGCGGCGTACGCCAGTGGAACTGCGAGGACACCGGCCCGGCCGGGGAGAAGCGGGCGCGGATCGAGGCCCTGGCGCGGGAGTCGGGGGCGCGCGTCATCCTGCTCCAGGAGATGTGCTCCGGCGACCTCGACTCCGTACGGGCGTCGCTGGGCGGTGAGTGGCACAGCCTGTTCCGCCCGTACACGGCGGGCCGGGACGGGCGCGGCGCCACCGTGAACTGCACGGGCGACGGGCGGGGGACCGCGGGGTACGGGATCCTCTCCGCCCTTCCCCTGAGCCGGGTCGCCGAAGCCTCCCTGCCGCAGCCGGCCACCGGTCTGCGCCGGGCGGTCCTGTGCGCCACGGCCGGGGCTGAGGACGTCCGGATCTGCACCGCCCACCTCAACCCGCCGCAGAGCGGGGCGGGTTCGGTGACGGCCGAGCTGCGCGCGGACCAGTTGCGGGCGCTGGTGGAGGCGGCGTCGGGGCCGCGCACCGTGTTCGGCGGCGACCTGAACACCGGCCCGCCCGGCCGGGGCGTGACGGATGCGTGGGCCGGGGTGGAGGGCCCGTACGGCGTCTACCGCGAGTGCGACCAGTCCGCGTCGTCCGGCAGGCCCCGGGAGACCCACCGCGGCGGCTACAAGATCGACTACCTCTTCACCGGGCTGCCCCGTCAGGAGTGTTCGGTGGTCCGCTCACCGGCCTCGGACCACTGGGCCCTGCTGATGCGGGTCGCCACCGGCTGACCGGTCAGTAGCGGGGGCCGGCGGGCGCGGCGTCGGCGTGCACGACGCTGAAGGCGGCCACGGTCCCCGGGGACAGGTTGCCGTGCGGGTCGACCGCGTGGCACTCCACGGTGTGCGGCCCCTGGGTCCAGGACCAGCCCGACTCCCACGACCACGTGCCGTCCGGGCCGACCGGAGCCATGCCCAGCCGCAGCCCGTCCTCCACGAACTCCACCCGTACCGCTCCGACCGCGTGCCCCATCAGGCCGACGACCGGGCCCGCGACGTGCTGGCCGGGTGCGGGATGGACCACCACGGGTCCCGGGGCCATGACGGCCTCCGGGGCCGGGGCCGCCAGGGGTCCGGGGGCTGCGGCCGCCAGGGGCTGCGACGGGATCGTGCCCCCGGTCGGCGACGCGGCGCCGTACGTCGGGACGGCCGCCGCGTTCCCGGGACCGGACACGGTGAAGTTCGCCTCCGTCCACGGCGACTGGTAGCCGGCCGCGTCCACGGCCAGGATGCGTACGGGATGGTCGCCCACGCTCCACGGGCGCTCGCGCTGCCAGCTCCAGGAACCGTCGGGGGCGACCTCCGGCGACGCCAGGAACTTGCCCCGCTCCCACACGCTGAGCCGGACCGCTCCGGGTGCGCTGCCGCGAAGGACGACGCTCTGCTCGTACACCGTCTCGCCGGACGCCGGCGTGAAGACCACCGGAGGGGCGAACCCCTGCTGCACCTTGGCGGTCGCCCGCAGGAAGGTCTTGATGCCGGACCGGTCGACGTCGGGACGCTCCCCGCCGTTGCGCACGAAGCCGAGCCGGGGAGCCACGCCGTCGATGAGGAAGTTGAGAAGGCCCATGAGCATGGGCACGTTCCTGCTGGTCACACGGGCGTGGTCGGAGATGTGGGGGGAGTCGCTGAAGATGAAGTTGAAGTTCTCGTAGCCGGCGAAGAGCGGCAGGAAGGGCTCCACCTGCTCCGGGTACTGCTCGTCCTGGGGCGAGGAGAGAACGTAGATGTTGGCGTTGCGGTTGGCTCCCGCGCGCACGAGGTTCGCGATGACGTCGTCGACGGCCCGGGTGTTCTGGTCGGTGACCTCGCCCATGATGTGCGCGGCCACGGACGGGTACTTGAGGACGTAGGTGCCGATCCGGAACTGCGGGACGATGGAGACGATGTTGCGGTACCCGTACTTCAGACCGAAGTAGAGCGCGGCGCTGCCGCCCTTGGACCCGCCCCACATCGTGCACTGGTCCGGTGTCAGCCCGAGGGAGCGCAGCACGTTCGAGATGAGGCCGGCCACCGACTGCTCCAGGCCGAAGTCCATGCCCTTGCACAGGTAGTAGCTGTTCTTCCCGTGGAAGCGGTCGCGGATCCACAGGACGTTCGCGCGCAGCTTGTCGAAGACGCCGTTCGACCAGCCGTAGTCGCCCGGCACGGAGAAGTTGGCGAACACCACGACCAGGTGCTGGCTGCCCTTCGTGGCGTGCGAGAACCGGTACTCCACGGGATACGTCCCGGAGGCGTCGATCCCGTTTTCAAAGGGACGGGTCGGGGCTGGTTTGGACACGACTGGGGTTCCAATCTGGTACGGGGGAGAACCTGGCCCGCCGGCACGGCCGGGAGCGGCCCGGGGAGGCGTCAGTAGCGGGGCGCGCTGTGGGGGGCCGGCGAGGGGACGTAGGCGCCGGCCACATGGAAGGCGACCTGGCCGCGGCGGGACTCCGCGCCCTGCCCGTCGATCGCGTAGCACTCGACGCGGTGCGGCCCCTCGGGCCATACCCAGCGCGCCTCCCAGGTCCAGCTCCCGTCCACCGCCACCGGGGTCGCGCCCAGCGAGACGCCCCCTTCGGTGAACGCCACCTGGAGCGCGCCCGGGGCGTGCCCGGCGATCACGACTCCCGGCCCCGGCAGGTGCTGGTCCGGCAGGGGCGCCGTCACCACGGGTGCGGCGGCAGCGGCCACGGCGGCCGGCCGGCCCGGCGCGGCCGTTCCGGCCGCCGGGACGACGAACCGGACCTCCGTGCGCGGCGAGTGGAACCCGGCCGCGTCCACCGCGAACAGGCGGATGACGTGCTCGCCCGTGGACCAGCCCTGGTCCCGGGTCCAGGCCCATCGCCCGTCCGGGCGGACCGCCGGGGAGCCGACGTACTTCCCCTTCTCCCAGAAACTCAGCCGCACCGCTCCCGGCGCTCGCCCGGAGAACTCCACGACCCCGGTGTGCACATGCTCGCCGGAGGACGGCGAGTCGACCACGGGGGCGGCGAAGGAGGCGCGCACCTGCGACGTCGCCTTCAGGTATCCGTTGATGCCGGAGGTGTCCACGTCGGGCTGCTCATGGCCGTTGGTGACGAACCCGATCCGGGGGGCGATGCCGTCCACGAGGAGGTTGAGCAGCCCCATCAGGGCCGGCACGTTGCGCCGGGTCACCGTCGTGTGGTCGGTGATGAAGGGCGAGTCGCTGTAGATGAAGTTGAAGTTCTCGTAGTTCTGGAAAAGCCGCAGGAAGGGTTCCACCTGGACCTGGTAGTTCTCGTCCTGCGGGGAGGAGAGCAGATAGAGGTTGGCCGAGGGGTTCGCTCCCGCGAGCACGAGATCGGGCAGGACGCTGTCGAGGACGCGGATCTTCTCCTCGGTGACCTGCCCGCCCATCATGAAGTCGGCGATGGCCGGGCGCTTCTGCACCGACGTGCCGATCCGGAACATGGGCACGATGGAGACGATGTTGCGGAATCCGTACTTCAGACCGAAGTGGAGCGCGGCGCTGCCGCCCTTGGACCCGCCCCACATCGTGCACTGGTCGGGGGTGAGGCCGAGGGAGTTCATCACGTTGGAGATCAGCGTGATGACGGACCGTTCGAGCTCGAAGTCCATGTCCTTGCAGAGGTAGTAGCTGTTCTTGCCGTCGAACATGTCGCGCACCCAGAGGATGTTGGCGCGGACGTTGTCGAGGACACCGTTCGACCAGCCGTAGTCGTCCGGTGCGGAGAAGTTGGCGAAGACGACCACCAGGTGCCGGTTGCCGCTCTTGGCGTGGCTGAACCGGTAGTGGACCGGATAGGCGCCGGACGCGTCGATGCCGGTGACGGTGGTACGGCCCGAAACTGCTTTAGACATGGAGGGAGTCCGTCCTCGCGGAGTACTGCGCTGCGGTCACGGTGTAGGTGGTCGGCTGGGGGACGGCCGGTGTCGGTCGCCGCCCGTGGTCGCCGATGACCTCTCGCACGGCGGGCTCACGCGGCTGGAGCGGCGGCGCGGCCCGCTGTGCCGTCGCGTGCGGCGGCGGGGCGGACGCCTGCGCGGCGTCGAGGTCTCCTCCGGCCACCAGGACGCGGTCCGTCAGCCGGGCGGAGGCGTATCCGTCGTCCAGGTCGCAGAACTCGCGCTGGAACCAGCGGTAGCGCTCGCCGTACTCCGCCTGGATCCGGTCGATGTCGCGGATGGCGGAGATCAGCCGGGCGGATTCGAAGAGCAGCGGGCCGGGGGCGCTCTGCTCGAAGTCGAAGTAGAAGCCGCGCAGGGTGTCCCGGTAGTGGTCCAGGTCGTAGGTGAAGAAGAGGATGGGGCGCCCGGTGTTCACGAAGTCGAACATCAGCGACGAGTAGTCGGTGATCATCACATCGCTGATCAGCGAGAGGTCCGCCATGTCCGGGTAGTCGGACACGTCGAAGACGAAGCCGTCGCCCGCGCCGGGCACCGGGTCCACGACGTTGGGGTGGCGGCGGACCATGAGGACGTGGTCGTCGCCCAGCCTGGCCCGGGCGTCGTCGAGGTCGATCCGGAAGTCGAACTTGTACTTCCCCGGCGCGTAGAACTGGTCGTCGCGCCAGGTGGGCGCGTACATGATGACGCGCTTGCCGGGAGGAAGGCCGATGCGCTGCCGGATCTGAGCAGCCCGGTGCTCCGTTCCGGGGCGGCGCAGGATGTCGTTGCGCGGGTAGCCGCACTCGACCATCTCGCCGGGGAACCGGAAGGCCCGCTGGAGGATCGGGGTGGAGAAGCTGTTGGGCGACACGAGCATGTCCCAGTTCTGCACCTCCTTCTCGACCCGCTCCAGATACCGCTGGTCGGCGAAGTGCACCGACTCGATGTCGTGGCCGATCTTCTTGAGCGGGGTGCCGTGCCAGGTCTGCACCACGATCTGGTCGGCGCGCTTGACGAACCAGTCGGGGAGATGGTTGTTGGCGACGACGTAGCGGGACGTGGCGAGGGCCTCGTACCAGTCGGGCGACCACATGCGCACCGCTCGCGCCGTCGGCGGTACGTCGACCTGGTCGTCCCGTACGACCCAGAGGTGTTCGAGGTCCACGCCGCGCCGGACCATCTCCTCGTGCACCGCGCGGGGGCTGTCGGAGTACTGCGTGCCCTTGAAGGCGTCGAACAGCACGGCGGGGCGGATGGGCTCACGGCGGGCCTGCGGGTATGCCTTGGTCCGCAGCAGCTTCTGCCGGTACGGGCCCCGCGCGTCCTCGGGCATCGCGGAGTGCACCAGCATCGACAGCCGGTCGTACGCCTCGGCCTGGAGTTCGTAGCGCCGCTCCCCCACCTCCAGGTTCTGGGGCATGGAGGGGATGATCCCCTGGTCGATCTTGATCATGAGGTCCGGGGAACGGTCCTCCGGGGCCACCGCGGAGGGGTCCTGGCGGCGCAGGAAGAAGTCCCAGCGGCCGGCGGCGAGCGGGATGCCTCCGGCGAGGGTGCGCATGCCGGCCGGGGCCAGGACGCAGCGGAACCGCCGGCCCTCCCACTGGATGGGCACCGCGCGCTCGGCGCCGTGGGCGCGGGAGCGGACGACGAGGTGGGAGCTGATCCGCTCGGCGGGAGAGAGCTGGTCGGCGCCGGCGTAGTCGCAGACCAGCTCCAGCGAGCCGTCCGCGAGCCACTCGCCGTCGCTGAGCAGGGGCAGGGCGGCCCGCTCGAAGAGGACGACGTAACCGGAGCCGTTGCGGTGGACGACGACCTCGCGGTCCCGCTCCTCGGTCTGGAGCGCCGCGGGCATGCGGTAGTGGCCGTCCTCGACGTCCTGCGCCATCACGGGGTAGAGCGGCGCCTTGCGGCCCTCGACGTGCAGGGTGATCTTCCAGCCGTTGCTGCCCATCGTCCATGCCTGGGGGACGGTGTCGCCGGTCGCCCGGGAGCCGGGAACGAGGTGGGTGAGGGGGACGCGGGTGACGAAGGTGCACCAGCCCTCGCCGCCGGGCTGGAACGTCATCCAGGAATCGTGCCGGCCGGCTCCGTTCATGCTGGTCACACGGAACTTGCCCCACTCGGGAACGGCGGGGAGGAGAAGGACGCCGCCGATCTCCAGATGGTCTCCGACGACCCGGTGACGCGTGACGCGGCTGCGGACGACCTCCACGCGGAGCTTGAGGCTGCCCTGCATGAAGAGGGGGAGGATGCGGGTGTTCTTGTCGACATAGCGGTACGCCGGGTTGGCGGCGGTTCCGGCGCCGCCCCGGCTGATGCCCTTGTACCGGAACAGGCCCCGGCTGAACACGCCGGCGGCGACGTCCCAGGTCCCCTCGACCCACTGGCCCTTCCGCTGGAGCCGGGTGACGTCGAAGCGGCTCTCGAAACCGGCCCAGTCGTAGCAGTAGCGGCTCTGGTTGGAGTGCTCGGTCGCCTGCGGGTAGTAGGTGGTCCTGGCCAGGCTGACGAGCTTGCTGCCGGTCTTCTTGTTGCGGAGCGCCAGCATCTTGGTGGACATGTGCCGTTTGTGCACATTGATGAACCGGATGTAGGCGGACCCCCTGAGGACCAGCGAGTCGCCGTCCCACTCGGCCTCGGAGAGCGAGCTGAAGGGCGAGAGCTCCTTGTCGAGCCGGTAGTCGCTCTTGTACAGGCCCGTCTTCCGGTTCTCCAGGTGCGGGTAGTTGAGATAGCGGCGCAGCCGCCGGCGAACCGGGAGCGGTCCGCCCTTGCGCTCGAACTCCAGGACGTCGAGGAGTTCGCCCAGCCGCCCCTGGTGGACGAGCAGCCACTTGACCCGGGCGTCGGCGGGGAGCTCCTCGATGATGTCGTAGTCCGCCTCGGCCAGGAACTCCTGGGCCCAGTGCATGAACGCGTCGCGGTAGTCGTCGTCCGCGTCGGGCAGGACCTTGAGGTGCAGCATCAGGTCGGACTTGAGGCAGGCGAGGTCGTACTTGCGCTTGTGGTCCCGGAACTGGCGCGAGCGGTGCTGCCCGAGGAAGCGGCTCACCGACTGCACGGCGGCGACCCGGTCCCGCAGGTTGGACAGCTCGTTGTGGCGCTGGGTGATGGAGGGGGCGGCGCCACCGTCGCGGCGACGCCAGAAGTAGACGATGTCGGTGATGACGTCGACCTTGCTCGCCCGGAAGTGGGCGAACATGTTCACCCAGGAATCCTCGTAGAGGACGCCTTCGGGGAACTCTATGAAGTGGTGGTCCCAGAAGGACCGGCGGAATACCTTGTTCCACACGGTGCGGTCGTAGATCAGGGCCTCGAAGCGCGTTATGTGCGTGCCCTTGCGGTCCCGCTGCATGGGGCCCTTGTGGAGCGGCGACTGCCACTTCTTGGTGGAGTTCATCATCTGGACGTTGCCGGAGACGAAATCCGATCCGGATTCGGTCAGGGTGCGCACGAGCAACTCGTAGGCGTACTCGGGAATGACGTCGTCGCCGTCCGCGAACACCAGGAACTCTCCGGCGGGATGCATGGCGCGGAGCCCGGTGTTGCGCGCGTGCCCGGGGCCGTGCGACTCCTGGCGGATCAGCCGGAAGCGCGGGTCCTCCGCGCAGAAGCGGCGGGCGATCTCCGTGGAGGTGTCGGTGGAGCCGTCGTCCACCATGATCACTTCGAAGTCGCGGAAGGTCTGGCGCGCGATGGACTCCAGGCATTCCGCGAGGTAGGCATCGACGTCCTGGAACGGGACGATGACACTCAGACGGGGCCCAGCACCCATGCTTCACACTCCAATTCGAGGCAGGAGTGATCACCTGCACCCCTACGACTTGCCACCGCGCACCGCGCCCGACGAATCCCCGTCGATTCGAAGTCGGGCACGCCCCCGTCGAGCGCCTGCGGCTCAGCTCTCGAACTGTTGCGTCAGACGCAAATCTTAAGTGAACATTAAAGGATGTCAATGTGTAGATTCTGCACATAACTCGACGATGTGCTCGACGTATAGGCGTGACATCCGCCATACTGCGCCGCGCACAACCTTTGGGGGTTTCGGCGATCCGCCTCACCGGGTGTCTGTGCGCGGGAAGCCCCGTACGGGTGCGAGGGCCCGCGGGTCGGAAGGGTCAGAGTCTTCGCCACGGGGAGAGCGTCAGGCCGGGCTCATCGGTCTGCCGGGCCATCCTGGGAACGCCGTCCTCATCGATGACCGCCAGCACGACGCGGCCGAAGGCGTCGAGGGCCATGGCCGGCGGGGTGATACATCGCACTCCCGTGTCGGACCACCAGACCCCGTTCCCCTCGTCCTCGGTGACGCCCACGCCCACCACGGCACTGCCATCGGCCCCGCGATGGGCCAGGACCGTGCAGTCGTAACCGTCCAGGAGCGTACGGAGCACGGCGTGCGGGCCCTCGCCCGGCACCCCGCCCAGGGCGGTCGGCCAGGCCCCCGCCCGATAGGCCACCACGCCCCGGCCCCCGGGGTCGGTCCAGTAGAACGTGGGCCGGTCGGGCCCCGTCTCCAGAGCCGTCACCGTCCCCGGGGCCACCGCCAGACGGGCCGGATGCCCCTTGCCGAGCGCCCCGCCCGCGGCCTGCTGGGCCCAGTGCAGAATGCCGTCCGCCGTGGTGGCGAACAGTTCGATGCGGCCCGATTCGAGGGCGATCGCGGCGAGGGCCGACTCGATGCCGCTGCCCCCGCGGTCGTCCCAGGCCCGCCACTTGCCGTCGCTCTGCTCACGCCGCAGCGTCAGGCCCCCGTCCGCGTTCCGGACGAAGATGTGGACCATCTCCGAGGGGGTCACCACGACCACGGGCTCCCCGAGCCGGCCGGCCGCCTCCGTGCCCTTGTGCGGGTTGCCGAGCGAACGCCACCCGGAGACGGGGCGGCCCGTCTGGTACTGGATCGCGTACACGATGTCGACGACGGCGCGACCATCGGCCCCGCGCCGTTCGCGGCGGCCGACGAAATGCACATAGGCGTTGGCGTCCTGAGTGACCGACAGGTGGGTGAGGCCGGAAGCCGGAACGAGAACCGGCTGCCCCCAGTCCTGGGTCCCCGGCCGCGTCTCGGTCCAGCGCCGGAGTCCGCCCTCCGCCGGGGCGTAGACGGCGAGGCGGCCGTCCCTGCCCTTGGCGAGCCAGATTCCCCGCAGCGCGCCGGCCGTGGGAGCGACCGTGGCGGCCGGGCGGGCAGTCCGTCCGAGCATCGTTCCGCGTCACCCTTCCAGACGTTCGACCTTGTGCACATGATTTCGAATGCGGCTCATCCTAGACCCTCACAGCGATCGAACAGATGGCGCTCAGGAGATGAAGATCCCCGGCACCTCTCGCTCGGATCAGGCGGAAGACCCCAGCCGTTCAACGCCGCCATGACGGCTGCGCGACCGGGCGACGTCCTGGCGGACTCGCACGGATGCTCGACCGGTTGTCTATAGTTCTACGCACCACGCATGTCGGACCGGCCTCTCCCCCCACCCGAGTCCACCCGCCCGAGCCCCACGGGGCCGCGAGACCAAGGACTCGAAACAGGATGAGCAACGACGTCATGCCTCCGGGCCCCCGTGCCTCCCGACGTGCGGCCAAACCCCGCAAGCGCCGCCGCGGGCTCAAGATCACCCTGGGCGTCCTGCTCGTCCTCCTGCTGGCCGGCGGCGGCACCGTCTACTGGCTCTACAGCCAGCTCGACGGCAACATCAAGGGCGTCGACATCGACAAGGCGCTCGGGGACGACCGCCCGGAGAAGCTCCCCACCAGCGGCCAGAACCTGCTGGTCCTGGGCTCGGACTCGCGGGCCGGGGCGGAGAACAAGGAGCTGGGCGGCGGCAAGGACGTCGGCGGCGCACGCTCCGACACCGCGATGGTGGTGCACATACCCGAGGGCCGGTCCAAGGCCGTCGCCGTCTCCATCCCCCGCGACACCCTGGTGACCCGGCCCGAGTGCGCCAAGGCCGACGGGACGACGGTGCCGGCCAAGGAACGCGAGATGTTCAACGGCGTCTACGCGCTGGTCGGTCCGGCCTGTGTGGTGAAGACGGTGGAGAAGATGTCGGGCGTCCGCATCGACCACTACCTGGAGATCGACTTCGCCGGGTTCAAGGACCTGGTCGACGCGATCGGCGGCGTCACCGTCGACGTCCCGCAGGACATCAACGACAAGGCGTCGGGCCTGAACCTCACCGCGGGCCCGCAGAAGCTGAACGGCACCGAGTCCCTGGCGTACGTCCGGACCCGGCACGGCATCGGCGACGGCAGCGACCTCGGCCGCATCGGCCTCCAGCAGCAGTTCCTGATGGCCCTGCTCAGCGAGGTCAAGTCGCAGGACCTGCTGAGCAGCCCGGCGAGCTCGTACAAGATCGCCAACTCGGCCACCAAGTCGCTCACCACCGACTCGGAGCTCGCCTCGCTCACCTCGCTGGCGGAGTTCGCCCGCTCGATGAACGGCGTCGACCCGGCCACCATGGAGACGATCATGCTTCCGGTGGCGTACGACAAGATCGACCCGGCCCGGGTGATCGCGGCCGAGCCGCAGGCCGGCCGGCTGTGGAAGGCGATCCGCGAGGACTCCGCCATCCCCGAGGAAGCGAAGAAGTCCCCCGCCACCGGCGGCTGACGGCGTCGCGGGCCGGCCGCGGACATGACGCCGGCCCGTCGAAGCCCCGGGGACACCGCCCCGCGTGACACCCTGCCGGGATGAGCGACGACACAGCGGTACTGGTGATCGTGGACGCCGCCAACGTGGTCGGTTCCGTGCCCGACGGATGGTGGCGGGACCGGCGCGGGGCGGCCGAGCGGCTGCGGGACTCGCTGGTCCCGTACGCCTTCGACGGGCTGCCGGGTCTGCCCGGCCCCCTCGAGATCGTGCTCGTCGTCGAGGGCGCGGCCCGGGGCGTCGGCTCCGTCGCGGGCGTGAGGGTCGCCCCGGCCCCCGGCAGCGGCGACGACCTGATCGCCGAACTGGCGGCGGCCGCGCCCCCGGAGCGCGGCTGCGTCGTGGTCACCGCCGACCGCGGACTGCGGCAGCGGGTCGAGGCGTACGGGGCCCGGTGCGTCGGACCCCGTACGGTACGGCCCTCTCCTGACGAAAGGTCCGGCGGACCGGGGGCGTGACCCCGCTCATGATCCGCCGGACACCTCCTACGACAGGCCCTACTGCCCCTTCTTGCCCAGCAGGCTGTGGGAGCGCCCGTACACGAAGTAGATGACGACGCCGAGCGCCATCCAGACGGCGAACCGGAACCACGTCTCCACCGGCAGGTTGAGCATCAGCCAGATCGAGGCGGCCACCGAGGCGATCGGCAGCACCGGCACCCACGGGGTGCGGAAGGCGCGGGGCAGGTCGGGGCGGGTGCGGCGCAGGACCAGTACGCCGAGGGCGACGACGACGAACGCGAAGAGCGTGCCGATGTTCACCAGGGTGGCCAGCTCGTCGATGCTGGTGAACCCGGCGATGATCGCGATCAGGACGCCGAGCAGGATGGTCGGGCGGTACGGGGTGCGGAAGCGCGGGTGCGTCTTGGAGAAGAAGCGCGGCAGCAGGCCGTCGCGGCTCATCGCGAAGAAGACGCGGGTCTGGCCGAGCAGCAGGATCATGCAGACCGTGGTGAGGCCGACCGCCGCTCCGAAGCTGATCACGCCCGCGTAGAACGGATGGCCGGTGGCTTTGAAGGCGTCCGCGAGCGGGGCGCTGACGGAGAGTTCGCTGTAGTGCTGCATGCCGGTGACGACGATCGAGACCGCCACGTAGAGCACCGTGCAGATGATGAGCGAACCGAGGATGCCGCGCGGCATGTCGCGCTGCGGCAGCTTGGTCTCCTCGGCCGCCGTGGCCACCACGTCGAAGCCGATGAAGGCGAAGAAGACGATGGAGGCGGCGGTGAAGATGCCCATGATGCCGAAGTTGGTGGGCTCGTAACCGAAGATCAGCTGCACCAGCGGGGCGTCCCAGCCGGAACCGGCGGGCTGCTTCTCGGCCGGGGGGATGAAGGGCTTGTAGTTCTCGGCCTTGACGAAGAAGAGCCCCGCGATGATCACGATGAAGACCACGCCGAGCTTGATCGCCACGACGACCGCGGTGACCCGGGCGGAGAGCTTCATGCCGACGACCAGGATGGCGGTCAGGATCAGCACCAGGACGAAGGCCAGGATGTCGAAGCCGAACCCTTCCGCCACGTCCGGCCCGGAGAGGACTTCGGGCATCGTCCAGTTGACGTTGTCCATCAGGGAGCGGACGTAGCCGGACCAGCCGACCGCGACCACCGCCGTGCCCAGGGCGAACTCCAGCACCAGGTCCCAGCCGATGATCCAGGCCACCAGTTCGCCCAGTGAGGCGTACGAGAACGTGTACGCGGATCCGGCCACCGGGACGGTGGAGGCGAACTCCGCGTAACAGAGCGCGGCCAGCGCACAGACGATGCCCGCCGCCACGAAGGCGAAGGCGGTCGCCGGTCCCGCCGTCTCCTTGGCCACCTTGCCGGTGAGGACGAAGATGCCGGTTCCGATGATGACGCCCACGCCGAAGACCGTCAGGTCCAGGGCGGAGAGGGACTTCTTGAGCGCGTGCTCCGGCTCCTCGGTGTCACGGATCGACTGTTCGACGGACTTGGTGCGGAACATCCCGTTTCCGCGGGGTGGTGTGACCTGCGCGCTCACCTGCGTACCTCCACGCACTCGTTGTGAACGCCATGATGGGGACCCGAGGGCGCGTGATCGCGCCATCTGGCCCGTTTCATGCGAATGGGCCGGGAGAACCACCCGTACAGGGGCGGTTCTCCCGGCCCATCGGCCGTACGGAGGCAGGTCGGGTCAGTCGCGGGCGGGCTCCACGGCGCGGCTCTCGAAGCGGCCGTCGAGCTT
The DNA here is from genome assembly GCF_046548915.1 of Streptomyces sp. cmx-18-6. Classification (NCBI taxonomy): domain Bacteria; kingdom Bacillati; phylum Actinomycetota; class Actinomycetes; order Kitasatosporales; family Streptomycetaceae; genus Streptomyces; species Streptomyces sp. cmx-18-6. The sequence goes on along the minus strand of NZ_JAEBEP010000005.1, from coordinate 211,519 downwards.
GGCGACCAGGCCGGTGACCTGGCGGGCGATGTCCGGTGCGGTGAGGCCGATCTCGGCCATGACCTCGCCCCGGGAGGCGTGGTCGAGGAAGACGGGCGGAATGCCGAAGTCGCGCAGCGGTACGTCGACCCCGGCGTCGCGCAGCGCCTGGGCGACGGCGGAACCGACGCCTCCGGCACGGCTGTTGTCCTCGACCGTGACGACGACGCGGTGGCGCTCGGCGAGCGGGGCGAGCGCCTCGTCGACGGGTTTGACCCAGCGCGGGTCGACGACGGTGCTGGAGATGCCCTGGGCGTCCAGCAGGTCGGCGATCTCCAGGCACATCGGGGCGAGCGCGCCCACGGAGACCAGCAGGACGTCGGGGCGGGCCGCCTTCGGCTCGCGCAGGACGTCCATGCCGCCCACCCTGCCGACCGCCTTGACCGCCGGGCCGACCGCGCCCTTGGAGAAGCGGACCACGGTGGGCGCGTCGTCGACGGCGACGGCCTCGCGGAGCTGGGCGCGGACCTGGTCGGCGTCGCGCGGGGCGGCGATGCGGAGGGTGGGCACGCACTGGAGGATCGACATGTCCCACATTCCGTTGTGCGACGCGCCGTCCGTGCCGGTGACGCCGGCCCGGTCCAGCACGAAGGTGACGCCGCACTTGTGCAGGGCCACGTCCATCAGGACCTGGTCGAAGGCGCGGTTGAGGAAGGTGGCGTAGACCGCGAAGACCGGGTGGAGGCCGCCGGTGGCGAGGCCCGCCGCGGAGACCGCGCCGTGCTGCTCGGCGATGCCGACGTCGTAGATCCGGTCGGGGAACGCCTCCTCGAACTTGCCGAGGCCGACCGGCTGGAGCATGGCCGCGGTGATCGCGACGATGTCCTCGCGCTCCTGGCCGAGCTTGACCATCTCCTCGCCGAAGACCGAGGTCCAGTCGAGGCCGGAGGTGGAGATCGGCAGGCCGGTGTCCGGGTGGATCTTGCCGACCGCGTGGAAGCGGTCGGCCTCGTCCTGGAGGGCCGGGGTGTAGCCGCGGCCCTTCTCGGTGAGGCAGTGCACGATGACCGGGCCGCCGAAGCGCTTGGCGCGCTGGAGCGCGGACTCCAGGGCCTCGATGTCATGGCCGTCGATGGGGCCGACGTACTTCAGGCCCAGGTCCTCGAACATGCCCTGCGGGGCGATGAAGTCCTTGAGGCCCTTCTTGGCGCCGTGCAGGGTCTCGTACAGCGGACGGCCGACGACGGGCGTGCGCTCCAGGATGTCCTTGCCGCGGGCGAGGAACCGCTCGTACCCGTCCGTCGTGCGGAGGGTGGCGAGGTGGTTGGCGAGGCCGCCGATGGTGGGCGCGTACGAGCGCTCGTTGTCGTTGACCACGATGACGAGCGGGCGGTCCTTGGCGGCGGCGATGTTGTTCAGCGCCTCCCAGGCCATGCCGCCGGTGAGCGCGCCGTCGCCGATGACCGCGACGACGTGGTCGTCCTTCTTCAGGACCTCGTTCGCCTTGGCCATGCCGTCGGCCCAGCCGAGGACTCCGGAGGCATGGCTGTTCTCGATGACGTCGTGCTCGGACTCGGCGCGGGAGGGGTAGCCGGACAGGCCGCCCTTCATCTTGAGACGGGAGAAGTCCTGGCGGCCGGTGAGCAGCTTGTGGACGTAGCTCTGATGGCCGGTGTCCCAGAGCACCTTGTCGCGGGGCGACTCGAAGACCCGGTGCAGGGCGATCGTCAGCTCCACCACGCCCAGGTTGGGGCCGAGGTGTCCGCCGGTCTTGGACACCGCGTCGACGAGGAAGGTACGGATCTCCTCCGCGAGCTGCCCCAGCTCGTCGACGGAGAGCCGGTCCAGGTCGCGCGGTCCCTTGATGCGGGTCAGCAGATCCACCCGTGCCTCCTTGCGTTTGAGCTGATCGAGCGTGCCGATCCGATGAGTCTAATGTTCCGTTCGCGGCCACGGGCAGCGGGCGGGCGGTTGAACAGCTGAACGACCGGGCCGCCGCCGGTGCTCCCGCGTGCCCGCGGCGGGCCGTGCGGGGCGGGCACGCGCAGGTGCCCGGCACCCCTGGGGGCACCGGGCACCTGCGCGGATGTGCGGTCAGGCGCGGCCCGCGGTCTTCTGGGTCTTACGGGTGACGGAGTCGATGACGACCGTGGCGAGAAGCACACCACCGGTGATCATGTACTGGATCGGGGTGGCGATCCCCTCCAGCGACAGGCCGTACTGGATGGAGACGATCACCATGACGCCGAGCAGCGCGTTCCAGGTGCGGCCGCGGCCGCCGAACAGGCTGGTGCCGCCGATGACGGCCGCCGCGATGACGTTCATCAGCAGGTCGCCGGTGCCGGAGCCCTGGTTGGCCGCCGCGATCTTGGAGGCCCAGAACAGGCCGCCGATCGCCGCGAAGGTGCCCGCGATGGAGAAGACGGAGATCCGGATCGCGGTGACGTTGATGCCGGCGCGCCGGGAGGCTTCGACGCTGCCGCCGAGGGCGAAGATCTTCCGTCCGTACGCCGTGCGGCGCAGCAGGAAGTCCGTTCCGACCAGGACGATCAGGAAGAGGACCAGGGCGAGCGGCAGGCCGCGGTACTGGTTGAACATGTACGCGGCGGCGAACGCGAACACCGCGAGGACGGCGGTGCGCACGGCGATGTCCGCGATGGGGCGGGCCGGGATGCCGGCCGCCTCGCGGCGGCGGGTGTCCAGGAAGGCGGCGGCGAAGTAGCCGACGACCGCGATCGCGGCGAGCCCGTAGGCGGCGGCGACGTCGGTGAAGTAGTACGTGGTCAGCTGGCCGACCACCCCGTCGCCGTCCAGGTTGATGGTGCCGGAGTCGCCGAGCAGCTGGAGCATGAAGCCGAGCCAGAACAGCAGGCCGGCCAGGGTGACGGCGAAGGCCGGTGCGCCGATCCGGGCGAAGAAGAAGCCGTGGATCGCGCCCATCACCGCGCCGCTGACGATGGCGACGAGGATCGCCAGCCACTCGTTCATGCCCTGGGTGACGCTGAGCACCGCGACGAGGGCGCCGGAGACACCGGAGACGGAGCCGACCGAGAGGTCGATCTCACCGAGCAGCAGGACGAAGATGATGCCCACGGCCATCATGCCGGTGGCCACCATGCTGGTGGCGATGTCGCTGATGTTCTTCGCGGAGAGGAACTCGGAGTTCATGCTCTGGAAGACGATGGCGATGATCGCCAGGCCGACGACCACCGGGATCGAGCCCAGGTCGCCGCCGCTGATCTTGCGCTTGAACTCGGTGAGGTAGCCGGCGAAGCCCTGCTCACGGATGAGCAGACGGGGGTCGACGACCGTGGCGGCGCCCTCGGCCGCCTCCGGGTTGCCTACCTGCGGGGCGTCCGCCGGGGCGTCGGCCTTGTCCAGCGAGGTCGCGGACTTGTCGGTGGTCACTTGGAAACCTCCGCGTTGCGCGCCGCACGTCGGGTCACGGCGTTGTCCGTGGCGCCCGTGATGGCGGAGATGATCTCTTCCTGGGAGGTGGTCTTCACGTCGAAGACCCCGTTGTTCCGGCCCAGCCGGAGCACGGCGACCTTGTCGGCGACGGCCTTCACATCGGCCATGTTGTGGCTGATGAGGATGACCGCGTGGCCGCGCTCGCGCAGCCGCTCGACGAGGTCGAGGACCTGGGCGGTCTGCTCGACGCCGAGGGCCGCGGTCGGCTCGTCGAGGATGACGAGCTTGGGCTCGCCGAGCATGGACCGCGCGATGGCCACGGTCTGGCGCTGGCCGCCGGAGAGCGAGGCGATCGGGATGCGGACGCTCGGGATGCGGATGGAGAGCGTGGAGAGCAGCTCGCGGGAGCGGCGCTCCATCTCCACCTCGTCCAGGATGCCGAACCTGCGCAGCTCCCGGCCCAGGTAGAGGTTGCCGACGACGTCGATGTTGTCGCACAGCGCGAGGTCCTGATAGACGGTCGCGACACCGAGGTTCTGGGCGTCGTGCGGCTTGTCGATCTGCACGGCCCGGCCCTCCCACTCGATGACTCCCTCATCGATGGGGTGCACTCCGGCGATCGTCTTGACCAGCGTTGATTTGCCGGCGCCGTTGTCGCCCACCAGGGCGACCACCTCGCCGGCGTGGACCTCAAGCTCTACATCGGTGAGTACCTGGACGGCACCGAATCGCTTGGAGACCCCTCGCAACGCCAACACGGGCGTAGCGGTCACGTGAACCATCTCCTTCGCCGCCTGACCGGCGGGGATGCCGCGCCCGGGGGAAGGCGCGGCGGTCGAGCAGAAGAACAGAAATAGGGGAAGCGTTCCGTCCGGCGCCCCGCCCGGTAGCGGGACGGTTGGTGGGCGGGGCGCCGGACAGGCTTCATGGCGTACGCGGACCGCTGTGCGGCGGGCGCGTGCGCGGGCGGTGACCGCCGTGGCGCCTTCGCGAGGACGCGGCGGGCGTACGGCGGCGGGCGGGGCGGGACCGGCCGCTCGGGGCGGCCGGTCCCGGGGCCCCGGGGCCTACTTCAGGCCGATCTTGTCGCAGGCGGTCTTGTACTTGCCCGTGCAGATCTCGTCGAGCGTGTAGATGCCGTCCTTGATGACGGTGTCCTTGATGTTGTCCTTGGTCAGCGAGACGACCGGGACGAGGACCGTCGGGATGCCCTTCTGGCTGGCGTTGTCGACCTTCGAGGTGGCGATCGAGTCGAGCTTCTCGCCCTTGGCGAGCGCGACGGCCATCTCGGCGGCGACGACGCCCTCCGCCGGGTAGGACTTGTAGACGCTCATGAACTGCTCACCGGTGACGATGCGCTGCACGCCCGCCAGCTCGGCGTCCTGGCCGGTGACCGGGGGGAGCTTCGGCAGACCGGCGGCCTTCAGGGCGGTGATGATGCCGCCCGCCATGCCGTCGTTGGCGGAGTAGACGCCGTCGATCTTGTCCTTGCCGAGCGCGGTGATCGCCGCTTCCATGTTGGCGTTGGCGTTCTCCGGCTTCCACTCCTTGGTGTCGTACTCCTTGCCGTACTTCACCTTGCCGTCGAGGACGGACTTGGCGCCCTTCTTGAAGAGCGCGGCGTTCGGGTCGGTGATCGCGCCGTTCATCATCACGATCGTGCCGCCGTCGGCCTTGTCGCCCAGGGCCTCCAGCAGTGCGGTGCCCTGTGCGCGGCCGACCTCTTCGTTGTCGAAGGAGGTGTACGCGTCGATGGGGCCCTCGGCGAGGCGGTCGAAGGCGACGACCGGGATGCCCTCGGCCTTGGCCTTCTTGATGCTGTTCTCGATCGCCTTGGCGTCCACCGCGCCGACGATGAGCGCGTCGACCTTGTTGGTGATCATGGTGTCGATCTGCTGCGCCTGGGTGGGCGCGTCCTGCTTGGCGTTGGCGTAGATGACCTTCGCCTTGCCGTCCGTGAGCTCGCCGATCTTCTTCTCGATGATCGGACGGTCGAACTTCTCGTAACGGGCCGTCTGGTTCTCGGGGAGGAGCAGACCTATCTTCAGGTCGTCGCCCTTCTTCTCCGAGCCCTGTTCGGCCTTGTCGCCCGACTCCTTGGCGCTCCCGCAAGCGGCCAGCGAGATCGCCATCGTGGTGGCGGCAACGGCAACGGCGGCACGACGCATACGCGTGTTCATTCTCGAACCTCCCTGACGAGGCCGCGACGTTGCGGCCGAGGTGGCTGGAAGTCAACTCGGCCGCGGCGTCAGCGTCAAGGAGTAAATCCTTAACGAGATGACAACGGTGCCATTCGTTATCTAAGTGAAGGCAGGAGTCGCTGCGGGGAGGGTGCCCTCCAAAAGGGTTGAATCCCCCATCTCGCTCAGTACGAGGGCCAGCGCGCCGAGCACCTCGGCGCGCCCGCCGAGCGCCCCGGGGAGCACCGAGAGCTGCCGGGCGGCGCTGGGGATCGCGTAACGCGACACGGAGTCCCGTATGGGCCCCAGGACCAGCTCCCCGGCCTCCGCCAGCGAGCCGCCGAGCACGACCCGGCTGGGGTTGAGCAGATTGCACAGGTTGGCGACGCCGCTGCCTATGTGGCGGCCGACGTCCCCGATCACCCGGCGGCACCCCGGATCGCCCTCGCGGGCCAGCTGGACCACCCGCTCCATGGTGAGCCCGGGGCCGTGGCTGGGCTGGAGCAGGGGCAGGACGTAGCGCGCGGCGGTGAAGGTCTCCAGGCAGCCGCGGTTGCCGCAGCGGCAGACCGGGCCGGACTCGTCGAGCGTGATGTGCCCGATCTCGCCGGCCGTGCCGCCGGGGCCCCGGTAGATGGTCCCGTCGATCACCAGGCCCGCGCCGACGCCGCTGGCGACCTTGATGTACGCGAGGTCCTTGACGCCCCGCCCGCTGCCCCAGACCAGCTCGCCCAGCGCCCCGAGGTTGGCGTCGTTGTCGACGTACACCGGGACGCCGAGGCGGCCGGAGAGCTCCTCGCTGGGGTTGATGCCCGTCCAGCCCGGCAGGATCGAGGTGGAGCCCAGCGTCCCGGACTCGACGTCGATGGGTCCCGGGACGCCGAGACCGACGCCGATCACCTTGTCCGGGCCGATCCCGGTGGCCTCGATCAGCCGCTTGACCAGCACTTCGGCCCGGTCGAAGCCCTCCGCCGATGAGGCGTCGACGTCCAGCGGCTCGGACTCCTCGGCCAGCACCTGGTGGGCCAGGTTGCCCACGGCGACCCGCAGGTGCGTATGGCCGAAGTCGACGCCGATGACGATGCCCGCGTCGCCGCTGAGCGAGACGCTGCGGGCCCGGCGGCCGCCCGCCGAGGTGGGCGTCACCTCGACCGTGCCGCCGTCCTTCAGCTCCCGGACGATATTGGAGACCGTGGCTGCGGAGAGCCCGGTGCTCCGGGCGATCTCCGCCTGGGTGAGCGACCCCGCCATCCGTACGGCGCGTACGACCCGCTCCAGATTGGCCCTGTGCAGCGATGTCTGCGACCCGGGAGTCTCCATCGACTCATCCACTCCTGCCCTTGGCGGGCGGTCCTGAGGACCACCCCGGCCGGGGCAGCAGCGATGACACCCCGGCTTCCTCCAACATGTGAACTCTAAGCTGACCGTTCGGGGGTGCCTCCCGTCAAGACCTGAGCGACCGCGCACCCCGCAACGGCCCGGTGCCCCGGCGGAGAGTCCTCCGCCGGGGCACCGGGCCGTTGTGAATACGTGACCTTCTTCTACGTGCGCGTGACCTCTTCCCTGCGCGCGTGGCCTTCTTATGCGTACGCGTGACCTTGCTTGTGCGTACGCGCGGCCTTCCTGTGCGTACGCGCGGCCTACTTGAGCGCGCCCGCCGTCAGACCGGAGACCACCTGGCGCTGGAAGACGATGTACGCGGCCAGCACCGGGAGCATCGCGATCACCAGACCGGCGAAGAGCCCCGAGTAGTCGCCCTTGTACCCCTGGCTGGAGGCCAGTTCCACCAGCCCCTGGGCCAGCACCCGCTTCTCCGGGTCGGTGTTCAGCACCGTGGGCAGCATGTACTGGTTCCACTGCCCCAGGAAGTTGAAGATGCCGACGCTGATCAGGCCGGGCTTGGCCATCGGCAGCATCACCTGGAAGAAGGTGCGGGTGTGCGAGGCCCCGTCGATGATCGACGCCTCCGCCACCGAGGTCGGCAGCGTACGGAAGAACGAGGTCAGGAAGAACACGGTGAACGGCAGCGAGTACGCGATGTACACCAGGATCAGGCCGTGGATCGTGTTCAGCAGCCCCATGTTGTCCATGACGTAGAACAACGGGACCAGCGCCAGCATGATCGGGAAGCTCATACCGCCGACGAACAAGAAGTAAATGAAGCGGTTGCCCGGGAACTCGAAGCGCGCGAGCACATACGCGGCCATCGAGCCGAGGACCAGGGTGCCGACGAGCGACCCGCCCACCACCAGGACGGTGTTGAGAAAGTACTCGCTCATATGGGCCTGGCTCCAGGCCCGGCCCCAGCTGTCGAAGTTCAGCGAGCTGGGCAGCGACCAGGGGGTGTTGAAGATGTCCGAGTCGGTCTTGAACGAGGACATCACCGCCCAGAACAGCGGCAGGACCACCATGAACGCCCACAGGATGAGCATCCCGTGCGAGAAGACGTTGAGGACGTGGCCCTCGCTGCGCCGGGCGGGGGCCGCGGGGCTCTCGGCGGGCGTGCCGGTGCGCTGCGCCGGAACCTTGGACGCCTCGGTGCCGGAGGGGCCGGAAGGAGGGGTGTCAGTGGTCTTCATCAGAACTCCAGCCGCTCGCGCCGGCCCACTCGCATGACGACGGCGGCGAACGCCAGCGTCACGAGGAGCAGGGCGACACCGATCGTGGTCGCGTAGCCCGCCTGTCCGTCACGGAACGCCGCCTGGTAGACGTACAGCGGCAGGACGGTCGTCGAGTAGTCGGGTCCGCCGGGGCCGACGCTCATGATGTGGACGATGGCGAAGCCCTCGGCGCCGAGCGCCAGGATGCCCATGTAGACCCAGCCGGACTGGACCGTGTCCCACAGCAGGGGCAGCGTGATCCGGAAGAAGGTCGTGAAGCGGCTCGCCCCGTCCAGCAGGGCGGCTTCGTAGAAGTCCTTGGGGATGGAGGCCATGCCCGCGGAGAACAGCACGACGAAGAAGCCGGTCGTGCACCAGACGAGGACCCCCATGATGACCCACAGGGCCAGCTGCGGGTCGCCCAGCCAGTCCGGTACGTCGTCGAAGCCCACGGCCTTGAGCGTGCCGTTGATCATGCCCTGGGCCGGGTCGAAGGCGAACTGGAACAGGATGGCCACGATCGCGATCGAGAGCACCTGCGGGAAGAAGTAGGCGATCTTGTAGAAGCCGGAGCCCCGTACGCCCGCGATGGCGGCGCCCTTGCGGCGCCGCCCGCCCACGTTGAGCATGAAGGCGAAGAAGAGCGCGAGGCCCAGCGTCACCAGCGGCAGCAGAACCGCCAGCAGCACACTGTGCTGCAACGATTTCCAGAAGATGTCGTCGTCGAGCATCTTGGTGTAGTTGTCGAACCCGACCATCTTGAAGTCGGGGCTGAGCCCGGTCCAGTCCGTGAACGAATAGTAGATGGACTGGATGAAGGGCCAGATGACGAAGATGACGTACAACGCCATCGGGACCACCAAGAACCCGACTATGAACCGGTATTTACCGTGTTGCATCGTTACCGACTCCGACCTTCCCGTGCCGCCGCTGGTGACGCCCCGTCACTAGTGCTGGAAGTGCTTGATGGACTGGTCCTTGGCGGTCGCGTCGGCGAATGCCTGGATCTTCTTGATGGTCTCGGCCGGGGTGGCGCGGCCGGCCATCATCTCGCCGAGCGCGGCGACGCCGATCTGCTCCTTCTGGAGCTTCACGTACCAGTCCTGGAGGCGGGGGTTGACCACATTGGCGCCCGCCTTCTCCAGCGCCGCGACACCGGACTTCAGGCCGTCCGACAGTTCGAGGCCGTCGGTGCCGCCGTTGAAGGCGGAGAGCGACTTGGTGTTGCTGGTGAAGGACTTGGAGGATGCCTCGCTGAGCATGATGCGCAGCTGCTCCATGCCGCCCAGCGGGTTCTTCGCCTTGCTCGGGACGATGAACGGCTCGCCGCCGGACGCCCAGATGGTGCCGAAGGGCAGCTTGTCGGAGGAGTCGAGGCTGGAGGGCGCGCCCACGGACAGCTTGAAGTCCTTGGGGATGATCTCCGCTTCCTCGTTCTCGACCCAGGAGCCGTTCGGGATGAACAGCGCCTTGCCGCGGGCCCACGCGCCCTGCGAGCCCCGGTGGTCCAGGCCCGGGGTGCCCTTGAGGATGTAGCCCTTGGCGTAGAGCTCGTAGTACGCCTCGAAGGCCGCCTTGACCGCGGGGTGCTCCCAGGCTTTCGGCTCCAGGTTGTCGATCGCGTCGAGGACCTCGACGCCGCCGATCTTCCCGATGAACGGGTAGAGCGAGAACGGGATGTAGTACGGGTGCTTGCCGGGGTAGGTCCAGCCGGCGATGCCCTGCTTCTTCGCCTTCGCGCAGAGCGCGAGCATGTCGTCCCAGTTCTCCGGGTACGTGGCGTCGAGCTTGTCCAGCGCGGTCTGCGAGTACCAGACGCCGTAGACCGTGTACGCGTAGTACATGATCCAGACCGGGTCGCCGTCGAACTGGCCCATCTCGACGATGCCCGGCCGCAGGGTGTCGCGGACCGTCTTGGCGGGGTCGTCGATGGAGGGGGCGTCGAGCAGCGGGGTGAGGTCGGTGAGCTGCTTCTTGCCGACCAGGACGCCCATGTCCATCTGCTGGGCGCCGGAGTTGTCGATCAGGTCCGGCGGGGTGCCGCCGTTGAAGCGCGGCTGGAGGACCGACTGGATCTTCTGCGTCGCCGAGAACTTGACCGTCGCGCCGGGGTAGGTCTTCTTGTAGACGTCCCGGGCGTCCTCGGCGTACTTGGTGCCGAACCCGCCGTCGAAGATGACGATCTCGAGCGGTGCGCTGCCGTTGACGGCCAGCGGGTTCTTGTCGGTCTTCTCGCCCTTTTCGACCTTGTCGTCGTCGCTGCTGCTGCCGCTCGCGCAGGCGGACAGGAAGCTCATCGTCGGAACAGCGATCAGGCCGAGTGCGGCGGAACGCTTGATCAGATCGCGACGGCCGAGGCCCTCACTGGTGTGAGCGGAGGTGGATCCCATGCTCAAGTCCTCGCCTTCTTACAGGACTCAGGCGGTGTACCGGTCACCCATCGAAAACTCGCCTCAGGCGAAGGGCCCCGCCACCGCGGTCAGTTGCGCTTGGGTCATGCAGATATGCAGGTGTACCGGAGGAAATCCGGCGGAGTGGAGTGTCGGAGAACCGTACAGCGAGGACGCCTGTCGACGCCCCGCAACCGTCCCCTTGTTTCCCCGTGTGCGCATCCGTGCGATACGGCTGTGCGGATGGCGACAGGTATAGTCCACTTGCCGCCAACTGAGCAAGATCGAAAGCAGGTTTGGGCGGCAGTCTTTCCCGAGTTGAGACCTCACCGGAACCTCGGCACCGTGCGTCCTCACCCCGGGGCGGCTATTTCCCCTTACGACCGATTCGCCGCGGGCGACGGCCGAAGCTCTGAGCAACACCCTTGACACGTCCTGCCACTTGGCTCCCTACTGGACCTTGCATCCCGCTATGACAACGTTGTCCAAGCACGCTCCGGGGAGGAATGGCTCGGTATGCAGCCACCACGTGGTCTCCACCATGGCGCTGGGAAGGTCTTCAGCAGCGCCGCCCGCACGAGACGGAGCCGCACGGCCGCCGTCCTCGCGGCATCACTCGCCCTGGCCCTCGCGGCCCCCACGGCCGCCGTCGCCGGCCCGTCCCAGGCGCCCCAGAAGCCTTCCGGCGAACGGACGTTCCGCTCCTCCTTCGAGGCGGACGAGAAGCAGCCGGACTGGCGCAACACGGTAGAAGAAGGACCGGACGGCACGAAGCGCTCCTCAGGTGTCGACGGCGGCTTCTCCGCCGGAATACCGGGCAATGTCACCGACCGGGTGACCGACGTCCGCGCCAGCGCCGAGAACACGGCGGGCGGCGAGGTCAAGGAGAACCTGGTCGACGGCGAACCGGGCTCCAAGTGGCTGGCGTTCGCGACCAGCGGCTGGGTCGAGTTCGACCTCGACGAGCCGGTGAGGGCGGTGACGTACGCGCTCACCTCCGCCAACGACCACGCCCCGCGCGACCCGAAGGACTGGACGCTCAAGGGTTCGGCGGACGGCGAGAAGTGGACCGACCTCGACCAGCGCACCGGCGAGACCTTCACCAAGCGGCACGAGACCAAGTCGTACGATTTCGCCACCGACACCGCCTACCGGCACTTCCGGCTGGAGATCACCGCCAACAACGGCGCACCGGACATCCTCCAGCTCGCCGACGTTCAGTTCTCGAACGGTGACACCTCCGCGCCCGCCCCCGCCGAGATGCGCAGCCAGCCCGACCGGGGCCCCTCCGGCTCGCCCACCGCGAAGGCGGGCGCGGGATTCACCGGAAAGAAGGCACTGCGATACGCGGGTACGCACCAGCCGGACGGCCGCGCGTACTCGTACAACAAGGTCTTCGATGTGAACACGGCGGTCACCAAGGACACCGAGCTCTCCTATCTCGTCTACCCGCAGATGGGCGAGACGGATCTCGACTACCCCGCGACCCACATCGCGGTGGACCTCGCCTTCACCGACGGCACGTATCTGAGCGAGCTCAAGGCCACCGACAGCCACGGCGGGCTGCTGACCCCGCAGGGCCAGGCGGACGCCAAGCGCCTCTACGTCAACCAGTGGAACAAGGTCGCCTCCCGCATCGGCACGGTGGCGGCGGGCAGGACGGTCGACCGGATCCTGGTCGCGTACGACTCCCCCAAGGGCGCGGCGAAGTTCCAGGGCTGGGTCGACGACATCGCGATCGCCCCGAAGGCCCCCGAGAAGCGCAAGGCGCATCTGTCGGACTACGCGCTGACCACCCGAGGCACCAACTCCAGCGGCGGCTTCTCGCGCGGCAACAACATTCCGGCCACCGCCGTCCCGCACGGCTTCAACTTCTGGACGCCGGTGACCAACGCCGGTTCGCTGAGCTGGCTGTACGACTACCACCGGGGCAACAACGCGGACAACCTCCCCACGCTCCAGGCGTTCAGCGCGAGCCATGAGCCGAGCCCGTGGATGGGCGACCGGCAGACCTTCCAGGTGATGCCATCGGCTGCTTCCGGCACCCCGGACGCCGCCCGCACCGCCCGCGCGCTGCCCTTCCGGCACGAGAACGAGATCGCGAGGCCGCACTACTACGGCGTCACGTTCGAGAACGGCCTCAGGACCGAGATCGCGCCGGCCGACCACGCGGCCCGGATGCGGTTCACCTACCCGGGCAAGGACGCCAGCCTGGTCTTCGACAACGTGTCGAACGCCGGCGGCCTCACCCTGGACCCGAAGACCCGCTCCTTCTCCGGCTACACGGACGTCAAGAGCGGCCTGTCCACCGGGGCGACCCGCATGTTCGTGTACGGCGTCTTCGACGCGCCGGTGACGGACAGCGGAAAGCTGAAGGGGGGCGGGGGCGACGACGTCACCGGCTTCTTCCGCTTCGACGCGGGCAAGGACCGCACGGTCGGCCTGCGGCTGGCCACCTCGCTGATCGGCGTCGACCAGGCGAAGAAGAACCTGGCGACGGAGATCCCGGAGTCCGCCTCCTTCGAGAAGGTGCGGCGCACGGCGCAGGCGGCCTGGGACGACGTCCTGGGGACGATCGAGGTCGAGGGCGCGAACGCGGACCAGCTGACCACGCTCTACTCCAGCCTGTACCGCCTCTACCTCTACCCGAACGCCGGCCACGAGAAGGTCGACGGCAGGAACAAGTACGCGAGCCCCTTCTCCAAGCCGACCGGCACGGACACCCCGACACGGACCGGGGCGAAGATCGTCGACGGCAAGGTGTACGTCAACAACGGCTTCTGGGACACCTACCGCACGACGTGGCCCGCCTACTCCTTCTTCTCCCCGAAGAAGGCCGGGGAGTTGGTGGACGGCTTCGTCCAGCACTACAAGGACGGCGGCTGGACGTCCCGTTGGTCCTCCCCCGGCTACGCGGACCTGATGACCGGGACCAGTTCGGACGTGGCGTTCGCGGACGCGTACGTCAAGGGCGTGAAGTTCGACGCGGAGGCGGCGTACGACGCGGCGGTCAAGAACGCCACGGTGGCCCCGCCGTCCTCGGGCGTCGGCCGCAAGGGCATGGAGACCTCGGTCTTCACCGGTTACGCGAACACGGCCACGCACGAGGGGCTGTCCTGGTCGCTGGAGGGCTACCTCAACGACTACGGCATCGCGCGGATGGGCCAGGAGCTCTACAAGAAGACCAAGAAGCCCCGCTACAAGGAGGAGTCGGCCTACTTCCTGAACCGGGCGCAGAAGTACGTGAAGCTCTTCGACGAGAAGGCGGGCTTCTTCCAGGGCAGGAAGCCGAACGGCGACTGGCGGCTGCCCTCCGGCAGTTACGACCCGCGCGTGTGGGGCTACGACTACACCGAGACCAACGGCTGGGGCTACGCCTTCACCGCCCCGCAGGACAGCCGGGGCCTGGCCAACCTGTACGGCGGGCGCGCGGGGCTCGGCGCGAAGCTGGACACGTACTTCTCCACGCCGGAGACGGCGGGCCCGGAGTTCGTCGGCAGCTACGGCGGGGTCATCCACGAGATGACCGAGGCGCGTGACGTGCGGATGGGCCAGTACGGGCACAGCAACCAGGTCGCCCACCACGCCACGTACATGTACAACGCCGCCTCGCAGCCGTACAAGACGCAGGAGAAGGTCCGCGAGGTGCTGGGCCGCCTGTACATTGGCAGCGAGATCGGGCAGGGCATCCACGGCGACGAGGACAACGGCGAGCAGTCCGCCTGGTTCCTGTTCTCGGCGCTCGGCTTCTACCCGCTGGTGATGGGCAGCGGGGAGTACGCGGTCGGCTCGCCGCTCTTCACGAAGGCGACCGTCCGCATGGACGACGGCCGCAAGCTGGTGGTCAAGGCCCCGAAGAACAGCGCGAAGAACATCTATGTGCAGGGCCTGAAGGTCAACGGCAAGAAGTGGACCTCCACCGCGCTCCCCCACTCCGTGCTGGCCAGGGGCGGCACGCTGGAGTTCGACATGGGCCCGAAGCCGTCCGCCTGGGGCTCCGGCGAGGACGCGGCCCCGGTCTCCATCCAGCGGGACGGCAAGGCCCCGACGCCCAGGGGCGATGTGCTGAAGGGCGGCGGCGCGCTGTTCGACGACACCTCGGCCACCTCGGCGGCAGTGAAGTCGGTGGAGCTGCCGGCGGCCCCGGCCACCAAGGCGCTCCAGTACACGCTGACGTCGTCGGCGGCGGACAAGGCTCCGGCGGGCTGGACCCTCCAGGGCTCGTCGGACGGCGAGAAGTGGACGGACCTGGACCGCCGCTCCGGCCAGTCGTTCGCCTGGGACCGGCAGACCCGGGTGTTCTCGGTGGACCGGCCGGGCGCGTACGCGAAGTACCGGCTGGTGCTGACGGGTTCGGCGACGCTGGCGGAGGTGGAGCTGTTCGACTGACCCGTACGGCGTACGGAGGCGGCCGGCATCCCGAGGACGGGGCGCCGGCCGCCTGCGTCGTGGGCGGTCCGCCTCCGTGTGCGGCCGGTGTCCCGCGTACGGCTCCGGGGCGGTGACTTGTCCGCCAGTCGGGGCAAAACTGACGCCGTGTCGGCGCTGCTGTCGGCATATGACCGTGGCGCTGTGTTTCTTCTGGGCGTGCTGCACCGATTTGTACGACTATCACTTCGGCTCCCAGGAGTAGTCATGTCCTCGTCCCTCCCCCTGCGTCCGACCGCCCTCCGCATCGGCGCGGCCGCCGTGGCCGCCGCCGCGCTCACCGGCGTGTCCCTCGCCGGCGCGTCCGCCGCCTTCGCCGCCCCCGGAGACAGCGGCGAACTGAAGGTCCACCGGGCGGGCACGCCGTACGGCGACTCCCGCGACGAGTCCAAGGTGTGCCGGTTCAACCTCTCCGCCGTCAACTTCGAGACGGTCCCGCTGATCAACGTCACCGTCGCGCCGCAGCCGCCCGCGCCGACCCGCCCCACCCTCACCGCCGCGGTCACCCTGGCGGCCGGGATCGGCCACTCGCAGGACTACTCGCTCCCCAACGGCCAGTACCGGGTGACCTGGACGTTCCCGGGCGGTGTGCCCAAGCAGAAGCTCTTCACCGTGGACTGCCGCCCCTCCGGCGGCGTGCCGGCGGGCGGCGGCGGGGTGCCGACCGTCGAGAGCAGCACCGCGTCGAGCGACGGGATGTCGGTCGGAGCCGCCTCCGCGCTGGCCGCCGGCGGCATCGGAGCGGCCGGCCTGATCCTCGCCCGCCGCGCCGCCCGCCGCCGTGCCGATGGCGCCGCGTAACACCGGCCGCCGGCGGCGACGGCGACGCGGCCCGAGCCGCGCCTGCCGTCTCTCCATCACCCTGGGCGTCACCTTCACGCTCGTGACCGCCGTGGTCCAGGGATGCTCCAACGACTCCCCGGACCCCGGCGCGACCACCGCGTCGGCGGTCGCGGACGGCAAGGTGCACCGGCACCCGGAGGCGGGCGGTTCGCCGTCGCCGCCCCCCTCCTCCGGCCCCGCGGCCGGCACACCCGCCCGTCCGTCCGCCCCGGCCACGCCGAAGGCCCGGCCGGCTCCGCCCCCCGCCCCGCTGCCCCGCTCACCGGCGACGAGGCTCTCGATCCCGGCGCTGTCCCTGGAGGCCCCGGTCGTCGGGCTCCCCCTCGACCGGGCGGGGCACCCGGGGACCCCGCCCATCAGCAAGCCGAAACTGGTGGGCTGGCACGGGGACGGACCGACCCCGGGCGAGCAGGGGACGGCACTGGCGGTCGGCCACCGCGACACCCTGACCGGGCCGGCCGTCTTCCTCAACATCAGCATGCTGCGCCCCGGCAACACCGTCAGGGTCACCCGCGCCGACCGGCGTACGGCGGTGTTCACCGTCGACGCGGTGCGCACGTACCAGAAGACGTCGTTCCCCGACAAGGAGGTGTACGGCGACCGGGGCCGCCCGGAGCTGCGGCTGATGACCTGCGGCGGCCGCTTCGACAAGAAGACCGGGTACGCGGCCAACGTGATCGTCTTCGCCCATCTGACCGGCGTGCAGAAGGCGTGAGGCGGCAGCGGCCTTCCGCCGGGGGCGTACGGACGACCGTCCGTACGCCCCCGGCGGGCGTCCTACCGCGGTAGGAGCCCGTCCGGCAGGGCCAGGTTGAGTGCGGCGACGACCGGCCGGCCGTGTTCCGTCCCGAGCCGGGAGACCGCGCCGGTGGCGAGCTGGAAGAGCCGCCCCTCGGCCGGGGTCAGCCCCAGGTAGCGGGCGGTGAGCACCCGCAGGAAGTGCGAGTGCGCGACGAGCGCGATGTCCGCGCTCCCGATCCCTTCGGCGGCCGACCGGACGCCCGCGAGCACCTGGTCGGCGCGCTGCCCGACCTGGGCGGGGCTCTCGCCGGGGTGCTCGTCGGAGCCGGGGTCGACGCCGTCGGTCCAGAGGTTCCAGAAGGGGCGGGTGCGGCGGATCGCCCGGGTGGTGACGCCCTCGTATCCGCCGTAGTCCCACTCCCGCAGCTCGGGGGTGACCCGGGGGGCGTGGAGCCCGGCCAGCTCGGCGGTGCGGCGGGCCCGGACCGAGGGGCTGACGAGGGTGAGCCCGATGTTCCGGTCGGCGAGCAGGGGGACGAGGGCGCGGGCCTGGCGCTCACCGACGTCGGTCAGGGGGAGATCGGTGTAGCTGGTGTGCTGCCCGGAGCGGGACCACTCGGTCTCGCCGTGCCGGATGAGGATCAGCTCGCCCATGGTGGTCCGTTCGCTCTCTGTGCGGGTGGCGGGGAGGGTGGTGCGGGTGGCGGGGGGGAAGAGTGGTGCGGGCCGTGGCCACGTACCGTAAGGCCCCTGCCTGATCGACTTCCCGTGGGGGAACCTCATGTCCAACGGCTTTCCGCCTCCGTCGCCCGAACAGCCGCAGCCCCGGGCGCCGGAGCCCTCGCCCTGGGCGCATCAGCCCTGGGCGGCCCCCGCCGCACCGCCGCGCAAGCAGCGTACGGGGCTGATCGTGACGCTCGCCGTGGGCGGCGGGCTCGTCGCGGTGGGGGCGATGGCGACACTCGTCTACGCGTTGTTGCAGACGGCATCGGATTCCATAGCGCTGCCTCCCGAACGGTCGCCGGCCCCTCACAGCACGGCGTCCGCCGCCCCCGGGGCGGGGGCGGATGCCGAGGCGGAACCGGGCGGGCCGGCGGTGGAGGGGGACGTCACGATCACGGCGTGCACGAGGGACTCCGTGATCGGATGGCAGTCCGCCGACGTGAAGGTCGTCAACGGGTCGGCCAGTGCCGCCGACTACGTCATCAGCGTCGAGTTCCTGGACCGGGACGGCACCACGGTCGCGGAAGGGGTGACCGGAGTGGTGGGTCTGGCGCCCGGCAAGGCCGTCGCGAAGAAGGTCCAGGGCCTGGGCGAGGTGCCGCACGGCACGACCTGCCGGATCAACGACCTCTCGCGCACGCCGTCCACGGGCTGAGAGCGGGCGGGAACGCGGAAGGGCCGCCCCCCGGGGAGACCCGGAGTGCGGCCCTTTCTGCTCTGCCGGCTACCGCCTGTGCCTACTTGCGGATCAGGCTGCGGAGCACGTACTGGAGGATGCCGCCGTTGCGGTAGTAGTCCGCCTCGCCGGGGGTGTCGATGCGGACGACGCCGTCGAACTCCACACCGGTGTCGGTGGTGACCTTGACCGTGCGCGGGGTGGTGCCGTTGTTCAGCTCGGTCACGCCGGTGAAGGAGAAGGCTTCCTCGCCGGTGAGGCCGAGGGTCTCGGCGGTCTCGCCCTCGGGGAACTGGAGCGGCAGGACGCCCATGCCGATGAGGTTCGAGCGGTGGATGCGCTCGTAGGACTCGGCGATGACGGCCTTGACGCCCAGGAGCGCGGTGCCCTTGGCGGCCCAGTCGCGGGACGAGCCGGAGCCGTACTCCTTGCCCGCGAGGATCGCGAGGGGGGTGCCGGCGGCCTGGTAGTTCTGCGAGGCGTCGTAGATGAACGACACCGGGCCGTCGGCCTGGGTGAAGTCGCGGGTGTAGCCGCCCTCGGTGCCCGGCGCGATCTGGTTGCGCAGGCGGATGTTGGCGAACGTGCCGCGGATCATGACCTCGTGGTTGCCCCGGCGCGAGCCGTAGGAGTTGAAGTCACGGCGCTCGATGCCGTGCTCCGTGAGGTACTTGCCGGCCGGGGTGTCGGCCTTGATGGCGCCGGCCGGGGAGATGTGGTCGGTGGTGACCGAGTCGCCGAGCTTGGCGAGCACCCGGGCGCCGGTGATGTCCTCGACCGGGGTCGTCTCCATCGTCATGCCCTCGAAGTACGGGGGCTTGCGCACGTAGGTGGACTCGGAGTCCCACTCGAAGGTGTTGCCGGTCGGGATCGGCAGCGCCTGCCACTGGGCGTCGCCCGCGAAGACGTCCTGGTAGGACTTGTTGAACATGTCCTCGCCGATGGCGTTCGCCACGACGTCGTTGACCTCGGCCTCGGAGGGCCAGATGTCGGTCAGGAAGACCGGCTTGCCGTCCTGGTCGGTGCCGAGGGCGTCCTTGGTGATGTCGACCTTCATCGAACCGGCGATGGCGTACGCGACGACCAGCGGCGGGGACGCCAGGTAGTTCATCTTGACGTCGGGGTTGATCCGGCCCTCGAAGTTGCGGTTGCCGGAGAGCACCGAGGTGACGGCGAGGTCGTTGTCGTTGACCGCCTTGGAGACCTCCTCCGGCAGCGGGCCGGAGTTGCCGATGCAGGTGGTGCAGCCGTAGCCGACGAGGTTGAAGCCGACCTTGTCGAGGTACGGGGTCAGGCCCGCCTTGTCGAAGTAGTCGGTGACGACCTTCGAGCCCGGGGCGAGGGTGGTCTTGACCCACGGCTTGCGGGTCAGGCCCTTCTCGACCGCCTTCTTCGCCACGAGGGCCGCGGCGACCATGACGTACGGGTTCGAGGTGTTGGTGCAGGAGGTGATCGCGGCGACGGTGACGGCGCCGTGGTCGATCTCGTACGTCGAACCGTCGGGGGCCGTCACGGTGACCGGCTTGGACGGGACGCCGTTCGGCGTGCTGGACGGGGCGTCGGAGGCCGGGAAGGACTCCTTGCTCGCCTCCATCTCGTCCGCGACGTAGTTGCGCACGTCCTGGGCGAACTGCTGGGAGGCGTTCGCCAGGACGATGCGGTCCTGCGGGCGCTTGGGGCCGGCGATGGAGGGGACGACCGTGGAGAGGTCGAGCTCCAGCTTTTCCGAGAAGTCCGGCTCGGCGGCCGGGTCGAGCCACAGGCCCTGCTCCTTGGCGTACGCCTCCACCAGGGCGACCTGCTGCGCGTCGCGGCCGGTCAGGCGCAGGTACTTCAGCGTCTCGTCATCGATCGGGAAGATCGCGGCGGTGGAGCCGAACTCCGGCGACATGTTGCCGATGGTGGCGCGGTTGGCGAGCGAGGTGGCGGCGACGCCCTCACCGTAGAACTCGACGAACTTGCCGACGACGCCGTGCTTGCGGAGCATCTCGGTGATGGTCAGCACCAGGTCGGTGGCGGTGGTGCCGGCCGGGAGCTCGCCGGTCAGCTTGAAGCCGACGACGCGCGGGATGAGCATGGAGACCGGCTGGCCGAGCATCGCGGCCTCGGCCTCGATGCCGCCGACGCCCCAGCCCAGCACGCCGAGGCCGTTGACCATGGTGGTGTGCGAGTCGGTGCCGACGAGGGTGTCGGGGTACGCCTGGCCGTTGCGCACCATGACCGTACGGGCCAGGTGCTCGATGTTCACCTGGTGGACGATGCCGGTGCCCGGGGGGACGACCTTGAACTCGTCGAAGGCGGTCTGGCCCCAGCGCAGGAACTGGTAGCGCTCCTTGTTGCGGCCGTACTCCAACTCCACGTTCTGGGCGAACGCCTCGTTGGTGCCGAACTTGTCGGCGATGACGGAGTGATCGATGACCAGCTCGGCCGGGGCCAGCGGGTTGATCTTCGCCGGGTCGCCGCCGAGCTCCTTCACGGCCTCACGCATGGTGGCGAGGTCCACGACACACGGCACGCCGGTGAAGTCCTGCATGATCACGCGGGCCGGCGTGAACTGGATCTCCTGGCTGGGCTGCGCCTGGGAGTCCCAGCCCCCGATGGCCCGGATGTGGTCGGCGGTGATGTTCGCGCCGTCCTCGGTACGGAGCAGGTTCTCCAGCAGGACCTTCAGGCTGTACGGGAGGCGCGCGGAGCCCTCTACCTTGTCCAGCTTGAAGATCTCGTACGACTCGTCGCCCACGCGCAGCGTGCTGCGGGCGTCGAAGCTGTTCGCCGACACGACAGTCTCCTTCTTCAAAGTGCGCGTCTACCGCGCCGCGCCTCATTGGCAGCGGGCGCCGCGTTGTGCCGCCTACGGCCCCGACCATCCGCTAAGGTAAGGATTAGTTAGGTAACCCTTACCGGGCGGCGGCTGCGGTGCGCCTCGGCAGATATCTCGATGTCGAGATAACTCTAGTACATAGCCGCCGCTCGGTCATGCCCAGGTGCCCTGTGACCGCCCTCATCGGACCGAAGCGTTTGACAGCGAACCCCGTCGTTTCGGCCCCCTTGCCGGCGAACCCGGCCGCACGAGGTGACGCGCCGGGGGCCGAGTGGCCGTTCCGGGTGGCCGCCCAGGCCGGGGCTCCGCTCCTGGCCCGGCCTGTCGACGACCCTCAAGGAGACTCCGGCGAGCGGCCACCGTCGAAGGCGACCCCGCCCTTCCCCACGCTCACCGGGACCTCGACCCACTGGGCCCGGCCGTCGACGGACTCGGCGTACTGGCAGCGGTGACCGCTGTCTCGGCCGTACGGGACGAGTTCGACGTCCGGCATCCTCGCGCAGCGCAGGTGCCCGCTGACCCGGTGGTACCTCTTCCAGAACTCGCCGTGGACCGACTTCGCGGTCAGCACGGCCCGGCCCGCGTCGGTGATCTCGTACGGTCTCAAGTCACCCGCCGGCTCGTCGAAACGGATGGACCAGGGGACTTCCACGCCTTCGTAGGTGACGGTGCACCGGGTGGTCACGCCCGGCTCCTCGCTCACCCGGCCGCCCTCGCACGCGGCGCTGGTCCTTCCCGGTATCCCCGCCAGGGCCACGGTCTTCTTGCGCATCTTCCAGAGCACGTGCTCGGTGAACGCGGCGTCGGCGGCGGGCTCCGGGGGCAGAGCGCCGAGCAGCGTCTCCACCGTCAGGAGTCCGGGCTCGGCCGAGGTGATCGCGACGGAGAGCTCCCTGCCGCTCTTCGGCGGCGCGCTGTCCACGGGAGGGGAGGCGTTGTCCCGCGATCCCGGACCTCCGCAGCCCGCGGCGACGAGAGTGACCATGGCCATGCCGAGAAGAGCCCTGCCTATGCGCATGCGGCCACACTCTAGCCAGGCGCCACCCGCCGGCACTGGGCGGCGACCACCAGCCGCCGTCCGAGGCTCCGCCTGCCGGGCCGGGGGGACGAACTGCGGTGGCCGGGCCGGGAGGACGAACTGCGGTGGCCGGGTGAACGAATCCGCCGCACCGGCCGGCGTAGCCGCCCACCGCGCGTTGTCGCCTCTCCTGGGCGCCGACGAGGAGGTCGTGGCCTTCTTCGCCGGAGTCGCGGACCTCGACGCGACGGACCCGGCCGATCACCTGCTGGAGGACGGGATCCGGCTCGCCTCCGAGGCCAAGCTGGAGCAGTTCGCGCGGGCGGGCTCGGGGGACGCGTTCTGCTTCGTCGGCGAGGGCGGCGAGGAACGCCCGGTGGTGTACGTCAGCCTCGACGGCGAGGCCGGACCGCTCGCGCTCGGGCTGCCGGAGTTGGTGCGGCTGTGTCTGGTGGCGCCGTGGTGGCGGGATGCTCCCGGACGAACGGCCCGAGAACTGCAGGCGGTCGCCGACCAGTACCGGGAGGACGTCCCGGACCTCGACCGGCGACGCGACCGCGCGGCCCGCGCTCTGGGTCTCGACCCGGCCGGGCTGCCGTGCGAGGCGGCGGTCCTGGCCCGGCTCGTGGAGCTCTCCCAGGGACCGGTCGCCGCGGCCTGCCTGGTCATCGGATACGGGGACGAGCCGCTCGACCCCTTGTTCGGGGACGCCCTGGGCTGATGTTCGGGGCCGCTCCTGCTTGTTCGGGGACGCCCCTGACTGGCCCTGACTGGCCGCTCCGGGCGGGACCCGGTGGCCGTCAGCTCCCGCGCGGGAGGCGTCGTCAGTCCCCGCGCGGGAGGCATCGTCAGCTCCCGCGCGGGAGGCATCGTCAGCTCCCGCGCGGGAGGCGGAGGAGGGAGGTCCGGCCTCCCCACAGGATCGTGGGGAGGCCGGACCCGTTGCTGCGCGTCGGCTACGGCGTGTCGCGGACCGTGCCCTCGAAGGGCGGGCCCAGCGGCACGCCCTCGTCGTCCGTGGGCTGGAAGCGGACGTGTTCGGCCGGCTCCTTCACCTGGTCGCGGATGGTCGGGACGATCAGATCGGCGGACTTCCGGCCCGCCGGGACCGACGTCCACAGCGTCCCGTACTCGACCTTCGAGAGCGGGATCGCCGGGTTCGGGACCTTCTCCACGAGCTCGGACAACCACGCCTGGTCGACGTCGGCCGTGGAGAGCTCCGGACGGCCGCCGGTGACGGGGATCAACCGGGCCAGGGCCCAGATCTCGATGTCCGCGCTCTCCGAGAGGGTGATGCGCCACTTCAGGGACTCGCCCTCGGTGACGTCGGCGGCCACCGGCTGGAACGTCACCTTCGGCATCGGGTCGTCGTTCTGGGCGGTGACACCGCCGGCGTCCGCGCCGACGACCGCTCCCCGGACCGCCTTGACCTGGATGTCGTGGGGCTTGTCCCAGCCGTAGCGCTTGTCGCCCTCGACCTTCACCTTGACCTTGATCCCAGCGGTGCCGGGGCCGACCTTCACCAGGCGGCCGACCGAGTCGCCGGTGTCCGGGTCGACGACGTACAGGCGGACCGCTCCGGCGTTCTTGCCGGTGGTGCGGACGGGCACCTGGTACGTACGGAAGCCCGCGTCGCCCTCCTTGACCATGAGGCGGCCGATGTCGACGCGCACGAGCGGCGCGGCCTTCACCGCGGGCGCGCCCGGCTTCCACGACCAGGCGTCCATCAGCCACGCCTTGCCGGAACGGGATGTCGGGGTCAGCTCCAGGGAGGCGATCTTGCCGAGGTTCAGCTTGGCGCGGGTCGCGGCGGTCAGCGGTACGCGGACCTCTTGGGCCCAGACCGAGGCGGTGCGCTCGGTGCCGGGCAGGCCGTCGACGCGGACGCCGCCCAGCTTGGCCCGCTTGCCCTTGGCGTCCTTGACGTGGACGTCGAAGCGGGCGCCGCTGGTGTTCGGCGGTACGGCGACGCGCAGCGCGAGGCTCTTGGCGCCCTTGACCGAGACCGGCTTCTTCGGCGTGACGCGGGCGACCGTGCCCGGCTTCTTCCAGTCCAGGGCGATGGCACGGCGGCCGGCCTCGTGCTCCGGGCGCCACTGCGCGAAGTGCGGCGAGAAGCCCGGGTTCTTCCCGCCCAGGCAGGCGGTGCGGCCGGGGGCGACGGCGTCGCACAGTCGGGCGCCGCTGACCTTCACGGCTCCCTGCGGGTCGTCGGGGAGGAAGGCCGCACCCCGGTTGCCGCCGACCGCGTGGGTCAGGACCCGGGCGGGGTCGGCGGAGGGGGCGCGGCGGCCGGTGCCGTCGACGAGCGGGCGTACGCGGTCGTCACCGCCGACGAACAGCCGCGCGGCGGCGGCGATGTAGGTCGCGCCCGCCTTGTGCTGCTGGTTGGCGGTGAGCCGTCCCGCCGCGCCGGGCGAGCACAGCGGGTCGCGCGCCTCCGGGTCGTGCAGGAAATCGTCGTGGGCCGGGGCCTGGGCCTGTCCGGGCGTCCACTCGCTGTTGAAGTAGTTGTGGTTGGCGCCGATCATGTAGACCGAGCTGTGCAGGGCCTTGCCCCGGCTGACGCCCCGGGTGCCGTCCGTGAACACCTGGCCCTGGAGGTCGGCGACGTCACCGTCGCAGCCGGGCAGGATCGTGAGCGAGGGGACGTCCGGCACCGGGTTCTGGCCGAAGATGGTGGGGCCGATGTGGACCGTGCCGCGAATGTTCCAGCGGGCCTTGGAGCGGTAGCCGTCCTGGGCGGCCGGCGGCTTGTACAGGCTGTCCATGACCGCCCGGTTGACGCCCTCGCCGCCGCGCGAGTGCCCGACGAGGAGCACCCGGGACAGGTCGGTCTTCGGGCCCTTGCGGACGGCTGCGGGCGCGGAGGCGGGCTTGGCGGCCCAGTCGGCCCAGCGGCCGAGGTGGTTGCGGATCAGCGAGGAGCGGGCCTGCGCGCCGGCGTCGTCGGCGTCCCAGTCCTGGCCGTTGATCCCGTTGGCGGAGATCGAGACGGTCACGTACCCCTGGGAGGCCAACAGCTTCTGGTCGCGGAGATAGCCCCGGTGGCTGGGAATCGGCTTGGTGCCCTTGACGCAGGGCCAGTCGCCGAAGACCTCCCCGTCCTTGCCGGGGGCGTAGCAGGTGGAGTGGCGGCCGTGCAGGAAGAGGACCACGGGACGCTTGCCGGGGGCCTTCTTCGGGGCGACGACGACACCGCGCATCTCGACCGGCGCGGGGAAGTCCGGGAGCTTGACGGAGGGGAGGTTGTACTCGCCGGTGGTGGTGGCGTACTTGCCGGCCCTGCCCGGGTCGACGGTCCCCGCCGGCAGCTTGGGCGGGAGCTTGGGAGCCGGCGGCTTCGCCTTGCGCGCGCCCGCGTCCGGGGCCTCGTCGAGCCGCCGCCCGGCCGCCTCGACCGCCAGGTCTCCGAGGTCGGAGGTGCTGACCTCGGCGAGGGGGAGCCGGAAGGTCCGGCCGTCGTCCTGCGCCTCGGGTACGCCCACGAGCTTGCCGTTCGCGCGGAACTCCACGCGGGCGTCGCCCATCGGGACCGGCTGGGGCGCGCGCCACTCCAGGTGGTTGTGCCCCTTCTCACCGGCGATGCGCCAGCCGGGCGGCAACGCGTCCCCGGCCCCGGGTGTCGCGGTGGCGGCGGGTATCTCCGGCGGTGTCGGAGCGGCGTACGCCCCTGTCTGCGCCACCCCCGCCACCGTCAGCACCGCTATCGCGGTGGCCCATGCTTTCCGGCCACGTATCAAAGCTCCTCCTCAACCCTGGTCACCCGCGCGTCCGTTCAGGTGGTCTGTTCCGGGTCGAACGCGCTCTCGGACATCGAGACGGGGAGGTGAACCTGTGGGTTGCCTCTGCGGGCGGAGTGATCGGAGGGGGTGGAGGAATGGTGGGCGGCGCGCGGCTCGGGGCGGTGCGTGCCTCGGGGTGGCGCGTGCCTGGGGTGCCGCACGGCTCGGGGCGGCGCGAGGCTCTCTATGGCCCGACTGTCGCGGAGCGGGCGTGCAGACGCCGGATCGCCTCCACCGGGTACGGGGTCTCCCTGCTCCCGTGCGCGAAGTCGCGGAAGAAGTCCGCCAGCACCGCGGTGAGGGGCGCGTGACGGGTGAGGATCGACGCGGCCGCGGCCGGCGCGCCCGTGGGGCGCTCGCCCCCGGCGTACGCGCGCACCTGCGCCTCGCGGTCGTCCCTCCCGTATCCGTGCAGGGCGGTGACCAGCCAGTTCACCAGGTAGCTGACGGTGTAGTCACGGTCGTACGTCCGGTGCCGGTCGAAGAAGGCGGTCTCGTCCGGGGACAGTTCGAACCGGGAGGAGAGCGCGAGGCCGAAGTCCGTGAAGAACAGCCGCCGGCCATCGGTGAGGATGTTCTCGAAGTGCGCGTCGAAGTGCAGCAGACCGCGGCTGTTCATGAACGTGGTCCCCGCCTCCAGCTCCCTCTCCACCATCGCGCAGGCCCGGTCGGCGCTCCCGCCGCCGGCGTCCAACTGCCGGCCCAGCCACTGGTGGAGGTTGTGCGGCAGGTACTCCAGGAACAGCACGACGCTCGCCGAGGCCCGCCGGAGCCCGTCGATCCGGCCGCGTATCCCTGCTCCGCCGCCCCAGTAGGCGACGGCCCTTTCCACGTCGGCCAGTTCGCCGGGCAGCGGCGTCGAGTCCGGCAGTACGCGCCAGTGGTACATCAGCGGGAAGCCGTCGTACGCGCCGGTGAGCACCCAGTCCGTCGTCAGGGCGTGGACGGCCAGCTCCCGCCAGGCCCCGAAGCCCGGGTTGCCGATGGCGCCGACGCCGTACTGGCAGAAGAGCGGCAACCCGAACACGTTCGCCGTGGACCGGACGTTCTCCGGGCGTCTCTCCAGGTCGCTGAGGGGCACCCGCTTCACGAAGACCGGGGTTCCGGCGACCTCCAGCAGGGCCGACGTCCCGCCGATCCCGGAGCCGAGCGGTTCGGCCCGGCCGACGAGTTCGAGCAGGGCCCGATCGTCGTACCGGGCCAGGGCCTCGGAAACTGCGCTGTGGGTGGTCGGGCGTGAGCTGGGCTCGGGTGACATGGCGGGACCTCTGTCGTAGGTGGCCGGTAGGGTCGTGCGGTTGGGACGTTCTGCGTGGCGGAGGGGTGGCGGAGGCGGAGTGAAGGTCGAGGAGAGCGATCTGCGGCTGGACGACGGCCGCAGACTCCATGTGTACGACACCGGCGACGGCGACGACGCATCCGGCGGCGAACTCGTCGTCCTCTGGCACCACGGCACGCCGAACACCGGTTCACCGCCCGCGCCCCTCTTTCCCGCCGCCGCGGAGCTGGGCGTCCGCTGGGTGTCGTACGACCGCCCCGGCTACGGCGGTTCGTCCCCGCTCCCCGGCCGGGACGTGGCGTCGGCCGCCGCCGACGTGCGGGCGATCGCCGACGCGCTGGGCATCGGCCGCTTCGCCGTCCTGGGCCATTCCGGCGGCGGCCCGCACGCACTGGCCTGCGGCGCCCTGCTGCCCGACCGGGTCCTCGGCGTGGCGGCCGTGGCGGGACTCGCCCCGTACGACGCCGAGGGGCTCGACTGGTACGCGGGCATGGCCCGGTCCTCGGCGGCCTCCCTGCGGGCGGCCGCCGGAGGGCGCGCGGTGAAGGAGGCGTACGAGGCGGGCGCCGGCTACGACCCGGAGATGTTCACCGACGCCGACCACGCGGCGCTGGCCGGTGCGTGGTCCTGGTTCGACGAGGTGGTGGGGCCGGCCCTGGAGGGCGGACCGGACGGCCTGATCACCGACGACCTGGCCTACGTCGCTCCGTGGGGCTTCGATCCCGCGCGGATCACCGCGCCCCTGCTCCTGCTCCACGGCGAGCGGGACCGGATCGCGCCGGCCGCGCACAGCCGGTGGCTCGCGCGGCGCTGCCCGGCGGCGGAACTGCGCCTGCGCCCGGCGGACGGCCACCTCTCCGTGCTCGACGCGGGCGCGGACGCCCTGAAGTGGCTGGCGGCCCGGCGCGGCTGAGCCTCGGGGCGCCTGGGCCGGGGGCAGCAGCCGCCTGCCGACTGCCGACTGCCGACTGCCGATGGTGTACGGCCTGACGTGCCGTCGATGGCCGGTGCTCCGTACGCGGCCTGGCATAGCCGCTCCGTACGCGCGCCAGGCATACCCCTCCGTACGCGGCCTGGCATGCCTGCTGCGTACACGGGCCAGGCATACCCCCGCCGCGACGGGATACCCGGAGTCTTGACACGAGGAGGCCCAGATGGCGATCACCTTCCGCAAGAGCTTCCGGATCCTGCCCGGGGTACGGCTGAACATCAACCGCCGTTCCTGGTCGGTCACCACCGGCGGCGGACGCGGTCCGCGGCGCACGGTCAGCAGCACCGGCCGGCGCACCACGTCCATGGACCTGCCGGGCCCGTTCGGCTGGCGCAGGACGACCCGGCGGCGCAACGGCTGAGCCGGAAGCCACCCCCCGTACGGCCGCGCGCCCCGCGCCCCGTCGCCCCTCCCGGGGGACGATGGCGGCGTGGGGCGCGCTCAGGTGTTCCCCGGGCGGAACAGTGCGTCGCCCTCACCGGAACGGGTGCACTCCCGTCACCCGAACACCACAACCCGACTTCAGCCTCATCTCATATCTGAGATAACCTGCCGCTATGTCAGACGACTACCTCGCACGCATCGGCAAGCTCATCCGTGACGCCCGGCAGCATCGTGGCTGGACACAGACGCAGCTGGCCGAGGCGCTCGCCACCAGCCAGAGCGCCGTCAACCGCATCGAGCGCGGCAACCAGAACATCAGCCTTGAGATGATCGCCCGCATCGGTGAAGCCCTCGACAGTGAGATCGTGTCGCTCGGTTACTCCGGGCCCATGCATCTGCGGGTCGTGGGCGGGCGGCGGCTCTCGGGGGCCATCGACGTCAAGACCAGCAAGAACGCCTGTGTCGCGCTGCTGTGCGCCTCGCTGCTCAACAAAGGCCGCACCGTCCTGCGCCGGGTCGCCAGGATCGAGGAGGTCTTCCGGCTCCTGGAGGTGCTCAACTCCATCGGAGTGCGCACCCGCTGGGTCAACGACGGCGTGGACCTGGAGATCCTGCCGCCGGCGCAGCTGGAGATGGAGGCGATCGACGCCGACGCCGCGCGCCGCACCCGTTCCATCATCATGTTCCTGGGCCCGCTGCTGCACCGGATGGAGCAGTTCACCCTGCCGTACGCGGGCGGCTGCGATCTCGGCACGCGCACGATCGAGCCGCACATGATCGCGCTGCGCCGGTTCGGCCTGGAGATCGCCGCCACGGAGGGTCTCTACCACGCGCAGGTCGACCGCTCGGTCTCCCCCGGCCGCCCCATCGTGCTGACCGAGCGCGGCGACACCGTGACCGAGAACGCCCTCCTGGCCGCCGCCCGCCACGACGGCACGACGGTCATCCGCAACGCCTCCTCCAACTACATGGTCCAGGACCTGTGCTTCTTCCTGGAGGCGCTGGGTGTACGGGTCGACGGCATCGGTACGACGACGCTCACCGTGCACGGCGTCCCGCAGATCGACGTGGACGTGGACTACTCCCCCTCCGAGGACCCGGTCGAGGCGATGAGCCTGCTGGCCGCCGCCGTGGTGACCGAGTCCGAACTCACCATCCGCCGGGTGCCGATCGAGTTCCTGGAGATCGAGCTCGCGGTGCTGGAGGAGATGGGCGTCGACTGCGACCGCACCCCGGAGTACGCGGCCGACAACGCCCGCACCCGGCTGGTGGACCTGACGGTGCGGCCCTCCAAGCTGGAGGCGCCCATCGACAAGATCCACCCGATGCCGTTCCCCGGGCTCAACATCGACAACGTGCCGTTCTTCGCGGCCATCGCGGCCTCCGCGCACGGCCAGACCCTGATCCACGACTGGGTCTACGACAACCGCGCGATCTACCTCACCGACCTCAACCGCCTCGGCGGCCGCCTCCAACTCCTGGACCCCCACCGCGTCCTGGTCGAGGGCCCGACCCGCTGGCGCGCCGCCGAGATGATGTGCCCGCCCGCCCTGCGGCCCGCCGTGGTGGTGCTGCTCGCGATGATGGCGGCGGAAGGCACCTCCGTACTGCGCAACGTCTATGTGATCAACCGGGGTTACGAGGAGCTGGCGGAGCGGCTCAACTCGGTGGGCGCGCAGATCGAGATCTTCCGGGACATCTGATACGCGGATGCCGCCGCACCCCCGTCCGACCTGTGACTTAGCGGGTCGGGTAGGGGTGCGGCGGCGTCTCTGGGACTCCTCTGGGACTTCAGGCCCACTGCGGGCTACGAACCGCGCCCCACGGGCTCTACCTACTGGCCACGGCTGCGGGCTGCGGCTGAGCGAAGATCGCGTCGATGGCGGTGCTGCCTCGTGCGCCCTGCCCCGGGGCGGGGCGCGGTCACGCCCCGGAGCGCGGTGCGGCCGAGGGGGGTGCGGCCGGGGGGAGCCCGAGGATGCCTCGTACGGCGCGTTCGGTGAGGGTGACGTCGTGCGGGGCGCGTCCGGCGACCGCGATGGGCACCGCCTCCAGGGCGGCGACCAGCGCCGCGGCCGTGTCGCGGACCGGTGGGCCCGGCGGGATCGAGCCCCGGCGGCGGCCGCCGCGGACCAGGCGTTCGCAGGCGGTGAGCAGCGGGGCGACGGCCTCGTCGATCGCCCGGCCCACCGGGTGGTCCCGACCGGCGAGTTCGACCCGCAGATTGCGCAGCACCGCGGCCACGTCCCGCCGGCAGTAGACGGCGTGCGCGCGGGCGAGCGCGAGGAGCACCTCGGCGGGGTCGCCGGGATCGCCGGGGCCGCCCGGGCCGTCGGAGGAGTCGAGCACCCGGCCGACCTCGTCCCACCAGGTCTGCCGCACCCAGCCCACGACCGCCAGCGCCACCTCCTCCTTGCCGGCGAACTGGTGGTAGAGCGCGCCGCGGGTGTAGCCGGCCTCCGCGGCGACCCGGGTCAGGGAGAGTTCGGCGTACCCGTGGTGCGCCAGGCCGCGCGCCGCGGCCGCCAGCAGCGCGTCCCGGCTGCGCGCCCGGCGCTCGGCCTGCGTCCGCCGTCCCGCCGCGACGCCTGTCGCGGTGCCCGCCATCGCCGCCGCGCCGGCCGCTCCCGTCGCCGCTCCCGCCGGCGTTGCTGCCGTCATCGGCTGCCACCTCCTGGTCCGCGGGCGCACCGGCCCCGCCGGCCGGAATCGTTCAACATACATCCACGACTGTATGTCCCGTTGTGGGGTGTGCGTACGGCGGCGTTGCGGATGCGGATCTTCCGGACATGGTCGATCCCTGACGGAAATATGCTCGGCATGGACATGCTGGGGCAGAATACGTGGCGTCGTAGACACGTACCGGCGCCGCGGTCCCCATCCCGTCCCGCACCGGGCCGCGCGGCGCCACGGACAGGGAGGCGTGGCGTGGCTTTGTCGGCGGTGCCCTTATGGTTACGGCGACCCGGACGGCCGCGTGAACAGACCGCGGTGGGTTCGGGGTTGCAGCGCGCCAGGTCCTTCATGGTGCTGGCCACCCTGCTCTACCGGGTCAGCCATCTGGCGGTGGGCCTGGTCGCGGTCCTCCAGCACCAACGCGACCAGCCGGCGCCGTACGCGCTGCTCGCGCTCGCGCTGGGGCTGAGCGCGCTCGTCCACGGCACGGCGCTGCGGCGCGGGTGGTTCGAGCGGCGGCACATCTGGGCGGACGTCCTGGTCAACGGGGTCGCGCTGCCGCTGGCCCTGTACGCCTGGGGCGGCGCCGAGGACTCCGCCGAGCTCGGCTGGGCGATGCTGCTCGGCGGCTCGGCGTGCGCCACCGCCGCACTCGTCCTGGACCGGCTCCAGGTCGTCGGCGTGGTCGTCCTCCTCGCCGCCACCCATCTGCTGGGCTACCGGCTGGTGGACGCCAGCACCGCGGTCGTCCTCGGTCACACCAACTCGCTGCTCTCCTCCGCCGCGATGGCCTGGGTCTTCTGGTGGTACCTGCGCCGCCAGGGCCGGCTGCTGGACGACGCCAACGCCCGCGCGCTGGCCGCCGAGGCGACCAGGGCCCGATACGTCGAGCGGCTGGAACACCACCGGCTGCTGCACGACACCGTCCTCGCCACCCTGACCACCCTCGCCGCCGGCGGGGTGGACGCCAACGCCCCCCAGGTGCAAGAGCGTTGCGCCCGCGAGGCGGCGTATCTGCGCCGGCTGATCGAGCAGACCGCCGACGAGGTCCACCACCGGGGGATCGGCGATGCCCTGGAGGAGGTGGTCGGCGGCGCGGAGAGCCTGCGGCTGCGGGTCACCGCCCGCTACCACGCCCTGCCCGAGGTGCCGCCGGAGGTCTCCGTCGCCCTCGCGGACGCCGTGCGGGAGGCGTTGAACAATGTGCGCCGGCACGCGGGCACCGACCACGCCTACCTCACCGCCACCGGCGACCCCGAACGGCCCGGGGCCGTCGTGGTCACCGTCGTCGACCGAGGATGCGGATTCGATCCGGAGCGGTACGAACCCGGCCTCGGGCTGCGCCGCTCGGTCTGCAAGCGGATGACCGCGGTGGGCGGCC
This sequence comes from Streptomyces sp. cmx-18-6, assembly GCF_046548915.1. Classification (NCBI taxonomy): domain Bacteria; kingdom Bacillati; phylum Actinomycetota; class Actinomycetes; order Kitasatosporales; family Streptomycetaceae; genus Streptomyces; species Streptomyces sp. cmx-18-6. Next base: position 179,213 of record NZ_JAEBEP010000005.1, on the reverse strand, counting down.
GGGCCGAGCTGGACACCGAACCCGGCGAGGGCGTACGGGTGGAGCTGAGATGGCCCGGGTGATCACCGTCGCGCTGGTGGACGACGACCGGATGCTCACCGACGGCATGCGGGCCTGGCTGGACGGGGTGCCGGGGCTGCGGCTGGTGGCCACCGCGACCACCCCCGCGGAGCTGCTCCGCCCGCCGGACCCGGAGCTGCCGTACGTCCCGCCCGACGTGGTGCTGCTCGACCTCCGGCTGGGCGACGGATCCGATCCGGTCGACAACATCCGGCTGCTGCTGAGCTCCGGGAGCCGGGTGCTGGTGATCAGCACCGTCCCGGACCGGGCCCGGATCATCGAGTCGGTACGGGCCGGCGCGGACGGCTATCTGACCAAGGACAACGACCTGCCGACCCTGGTCGCCGCGATCGAGGACGTCGCCGCCGGGCGCGGCGCCCACTCCCCGGAACTCGCCTTCGCCTGCGCGCACGACGACAGCCCCACCCGCCCCCGGCTCTCGCCGCGGGAGCGGCAGATCCTGCTCGACTACGCGTCCGGGATGACGCTGAAGTCCGCCGCCCGGCGCGCCGGCATCACGGTGCACACGGCCAAGGACTACTTGGACCGGGTCAAGGCCAAGTACCGGCAGGCGGGCCGGCCGGCGTACACGAAGATCGACCTGGCCCGGCTGGTGCGGGAGGACAGCCTGGACGGGCAGTGAGCGGGCGGGGGTGCCGGTGCCGGCGGTGGGGCCGGTTCCGGCGTTGGCGTCGGTTCCGGCGGTGGGGCCGGTTCCGGCGTTGGCGTCGGTTCCGGCGTTGGCGTCGGTTCCGGCGTTGGCGTCGGTTCCGGTTCCGGTTCCCGTTCCGGTTTCGTTCCGGGCTACGTGTGCGGGGGCGTGCAAGCCCCCCAAACTGATGGCTACAGAGAACCTGTGCATCGCTCCTATCCTCGGTCCCGGCTGTTCGGTGCACCGGGTCGACGGGAGGGCGAGCCGGTGTCCCACCTCGCGCCGGCGGTACGGGAGGCGCCCGCCCGCGGCGCCCCTGCCGCCCGTACGTCCCGCTGCTCTGTTCCGTCCGTACCGCCTGCTTCCTCCGCTTCGCTCCGCCCGGTGCCCGGCACCGCGCCCGCGCGTCCGCGGGCCCCCACGGTCGATCGGGCCGAGCCCTCTCTTTCCCACCCCCAGGAGAGACAGATGACGCAGCTCCACGTCCGCCCCGCCGCTGTCCCTGCCGTCCCCGGTTCCCTCCCCGCAGTCCCCGGTCCCCGCCCCGCCCGCGTCCGGGCCGTCGACGACGGTGGTGAACCGGCTTCCGGGCAGCCGGAGTTCGTCGGCCGGGAGGCCGAACGGGCGCGGATCGCCGCCGCCCTGGTCGCCGCGCGGGCCGGCCGGGGCGGGGCGCTCTTCGTCACCGGCGAGCCCGGTGCGGGGCGGACCCGGCTCGCCGCCGAGGCGCTCGCCGCGGCCGGGCCCGACCTGGCCACCGCGAGCGGCCGGGCCAGTACGGTCGGCTCGGTCGTCCCGTACCGCCCGCTGGTCGAGGCGCTGCTGTCGCTGGCCCGCGCCGGGCTCCTGCCGGAGCAGGCCGAACTCGGCGGTTACGGACGGGTGCTGACCCGGCTGCTGACCGGTGCCCGGGGAGCCGGCGCCGGCGGCTCCCCGTTGGCGGTCGCCGAGGCCGTACTGCGCCTGGTCGCCGTCGTCGGACGGCGGCACGGGGCGCTGCTGCTGGTCCTCGACGACCTGCACGACGCCGACCCCGGCACCCTGGCGGTGGTCGAGTACTTGCTGGACCACCTCGCGCAGCTGCCCGCCGTCCTGCTGCTCACCGCCCGGCGCGAGCCCTGCGTGGCGACCGAACTCGCCGCCCGGGCGCGGCAGTGCGGCACCGCGGTCGTCCTGGACCTGGCCCCGCTCGACCCCGGCGAGGTGCGCCGGCTGGTCGCCGCCGTACGCCGGATCCCCCCGGCCGAGGTCGACGCCGAAGTGGCCCACCGGGTAAGGGAGTACAGCGGCGGCATCCCGTTCGTCGCCGTCGAACTGCTCCAGCAGCCCGGTGGCGACGACGACCACCGACTCCGCCGGCCCCACCATCACCATCACCACCACCGGAGACCGGCGGCGCCCGCCGCGGTCGCCGACAGCATCCGATGTCGCACCGCCCGGCTCACCCCGCTCGGTACGGAGTTCCTGAGCGCGGCGGCGCTCTGCGGCCCGCGCTTCCCGCTGCCGGTGCTGCACCGCGCGCTCGGCTGTACGGACGCCGAACTCACCGCGGTGGTACGGGCGGCGACCGCCGCCCACCTGATCGTGCCGGACGCCGACGACCCGCGGTGGTACGCCTTCCGGCACCCACTGGTGGGCCACGCGCTGCTGGCCGATCTCGGACCGGGCAGCCGCGCCGAATACGCCCGCCGGGTCGCCGCCGCCCTGGTCGCACTGCACCCGGAACTCCCCGGCGGCTGGGCCGCACTCGCCGCCGACCTCCACGCCCAAGCCGGCGACACCGCGCAGGCCGTCCGGCTGTACTGCGCCGCGGCGGAGGGCGGCGCAGGGGTGGAGTGCGGCACGGGGGCGGAGGGCGGCACGGAGGCGGAGGGCGGCACGGAGGCGGAGGGCGGCACGGAGGGTGAGGGTACGGGGGTCGGGGTCGGGGTCGGGGGCAGTACAGCGGGCGAGGGTACGACGGGGGTCGGGGACGCGGTCGTCCTGCTGAACCGGGCGCACCGGCTGGCCGGTCCGGACACCCCGCCCGAGCTGCGGGCCACCGTACTGGCCCGGCTGCTGGACGCCGCGGCCTGCTCGGCCCGCTTCCAGCCGGTGGCCGCGCTGCTCACCGGCGAGGAGTCGCCGGCCGAGGACCTCCCCGCCGCGTCCCGGGCCGGACTCCATGCACGCCTGGCCGAACTCTCCCTGCTCACCGGCCGGTTCGCGGCCGCCGCCCGGCACATCGACACCGCCCACTGGCTGCTCGGCGGCGAACCGGCCGACGCCGACAGCGCCGTGGTAGACCTTGCCGCCGCGCACACGCAGCTCCACCGGCTGACGCCCGGGCGACTGCGCACCGCCGCCGAACTCGCCGAACGCGCCCGGGCCGCCGCCCGGCGCGCCGAACTGCCCGCCCTCGCCTGCCGGGCGCTGCTCCTCCTCGCCCGACTCGCCGAGGAACAAGCGGAGTCGGCAGCCCGGGCGCGGCTGGAGGAAGCCCGTACGCTGGCCAGAGTCCACCGCCTCCCGGTGCTCCGGCTGGCCGCGGAGGCCGAGTTGGCCCGGCTCGCCGCGGACCGCGACGGCCACCTGTCCCCGCTCGAACACGCCCACCGGGAGGCGGTCCGCCGGGGCGTACCCCCGTTGGCACAGCGCCTCGGTGTGGCGCTGGCCCTGGAGCAGATCCGGCGCGGCGAGTTCACGGCCGCCGGGGAGAGGATCCGCGCGGCGACCGCCGAGGCCGAACGGCTGGGCTTGGAGGGGGCATTGGCCGAGCTGCGGGTGGCCGAGGCGGTGCGTCTGGCCCACCAGGGCCGCCGCGCGGAGCTGGACGACGCCCTGGGGCGGCTGGAGTTGGCCCCCGACGCCGCCCCCGGCCTGCGCCCGGTGGCGTACGGACTGGCGCGCGCCTTCTGCTCGCTGCTGGAGGAACGGCCGCGCGACGCCGAGCGGGAACTCGCCCAGGCGCTCGCCCTCGACGCGGAGAACCCCGCGACCGCCGACTTCGGCCGCCACGGACTGGCGGTGCTGCTGGGCGTGTTGGCCGGGCGGTTGGGCATGCAACACCTGCCTGGCACCGCCAGCGCCGGCGGCACCCGCTGGAACCGCCAGTTCGCCGGGCTGGCGCACGCCGTACTGCTGGGCCGCGACGGCCGCGCCGGAGAGGCGACCGCCGCGGCGGCGGCCGCGCTGGAGGCCGCCGCCGCTCACCCCGTCGCCCGCCACCTGGCGGTGCGCCTGGTCGCCCCGGCCGCGCATCGGGACGGCTGGGGCTACCCGGTGGAGTGGCTGCGCGAGGCCGAGGAGTACTTCCACGGCGCCGAGCTGCGGGCCCCGGCCGGCGCCTGCCGCGCTCTGCTGCGCGGCATGGGCGCCACGGTCCGGCAGCGGCGCACCGGCACCGAGCAGGTGCCGCCGGCGCTGCGCCGGTGCGGGATCACCGCCCGGGAGTTCGAGGTCGCCCGGCTGCTCGCCGAGCGGGTCGCCAACAAGGACATCGCCGCTCTGCTGCACATCTCCCCGCGCACCGTGGAGAAGCACGTGGCGAGCCTGCTCCAGAAGACCGGCCACCCCGACCGCACTGCCTTCGCCGCCGCCACCAGCACCACCCTCTTCACGGCGACGGGTATGGGCATCGATATCAGGACCGGTAGCGGTACGGGTACGGGGACCGGTACGGCCCGGCTCACCCCGCCCGCCCTCCCGGCGGTCGGCACCGCCGACGGCTGTTGACACCCCACGCCCGGCCCCAGGCCCCCGGGGAGCCCGGACACCGGCTCCGCGGGCGCTGGTACGGGCTCGCTCACCCCGCCCGTCCGGCCCTCTCCGCCGGTCCTGCCGGCGGCCGGAGGTTTCGGGGTGCTGTGGTGCCGGCCGGTTCACGGGGAGGAGACCGGTGGGTGGGCGGAGGTCAGCCGGCGCGGGGTGGGCCGCTCCGCCGCCCCCGGGCCCGGCGCCGGGCCCGGCTTCGGCGGTGGGGTCAGGGTGACCACGCGGTCGAAACGGCTGTCCAGGACCTCGTCGCCGTGGTGCACCACCAGCAGGGCCCGCCCCTCGGTCCGCCCGCTCAGCTCCCGGAACACCACGTCCCGGCCGAGCTCGTCGAGGTTGGCGAACGGCTCGTCGGCGAGGTAGACGTCCGCGTCCTCGCTCAACAGCGCGCCCACCCCGACCCGTTGCCGCTGTCCGGAGGAGAGGTGCGAGGGGAGCTGGTCGGTCAGCCCGTCCAGGCCGAGCGCGGCGCGCAGCTCCTCGTCCGGCACCAACTCACCCACCGGCAGCGGCGGGAGGTTCACCGGCGCGGTCAGGCTCGCCACCCTCGGAGGGAGGACGACCGTACCGGCGTCCGGGGCGAGGGTCCCGGCGACGACGTGCAGCAGGGTGGTCTTCCCGCAGCCGTTGGGGCCGCGGAGCAGGACGCGCTCTCCGGTGCCCAGGTCGAAGTCGGCGACCGGCACTTCCTTGGTGTCCGGCGCCTCCGCGGTGTCGTCGTAGCGGACCCGTACCTCGCGCAGCCGTACGGCGGGGCCCTCGTCGGCGTAGCGGGACCGGGGGGAGTCGCGCAGCGACCGGATCCGCCGCAGCACCGCGTTGCTCCGCCGGGCCTGCGGAATCATGTTGATCAGGTCGAAGATCCCGGAGACCGCCCGCCACAGCGAGTTCACGAAGGCGAGGAAGCTGCCGAAGGACATCCGGCCGGTGAACACGAAGAACGCCCCGACCACCATCGACGCGGTGTCCGACAGGTTCATCACCAGGTCGCTGAGGGTCCGTTGCTTCAGCGACAGCCGGTAGTTGACGTAGGTGAGGTCCAGGAAACCGCCCAGCGCCCGCCGGTTGACCGCCCGGGTGCCCGGCAGCAGCGCGGGCAGGCCGCGCAGCGCGTGGAAGGACTCCAGGGTGCGGGTGAGCCGGCTGACGTAGCCGGCCTCGGCCTCCCGCTCGGGCTCGGTGTTGTCCTCGATCCGCTTGGCCAGCCGGTTGCTCACGACCACCAGCGGCGGCACGATCACCAGCAGGATCAGGCTGGCCTGCCAGGACAAGTAGAGCAGCACACCGACGAAGACCACCGAGGAGACCAGCGTCCGGCCGATCCGGATGCAGACGTCCATCGCGGGCAGTACGCCCTCGCTGACGTCGTTGTGGATCCGGCTGACGTACGAGGCGTTCCCGGGCCCGGTCAGCTTGCGGCTGTCCAGGCCGAGCGTACGGTCCAGCAGCTCGGTCTCCAGCGTCAGCATGAACGCGTTCTCGAAGCGCCTGCGCCACGAGGAGATCCAGAACGCCGCCAGGTTGAGGCTGATGCCGAGCACCAGGTAGCAGCCGCCGAGGAAGACGAAGCGGTGCAGGTCGGCGGTCATGATCGCCTGGTCGAACAGCGCCTTGAGCAACAGCGGGTGCAGCAGCGCCTCGATCCCGCCGGTGCTCGCCTCGGCGATCAGGATCGCCACGAACCGGGGGCGGTGCCCGCGCAGGGTCTCCCACAGCTCCTTCACGGCGCCACCTCGTCCAGCAGGAAGTCGGGCCGGCCGCCGTGGTTGACCCGGTGCAGCACCCGCAGCACCCCGGCCGAGCCGGTCAGGTAGTCGGTGGAGCAACGCAGCAGTCCTTCGCCGGGGACGCCCAGCGGCACCGGCCCGTCGTTCCCGCGCGGCACCCCGAAGCGCTCGGCCGGCTCGAAGAGGAAGACCGAGCGCACGTAGTCGAGTTGGCGCAGTGCGGTGTCCCGGTAGGCGCGGTCGCCGGTGAACTCGGCCGCGTCCAGCAGCGCGTCGGCCACCCCGGTGAGCCCGAAGCAGTACGCCGGCAGCACCGAGAAGCGCACCTCCAGACCGCGCAGCACCTCCCGGGCGGCGTCCAGGTCGCCGTAGCGCAGCAGCACCTGCGCCACGCCCGCCGACCCCACCTCCACGTACGGCTCCATCGTGCCCTCGTGCTCGAACATCTTCCGGCCCTCGTCGTCCAGCTCCTTGAGCCGGCTCATCTCCCAGGCCAGCGCCTCCCGTCCGAGCCGCAGCCACTCCTCCTCGCCGGTCACCTGGTGCATCCGCAGCAGGAAGAGCGCCACCCCGGCCTGGCCGAAGCCCAGCCCGGTCAGCGGCTCCTCCCCGGTGAACTCGTTGCGCCAGTGGGCCAGTCCGTCCGAGCGCACCGCGCGCTCGCGCAACGCCCGCGCGCACTCCCGGGCGGCGGCCAGGTCGCCCGGGTCCCGGCCGTGGTGGAAGAACCGGAGGTTGGTCACGCCCAGGCCGCTGAGGCCGTAGTAGAAGGTGTGGTCGCCGACCGCGAGCGCCCGCCGGTTTGCGTGGCCGAGCAACTCCCGTGCCCGCGCTCCCAGTCCGAGTTCGTCGGCCGTCCAGGCGATGCCCGCGAGACCGGCCATCAGCCCGTCCGGGTAGTCGCGTACGTCCAGGTCGGCGATCCGCTCGGCCAGCCAGTCGCGCCACCGCGGCCGTACCGGCACACCCGAGGCGTGCAGCGCCCAGAGCACTCCGCCCGCCCCGAAACCCAGGCTCAGCGGGTTGGTGACGTGCGCGAACGGGTCCACCGGGAAGAGCGTGGCACGCCCGGGATCGGCCACCGCGGTGACGAACGCGGCCACCCCGGCCTCCGCCTCCGCCAGCCGCTCCGGCTCCGGCAGCGCCGGGGGTGGCGGCGCGACCGTCACCCGGTCGACCAGCTCCGAGCCGTCGCCCAGCTCCTCCAGCACCTCGGTGAGGGTGATCCGGTTCGCGGCCAGGTCCATGATCAGGGTGTGGATCCGCTCCGGCCAGCCCAGCGCGTCGACGAAGACCCGGTAGCTGTCCAGGATGTCCGTGCGCAGATAGGACATGGCGGCGATCGGGAAGACGAAGTACGCCATGGTGGTCGCCAGGCCGAACAGGTCGCCCTCCGGACCCGCCGCCCGGTAGTGGTGCCCGGAGAGGCTGAAGCCCGGGGTGAACAGCTCCACCGGCTTCGCCAGCGCCGCGTCGTCGCCCCCCTCCGTGCCCGGCGCCTCGATCAGCCGGCACGCCTCCAGGTCGACGATGGTCACCTCGTGGGTGGTGGTGTCGATGAGCAGGTTCGCCGGGGTGAAGTCGCCCAGGATCACGCCGTGTTCGTGGGCCGCCCGGATCGCCCGGGCCAGCGCGCGGAAGACGTCCACGAAGAGCCGCAGGAAGTCGCGCGACCGCTCCAGGTCGAAGCCGGGCCGGGCCAGCGGGTTGTCGGCGAGCAGCACCGTACGGATGTCGGCGCCCTCCACGAACTCCTCGGCGATGTAGTGGTGTTCCCAGTGCTCGAAGTACGCGATCGGCCGCGGATAGGCCCCCACGTCGGCCAGCCGGTTCAGGAACATCCACTCCCGGGCCAGGATGTCCACCGCGTCGTGACCCTGCCGCGGATTGGGGTTGGTGTGCGGGCGGGCCTCCTTCAGCACCACCTTGCGGTCCCCGTCCGCGGTGTCCTCGGCGGTGTAGACCCCACCGCTGTTGGAGAACTGGATCGCCCCGGTCACCCGGAAGCGGCCGCCCAGCAGCCCGTCGTCCTCCGGCTCCTCGGCCGGCTTCCAGTCATGGAACGGCCACTCCACCCACCAGGGTTGGGCGTATCCGGGCTGCCGGTCGTCGGGCACCGGACCGTCCGGCCCCTCGATGTGCGCCACCGGCCGCCCGAGCACGTCCACCGCCCGGGAGTGCAGGAACTGGCCGTAGCGGAAGTACAGCGCACGGCTGTCCCGGTAGCGCATGTCGGACAGCACGTACGCGCCCTCGACGCCGTCCAGCAGCCGGGCCAGGTCGGCCAGACAGGAGCGGAACTCCGCTTCATCGCGCGGGTAGACGGTGACCAGCTTGCCGCCGCTGCCCCGGGACATGCCCTTGGAGTTGAGCATCTCGTACACGTTGAGGTCGAGGGCGATCTTGAAGTCGGCCTCCCGGTCGACCAGGTGGCGGATCACCTCGTCCGCCACCCGGTACACGCTGCGGTGGTCCGCCGACACGTGGATCTTCCAGCCCTGCGCGGGCAGTTCGGGGTTGTGCCGGTGGCTCCACCAGATCCCGCTGCGGACGAAACGCGCCCGGGTACGCTCGTCGAACCCGGCGAGGAAGTGGTCCTCCCGCGGGTGGTAGTAGACGTCCAGCGGGTCGAAGAAGAGGGTGTCGTTCCAGGCGAAGAGGAAGCGGTTGATCCAACGTTCGTCGCGCATGTCAGCCTCTGTGGTCGTCGTCCGGGGGCCGCGGGTCGAAGCGGTGGCCGGCGGGGCGCGGGCGAAGCGGTCCGGGCGCGGGCGTCAGGCGCCCGCGCCCGGACCGCCCGGGGTTTACTTCGGCTTCGTGGTGCAGCAGGTGCTGCTGCTGCTGGTGAGGCTGACCGGGCCACGGGCCGAGGCCGAGGTGGACGGCTGCAGGGTCTGGAGCTTCAGCACACTCATCTGGATTCCTCCCGAAGTACGGACGGGGGTGGGGTGTTCACCCCCGGATCACCGGTGACGGCGGCCCGGGCAAAGACGCCGGTGCGGCTCCACCCGGGCCGCGCGCGATCAGTTCGGCTGGGTGGTGCAGCAGGAGCTGCTGCTGCTGGTGAGGCTCACGGGGCCACGGTTCGCCGCCGAGGTGGACGGCTGCAGGGTCTGGAGCTTGAGCACACTCATGGGACTCCTCCTTGGGGTACGGCTGCGGTGGGCTTGCCGCCCGGGCGGGCGGCGATCCCGAGTCAACGCCCCCCGGGCGCGGGCCACATGGGAGCTCCGCCCCCATAATCCGATCCCTCCTGCCCCCACCCGGTCGCCCCGTCCCCACCCATGAATGCGGGTACCAACGATCCACCCGCCTCCGTCCGGCCGGCGCCCCGCCCTGACCCGCCCGCCTTGCCGACATACATACACGCTTGTATGTTTCTTTTATGAGCAAGGTGACACAGCACCTCGACCCCACCGCGATCCCACCCGATCTCGCCGCCCTCGGCGCCATGGACACCCCCGACTACGCGGACGCGTTCACCCTCACCGGCCACCCCCGCACCGGGCACTCCGCCGAGGAGTGGGCGCGGACGATGTTCGAGGACGTCATCGGGGTGCGGGCCCAGCTGCTGTGGCGGGTGGTGATGGGGCTGCGGCTGCGCCCGCGGTGGCGCCGCCGCCCGGGGCAGGTCGCGGGCTGGCCGGTCGGCGACCGCGGGCCGGGGTGGATCCGGATGGAGGCCCGCTCCCGCGCGTACACCTTCCATCTCGTCGTGCGCACCGCGGACGAGGCCGGTGACCCCGCGACCTCGCTGGGCACCTTCGTGCGCTACCACACCGCCCGCGGCCGGCGTCGCTGGACCAAGTACTCTGCCGAGCACCGCGAGCTGGCCCCCGGCCTCCTCCGCTCCGCCGCCGACACCCTCGCCCGCACCCCCTGAGCGCGGTCAGGGGGTGCGGGCGAGGGTGGGGGTGGGCGAGGCAGCCCGCGTCGCCGCCCCGGCAGTACGTTCGCCTGCGGGCCGGGCCCGCCGATGGGAGGAGGGGCGCTACTTCTCGGTGGTGCCGGATGCCCTGCTGACGGACTCCTGGTAGATGTCCGCGTAAGTGCGTGAGTCCTTGACCAGATCGTCGCAGAACGCCGCGACGTCCGTGCCGATGAGTTCGAGGACCCCCTTGCCCGCGGCGACTCCCTCCTCGAAGAAGTCGACGATCCCGGGGAGCAGGGGCCCGTCGGGCAGGTCGACCGGGCCGACCTTGAAGAAGTACTTCTGCATCTCCTCGTAGACGATCCGGTAGTCGGGCGGAAGTGCCTTGACCCGAGCCCTGTGGGCCCGCCACTGCTTCTTGCCTTCGATGATGTCCTGGATGCCCATGTCAGCCCCCCAGCCGGTTCAGTTTCCTCGCGACGTTCTTGTTCAGCTGCTCACGCCACCGGTCGCGGTAGGTTCGCGCCCCTTCGCCTCCGGCCAGAGCCGCACAGAAGCCCGGGATGTCGTCGCCGAGCACTTCGTGGACGCTCTGCCCCTCCGCCGCCGTTTCTTCGAGGAGCCCCAGCGCGGAGTCCAGGATCGGCATCAGATTGCGGCCGGTGAAGTTCGCGTGGGGCAGGAGGTGGGTCTGGATCTGCCCCCACGCCGCCCGGTAGTCGTCGGGCAGAGCCGCGGCCCTGACGTCGAACGCCTTCCACTCCCTGGTGAGATCGCTGCCGGTGATGGTTTCCCAGAAGTTCATCTCCCGCCCTCCTTGAGCTTGTCGATGCGTGATGAGACGTACTGCCACTTCGTCCAGAACATCGCGAGTTCCTCACGCCCGGCGTCGTTGAGCGCGTAGAACTTGCGCGGCGGACCGACCCCGGACGGACGTTTCGTCACCTGGACGAATTTGTTCCTCTCCAGCCGCAGCAGGATGGTGTACACCGTCCCCTCGATGACATCGCCGAAGCCGAGCTCGTTCAGCTGGCGGGTGATGGCGTACCCGTAGGTCTCCTCGCGGTCGATGATTTCGAGCACGCACCCTTCGAGCGTCCCTTTCATCATCTCCGTCAGGCCGTCCATCGCTGAGTCCTCCTCACTCGAGTGGTACTGCGTAGTACCGAGTACCACTACACAGTATCACCGAGTACCGGGTTGCGCGAAGAGCTCGTCCACATCGGGGACGTCTACATCGGGGACGTCTACACCGGGGACGCGGGAGGTGTCTCGGGCGGGGCCTGCGGGACGGCTGCGGCGGCGGGCAGGGACAGGACCATGGTGAGACCGCCGCCCGGAGTGTCCTCGGCGGTGAGGGTGGCGCGGATCGCCTCGGTGAAGCCGCGTGCGACGGCCAGACCGAGCCCGACGCCGGCGCCTCGTGGGGCGTCTCCGAGGCGCTGGAACGGTTCGAAGATGTGTTCCTTGGCCGTGTCGGGGACGCCGGGGCCGCGGTCGACGACGCGGAGCTCGACCCGGTCGTGCAGGCTGCTGGCGGAGACGAGGACGGGGACGTTCTCCGGGCTGTACTTGACGGCGTTCTCGACGATGTTGGCCACGATGCGTTCCAGCAGTCCGCGGTCGACGGCGACCATGGGCAGGGTTTCCGGGATGTCCAGTTCCGCGCTGCCGTCGGGGACCCCGCCCAGGGCCATGGGGACCACTTCGTCCAGGTCCGTCTCCCGGATCAGGGGTACGACGGTGCCTGTGTTGAGGCGGGACATGTCCAGGAGGTTGCCGATGAGCGCCGAGAGGCGGTCGGCCCCTTCCTCGATGCCTTCCAGCAGGGCCTCGCGGTCGGTCTCCGACCAGGCGACCTCGTGGGAGCGCAGTGAGGTGACCGATGCCTTGATTCCGGCCAGAGGGGTGCGGAGGTCGTGACTGACGGCGGCGAGGAGGGCGGTGCGAAAGCGGTCGCTCTCGGCCAGTTTCCGTGCTTCCTCGGCCTGGCCGACCAGGCGCCGGCGGTCCAGGGCCACGGCCGCCTGGGCGGCGAAGGCGCCCAGGACCCGGCGGTTCTCGGCGGGCAGCGCCCGGCCGGTCAGGACCAGGGCCAGGTTCTCCCCCACAGGTATGTCGACGTCGGCGTCCTCGGGGCGGTCGACGGGCGGGGCTCCCGCGGCCGCCGCGCAGGTCCAGGGCTCGACCTCACTCGCCCGTTCCAGCAGGGCGGCGGAGTCCATGGCGAAGGTCTCCCGGAGCCGTTCCAGCAGGGCGTCGAGGGAGTTCTCCCCCCGCAGAATGCTGCCCGCGAGGAAGGAGAGGATCTCCGACTCGGCGCGCAGCCGGGCGGCCTGGTGGGTACGGCGGGCCGCCAGGTCGACGACCGAGGCGACGGAGACGGCCACACCGACGAAGATCACGATGGCGACGATGTTCTTCGGGTCGGAGACCGTGAACCGGCCCAGGGGCAGGGTGAAGTAGTAGTTCAGCAGCAGGGAGCCGAAGGCCGCCGAGGCGAGGGCGGGCAGCATGCCGCCCAGCAGGGCTGCCGCGACGGTGGCGGTGAGGAACAGCAGCATGTCGTTGGCGAGCCCGAGATCGGGAACGACGGTCTTGAGCAGCAGGCTGAGGAGGGCGGGCCCGGCGATGCCCACGAGCCAGCCCCAGATGATCCGGGCCTGGCCGAGCCGGGCGCCACGGGCGATCGGCAGCCCCCGGCCCTGGGCGGCGGCGTCGTGGGTGACCATGTGGACATCCAGGTCCGCACCCGACTCACGGGCGACGGTCGCGCTGACGCCGGGGCCGAGCATGTACTGCCAGGACTTGCGGCGGCTGACGCCGAGGACGATCTGGGTGGCGTTGACCCCACGGGCGAAGTCCAGCAGCGCCGAGGGGACGTCGTCGCCGATGACGTGGTGGAAGGTGCCGCCGAGATCTTCGACCAGGGTGCGCTGGACGGCTAGTTCCTTGGGCGACACCGACTTCAGCCCGTCGCTGGCGGCGATGTAGACGGCCAGCACCTCACCGCCGGCCCCCTTCTCCGCGAGGCGGGAGGCGCGGCGGATGAGGGTGCGGCCCTCGGCCCCGCCGGTCAGGCCGACGACGATGCGTTCGCGGGCCTGCCAAGTGGTCCGGATGCCGTGCTCGCCCCGGTACTGCCTCAGATACTCGTCGACCCGGTCCGCGGTCCACAGGAGGGCCAGCTCGCGCAGGGCCGTGAGGTTGCCGGGGCGGAAGTAGTTCGAGAGAGCCGCGTCCATCTTGTCCGGCCGGTAGATGTTGCCGTGCACCATCCGGCGGCGCAGCGCCTGGGGCGACATGTCGACCAGCTCGATCTGGTCGGCCCGCCGCACCACCTCGTCGGGGACCGTCTCGCGCTGCCGTACCCCGGTGATCGACTCCACGACATCGCCGAGCGACTCCAGGTGCTGGATGTTCACCGTCGATACGACGTCGATCCCGGCCTTCAGCAGCTCCTCGACGTCCTGCCAGCGCTTGGCGTTCCGGGAGCCCGGCACGTTGGTGTGGGCCAGCTCGTCCACCAGGGCCACGGCCGGAGCCCGTTCCAGGACCGCGTCCACGTCCATCTCGGTGAACCTGGCCCCCCGGTACTCCAGCTCCCGGCGGGGCAGGAGCTCCAGCCCCTGGAGCATCACCTCGGTCCGCGGCCGGTTGTGGTGCTCAACGAACCCCACGACCGCATCGGTGCCCCGCTCCACCCTCCGGTGGGCCTCGGAGAGCATCGCGTACGTCTTGCCGACGCCCGGCGCCGCACCGAGGTAGATCCGCAGCTTTCCGCGTCCCATGATGACTTCTCGTTCTTCCGTGGTGGGTGCACGCATCAAGGTTCGAAGCGGTAGCCCATGCCCGCCTCGGTGATCAGATACCGCGGGTGGGCCGGGTCGGCTTCGAGTTTGCGTCGTAGCTGGGCCATGTAGACCCGAAGGTAGTTGGTGTTCTCCACGTAGGTGGGCCCCCACACCTCCCGCAGGAGCACCCGCTGTGACACCAGGCGGCCGGGGCTGCTGACCAGCATGTCGAGCAGATGCCACTCGGTCGGGGTCAGCCGGACGGCATCGGCTCCGCGCCACACTTTCTTCGCCACCAGGTCGATGGTGAATACGTCCGTCGTCACGACGTTCTGCGCCTCGGCCTCGGCGGTCTCCTGGCGTCGCCGGGTGGCCGCCCGCAGCCGGGCCAGCAGTTCGTCCATGCTGAACGGCTTGGTCACGTAGTCGTCGGCGCCCGCGTCCAGGGCGCGGACCTTGTCCTCGGACAGATGGCGCGCGGACAGCACCAGAATCGGCACCTGGCTCAACCCCCGGATCGCCTTGATGACTTCGACGCCGTCCATGTCCGACAGGCCGAGGTCCAACAGGATGGCGTCGGGCTTGTGGGCGACGGCGAGCCGGAGAGCCGTGCTGCCGTCGGAGGCCGCATCGACGTCGTACGCACGCGCCTGGAGGTTGATCCTGAGGGCGCGTACCAGTTGTGTGTCGTCTTCGACTACGAGCACCCGGGGCATGGGGTGTGCACTTTCTCCTTGGTTGTGGGGGGAGCCGGTGGGGTGCGCGTCTTCCGCACCCCACCGGCTTCCGGTCCCGCGGCTCAGCTTCATCAGCCTTGAGTCAGGTTCCTGAGCGCGGTGTTCAGCTCCAGCACGTTCACCCGGGGTTCCCCCATGAAGCCGAGGACCCGGCCGGCCGTGTGATCGGCAACCAGATCCTCCACCTCCTCGACGTCGAGGCCGTTCTCCTCCGCGACCCGGTGGATCTGGAGCTTCGCGTACGCGGGTGAGATGTGCGGGTCCAGGCCGGAGCCGGACGAGGTGACGGCGTCGGCCGGGACGTCGGTGGGCTTCACCTTGTACGTCGCGGTCGAGTTGTCCTTGACCACGGCCGTCTTGGCGTCCTTCACCCACTGGATCAGTTCCTCGTTGTCGCCGGAGCGGTTGGTGGCTCCGGAGAGGATCAGGTCGTACTGGGTGTTGACGCTGTTGCTGCCGAGACCGTTGGAGGGGCGCGGCTGGAACCACTTCAGGTCCGGGGCAGGTGACTCCTCGCCGTCCTTCAGCGGGAGGTCGTAGCGCTGGCCGATGAGGGAGGAGCCGACGACCCGGCCTTCCTTGTCCTTGATCTCGGAGCCGTTGGCCTGGTCGTTGAACAGGGCCTGGACGACGCCGGTGACTGCGAGCGGGTAGATCACTCCGCAGACGAGAGTGAGGACGAGCAGGGCGCGGAGCCCGGCCCCGAGCACCCGTGCGGTGGTGCTGACGGTGTTGTTGGTCATGGCGGATCAGCCGATTCCGGGGATGAGGGAGAGGAGCAGATCGATGAGCTTGATGCCGATGAACGGGGCGATCAGGCCACCGAGTCCGTAGACGGCGAGGTTGCGGCGCAGCATCCTGTCCGCGCCGGCCGGCCGGTAGCGGACGCCCCTGAGGGCGAGCGGCACCAGCGCGACGATGACCAGCGCGTTGAAGATGACCGCGGAGAGGATCGCGGACTCGGGCGAGGAGAGGCCCATGATGTTGAGCCGGTCCAGCGAGGGGTACGCCACGGCGAACATGGCGGGGATGATCGCGAAGTACTTCGCGACATCGTTGGCGATGGAGAACGTCGTCAACGCGCCCCGGGTGATGAGGAGTTGTTTGCCGATCTCGACGATCTCGATGAGTTTGGTGGGGTTGGAGTCCAGGTCGACCATGTTCCCGGCCTCCTTGGCGGCGGAGGTGCCGGTGTTCATCGCGACGCCGACGTCGGCCTGGGCCAGGGCGGGTGCGTCGTTGGTGCCGTCGCCGGTCATCGCGACCAGCTTGCCCCCGGCCTGCTCCCGCTTGATGAGCGCCATCTTGTCCTCGGGCGTCGCCTCGGCCAGGAAGTCGTCGACCCCCGCCTCCTCTGCGATCGCCTTCGCGGTCAGCGGGTTGTCGCCCGTGATCATCACCGTACGGATGCCCATCCGGCGCAGCTCCTCGAACCGCTCCCGCATGCCCTCCTTCACCACATCCTTGAGGTGGATGACACCGAGGACGCGTACGCCCCGAGCGTCTTCCACAGCCACCAGCAGCGGCGTGCCACCAGCCTGGGAAATCCGGTCGTTGAGCACCTGCGCGTCCTCGGACTCACTGCCGCCCCGCTCCTTCACCCAGGCCGCGACCGCGCCGGTCGCTCCCTTGCGGACCTTCCGCCCGGCGAGGTCGACGCCGGACATCCGGGTCTGCGCGGTGAACGCGATCCACTCGGCGTCGGCCGGCTCCTCCTGGTGGCGTTCGCGCAGCCCGTGACTCTCCTTGGCGAGCACGACGATCGAGCGGCCCTCCGGCGTCTCGTCGGCCAGCGAGGACAGCTGCGCGGCGTCGGCGAGTTCCGTCTCCGTCACGCCCTCGACGGGGACGAACGCGGCTGCCTGCCGGTTGCCCAGGGTGATGGTTCCGGTCTTGTCGAGGAGCAGCGTCGATACGTCGCCGGCGGCCTCGACCGCGCGGCCCGACATGGCCAGGACGTTGCGCTGGACGAGCCGGTCCATCCCGGCGATGCCGATGGCGGAGAGCAGGGCCCCGATCGTGGTGGGGATCAGGCACACCAGGAGCGCGGCCAGCACGATCAGCGAGGTCTGGTCGTCGGCGCCCGCGTAGACCGCGAACGGCTTCAGGGTGACCACGGCCAGCAGGAAGACGATCGTGAGGGACGCGAGCAGGATGTTCAGAGCGATCTCGTTGGGTGTCTTCTGCCGGGCCGCGCCCTCCACCAGGTTGATCATCCGGTCGATGAAGGTCTCGCCCGGCTTGGTGGTAATCCTGATGACGACGCGGTCGGAGAGCACCTTCGTCCCGCCGGTGACGGCCGAACGGTCGCCGCCGGACTCGCGGATGACCGGAGCCGATTCGCCGGTGATCGCGGACTCGTCGACGGAGGCGACGCCCTCGACCACGTCCCCGTCGCCGGGAATGATGTCACCGGCCTCGCAGACCACCAGGTCACCGATCCGCAGATCGGTACCCGGGACCTGCTCCTCGCCCGCCCCGGCCAGCCGGCGGGCGACGGTGTCGGTCTTGGCCTTGCGCAACGTGTCGGCCTGGGCTTTGCCCCGGCCCTCGGCGACCGCCTCGGCCAGGTTGGCGAAGATCGTGGTCAGCCAGAGCCAGGCGGTGATCGCCCAGCCGAACCAGTCGGTCGGGTCGGTGAGCGCGAGCATGGTGGTGACCACCGAGCCGACCAGCACGACGAACATCACCGGCGACTTGATCATCACCCGCGGATCGAGCTTCCGTAGCGCGTCCGGGAAGGACTTCAGCAACTGCTTCGGATCGAACAGCCCCCCTCCGACACTGCCACCGGAAGGCGGCAGGTCTCCGTGCGGAGCGCGGGTGGGAGTGGGAGTGGGAGTGACGGTGCTCATGAGGCGAGCCCTTCGGCGAGCGGCCCCAGCGCCAGGGCGGGGAAGTAGGTGAGTCCGGTGACGATGAGGATCGTGCCGACGAGCAGCCCCGTGTACAGGGGTTTGTCGGTGCGCAAGGTGCCCGCGGTCTCGGGTACGGGCTTCTGCTCGGCGAGCGAGCCGGCCAGCGCGAGGACGAACACCATCGGCAGGAACCGGCCGAGCAGCATCGTGATGCCGATGGTGGTGTTGAACCACTGGGTGTCGGCGTTGAGTCCGGCGAAGGCGGAGCCGTTGTTGTTGGCGCCGGAGGTATAGGCGTACAGAATCTCGGAGAAGCCGTGCGCGCCGGAGTTGGTCATCGAGTCCCCGGGCGTGGGCAGGGCCATGGCGACGGCGGTGAAGCCGAGCACGAGCGCCGGAGTGACGAGGATGTAGCAGGCGGCCAGCTTGATCTGCCGGGTGCCGATCTTCTTGCCGACGTACTCGGGGGTGCGGCCGACCATCAGCCCGGCGATGAACACCGCGATGATCGCCATGATCAGCATGCCGTAGAGGCCGGAGCCCACACCGCCGGGGGCGATCTCGCCGAGTTGCATGCCCAGCATCGTGATGCCGCCGCCGAACCCGGTGTACGAGGAGTGGAAGGAGTTCACCGCACCGGTCGAGGTCAGCGTCGTGGCGACCGCGAAGATCGACGAGCCGGCGATCCCGAAGCGGGTCTCCTTGCCCTCCATGGCCCCGCCCGCGATCTCGAACGCCGGCCCCCGGTGGGCGAACTCGGTCCACATCATCAGGGCCGTGAACCCGATCCAGATGACGGCCATCGCACCGAGGATCGCGTACCCCTGCTTCAGCGAGCCGACCATCCGGCCGAAGGTCCGGGTCAGCGCGAACGGGATCAGCAGGATGAGGAAGATCTCGAACAGGTTGGACAGGGGGTTGGGATTCTCGAAGGGGTGGGCGGAGTTGGCGTTGAAGTAACCGCCGCCGTTGGTGCCCAGCTCCTTGATGGCCTCCTGGGAGGCGACCGCCCCGCCGTTCCACTCCTGTGCACCGCCCATGAACTGTCCGACCTGGTGGATGCCGGAGAAGTTCTGGATCGCCCCGCAGGCGACCAGGACGATCGCACCGATCACCGAGATCGGGACCAGGATGCGTACGGTGCCGCGCACCAGGTCGGCCCAGAAGTTGCCGAGTTCACCGGTACGGGAGCGGGCGAAGCCCCGTACGAGGGCCACCGCCACGGCCATGCCGACCGCGGCGGACAGGAAGTTCTGCACCGCGAGGCCGCCGGTCTGGACGACGTGGCCCATGGCCTGTTCGCCGTAGTAGGACTGCCAGTTGGTGTTGGCGACGAAGGACGCGGCGGTGTTGAACGCCTGGTCCGGGTCGATCGAGGAGAAGCCTGGCGAACCGGGCAGCGAGCCCTGTATCCGTTGCATCAGATACAGGAACAAGACGCTCACCGCCGAGAATGCGAGAACTCCGCGCAGATAGGCGGGCCAGCGCATCTCGGCGGCCGGATTGGCGCCGATGGCCTTGTATATCCAATTCTCCGGCTTGTAGTGCTTCTCGGAGGAGTAGACCCGGGCCATGTAATCGCCCAGCGGACGGTATGCCAGCGCGAGAGCGGCTATCAAGGCCAGCAGCTGGATCACACCTGCGGTGAAGGGACTCATATCAGCGCTCAGAACCTCTCCGGGTAAAGGAGGGCCAGAACGAGATATCCAACCAGGGAGACGGCCACGATGAGGCCGACGACGTTCTCGGCGGTCACAGCTTGGTCACCCCCCGGGCGATGAGAGTCACCAGCGCGAATACCGCGACCGTGGTGACGACGAAGGCCAGATCGGCCATCGCAAGCTCCTGATTGATTGACGCGAGGAACGGAATCGGCCTTTTGGCCAAGAAGAGCAAACATCGGGTTCAGCCCCGGGGTAAGCCACCTTGACGGGATCCATACGAATACAGGGCAACCCTTGACGCCGATCTGACACGGCCGACCGAGGAGTGTTTACGAAGTGTTCCATTCCGACCGCAGAGAGCAACGGATCAGGCCGGACAGCGCAGGGCGGCAGAGTCAGCCCCCGCACGGGATACGCGGGCACGGCGTATCGAGAAGCGTGAAAAGCGCCGGGGTGGGCGTACGGATCACGTCAAGCCCCGTCGACGGCCGTCCGGGCAGGGCCGACGCCGCGCTCACTCCCCACTCATATCTCGTGGAAGGCACTCCCCTGTCCCTGCACTCCGGTGAACCGATCACGGCCGGCCTGGTGGCCGCCGCCTCGCTGATCCTTGAGTACGCCCTGAACGTGGCCGTCTCCGTCACTGCCGGTGTGGCGGCTCTGACGTCGGCGTTCCCTCAAGAGCTACTCCCGGCCCTTGGACCTCGGCCGGCTCGTCGCTCTGGACTATCCCGTCCTCCGCAGTGGCGAGTTCGACGGCCCGCGCAGCCTCCACCCCGACCTGCCGGCAGCACCAGCACCCCGACCACAGCGAACGCGGGACGACGCAGCCGCATCTCGCAGTGGAGGCCGAGGCGGCCAAGACCACCTCCCTTCTCAATGATCTTCGGCCGACGATGGGCGACCTGCGCAGTCAGCTCGAAGAGCTCATTGACCGCAGGAACGAGCTGACCGGCGAGAACGGCCGCCCCCTCGCCGGCCAGTTGAATCACTGGCCGGCGAGGGGGCGGCGGCATCTGTGGGGCTTCCCGGGGGCTTCACGTCGAGCGGGGACCGGGCGTCGAGCGGGGCCGTGGCGGGGGGGATCGCGGCGGGCAGGGAACGCGGCGGGCGGGGAGTGCGGTGGGTCGCGCTCGGGTCCCGCGCTCGGGCCCGGTCCCGGGCCGAAGTGCCGCCGGTGGAAGGGCCGTTACCGGCTCGGTGCCGCGCTGCGCCGCAGCAGGGGAATGGCCACGGCGGCCACCGCGACGTGCGTCAGGGCGAGAGTGACCTTGGCGCCGCCCGACGCTTCGGCGGACAGGACCGGCAGCAGGGAGAGGACCGTCACCGCGCTCGCGAGCACGGTCCAGATCAGGAGGGCCTTGGCGGGCACGAACTTCTCCAGCAGGGCGAGGACGCCCCAGCCGACCAGGGCGGCGAACAACCCGACGACGGCGATGGCGACGAACCCGATCTCCGTCTTGGGTTCGCCCTTGGACAGGACGACCCCGAGATCGGCGCCCGCCGCCTTGCCGATGCCCCAGACCACGAGGGCGGCCACGGTCGCGGCGACGACCGCGATGGCCCTGGGGCGTACGGACGAGGTGGGAGGGGTGGAGGTCCGGGCCGCGCGGGTTTCGTTGGACATGAGGGGCTCCGTAAGTGGTCGGGAGGGCCGGAAGAGTGGTCAGGACGGGCCCCGGGAGGGCCGGAACGTGCCAGGCGGCCCGGGTGGGGCCGGATGCGGCTGACGCGGGCATGCCGGGGTGGCCCACACGGCATGGCCGTCCGGCTTTTCGGGGTGCCCTGGCTACTGACGAGCACAAGACGGGACCGTAACATATAGTTCCGTTCGGCATCATCTATATCGAGACATCAGGTGCCCATCGTCCAGTAATCGCTCCAGTACGAAACCGTCTACTGCGAACCCGTTCGTTACCCTGGCTTCATGAAGCCGACTGACCCCGCCGCGTTTCCCGATGTCGACCTCGCGTTTCTTCTGGGCTGGGCCGCCCACGCGTTGCAGACCGAGCTGACCGCGGGTCTCACCGGGCTCGACATCACCCCGCGCGTCCACTGCGTCCTGCACAGGGCGCTGTCGGCGGACATGACGCAGAGCCAGATCGCCGAGTCGCTCGGCCTGGACAAGACGACGATGGTGGTGCTCGTCGACAAGCTGGAAAAGGACGGGCTCGCGGAACGCCGCCCGTCGACCACGGACCGCCGGGCCAGGATCATCGCGGCCACGGACAAGGGCAGGGCACTGGTCGCGCGGTCGGACGAGATCGTCTCGGCCGTGCAGGCCGACGTGCTCGGATCGCTGCCCGCCCACTTGCGCGCCCCGTTCGTCGAGGCCCTCAACCACCTTGTCGAAGGCCGTCTTTCGACCTTCGCCGAGTGCGAGCAGCCGCCGCGCCGCCGCTCGACGAAGATCTGACGAAGATCCGAGGGGCGGGCGGCGGCGTCGAAAGCGTCAGTTCGCCGGCGTGGGCCGCCGGCCGGTGGCGGCGCGGAGGATCACGGCGAGAGCGACCAGCACCACGCCGAACCACACGACGCTCGTGACACCCGCATGGTCGGCGAACAGGCCGCCGACGAGAGCGCCCAGGGCGATGCAGGTGTTGTAGGCCATCGTGTTGAGCGACATCGCGGCCTCGAACCGCTCGGGGGCCGCCGAGAGCGTCATGTTGATCTGGCTGAGCTGGACGACGCCGAAGGCGAGGCCCCACAGGACCATGGCGATGATGACGCCGGCCTTGTTCGCGCCGATGGTCAGCAGCATGACCAGGGAGGCGACCATGACCAGACCGCCCACGACGAAGCTGCCGCGGAGGCTCTTGGCGACGGTGTGTCCGCCGATGAAGTTGCCTATCGCACCGCCGATGCCGAAGACGATGAGGACGACGGTGATGAAGCCGACGCCGGCGGAGGTGCTCTCCTCCAGGTACGGCCGGACGAAGGTGTAGGCGCCGAAGTGGCCGAGGACGAAGAGCACCACCATGATCAGGACCACCCGCAGCGATACGTTCCTGACCGGCAGGCTGAACACCTCGCGCACCGACACCGCGTTGGCCGAGGGCAGCGACGGGACCGTGAAGGCGACCGCGAGGAACACCAGGGCGCTGAGCCCGGCCCAGATCAGGAAGGTGGACCGCCAGTCGCCGGCGCTCTCCAGCAGGGTGCCGAGCGGGATGCCGACCACGGTGGCGATCGAGATGCCGGACATCACGACGGCGGCGGCCCGGTTGGCGTGCTTCTCGGGGACGATGCGCATGGCCATGCTGACGCCGATGGCCCAGAAGACGCCGCTGGCGAAGCCCATGATCAGGCGAGTGCCCAGAATCAGCGGGTAGTTGGGGGCGATCGAGGTGATCAGATTGCCGATGGCCAGGACGGCCAGCAGTGCCGTCAGCAGTCTGCGCCGGTTGACGCGCCGGCTCCACGCCACGATGAACGGCACGCCGAGACCGGCCGCGATGCCCTGCGCCGTGACCATGAGGCCGGCCGCGCCGACCGAGACGTCGAGGCTCTCGCTGAGCGGGGTGAGCAGGCCGATCGGCATCAGTTCGGTGGTGAGGAAGACGAACAGGCTGGCGGTGATGGCGGCCACGCCCAGCCATCCCCGGGCCGGGGATGGCTGGTTCCGCGAGGCGGAGGGCGGGCCGGTCTCTTCTTGAACGGTCATGTCATATCTCCGGAAGCAGTCAGGGTGCGGTGCGGGACGGAGCCGGGGAGGCATCCGTGAACTTCGGTGCGGGTGGGCGCGGTTGGCCGAGGACGACCGCCAGGAGGATGACGGCCATGCCGGCGATCTGGAGGGCCGACAGCGTCTCGTCCTTGACCAGGTAGCCCAGCGCGGTCGCCACGACCGGGCTGCCCAGGGCGAGGAAGGAGACCGCGACGGCCGGCAGGCGTTCGACGCCTCGGAACCAGACGACGTAACTCAGGACCGCGCCCAGCGTGATGAGGTAGGCGAAACCGGCGATGTTGGAGCCGGTGAGGCCGTCCGGAAGGTCCTCCAGCGACAGCCAGAACGGCAGCAGAACCGCACCGCCCGCCGTGAGTTGCCACCCGGTGAACGTGAGCAGGCCGACGCCCTCGGGCCGCCCCCAGCGCTTGGTCAGCGTGATGCCCGAGGCCATGCACAGCGCTCCGCCGACCGCGGCGAGCACCCCGACGGCGTCGAGCGACGCCGTGCCCCTGAAGACGAGCAGCACCACACCCCCGGCGCCCAGGACGCAGGCCACGGCGTGGACGGTCCTGATTCTGTCGCCGAGGAGCAGCGCCGCGAGGAGCACGACGAACATGGGCTGGGCCGACATGATCATGGCGGCGATACCGCCCGGCAGCCGGTAGGCCGCGACGAAGAGCAGGAAGTTGAAGGCCCCGATGTTCGCGGCGCCCAGGACCAGCGCGCGCCACCACCAGATCCCGACAGGAAGTCTCCGGCCGAGGGCCAGCAGGAGCAGGCCGCCGGGCAGGGCCCGCATGGTGGTCGCCAGGAGCGGCCGGTCCGGGGGCAGCAGCTCGGTGGTCACCAGGTAGGTGCTCCCCCAGACCGCCGGAGCCAGGCTGGTCACGGCAGCCGTGAACGCATGCTGTCTGTTCTTCATCGTGCCTCGCATCCCTCGGAAATCACGGTGGCTCCCGGCGTCGGTACGGCCCACTTCGGTACGGACGGCATCAGCACGGCCGACGTCGGTACGGTCGGCAGCGGCACGGCCGACGTCGGCACGGCGGCTCAGTCGAAGACCGGGCCACGGTCGCGGCCGCGTTTCAGCTCGAAGAAGCCGTGTGTGCCCGCCACGGCCAGCACGGCGTCCCAGAGCTCTCCGGCCGCCTCGCCACGCGGGGCGGGGGTGAGAACGGGCCCGAAGAACGCCAGCGGCCTCCCCTCCGGGCCGGGCACGTGGATCACCGGGGTGCCGACCTCCGAACCGACCGGGTCCATCCCCTCGTGGTGCTCGGCCCGCAGCGGCTCGTCCCAGGCCCTGTCCTCCGCGGCCCCGATCAGGCCGGCGGGCAGCCCCGCCTCCTCAAGGGCGGCACGGATCATGTCGTGGCCGAGCCCGGCTCCCTCGTGGTGGATCAGGCGGCCCATGGCGTTGTAGAGGGGGCGCAGCACCTCGTCGCCGTGCCGCTGCCGTGCCGCGACGCACACGCGCACGCACGCCCAGCCGTCGATCATGCCCTGGCGGTACTTCTCCGGGACCTCACGCCCCTCGTTGAGGACCGACAGGCTCATGACGTGGAACCGGGTCTCCAGCGGCCGGACTTGTTCCACCTCCAGCAGCCAGCGGGAGGTGATCCACGCCCACGGGCAGCGGGGATCCACCCAGATGTCGGCGACGGTCGTATCGGAACGCGATGGCGCGGTGCTGCTCATGGCGGTCGGTCGTCCTTTCGTTCTGTCGATGCCTGCTGGCTGCCGGTTGGCTTGGTTTGTCGTTTTGTCGATGTCGGTGCCGATACCGATACCGATGTCGGCGGTGTGCGGGCGTGTGGGCGTGCGGGCGTGCCGAACCTCGCCTCGGCGGCGTACTCCCAGGTGGGGTGGGTGGGGGGTGCGGGTCCTCATCAGTGTCGGACCTGAGGGATCAATGAGTCCAACACATGCTTGTCACATGATCGATCTCGTATCACGATGGATCCATGGAGCTCCAGCAGATGCGGTACGTGATCGCCGTGGCCGAGACGAACAACTTCACGCGGGCCGCCCAGCGCTGTCTGGTGGTGCAGTCGGCGCTCAGCCACCAGATCGCGCGCCTGGAGAAGGAACTGGGCGCGAGGCTCTTCGAACGCACCAGCCGGCGGGTCCGGCTCACCCCGGCGGGCGCGGCCTTCCTGCCGGCCGCCCGCCAGTGCCTGGACGCGGCGGAGCGGGCCGCCGCCGAGGTCGCGGCGGCGGTCGGGGAGGTGCGCGGCCGTCTCGCGGTGGGGCTGATCCCCACCGTCGCCGCCGTGGACGTTCCCGCCGTGCTCAAGGACTTCCACCAGCGCCATCCGAAGGCCCGGATCAGCCTCGGCGTGGGGGCGAGCAACGAGCTCGTCGAGCAGGTCAAGCTGGGCGAGATCGAGGTGGCCTTCCTCGGCGTCCCGGTCACGGCCCGCCCCCAGGGCGTCAGGGCGCGGGAGCTGGCCCGGGAGCGGCTGGTCGCCGTGGTCTCCCCGGATCACCCGCTCGCCGGCGAGACCTCGGTCGACCTGCGCCGGTTGTCCGCCGAGGTGTTCGTGGACCTCCCGGCGAAGACCGCCGGCCGGGCCCAGTCCGATCTGGCGTTCACCGCCGCCGGCCTCACCCGCGAAGTCGCCTTCGAGGTGACCAACGCGGACTACCTGGCCCGTCTGGTCGGCGCGGGCCTGGGCGTGGCCCTGCTTCCGCCCGCGTACGTGGAGGGGCTGGCCGGGCTGGTCATGATCGAGGTCGCGGACGCGCCGAGCCGTGCCGAGTACGTGATCTGGGGCCGCGAGAGCCTCACTCCGGCGGCCGTCGCCTTCCTGGAGCTGCTGGGCGTCGGGCAGGAGTGAACGGCGGGCGGATCCAGATCCCGTACGAAAGCCCGGGGAGGCTCCCTCTCCCCCTGCTTCAGAAGGTGATCACCCCTGGTCCGGCCGCGTTCCGCCGGCGTCGAGACTCCTCAGCCCGTCGCGTGCCATGCGGTTCTGCCGGGGGTGGTCACCGCCTCCGGGCAGGGCGAGGGCGGTCTCGAATTCGTGCCGCGCCTCGGCATGCCGGCCGGCCGCCGCGTACGCGCTGCCGAGACGGACGCGGACCTCCATCTCCAGCCAGGTGCTCGCACTGCGCGTGAGCGTGGACAGCGCCTCGTGGTGGATGTCGACGGCGGAGTGCGGACTGCCCTGGACGTGTTCCACGGTCGCGAGACGGGACAGGCTCGCCGCCCGCAGCAGCAGATCCTCCGCCTCACGGGCCAGGGCGACCGCCCGCCGCAGCAGATCGGTGGCCTGCGCGTACCGCCCGAGGGCCAGATGGGCGTCGGCGGCGAAACACAGGGCGTTGCAGATGGTTCGGGGCCGGCCGTTCTTCTCGGCGATGACCAGAGCGGCGGTGTAGTGCTCAAGTGCCTCCTGGTGCCGCCCTTGTTCGGAGCGGATCGCGCCGAGATTGCACAGCGCGATCCCGGACAGCCAGTCATCCCCGAGGCCGGACGCCAGTTCCACCGCCTCGCCCAGGTGGACGACGGCCTCCTCGACGCCGCCGAGGATCCACTCGGCGGCGCCCATCCCGGCGATCGCCCGGGCCTGATCCCGCAGATCGTCCTGGCCGCAGGCATGGCGCAGCGCCTCGGTGAACCAGGTGTGCGCCTCCTGGAACCGCCCCTGGTAGATGTCGACCATTCCCATGCAGTTGCGCAGCGAGGCGGACATCCGCCGGTCGGTGGCCACGTCCGCGCACGGCAGGGCGATTTCCAGGGCGGCACGGCACTCGTGGTACCGGCCCTGGTGGACCAGGTGGTCGATCAGGGCTTCGGCGATCCGGCAGGCGTGGTCGAACTCGCCGTCGGCGGCCGCGCAGGCGACCACATCGACCAGCTCTCCGCCCGCCTCCTTCAGCCATGCCGAGGCTTCCCGCCAACTCGGGAAGAGTGACCGGCTGTTGACGTCCAGGCCGGTCGCGAACCCTTCGGGCCCCCAGTCGCTGGCGATGCGGCCCGCCGCCGTGTAAAGGCTCAGGACGGCGGACCGGTCGGCGGCGGCCTCGTCGGGCGTGTCGGGCACTTCGGACTCCTCGGACACCCCGGACGGCCCGAATTCGCCGGGCGCCCCGGATGTCCCGGCCGCTTCGGACACCCCGAACCCCCTCTTGAATTCGGCCACTTCGGCCACTTCGGGCGCTTCGGGCGCTTCGGGCGCTTCGGGCGCTTCGGGCGCTTCGGGCGCTTCGGGCGCTTCGGGCGCTTCGGGCGCTTCGGGCGCTTCGGGCGCTTCGGGCGCTTCGGTGGCGAGACGCCGCGCGTGTGCCCGTACGAGATCGTGCAGCCGGTAGCGGCCGGGGTGGGGCTGCTGAAGCAGGCTCGCGTCGACGAGGTCCTCCAGGAGATCCTCAGCGTCCTGCCGGGGAACGTCGAGCATGACGGCGAGGGTGAGCACGTCGAAGCGCGCGGTCGGCGCCACACCCAACGCACGGAATCCGCGCCGCAGTTCGGGCGCGAGCTGGTCGTACGACATCCGGAAGGCGGCCTCCACGCTGCGGTCCCCGGCCCGCAACTCGCCGAGGCTGCGCGCGTCGTCGGACATCCGTCCCGCCAGCAGGGCCAGGGTCCAGGACGGGCGGTTCTGCAGCCGGGCGCTCGCGATGCGCAGCGCCAGGGGCAGGCCGCCGCAGCGCCGGGCCAACTCCAGTGCCGCTTCCGGCTCGTGCTCCGCCCGGGATCCGCCGACGAGCTCCCGGAGCAGGCCGACCGCCGCGCCCGTGTCCAGGGGCTCCACGGTGAGCCGCAGGTCGGCGTCGAGGCCGAGCAGGCGTTGCCGGCCGACCACCAGGACCCGGCTGCCCGGCCCGGCGGGCAGGAGCGGACGGACCTGCGCGGCGCTGCGGGCGTCATCGACGACCAGGAGCAGCCGCAGCGAACTCGTCGCCGCACGCCAGGCCGTGACCAGGTCCGCCAGGTCGTCCAGGTCGTCCGGGATCTCGTCACCGCTGCCGCGGACCGCGCGCAGCAGCCGGCGCAGCGCCCGCTCCGGGCCCACGCTCTCGTGGGCCGCGCCATGGGTGCGCAGGTCCACGTACAGGCAGCCGTCCGGATAGGCGTCTTCGAGCGCCCAGGCGGCGCGCACCACCAGGGCGGTCTTGCCGACGCCCGCCGTACCGTCGACCGCCACCACGGAGACGCCCTCCGGGGACACGGGGGCGGTGAGCAGGGCGAGTTCCTCCTCGCGGCCGACCAGGCAGGCGGTGTCACCGGGGAGGTCGTTCCGCCGGGTGCGGGAGACGTCGGCGTGATCGGCCCCGCCGGGGAGGGGGCGGCCGGGCGGGAGGGCCTCTCGCGTCGTGGCCTCGCGCGAAGTGGGCCCGGGCTGGGTGGCGTTGGGCTGGGCGACGTTGGAAGGGGTGGCGTTGGAAGGGGTGGCGTTGGGCTGAGCGGCATGGTCTTGAGCGGCGTTACGTCGAGTGGCCTCGGGCTGGTCGGTCCTGCGCGCGGCCAGCTCGGTCCGGTCGGTGTCGCGCGGGTCGGCCGCCGGGCGCGGAGCCGCCCCGTCCACGGTGGCCTCGGAAGCGGACGCGTCGACCTCGGGAACGGCGATCGCGGATGCATCGGTCGCGGGAACGGCGGACGCGGAGACGGCGGCCACGGAAGCGGCGGACGCGGAGACGGTGGTCGCGGGAGCGGCGGACGCGGAGACGGCAGACGCGGGCGCCCCCGTCCGGCGGCCCAGCAGCGTCTGCCGGTCTCGGCGCAGGACCGCCTGGTGCACGCGGCGCAGTTCCTCCCCGGGCTCCATCCCCAGCTCGTCGAGGAGCCCGCGCCGTATCTCCTGGTAGACGGCCAGTGCCTCGGCCTGCCGCCCGCTGCCGTACAGCGCGCGCATCCGCAGTCCGGCGACCGGCTCGTCGTGCGGCCGGGCCAGGGGCTCCGCCATGAGGGCGTCCAGGGCCTCCGGGTAGCGCCCGAGCAGCAGCAGGCACTCCGCCAGGTCCTGGTGCACCGTGCGCCGCTGCCGGGTCAGGCGTACGCGCTCCGCGTCGGCGAGCGGGCCGGGCAGACCGGGCAACGGTTCGCCTCGGAACAGCTCCAGGGCCCGGCTGCCGTGGACGAGCGCCGCGTCGAGGTCGTCGGCGGCCTTCGCCCGCTGGGTGCGGGCGACCTGTTCGGCGAGCTCGGCGAGGTCGGTCCGGGCCTCCCCGGGCTCGAAGCGGTAGCCGCCGCGCCCACCGCGGATCACCGACCGGTCCGGCCCCGCGCCCGCCCCGTCCAGCGCCTTGCGCAGCGCGTAGACATAACTCGGCAGGACCCGGTGGCCCGTGCCCGGAGGCTCATCTCCCCATACGTCGTCCAGCAGTTGCCGATACGACACCGAGGCCGGCGCGCGCAGGATCAGAGCCACGAGGACCGCCTGCCGCCGTACGGGGCCGAGCGCCAGCGGCGACGCGCCGCGGCGGGCCCCGACCGGCCCGAGGAGGTCGATCCGCAAGTCGATCCGCGAGCGCCCCCCGGCATCAGCCGCATCCGCGACCGAACCTCCTGCGTCCACGCCCATGTCAACGTCCCCACATCCCCCGTGCGCCCCGTGCGCACCGCGCGCTGTGCCCGCCGTTCGCCCCGTGCCCGCGCCGACCCCGAAGTGCCTGCTTCAGCAGGATTCCATCGGCATTTCAGCGCGTCGCGACAGAGTTTGCCAGGTTGCGTCGGTGTCGGTGGGGCCGGGCGTCGGCTCGGTCGCCCGGGCGCAGACCCGGCCGGCACGTCATCGAGAGAGGAAGACCCCATGTCGTACGGCAATCGCGCCCCCGGCACACAGCCCTCCGGCCGCGGTGCGCGATGGCAGCGCTACCGGGTCGCCCACCCGTTCTCCGCGCAGGACCTGGCGGGCCTGTGGGGGCTGATCCTGGGTGTCGTGGCGCTGGCCCTCCTGCTCGGCTGGGCACTCGAGATGAGGGGCGGTACGGTCATCGTCCTGGCGATCCCCTTCATCATCGCCTGGTACGAGAAGCGGCGCACCGCCTTCCAGTTCGACGCGGCCGGCGCCCGGTTCGGTGGGC
This sequence comes from Streptomyces sp. cmx-18-6, assembly GCF_046548915.1. NCBI lineage: Bacteria > Bacillati > Actinomycetota > Actinomycetes > Kitasatosporales > Streptomycetaceae > Streptomyces > Streptomyces sp. cmx-18-6. The sequence continues at coordinate 149,398 of NZ_JAEBEP010000005.1, read as the reverse complement.
TGCTGCTGCCGTGGCAGGACGTCACCCAGTTCGTCGTGGCCACGCCGGACGACCGGCACGCGCTGATCGGGGCACGGCTGCGTCCCGGCGCGAGCCTGCCCACGGGTGCGAGCAGCGCGGCGCAGCACCCGGCCATGCCCGCACCGGTCCATGTCGCCGTCCCGCGTGCCGGGTTCGACCTGGACAAGATGGTCCGCAAGGCGCGCAAGTACGCCCCGCAGCACGTCCAGATCGTCGTCGCGGAGCCGTCCGGCGAACGCGTCGCCTCCCAGCGGGATCGTTGATGGCCGACGCACCTCGCCCCCCGCAGCCCTGGGAGCTGCCCCCGGAGCACCGGCCGGTGCCGGGCAACCCGTATGCCGCGCAGGGCTTCGGCCCGCCGGTGGAGCCGGGCCGCCCCCGGCGGTCCGGCAGGCTCCCGCTGATCGCCGCGGCCGTCGTGCTGCTGCTCCTGGTGGCCGGCGGGGTGTACGCCGTCAGCGACGGCCGGTGGGGCGGCTCCCCCGCGCCCGTGACGCCGGTGGCGAAGAAGACGCCGTCCGCCTCGGCGACGCCGTCCGCTCCCCCTTCCCCTGCCCCTTCGGTCCGTACGCCCGAGCAGCAGCGGATCCCGACGTCGCAGGAGATCAACGCCGGGCGCAAGCCGGGAGACGCCACGGCGTGGGTCGTCGACGACCCGACCGACCTGCCGGGGACCACCGTCCTGCTCCACGATCTGTGGGTCGTCGGCGACACCGTCGTCCAGGCCATGCACAGGAAGGTCAGCGCCTACCGCCTCTCGGACGGCGTCGAGGTGTGGAGCGTGCCGCTGCCCGCGCCCGTCTGCGAGACGCCGGTCAATCCGACCCCTGACGGCAAAGTCGTCGTGGTGTACAAGAACAGCCAGGCCAAGAGCGGGAACCGGTGCAACCAGCTCCAGATGATCGACCTCCGGACCGGGAAGGCGGGGTGGCAGAGAGAGCTGGCCGAGACCGGGTCCATGGATGACACGATCATCGTGCACACCGCCATCAGCGGTGGCGTCCTCGCGATCGTCCAGAGCATGAAGGCCGCCGCGTACCGGGTCGACGACGGCGTGAAGCTCCATGACATCCCCATGGAGAATCCCGGGAAGTGCTACCCGGACGACGTGGCGGGCGGCGCCCGGCTCCTGGTGAGCTCCACCTGCGCGATCAGCGGCGAGCGCAGCGAGTCGTACAGCCAGCTCCGCGAGATCGACCCGCGCACCGGGAAGGTCCGGTGGCGTTTCCGTACCCAGGCGGGCTGGCGGGTCGGCAAGGTGCTCTCCGTCGCCCCCGCCGTCTTCACCACGCTCCATGTGGAGGACCGCACCGACAACTGGCGGATCGTCGCCCTGGGAGCCGGCGGGAAACTCCGTACCACCATCGACGCCCGGCCCAAGGGCTTCGGCTACTGCGGTGACTCGGGAGACTCGGGCCAGGGCATCCAGAACTGCCCGGGCATGGTCGTCGGGAAGAACGCCGTCCACGTCGGCGGCACGAAGCAGGTGGGCGCCTACGACCTCGGCACCGGGAAGTTCGTCTGGGGCGTGAAGTCGCAGGAGAGCACCCTCCACCCGCTGCGCGAGGAGGACGGCACGTTCGCACTGGTCTACGAGGCGGCCTGGCCGAAGCGGGAGGGCGGGATCATCAAGTTCGGCCCGGGCGGCGTGGACACGAAGAAGCAGGTACTGCGGCATCCGCAATCGGCCCGCCCCACCGAGTACAAGATGCTCGCCGGGCGTCTGGCCTATGTGAAGGGCCGGATCATCATCACGCCGTCGATCGTGAGCGGCAAGGACACCGAGCGCGAGGCCCGCATGATCTCCTTCGCCCCCGAGAAACAGTGAGCGCGTGAGCGCCCTGCCCTAGGGTGTGTCGTCCGCACCGGGGCGGGCCGGGAGCGGGGACGAAGCCGGGGGGGGACACGTCATGAAGCGCCTTCATGGGAAGGTCGCGGCCGGGCCGCCCAAGCCACCGCTTCCGCTGCCGGTCGCACTCGGCATCGTCGCCCTGGTGCTGGGCCTCGGCGCCGCCGCCGTGGTCGGCGGGCTGTGGTGGACGGCTGACCGGGCGGAGTCGCGACTGACCGACCAGGAGATGAACTGCTGCTGGGAGGAGGGAGCGACTCCGGCCTGGATGAGCGGGCAACTGGGCGTCCGCTTCCCAAAGGACGCCTCGGACCGGCGGGCGGGCTACAAGGCCGGACTGCGTTACGACACGGGGCTCCTCTCCTTCGTCCTGCCGAGCGACCGGGCGCGGGCGTACACGGCCCGACTCGTCCCGGACGGGATACGGATGCTGGGCAACGCGCACCCCGAGAAGGAGGACTACCGCCCCGCGGCCGCCTTCGCGCACCTCGGCCTGCCGGAGCCGGAAACGATCACGCGGGACCTTCGAAGGACCAGCCTGTGCCCCGAGGGCCTCGACACCCCCGAGGGCGCCCACCTTCAGCGCTGCGTCGACCTCTTCGTGCACGAGTTCAGGCCCGGCACGACGCGGATCTTCGTCAGGTCGACGATCGAGCCGTCCGTGACGCCGCCTCCGGCGGGGACGAAGCCGTAGCGGCGGAGTGGTCGGCACGGAACCCCGAGGGCGGAACCGGGGTTATGGAGCCGACGGACGGAACCGGGGTTACGGAACCGGGGCGCGCGGTCGCGATCCGTGGGCGGGCGCGCGGTCGCGATCCGTGGGCGGGCCCCGGCGGTGGCTGCGGGTGGCCCCGGGCGGTCGCTCAGGGGCGGGTCGCGGCGAGTGCCTGCTCGGGCGTGAGCCCGGTGCCGCGCCGGTACGCGGCCCGGTAGGCGGCCTCGTCGAGGCTCCCCCGTACCGCCGCCGTGATGCGGTCGACGTCGCCGCGTTCGGCCGGAGGAAGCGGCATGCCGACCGATGCCCGGGACGTGTGGGCCGCGCCGAGCAACAGGGCCGCGTACGCGGGCCGTTCCGCGAGGGCGTGCGCTCCCGCCAGGCCCTCCAGGGCCAGGGCCATGGCGCGGGGGTCGCCGGTGTGGTGCGCGGAGGTCCAGCCCTCCCGGTGCAGCCGCAGGGCCTCCTCCACCCGGCCGCGCTGTTCGGCGATGAAGCCCAACTCGGCCAGGACCAGGGCGCGGCCGGGTTCGAAGGACATGGTGGTCTGCCACTCCAGCGCGTGGCGCATATGGGTCTCGGCGGCGTCGAACCGGCCTTCGCGGCGCGCGCCGAGGCCGAGGCCGATCTCGGCGTGGATCTCCCCCGGCTTGAAGCTGTGCTCGGCCGCGAGGCGCATGGCCTGCTGGTGGAACGCGCGCGCCCGGGCGTGGTCCCCGGTGAGCATGGCGGTGCTGCCGAGACCGGTCAGCCGGTCGGCGGCCTCCGGCCAGAGCCCGAGATCCTCGGCCCTGCGCAGCCCCTCCTGGTGGAGCCGGGCCGCACGGTCGTAGTCCCCGGCCATCTCCGCCAGCGCGGCGAGCGGTTCGACGGTCTGCAACTGGCCCCACCCGTCCGCCAGTTCGGCGAAGAGTTCGGCGCTGCGCTGCCCGTCGAGCGCGAGCCGGTCCAACTCGCCCCGGACATGGGCCTGGTTGGCCCGTACGCTCAGCGCCGCCGCGGTGCCCCAGGGGTCGCCGAGCGCCCGGAACCCTTCGAGCGCCTCCTCGATGAGCTCCTCGCTGGTGGCCTGGTCCCCGACGCCGAACAGGGCGAACCCGAGGAACCACTGCGCCCGGGCCCGCTCCCGCCGGTCCGTGACCCGGCGGGCGAGCTCCACGGCGACCCGCCCGTACCGCGCCCGCTCCGTGCCGTCGCCGACGAGCACGGCGAACCCGGCCCGCCAGGCCCGGGCCTGCGCCCGCAGGGACTCCACCGCGGCCGGGCCGGAGACGGCAGCGGACCCGGCCCCCTCACCCGGCCCGGACGCCACGGTCGGCCCCGCTTCCCCCTCCGGCCCGGACGCGGCGAGCGCGGCCTCCAGGGACCGGCCCGCCTCCCGGAGCCGACCGCGCAGGAACCAGTACCAGGTCAGCGCGTTGACGAGGCGGAGGGCGTCCTCGGCCCCGCCGTCCCGGCCCGCGTCCTGGAGCACCCGACGCACATTGGCGGTCTCCGCGTCCAGGGCGCGCAGCCACCGCCGTTGGCCGGGGCCATGGATCAACGGCGCGGTGCGCGCGGCCAGTTCGGTGTAGTACCGGCGGTGGCGGCGATGCACCTCGTCGCTCTCGCCGGCCTCGTCCAGGCGGGCCAGACCGTACTGGGCGACGGATTCGAGGAGCCGGTAGCGGGGTTCGTCGCCCGCGTCCACCATGACGACCAGGGAGCGGTCCACCAGCCGGGCCAGCAGGTCCAGGACGTCGTCCCGGTCCACTCCCCGCCCCGCGCAGACCGCTTCGGCCGCCTCCAGGGTGCATCCCTCGGCGTGCACGGCGAGGCGGCGCAGGACGGCGCGCTCGGGTCCCGTCAGCAGGTCCCAGCTCCAGTCGATCATCGCCCGGAGCGTCTGCTGCCGGGGCGGGGCTCCCCGGTAGCCGGTGGCCAGGAGCCGGAAGCGGTCGTCCAGCCGGGCGACGAGGCCCCGTACGCCGAGGGCGCGCACCCGGGTGGCGGCCAGTTCGAGCGCCAGGGGGATCCCGTCGAGCCGGCGGCAGATCACCGCGACGTCCCGCGCGTTGCCCGCGTCGAGCGTGAAGCCGGGCGAGGCGGCGGCGCGGGCGGTGAACAGCGCGACGGCGCTGGAGCGCGCCACCTCCTCCAGCCCCGGAGCGGGGGCCGAGCCGAGTGCGTGCGGCGAGGGCGCGTCCAGCGCGGGCGCGTCCGGCGCGTACGGCTCCGAGGAGGGAGCGTCCAGCCCGGGCACCCCCGGCGCCGGCACCTCCAGCGGAGGCACGGCCCACACCACCTCGCCCAGGGCCCCGAACGGCTCCTGGCTGGTGGCCAGGAGCCTCAGCCCGGGGGCGCGCTTCAGCAGCAGCGCCGCCAGTTCGGCCACCGCGTCGACGATGTGCTCGCAGTTGTCCAGGAGCAGCAGGAGGCGCTTGTCGGCCAGCGCACCGGCGAGACGCCCGGCGGGTGATGAGGAGTCGTACACGCCGGGCGACGCGGGTGACCCGGGCCCCGTGTCCTCCCGGACGCCGAGCGCCGTCATGACGGCCTCCGCCACGGCGTCCACCGTGTGCGCGCCGCCCGCTCCACCCGTACGGCCCAGCGCGGCCAGCTCGACCAGCCACGCGCCGTCCGGGAAGCCCCCGGCGAGCCGGGCCGCCGTCTCCAGCGCCAGGCGCGTCTTGCCGACGCCCCCGGAGCCGGTCAGCGTCACATGCCGGGCGGTGGCGAGCAGCCGCTCCACCTCCGCCAACGCGCCGTCTCGGCCGATGAGTTCGGTCAACGGGGCGGGCAGGTTGGCACCGGGGAGACGCCTACCGGCGGCAGGGGCGGTCAGGGCGGGGGCGATCAGGGCCGGGGTGGTGGTCAGAGCAGGGGTGGTCAGGGCCGGGGTCAGCCCGGGGGCCTGTTCCAGCATCGCCTGGTGCAGGGCGGTGAGTTCGGGGCCCGGATCCAGGCCGAGTTCACCGGCGAGCCGTGTCCGCAGCTCCTGGTAGCCGGCCAGCGCCTCGCCCGTCCGCCCGGCGGCGTACAGCGCCCGCATCTGGAGCGCGCGCAGCCGTTCGCGCAGCGGGTGGCGTACGACGAGTTCGTGCAACTCCTCCCCCACCGCCACGTGTTCGCCCATCCCGATACGGGCCTCCGCGAGCGCCTCGACGGCGGCGAGGCGGGCCTCTTCGAGGCGGGCGATGACCGGGCGGGCGAAGGCGGCGTCCTCGAACCCGGAGAACGGAGCGCCCCGCCACAGGCCGAGCGCTTCGGTCAGCAGGGCCGTACGGGCGGGCGCTTCGCCGGCGGCCCTGGCCCGCGCCGCCAGCACCAGGAACCGGTCCAGGTCGACGCTCTCCGGCTCCGTACGCAGCACATAGCCGTCGTCGCGCAGGGTCAGCAGTTCGCGGCCGCCCGCCTCCGCGTCGTCGAGCGCCTTGCGCAGTTGCCAGATCCTGGTCTGCAGGGCGGCGGCCGGGTTGCCGGGGAGTTCGGCCTCGCCCCAGAGCTCGTCCACGAGCCGGTCCGCGCTCACCGGGCGCCCCTCGTGCGACAGCAGGGCGGCCAGGAGCGCCCGGGTCCTGGGGCCGGGCACGGTGACGGGGGTGCCGTCCGCCTTCCACACGGCCAGTGGCCCCAGTACCCCGAATCGCATGGGCGTCACCGTAACGCAGGGCTGTGACGTGCGGTGAGTCGGCCGTGAGCGAGCGGAGAGCCGGTCGTGAGCGCCCCGGCGCAGGCTGGGACACGTCCATCACCGCTGCCGGCTCCACCATCACCGCCGGCGGCAGGCCGACCCGGCGCAGGAGCATCCGATGTCCGACTTGACGACAGATTCCCCGACCTCCCCGGAGCTGAGGGCCGGACCGCGGGAGTGGCTCGGGCTCTTCGTGCTCACCCTCCCCACGATCCTCCTGGCCCTCGACGCGACCGTGCTGAACCTCGCGGTCCCCCAGATCAGCGCAGACCTGGAGCCCACCAGCGCGCAGTTGCTGTGGAGCGTGGACATCTACGGCTTCATGATCGCCGGTTTCCTGGTGACCATGGGCACGCTGGGCGACCGCGTCGGCCGGCGCAGGCTGCTGATGATCGGGGCCCTCGGCTTCGGCGTCGCCTCGGTCCTCGCCGCCTTCTCGACCAGCGCGGAGATGCTGATCGCGGCGCGTGCGCTGCTCGGCGTCACCGGCGCCACGCTGATGCCCTCGACACTGGCCCTGATCAGCAACATGTTCAAGGACGCCCGGCAGCGCGGAGTCGCCATCAGCGTCTGGGTCACCTGCTTCTCCGTGGGCGTCGCGGTGGGCCCGGTCCTGGGCGGTGTGCTGCTGGAGTGGTTCTGGTGGGGCTCGGTCTTCCTGCTGGCCGTGCCGGTGATGGTGCTGCTGCTGATCGTCGCGCCGATCCTGCTGCCCGAGTACAAGGACGCGGACGCCGGACGCATCGACCTGGCGAGTGTGGCGCTGTCCCTGCTGACGGTGCTGCCGGTGATCTACGGGATCAAGCACCTGGCCGAGCACGGCGCGGGAGCCGTGGCGATCGGCGCGCTCCTGGCCGGTGTGCTCTTCGGCGTGGTCTTCGTCCTGCGCCAGCGGGGGCTGGCCGACCCGCTGCTGGACCTGCGCCTCTTCGCCGACCGCGCGTTCAGCGCCGCCCTCCTGGTGCTGATGCTCGGGCTGGGACTGATGGGCGGGCTCTACCTGTTCATCACGCAGTACCTCCAACTGGTGGAGGGCCTGTCGCCGATCAAGGCGGGGCTGTGGCTGCTGCCCGCGGCCGGCGCGCTGATCGTCGCCTCCTCGCTGACGCCCGCCGTCGCCCAGCGGGTGCGTCCCGGGTACGTCGTCGGCGGCTCCCTCTTCCTCTCGGTGCTGGGATACGCCCTGATCGCCCAGGTCGGCAGCACCGGCGGGCTGCCGCTGCTGGTGACCGGGTTCGTGCTCATCTACACCGGCATCAGCCCGATGATGGTGCTCGGCACGGACCTGGTCGTCGGCTCGGCCCCGCCCGAGCGGGCCGGTTCGGCGGCGGCCATGTCGGAGGCGGGCATGGAGTTCGGCATCGCGCTGGGCATCGCGGGCCTCGGCAGTGTCGTCACCGCCGTGTACCGGGACGAGATCACCGGCGCCCTGTCGTCGGACCTGCCCGCGTCGGCGGCGGAGACGGCCCGTGACACGCTCCCCGGGGCCGACGCCGTCGCCGCGAACCTGACCGGCCCGGCGGGCGTCGAGCTCCTGGAGCAGGCCCGGGAGGCGTTCACCAGCGGGCTGAACCTCGCGGCGGGCATCGCGGGCGTCACCGTGGCCGCGCTCGCCGTCGCGGCGATCGTGCTGCTGCGGCACGTACCGGCGACGGGCGAGGCCCCGGACGGTCCGGCGGACGAGAGGAAGCCGGAGAAGACGGAGGAGACGGAAGAACCGGGCGAGGCGGGGAAGCCGGGAGAGGCGGTCGCGACCGCGTCGGCCGGCCGGCCCTCGACCTGATCCGCGACCGGCCACCGGCCACCGCCCACCGGGACACAGCAAGCACGACACGCACCAGAGCAAGATCAAGAGCAACAGCAAGGCCACCAGCACCAGCACCAGCACCAGCACCAGCACCAGCACCGAACAACGGAACGGCCCGGTCGAGCGCATCGACCGGGCCGTTCCGTGTGCCCTCGCCCCGGATCGGCCCCGCCCACGCTGCGCGCGCGACCGGCCGACCTTACTGTCTGTTCTGGAGTCGCCACGCGGAGCGCCGGTCGCTGTGAGGCCGCGACCGGCGGGCCGCCCGCCCCACCCCCGTACAGGAGGAGCCCCCCATGCCGGAGCTGTTCATCGACGGCCGGTGGACCACCGCCGCCGACGCGGGCACGCGGGAGATCCGCTGCCCCGCGGACGGCAGCCTGGTGGCCACCGTCGACGAGGGCGGGCCCAAGGACGCCGGGGCGGCCGTCGCCGCCGCGCGCCGGGCCTTCGACGACGGGCCCTGGCCCGGTACGCCGGCCGCCGGGCGCGGGCGGCTGCTGCTGCGGGTCGCGGAGCTGCTGGAGCGCGACAAGGACATCTTCGCGCGGGCCGAGTCGCTGGACACCGGGAAGCGGCTGGTGGAGAGCGCCTACGACATGGACGACATCGCGAACTGCTTCCGCTACTTCGGCAACCTGGTCGCCGCCGGGTCCACCGACCGGGTCGTCGACACCGGCACGGCAGACGTCGACAGCCGGATCGTCCACGAACCGGTCGGCGTCTGCGCGCTCATCACCCCCTGGAACTATCCGCTGCTCCAGACCGCCTGGAAGGTCGCCCCGGCGCTCGCGGCCGGCAACACGTTCGTGCTCAAGCCCAGTGAGCTGACCCCGCACACCGCCGTCCTGCTCATGGGGCTGCTCGTCGAGGCCGAGCTGCCGGAGGGGGTCGCCAACCTGGTGCTCGGGGCGGGCGCGGCGGTGGGGGCCCCGCTCACCGAGGACCCGCGGGTGGACATGGTGTCGTTCACCGGCGGGCTCGTCACCGGGCGGGCCATCATGGCGGCCGCCGCGCCCACCGTGAAGAAGGTCGCCCTGGAGCTGGGCGGCAAGAACCCCAACATCGTCTTCGCCGACGCCGACTTCGACACCGCCGTCGACTACGCGCTGATGGCGGTCTTCCTCCACTCCGGCCAGGTCTGCTCGGCCGGCGCGCGGCTCCTCGTCCAGGACGAGCTGCACGACCGGTTCGTGGACGAGCTGGTGGAGCGGGCGCGCCGGATCAGGCTGGGCGGGCCCTTCGACGAGGACGCCCGCAGCGGTCCGCTGATCTCGGCCGCGCACCGCGACAAGGTCGAGGCGTATGTGGCCGAGGGCGTCGCGGAGGGCGCGGTCGTGCGCTGCGGGGGCGCGCGGCCCGACGATCCGGCGCTGGCGGACGGCTTCTACTACCCGCCGACCGTGCTCGACGAGTGCCGCTCCTCCATGTCCGTGGTGCAGGACGAGTCGTTCGGGCCGGTGCTCACGGTGGAGCGGTTCCGGGACGAGGACGAGGCGGTGCGGCTGGCCAACGACACGGTGTACGGGCTGGCGGGCGCGGTCTGGACGCTGGACGGCGGCCGCGCCCACCGGGTGGCCTCGCGGCTGCGGGCCGGCACCGTGTGGATCAACGACTTCCACCCCTACGTACCGCAGGCGGAGTGGGGCGGCATGAAGCAGTCCGGCTTCGGCCGCGAGCTGGGTCCGGCGGGTCTGGCCGAGTACCAGGAGGCCAAGCACATCTGGCGCAATGTGGCGGCGGCTCCGCAGCGGTGGTTCGAGTGAGTACGGCCACGGGGCCGGACCCCGTCCCGCCGCCCAGGACCCAGACCCAGCACGACGACGACGCCCTCGGCGAACTCGGCTACCGTCCCGAACTCAAGCGCACGCTGGGCAACTTCCACACCTTCGCCGCCGGGATCAGCTACATCTCCATCCTGACCGGCACGTTCCAGCTGTTCTACTTCGGCGTCACGTTCGGCGGCCCCGCCTACTGGTGGTCCTGGCCGATGGTCTTCTGCGGGCAGCTGATGGTGGCGCTGTGCTTCTGCGAGCTGGCGGCCCGCTATCCGGTGGCCGGTTCGGTCTACAACTGGGCCAAGAAGATGGGCGGCCCGCATGTGGGCTGGCTCGGCGGCTGGATGATGATGACGGCCACCATGGTCACGCTGGCGGCGGTGGCGCTGGCGTACCAGATCACGCTGCCGCAGATCGACGGCTGGTTCCAGTTCGTCGGCGACGGGCGCGGCCGGAACGACCAGGCGGCCAACGCGGTGCTTCTCGGCACGGTGCTCATCCTGTTCTCCACGCTGGTGAACGCGTTCGGGGTCAAGCTCATGGCCCGGATCAACTCCGCAGGCGTCTTCATCGAGCTGATCGCCGCCGTCGCCCTGATCATCTTCCTCGCGGCCCACATCACCCGGGGCCCCAGCACCGCCCTGACGGAGACGTACGACCTCGGCAGCGGCACCTCCCTCGGCTACTTCGGCGCGTTCCTCACCGCGTCACTCGCCTCCGCGTACGTCATGTACGGCTTCGACACCGCCTCCTCCCTCGGTGAGGAGTCGCACGACCCGGGCCGCAACGCGCCCCGCGCCATCCTGCGGGCGCTCATCGCGTCGTTCCTGATCGGCGCGTTCATCCTGCTCTTCGCGCTGCTCGCGGTGCCGGACCTCCAGGCGCGGGAGCTGTCCACGGGCGGGCTCCAGTACGTGGTGCTGGCGACGCTCGGCGACACCGTCGGGGACGTCTTCCTCTGGTCGGTGGTCGTCGCGATCACCGTCTGCGTCCTGGCCGTGCAGGCGGCGGGCATCCGGCTGATGTTCGCCATGGCCCGGGACAACAACCTGCCCGCCGGGTCGAAGCTGGCCCGGGTCAGCCCGCGCTTCAGGACGCCCGTGGTGCCCGCCGTGCTGATCGGGGTGGTGGGCGTGGTCATCCTGGTGGTGAACATCAACCAGCCGCAGATCTTCTCGGTGATCACCAGCATCGCGATCATCATGATCTACGTGGCGTATCTGCTGGTCACCGTGCCCATGCTGCTGCGGCGGCTGCGCGGTACGTGGCAGCCGCGCGAGGGCGCGTTCTCGCTGGGCCGCTGGGGGCTGCCGGTCAACGTGCTCGCGGTGCTGTGGGGCACGGCCATGTCCCTCAACCTGGCGTGGCCGCGCGCCGAGGTCTACAACGCGACGGGCCCGCAGCACTGGTATCTGCGGTGGGGCGCGTTCCTGTTCATCGGCGTCGTCGCGCTCGGCGGCTTCGCCTACTACTGGTTCGTCCAGCGGCACCGTACGGGCGTGCTCGCCGAACACCGCTTCGAGGCCGAGGACCCCACCGCCCCCCCCGCCCCCGACGACGCCCGGCCGCTGAGACCCCGCCGGCCCGCCGAACCCTGGAGACCCGATGCCCGAAGAGAGCTCTGCGCCCGTGTACGACTACGTCGTGGTCGGCGGCGGTACGGCCGGAGCCGTCGTCGCCGCCCGGCTGACCGAGGATCCCGCCGTCACCGTCTGCGTCCTGGAGGCGGGCCCGTCGGACATGGGCGACGAGAGCGTCCTGCGGCTGGACCGGTGGATGGAGCTGCTGGAGTCCGGCTACGACTGGGACTATCCGGTGGAGCCGCAGGAGTACGGCAACAGCTTCATGCGGCACGCCCGCGCCAAGGTGCTCGGCGGCTGCTCCTCGCACAATTCGTGCATCGCCTTCTGGGCTCCGGCCGAGGACCTCGACGAGTGGGGGGCGCTGGGCTGCACCGGGTGGAGCGCGGCGGACTGCTTCCCGCTCTACCGGCGGCTGGAGACCAACGACGCGCCCGGCGACCACCACGGCCGCTCCGGCCCGGTCACCCTCCGCACGGTCCCGCCCGACGACCCGTGCGGTACGGCGCTGCTGGCGGCGTGCGCCGGAGCGGGCATCCCCACCACCCCGTTCAACACGGGCACCACGGTGATCAGGGGCGCGCACTGGTTCCAGATCAACGCCCGCGAGGACGGCACCCGTTCCTCGGCCTCGGTCTCGTATCTGCATCCGATCCTGGGGAAGCGCCCCAACCTGGAGGTGCGGACGGGCCTCCAGGCGAAACGGCTGCTGTTCGACGACGGGGACCGCTGCACCGGAGTGGAGTACCTGGAGCCCGACACCGTACACAGCGGCAGGGTGCACGCCCGGCGCGAAGTGGTCGTCGCCTGCGGGGCGATCGACTCCCCGAAGCTGCTGATGCTCTCCGGGATCGGGCCGGCCGGCCATCTCCGGGAGACCGGGGTGGAGGTCCGGGTGGACTCCCCCGGCGTCGGCTCGCACCTCCAGGACCACCCGGAGGGCGTGATCATGTGGGAGGCGCGGCAGCCCATGGTGACCTCCTCCACCCAGTGGTGGGAGATCGGGATCTTCGCCGGCACGGAGCAGGGCCTGGACCGGCCGGACCTGATGTACCACTACGGCTCGGTGCCGTTCGACCTGAACACCTACCGGCGCGGCTACCCCACCTCGGAGAACGCGTTCTGCCTCACCCCGAACGTCACCCGGGCCCGCTCCCGGGGCACGGTCCGGCTCCGCACCCGGGACTTCCGGGACAAGCCCCGGGTCGATCCGCGCTACTTCACCGACGAGCACGACGTACGGGTGATGACCTACGGGCTCCGCCTCGCCCGGGAAATCGTCGCTCGGCCGGAGATGGCCGCGTGGGCGGGGACCGAGCTCGCTCCGGGGCCGGCCGCCGCCACGGACGCGGAGCTGTTCGACTACATCCGCGAGACCCACAACACCGTCTACCACCCGGCGGGGACGGTCCGGATGGGCCCGGCGGACGACCCGGACTCCCCGCTCGACCCGCGGTTGCGGGTGAAGGGGGTCACGGGGCTCCGGGTGGCCGACGCTTCGGTGATGCCGCTGCTGACCACGGTCAACCCGTGCATCACGACCATGATGATCGGCGAGAAGTGCGCCGATCTGATCAAGGAGGGCTGAGCGGGGCGGCTTGAGCGGGGCGGCTTGAGCGTGGGCGCTTGAGCCAGGCCGCCTGAGCCAGGGCGCTTGAGTGCCCCTCGTACTGCACTCGCACACCTGTGCGAATAGCGTTACGCTCGTGCCATGGCCCTCCACCTGCAACCGTCGCTCTTCGACCAGGGGGACGACATCGTCGTCGGCTCCCTGAACGGGCTGCGCCGTACGGATCTGGGCCACGGCGCCTGGATCGACGTACTCCCGCAGTGGCTCCGGGGCGCGGACGCCCTGTTCGGGACGCTGGCGAGCGACGTGGCCTGGCGGGCGGAGCAGTGGGTCATGTACGAGCGCCTGGTGGCGGTCCCGCGCCTGCTGGCCCACTTCGACAGCGGCGACCCCCTGCCGCACCCCGCGCTCGACGCCGCCCGCACGGCGCTCAGCGCGCACTACGGGGGCGAGCTCGGCGAGCCGTTCACCACGGCGGGGCTCTGCTACTACCGCGACGGCCGGGACGGGGTCGCCTGGCACGGTGACACGATCGGCCGAGGCTCCACCGAGGACACCATGATCGCGATCCTCTCCCTGGGCGCGCCGCGCCACCTCGCGCTGCGCCCCCGCCGCCCGGGCCCCGCCCCCGTACGCCGGCCGCTCGGGCACGGCGACCTGATCGTCATGGGCGGCAGCTGCCAGCGCACCTGGGAGCACGCCGTCCCGAAGACGGCACGGGCGGTGGGGCCGCGGATCAGCGTCCAGTTCCGGCCCGCCGGGGTGCGCTGAGCGCACCGGCGTCCGCCGGATGCCGCCACGATCGGCCGTGGCGCGGGCGCACCGCAGTTGTGCCCGCCCCGGGCAGGGCGGATTCTGAGGACCATGGACCAGGCCGGTGTGGCGCGGTGAGCGCGACCAGAGCGGCGGATGCCGCCGACTTCCGCGGCCCCCTGGACATCGCCAGGGCGGCCACGGTGGTCCTGGACGGCCGGGACACCGTCATCGGGTGGAGCCCGGCCGCCACCGAGCTGCTGGGCTACAGCCCGCACGAGGTCGCCGGGCGGCCCCTGAGCGCGTTCCTGTCGCCGCTGCCCGTGGAGGGGCCCGTCCCCGCCGCCGAGGTCCACCCCGGGCCTCTCCCGGCTTCCGAGGTCCACCCCGGGCCCCTCCCGGCTTCCGAGGCCGGCTCGCCACCCGCCGGCAACGCCATCCGTCTCGCGCGTCACCGGGACGGCCGAGAGCTGCTGGTGGCGACCACGACGTGCCCGCTGGCGGATGCGGGCGCGGGGGCCGGTGCGGGGGCCGTCGACGGCTCCGGCGCGCCGGGCCGGGTGCTGGTCGCGGCCGAGCTCGGGGCGCTGCGGCAGTGGGAGTCCCGGCTCGCCCTGCTCCAGGGGCTCGCCACCCAGTCGCCCGTGGGCCTGGCGATCTACGACACCGATCTCCGCCTGACCTGGAGCAACACCGCCTACGAGCGGGAGATCGGCAAGCCGCTCGCCGAGTTCCGGGGGAAGCGGGCCGACGAGCTGTACTCGGGGGGCCAGTTCGTCACCCCCGGCTACCCGCAGACGCTCGACGCCGTGATGCACCACGTGATCGACACCGGCGAACCCGTCCTGGACCTGCACTTCCAGGGGATTCCGCCGAGCGACCCCGGGACGCAGCACCTGTGGTCGTGCTCCTACTACCGGCTGGAGGACGCCCACGGGCATGTGTTCGGGGTCTGCGAGGACGCCTTCGACATCTCCGACCGCTACCGCGCCCAGCAGCGCCTGGCCCTGCTGGTGGAGGCCGGACGCCGGATCGGCACGGTCCTGGACGTGGTCACCACCGCCGAGGAGATCGCCGAGGTGACGGTGCCGGACTTCGCCTCCGCCGTACGGGTCGACATCGCGCGGGCGACGGTGATGGCCGGGGAGCTCCCGGCGACCGGGAGTTCGGCGGCCATGGACCTCCTGCGGGTCGGCGAGCACTCCGCGGTCCCGGGGGTGGCCGACGCGGCCGAGCCGTTGCGCCCGGCGGCCCCGGGGAGTCCGGCCGACCGCTATCCCCCGGTGGCCTATCCGCCGGGTTCGGCCCAGGACCGCAGCCTCGCCTCCGGGGGCCTGGTGCTCGACGACACCACCCTGGTCGTCCCGTTGCGCGTCGGCGGCAGCGTGCTGGGGCTCGTCACCTTCGTACGGACTCCGCGTCCCGAGGCGTCCGGCGGTGCGGTCGCCCGGGGTCCGGCGAGCACCTTCGACAACGGTGAGGTCGCCCTGGCGGACGAGCTGGCCGCGCGCGCCGCCGTCTGCATCGACAACGCCCGCCGCTTCACCCGCGAACGCTCCGCCTCCCTCGCCCTCCAGCGGCAGCTGCTGCCCCACCATGTGCCGCCGCAGTCCGCGGTCGACATCGCCTACCGCTATCTGCCGTCCGACGATGTGACGGGGGTCGGCGGCGACTGGTTCGACGTGATCCCGCTCTCGGGGACCCGGGTCGGCCTGGTGGTCGGGGACGTGGTCGGCCACGGGCTCCAGGCGGCCGCCACCATGGGGCGGCTGCGCACCAGCGTGCGCGCCTTCGCCCAACTGGACATGGCCCCCGACGAGCTGCTGACCCGGCTGGACGACCTGGTGGGGCAGCCGCTGGAGGAGCGGCCGGGCACGCGCGGGGAGCCGGCCTCCGACGCGTACGACGAGCTGACCACCGGGGCGACCTGCCTGTACGCGGTGTACGACCCGGTCTCGCGGCGGTGCGTGATGGCCCGCGCCGGGCACCTGCCGCCGGCCGTCGTGCACCCGGACGGACAGGTCGCGTTCCCGGATCTGCCGGCCGGGCCGCCGCTGGGCCTGGGAGGTCTGCCGTTCGAGTCGATGGAGATCGAGCTGCCGGTGGGGAGCCTGCTGGCGCTGTTCACGGACGGCCTGGTGGAGGCCCGCGAGCACGACATCGACCGGGGGCTCGACGCGCTGGGCCGGGTGCTCGCCGACCGCACCGCGTCGCTGGAGGAGCTGTGCGACCGGGCCGTGACCGAGCTGGTGCCGGACGCCACGACTGCCGACGACACCGCTCTCCTGCTCGCCCGCACCCGGGAGCTGGACGAGGGGCAGGTCGCCGAGTGGGAGCTGCCGGCTGAGGCGGTGGCGGTGGGCCGGGCGCGCGAGCTGGCGACCCGCCAACTCGCCGTCTGGGGGCTGGAGGAACTGTCCTTCGCCACCGAACTGGTCGTCAGCGAACTGGTCACCAACGCGGTCCGGTACGCGGGCGGGCCGCTGCGGCTGCGCCTCATCCGCGACCGCACGCTGCTGTGCGAGGTCGCGGACACCGGCCACACCTCGCCGCACCTGCGGCACAGCGCGGAGGACGACGAGGGCGGGCGCGGGCTGTTCATCGTCGCGCAGCTCGTCCAGCGCTGGGGCACGCGCTACACCCCCGCCGGCAAGACCATCTGGACCGAACAAGCCTTTCCGCCGGTCGACTTCGGCTGAAACTGCTCGCTTTCGCCGGTTCTCGTGAGCCACTTTGTTGACAACTTCAACATCGTTAGACTTAGGTGTGCCTTACCTAAGTCGACTGGGTGTCCGTGGTTCTGGTCCCGATGCTGAGAAAGGTGCTCATTCGATGAGTGCTGTTCCCTCCACCCGTACCGTCGCCCGCACGGGCCTCGCCGTCCTCTCCGCCGCCGCGCTGGCGCTCTCGCTCGCCTCCCCCGCCGCCGCCGCGACCGGCGCCCGCACGATCACCGACGGCGGCGTCACGTACAACCTGTCGCTGACCGCCCCGGACACGGCGGCCGCCGCCGG
This sequence comes from Streptomyces sp. cmx-18-6, assembly GCF_046548915.1. Taxonomy (NCBI): domain Bacteria; kingdom Bacillati; phylum Actinomycetota; class Actinomycetes; order Kitasatosporales; family Streptomycetaceae; genus Streptomyces; species Streptomyces sp. cmx-18-6. The sequence continues at coordinate 132,638 of NZ_JAEBEP010000005.1, read as the reverse complement.
GCAGAACATCACCGTCACCGGCAGCGGATACAACCCGGGCCAGGGCGTCTACGTCAGCCTCTGCGTGGTGGACGGGGCGCAGGGCGCCAACAAGCCCTCCCCCTGTCTCGGCGGCCAGGACGAATCCGGGACCACCGGGGCCTCCCACTGGGTGTCCAACCAGGGCGGCGGCACGCTCCCCAACAGCTCGGCCTTCGGCTCCGGCGGCACGTTCAGCGTCCGGATACACGTCAAGGCCGACCTCGGCGGCGGCAACATCTGCGGCGACACCGTCGAGTGCGCCGTCGTGACCCGCGCCGACCACACCGACACCAACGACCGCAAGTACGACGTCCACACGCCGATCGACTTCGTGTAGGACGCCCCGGCCGCCACCGGCCGCCCCCGACAACCAGCCATCGGCCCGGCTCCGGCGCTCCTCGCCGGGGCCGGGCTCCCCCGCGTCGTGACGAGGAAGCACATGACACCCACTCCGGGCACCCCGCAGACCGGCCCCGGCAGACATCCCGGGTCCGCCCGCCCCGGCCGGCCCCGCGGATTCGGCCGCCTGGCCGGCACGGCCGCCCTCGCCGCCCTGCTGCTCGGGGCGATCCCCGTGGGCGCGGCGGTCAGCGCCGACGCCGGCACGCCGAAGAGCGCCACCGGCCCGAAGGGGCAGAAGCTCACCGTCTCGGCCACCACCGGGCTCGACCCGGCCGGCCAGAAGATCCGGGTCACCGGCGAGGATTACGGGCTGACGTCCGGCATCTACGTCGCGCTCTGCAAGGACAACGGCGCGAACCGGGTCCCCTCCCCCTGCCTCGGCGGGGCCGACATGAGCGGCGGTTCGAGCACCTCGCGGTGGATCGTGCCGCCGGGCGACCCGTACGAGGGCGAGCTCGCCCGGCCCTTCGGCCCCGGCGGCTCCTTCGACGTGGAGATCGAGATCCGGTCCAAGGGCGACGGTCTCGACTGCGCCGACGTGCCGTGCTCCGTCGTCACCCGGGCCGACCACCGCGCGAGCGGCGACCGTACGCAGGACGTGCGCATACCCGTGACCTTCGCGGGCCAGGAGCCCGGCGAACCGGGCGGGGAGGGCGTGGACGTCCCCGCGGGGACCGTCTCGTACAAGCCGGTCGCCGACTTCACCTCGGCCGGCAAGCCGCTGGACCTGCTCCTGCACCCCGACTCCAAGAAGCTGTACGTCGGCGCGGACAACCTGCCCGACACGGCCGACCTCGACGAACGCGGCCTGTACGCGCTCAACCCCGAGGACGGGAAGGCCGAGAGCTGGATCAGCCAGGCCCCCGGCCCCACCGGAGAGCTGCGCGCGTCGACGGCGGCGCGGATCTCGGGACCGCTGACGGGCGACGGCGTGGTCTACAACTACCCGCTGCGGGGCGTCGGGAGCGCCAAGGCGGGCGACACGTCCGCCTCCGGCGTGTGGCTCGCCGGGTCGACGATCACGGACATCGCCCCCGGTACGGCTCCGGGCACGGTGCTGGTGGCCCAGGGCGCGAAGCTCTCCGAGATCGACCGCGCGACCGGTGCGGCCTCCCGGAGCGTGACCCTGCCCGGCGGGAACCAGTTCGCCGTCGACCACGCCCGGAGCGCGCTGTGGTTCAGCGACTTCGTGGCCGGGAAGCTGCACCGGGTCGATCTGGCCTCCTTCGCCGTCACGGCCTCCTTCGACCTGCCCGGCGCGGACTCCATCGCCGGGTTCACCGAGACGGATCCGGCGAGCGGCGCGGTGTGGGTGGGCGTCAACCGGTCCGTGCTGGTCTTCGACGCCCGGGGCAAGCTGGTGAAGACGCTGATCGGCAAGGACCTGGCCCGGGACGCGGCGTTCGACGCGCGGACCGGCCGCGCCTTCGTCGTCTGGCAGGACGGCGGGAACCTCTCCGACCCGGCGAACGACAACAACGGCACGCTCACCGTGTACAGCACCGAGGACTTCACCCCGGCGGCGAAGGACCTCTCGCTGCCCGGCAACCAGTCGCAGCTCGGGGCCGCCTCGCTCGCCGTCGAGCCGGGCGGGGCCACGGTGTTCGTGACCAGCCCGGCCGAGGGGAAGATCACCAAACTGACGCGGCAGGTCTCGCCGCTGGTGACCCAGGCGCCCGCCGACCGCTCGGTGAAGGCCGGGGAGGAGGTCGCCCTCACCGCGCGCGCCGAGGGCACTCCGGAGCCCTCGGTCCGCTGGCAGGTCAGCGCGGACGGCTCGCAGACCTGGCGGGACGTCGAGGGCGCGAAGGAGCCCGTGCTCACGTTCACCGCGCGGACGGCCCAGGACGGCTACCGGTACCGCGCCGAGTTCCGCAACGACGTCGGCACCACGCGTACGGCCCCGATCACGCTGACGGTCACCGAGGCCACCGGCGGCGGGGACACCGATGGGGCGAGCGACGGCCAGACGGACGGCCAGACGGGCGGGGACACCGGCGGTGACAGCGCCGGTCCGGGCGACACCGCGAACGGCGGCTCCGGCACCGGTGGTGACGACGCGTCAGGCGGTGCTACGGCGGGCGCCGCTTCGACGGGCGGCGACGACACCGGCGGCGGCTCCTCCGGCTCGTCGGCCGGCGCCACCGGGTCCACGGTGGGCGGCGGCGTCGCGGGCGGCACCGGCCCGGTGACAACGTCCGGCGGCAGCCTCGCGGCGACCGGGATCACTGTGATCTCGGTAACTCTCCTGGCGGCGGCGCTCCTTGGCGGCGGGCTGCTGATCCACCGCCGGGCCAGGAGGCGCACGACCGGCCTCGTCTGACCCCGTGGGCGCCCCCCTCCACCCCGGGCGGGCCCGTCCGCGGAACGACGAACCCCCTGGCCACGCAGGTCGCGGCCAGGGGGTTCGTGTGTGCGCTCCGGCGCACGCCGGAGCGGATGCCTCCGCGACCGGTGGCCGGCCTCCCCGCCCCACAGGCCGTCGTTCACCCGTTGGGCCACCAACATCCCTCCACCACAGGCGACATCGGACACCCGGGACCGATCGGGGGAGTCCGGAACGAGCCGTCTGAACTTCACGAGAACTCCAGCGAAATGGCACGTGTGTGGATATCGTGCACCGAGCGAGGGCGCATCCGTCAGTCCATGGGATCGACGGATGCGTCCCGTTTGTGGGGGTGCGACTGTGACTGGGGGGTTCATGGGGCATGTCGAAATACCGGAGACCGACATATCCGGGCCGGTGGGGCTCCGGGGCGCGCCGCGCCCCCGCACCGCCGCCTCCCGGAACCGCACGGCGGCCCTGGAACAGCTGTGGAGGGCCCCGACAGCACAGCGCGACCCGGCCGAGCGGGCTCCGGCCCGCAGGAAGCCGGGGCACCACCCGTCGCTCGGCGCGCTGACCGACCTGCTGGGTCTGGCCGGTCCCGCCTGGCTGCTGCTGCACCTGGGCGACCAGCCCCGCCCGTGGCTCGCCGCCACGGTGGCCGGGCTGATGTGGGCCGCCTTACGCGGATCGCGCGGCCGGTACGCCGACCGGCCGCGGGCCGAGCGGGGCGGTGCGTCCGACGCCCTCGGGGACTGGCTGGTGCTCCTCGGGGTGCTGGCCGTCCTGCACGCGGCGGCGGGGGGCTCCGTCGACCCGGCGACGGCCGTCGCCGCCGTCGCGCCCGGGCTGCTCGTGGCCGTCGCCGTCCAGGGGCCCCGGCCCTGGCCCCGGGCCGCGCGGCGGGGCCGGGCGGCCCGCAGGGTGCTGCTGGTAGGCGAGGCGGCGGGCGTGGACCGGGCGGCCGAGCTGCTCGACACCCGTACGGACCACGGCTATCAGCTGGTGGCCGTGATACCGGTCGGGCCGGCCGCGCTGGAGTACGACGGCGTGCAGACGCCGGGGCGGCTCGCCTCCTGCCCGGCCGACGACGATGTGACGACGGTGCTGGGCGGGGCCTACGCCCACGACGCGGATCTGGTGCTGGTGGCTCCCGGGCCCCAGCTGACCGGGGACCGGCTGCGGCGGCTCGGCTGGGGGCTGCACGACGCGGGCGTCGCCCTGTGCGTGCTCTCCGACCTCTCCGGCGTCGCGGCCTCCCGGGTCCGGCCGGTGACGGCGGGCGGGCTCACCCTGCTGCACATCGCGCCGCCGCTGCGCGGTGGCCCGCAGGCGGCGTTCAAGGCGGCCCTGGACCGCGGCGGGGCCCTGTTCGGGCTTCTGCTGCTGGCGCCGCTGCTGCTCGCGGTGGCGCTGAGCGTGCGGCTCTCCTCGCGCGGTCCGGTCTTCCACCGGCAGGTCCGCCAGGGGCAACACAACCGGCCCTTCACCATGTGGAAGTTCCGCACGATGGTCGCGGACGCCGAGGAGCGCAAGGCGCAGCTCACCGAGGCCAACGAGGTCGACGGGCCGCTGTTCAAGATGCGCCGGGACCCCCGGGTGACGCCGATCGGCCGGGCGTTGCGCCGGACGTCCGTCGACGAACTCCCGCAGCTCGTCAATGTGTTGCTGGGCCATATGTCGCTGGTGGGGCCACGCCCTCCGCTGCCCGAGGAGGCGTCCCGGTACGACGAGCGGGAGCACCGCAGGCTCGCGGTGAAGCCGGGGCTGACCGGGCTGTGGCAGGTCAGCGGGCGCTCCGACCTGTCCTGGCAGGAGACCGTGTCGCTGGACCTCTGGTACGTCGACAACTGGTCGGTGGCCACGGACATGGGGCTCCTCGCCCGTACGGTGCGCGCCGTCACCGACGGCCGCGGGGCGTATTGAGGACGGCGGGCGTGCGGATGCGAGGAGCCCCGGTGCGCCGCCGCGCGTGCGGCGGCGCATGGTCAGGCGGTGGGCGAGAGTTGGCCGAGCCACCAGGCGTAGGTGCGGGCGATGCCGTCGCGCAGCGGGATCTGCGGCTTGAAGCCGAGAGAGGTCAGGCGGGAGACGTCGAGCAGCTTGCGGGGGGTACCGTCCGGCTTGGAAGCGTCCCAGCCGATGCGACCTTGATAGCCCGTCACCTCGGCTATGGTTTCGGCGAGTTCGCGGATGGTGAGGTCCTCGCCGCAGCCGATGTTGACGGGCGCGTCACCGTCGTACGCCTCCAGCAGGCGTACGCAGGCGGCGGCCAGGTCGTCGACGTGGAGGAACTCGCGGCGCGGGGAGCCGGTGCCCCACAGGGTGACCTCCGGGGCCCCGTCGCGCTGCGCCTCGTGGAAGCGGCGGATCAGCGCGGGCAGGACGTGCGAGGTCTCCAGGTCGAAGTTGTCGCCGGGCCCGTAGAGATTGGTGGGCATGGCGCTGATGTAGGAGGCGCCGTACTGCCGGCGGTAGGACTGGGTCTGGACGATTCCGGCGATCTTGGCCAGCGCGTACGCCTCGTTGGTCGGCTCCAGCTCCCCGGTGAGCAGCGACTCCTCACGGATCGGCTGGGGTGCGAGCCGGGGGTAGATGCACGACGAGCCGAGGAAGAGCAGCCGCTCGGTCCCGGCCGCGTGCGCCCCGGCGATCACGCTGAGCTGGATGCGCAGGTTGTCCTCCAGGAACTGCACCGGGTAGGTGCTGTTGGCCATGATCCCCCCCACTTTGGCGGCGGCCAGCACCACGGCGTCCGGGCGGACGTCCCGCAGATACGTCTCGGTCCGCGCGGCGTCGCGCAGGTCGAGGAGGTCGCGGCCGCGGGTGAGGACCTCGTGGCCGTCGTCGGCGAGGCGGCGGGCCACCGCCGAACCGACCAGTCCGCGGTGCCCCGCGACGAATATGCGGGAGCCCGGGCGCAGTAGGGGGCGGGCGGATTCCTGGGGCCATACGGGGAGTTCGGTCGTCATGGCTCGGATTGTGCCAGCAGTAAGGGACTGCGGTGATGTTTTGCCGCAGAACGCTCCAATTCCGATATGTCGGTGACCTGTTCGTCGCACAGGCGAGCAACAGAGAAGGGGGAATCGTGGCAAAGACCGCGCTCATCACCGGAGTGACCGGCCAGGACGGCTCGTATCTGGCGGAGTTGTTGCTCGACAAGGGATACACGGTCCATGGCCTCATACGCCGCTCGTCGAGCTTCAACACCGAGCGGATCGACCACATCTACCAGGGCCCCGAGGAGCCGGAGCGTTCCTTCGTCCTGCACCACGCCGATCTGACCGATGGCGTGGCGCTGGTGAACCTGTTGCGCGACATCCAGCCCGACGAGGTCTACAACCTGGGCGCGCAGTCCCATGTGCGGGTCTCCTTCGACGCCCCGCTGTACACCGGTGACGTCACCGGCCTGGGCACCATCCGCCTTCTGGAGGCGGTGCGGGCGAGCGGCGTCCAGACCCGGATCTACCAGGCGTCGTCCTCCGAGATGTTCGGCGCCAGCCCGCCGCCGCAGAACGAGAAGACCCCGTTCCACCCGCGCAGCCCGTACAGCGTGGCGAAGGTCTACTCGTACTGGGCGACGGTCAACTACCGTGAGGCGTACGGGATGTTCGCCGTCAACGGGATCCTGTTCAACCACGAGTCGCCGCGCCGGGGTGAGACCTTCGTGACCCGGAAGATCACCCGGGGCGTGGCCCGGATCAAGGCCGGCCTCCAGGACCGGCTGCACCTGGGCAACCTGGACGCGGTCCGGGACTGGGGGTACGCGCCGGAGTACGTGGACGCCATGTGGCGGATGCTCCAGTGCGACACCCCGGACGACTACGTGGTGGCGACCGGCGAGGGGGTCAGCGTCCGGCAGTTCCTGGAGTTCGCCTTCGAGCACGCGGGCCTCGACTGGGCCGAGCATGTGCGCTACGACCCGAAGTACGAACGCCCCAGCGAGGTCGACGCGTTGATCGGCGACGCGTCCAAGGCGGAGGAGCTGCTCGGCTGGAAGCCCGAGGTCAAGTCGCGGGAGCTGGCCCGGATCATGGTCGACGCGGACATCCGCCTGCTCTCGGACCAGCTGACCGGGGCCGCCGTGCGGGTGGACAGATGAGGGGGCGGGCCCTCACGGAGGCCCGGCTCCGCACCCGTACGTCGTCGGATCCGGCGGCGGGCCCCTCCGACAGCCGCACCGCCGCTCCCGTCACCGCCGCCCCGGCCGAGGCGGCACTCACCCACAACTCCCGGCCGGCGCTCGTCGCGTCCGTGCCGGGGATCAGCACCGGCGCACCCGCCGTCTCCACCGACCGCTCGGTGGAGCTCATCGCGCCGGCACCGGGCGGGGCCCTCGGCTTCGCCTCCTCACTCGCCCCGACCGGTCACGGGACGGACAGTCCGCGCGGCTGGTCGGGCGAGGCAGCATCGGCGGCCTCCCGGCCGCAGCTCGAATCTCACCTTCGGAGCTGAATGATGAACGGAAGTACGGGGCAGAGAACCGGAAGGCGCGGCCGTGCACGAGCCGTCGCCGCCGCTCTCGGCCTGCTCGCCGGAGCCCTGTCCGCGACCGCGGGCGGGACCTCCCCGGCCACGGCGCTGACCCCTCCGGTGGCCATCACCGCGGACGACCTCTCCACCTGGCAGACCAACGGCATCGTCTGGTCGATGGCGGCCGGCGACGGCGTCGTCTACGCGGGCGGCACCTTCTCCACCGTGCGGCCGCCCAAGGCCGCACCCGGCACCGGGGAGCAGCCCGCGGTGAACTTCGCCGCGTTCGACGCGGCGACCGGTGCGCCCACCGGCTGCTCGCTGTCGTTCACGGTCTCCTCGGGGACCGCGACCGTGCGCTCGCTGGCGCTCTCCCCGGACGGGGAGACGCTGTACGCGGGCGGGCAGTTCGGGGCGGTGAACGGGGTCGGGGTCAGCAACATCGCGGCCATCGACACCGCGACCTGCACCGTCCGCAACAATTTCAAGATCGGTGTCTCGGCCACCGTGCGGGCGCTCGCCGTCACCGCCGACACGGTCTACCTGGGCGGGGACTTCAACACCGTCGGAGGCCAGACCCGGAACAAGTTCGCGGCCGTCACCACCGCCGGCGCGTCCCTGCTGCCGTTCACGGCGAACGCGGACGAGGTGGCGCGGGCCGTCGAGGTGACCCCGGACGGGCGGCACGTGCTGCTCGGCGGGGACTTCTTCCGCATCAACGGCACCACCACCCACGCCCTGGCCGTGGTCGACGCCACGACCGGACAACTCACCAAGACCTACCCGGGGTTCATCCACAACAACTCCACGGTCCAGGACATCACCACCGACGCCACCGGCTTCTACACCGCCAACGAGGGCACCGGCGGCGGGGTGTTCGACGGCCGCATCGCGCTGAACCTGAGCGACTTCCAGCAGCGGTGGCGGGACACGTGCCTGGGGGCCACGCAGTCCGTGGCGGTCTACTCCGGGGTGCTCTACAGCGGCAGCCACGCCCATGACTGCGTCTCCATGGGCGCGTTCCCGGACCAGCCGCGCAAGCACCTGCTGGCCCAGGCCGTCGACGACCCGAAGCTGCTGCCGTGGTTCCCGGACACCAACGACGGCATCGGCGAGCCGGTCGGTCCGCGGGTGATGACCCAGACCGGCAAGGGCGGCCGCCACTACCTGTGGGTCGGCGGCGAGTTCACCACCGTCAACGGCGCCGCCCAGCAGGGGCTGACCCGATTCGCGGACGGCCCGGACACCGGCGCGCCCTGGGTGCCCAACGTCAGCCTGTCGACGCTGAATCCGGGGAAGATCGAGGTGAACTGGCAGAGCAGTTTCGACACCGACGACGGAGAGCTGACCTACCAGATCTTCAAGAACGGGTCGAACACCCCGATCCACACCACGACCGGCTTCTCGGTCTTCTGGAACCGGCCGCAGCTGAGCTGGACGGACACCGACGTGGTGCCGGGCGAGACCTACTCGTACCGGATCACCGCGAGCGACGGCGTCAACACCAGCGCCAAGTCGCCCGCCCAGTCCGCCACCGTGACGACCGCGACCCAGGCGTACCCCGCCAGGGTCAAGGCGGACGGGGCGACGCTCTACTGGCGCTACGACGAGCCCAGTGCCACCTTCGCCCACGACAGCAGCGGCAACCTCAACAACGGCTTCCTGCGCAACGCCCCGGCCTACCGGCAGACCCCGCCGGCCGTCGCCGGGCCCTCGACCGCGATCGGGTTCAACGGGACCAACCAGTACGCCTACAGCAACCGGCTCCACCCCGCGCCGGCCCGCTTCTCCGTGGAGACCTGGATCAAGACGACCACCACCCGGGGCGGGAAGATCATCGGCTTCGGGAACCTGACCCAGCAGAACAGCACCCGCCACGACAAGCACGTCTACATGCGCAACGACGGCCGGCTCACGTTCGGCGTGTACAGCGGCGCGGCCCGCACGATCGCCACCACGGGGGCGTACAACGACGGCCAGTGGCACCATGTCGTCGCCACCCAGGGGCCCTCGGGCATGGCGCTCTACGTCGACGGGCAGTTGCGCGCGTCGAGCATCCTGTACACGAGCAACGAGAACCAGCCGGGGTACTGGCGGATCGGCGGGGACAACCTCGCCAGCTGGCCGAACCGTCCGACGAGCAACTTCTTCGCCGGGGAGATCGACGAGACCGCCGTCTACCCGACCGCGCTGAGCGCTTCCCAGATCAGCGCGCACTACGCCCTGAGGAACGGCTGATGAGGAACCCGTTCCTGGCCTGCGCCGCCGTCGTCATGACGGCGGCGGCGCTGGCCGCCTGCGGCTCGTCCGCGGACGGGAACGACCCGGAGGCCGCGGGCGCCCAGCGCCCCGCGGCCTCCGGGCCCGCCGTCCCCGGCCCGTCCTCCCCCGGGCCGTCCGCCTCAGGGCCCTCCGCTTCCGGGCCGACCGCCGACGCGCCCGCCGGCGACGGGCCCGGTGCCGGCGGACCGGCCGCCGGGGGCACTACGGACCAGGGCCCGAAGACGCCCGCCGACGAGATCACCCCGGCCACGGGGACCTTCACCGAGAAGCAGAAGAAGTACCTGGAGGACCGGGTGCCGAAGGGCATGGACCCGGCCGCCGTGCTCCAGACCGGGCAGGAGACCTGCGACAAGCTGCGCTATCTGGTCAAGGCCGACCGGGACACCGCCGTGGGCGCGATCGCGGCGAACGAGATCACCGACGCGGCGGACGCCGTGGCCGGTCTCTGCCCCCAGCACCAGGACCTGGTGGACGAGGCCGCGTACGCCTATCCGGACGGCGCCCACACCGGGAAGACGCTGCGGCCCGGCGTCTACCGCTCCGCCTCCCCCACCACGAAATGCTCGTGGCAGATCACCGGGGCCGGCGGCGAGGAACTGGCCTCCGGCTCCTCCGACACCGGCGCGTCCCGGAAGATCACGATCCCCGGGTCCGCCCGCTCGTTCACCTCCACAGGCTGCTACGCCTGGCTGCCCGAAGGAAACAAGGGATGACCTCGGACCACACGAAACTGCCCATAGCCGTGGCGATACCGACCAAGAACGAGGGGCTGAACATCGCCGAGGCGGTGAAATCGGTGCTCGGCCACTTCGAGGCGGTCGTCGTGGTGGACTCCCACAGCACCGACGACACCGCGAAGATCGCCGAGGAGTGCGGGGCCGAGGTGGTCGCGTACACCTGGGACGGGGGCCATCCGCGCAAGAAGCAGTGGTGCCTGGACAACGTCCGCACCGACCTGGACTGGATCCTGCTGCTCGACGGCGACGAGCGGCTGAGCCCGGGGCTGCTGGCCGAGCTGCGGGAGACCTTCAGGGACCCGGCGGCCCCGAAGCCCGCCGCGTACGACATACCGCTCGGCTACTGGTTCTCGGGGAAGCGGCTGCGGCACGGATACACCATCCGCAAGAGGTCGTTGACCGACCGCACCCGCAGCCACTACCCGGAGGTCGGGGACCTGGACGCGCCGGGCATCGGGGAGGTGGAGGGCCACTACCAGCCCGTCGCCGCGACGGTCGGCACGTTGGAGAACCCCATCGAGCACCAGGATCTCGACCCGGTGACCGCCTGGTTCGAGCGGCACAACCGGTATTCGGACTGGGAGGCGTGGCTGGAGCAGCACCCCGAGGTGAAGGAGCAGGTGCGCCAGGTCAAGTCGCGCCAGGGGCAGTTGTTCCACAAGGCGCCGTTCAAGCCCGTGGTGTCGTTCGCGTACATGTACCTCTACCGGCGGGGCTTCCTGGACGGCCGGGCCGGGTTCGACTTCGCGCTGGCGATGAGCTTCTACCGCTGGCAGATCGCTCTCAAGTCCCGCGAGAAGCCGCTACGTTGACGGCTCTGCCGGCTCCGTCAGCTCTGCCGGCTCTGACGGCTCCGGCGGGCCTGACGGGTGTACCGGGCCCGTCCCCTCACCCTCGCCTCCGGCGGACCACGTCCTCGTAGGTCCGCCGGAGGGTGGCGGTGACGACCTCGATGGTGAACTGGTCGTTGACCAGCTCCCAGGCGGCCTTGCCCGCCTGCTCGGCGGCCTCCGGCTCCAGCAGCTCCAGGATCGCGTCGGCCACCTTCCGGGCGTTGGCCGCGTCCTGGCCGACCCGGCTGTCGATGACCCGGCCCGCCCCGGCCTCCGCCACATCGGGGCCCTGCCCGCAGGTGCGGGTGATGACGACGGGGGTGCCGACCGACATCGCCTCCAGGACCGAGACCGGGAAGGGCTCCTCGATCGCGGGCAGCACATACACGTCGGCCTCGCGCTGGGCTGCGAGGACCTCGTCGTGCTCCAGCGGGCCCACATGGTCCAGGGAGTCGCTGACGCCCAGCTCCCGGGCGAGCGCGAGGGTGCCGGGCAGCGCGCCGGTGTCCGGTCCGGACAGGACGAAGCGGGCGTCCGGGTGGCGGGCGAGGACGTGCGGCATGGCGGCGATGAAGTCCTCGGGCCGCTTGCGCTTCTGGACGCGGGCGAGGAAGAGCACGGTGGGCGGCCGGCCGGGGTCGCGGGCGGGCTTGCGCTCCTGCGGGCGGACGCCGTTGACCAGCCGGACGGTGCGGGTGAGCGGGACGGGGGCGGCGACCGCGTTGACGTCGAGCCGCTCCATCTCGGTGAGGTGCAGGACGGCGTCCGCGCCGCGCAGCACCTTGCGGACCCCGAGCAGGTCGGTGAGCTGGGCGACGCGCTTCTCGGTCGGGTCGATCATGCCGTGGGTCTGGACGACCAGCGGCGTCCGGGTCGCGAGGGCGAGCAGCGCTGCGGGCAGGGTCACCAGGTCCCGCATCAGATGGACGTGTACGAGGTCGGCGCCGCGCATCATGCGGCGTGCGGTGCGCAGCAGTGCGGCGGAGGTGATGCCGCTGACCTCGAACATCGGGAGCACGTGCCGGGCCTGGAAGAGGTGGACCGGAACTCCCTCGACGTGGCTGGGCAGTTCGCCGTCCGGGAAGTCGTCTCCGAGGGCCATGATGCGGGCGTCGTCCCCGGCGGCCCGCTGGACCTTGGACAGGTTGAGCGCGACCCGGGTCGGACCGCCGAAGGCGTGGTCCGGGGTGTGGAGCGTGACGACGTGCAGGATTTTCACCAGAGTTCCCCTCGACTGCGGCCACTTGTTCACAGGGTAGTCATCGGCCCCCCTCAAGTGGGGTGATTCGTTAGAGTGTTCAGCGGTTCACTGATCCCGGGGGGGCGCATGACGTCGGTGCACACGTCGGCGCACGGACCGGTCGCCGACGCGTCCGCGCGCCCTGAGCGGTCCCGGGCGCGAAGCGGCCCTCCGGAGCCTCCCGAGCGGCCGATCGCCTGGTCGATGCTGTCGCGGGCGCTGTCCGTGCCGCTCATCCTGGGCCTGGTCTGCTTCCTGCCCGCGCTGATCGCCGCGCAGCCCGGCAGCGGCGTCCGGGACACCGCGTACTGGCTCCAGCTGGTCCTGACCTGCTACGCGGGGGCCCGCCTCGCGACGATGATCCTCTCCACCCGGCGGCGGCTGCTCCAGGGCGTCTTCTGGATGTTCGTGTACATCGCGATGGGCGTGGCCCCGTTCGCCCAGGTGGTGATCGGGCAGACGCCGACGCCGATGGTGGGGCCGCGCCAGGACCTGATCACGGCCATCGCGATGGTGCTGGTGGGGTGTGCCGCCTACGACCTGGGGGCGCTGCTGGCCTCACGCCGGCCGCTGCGCCGCCGTACGCCATCCGCGCGGGGTTCGGGCGGCGGTCCGGCCCGGGCGCATCCGCTGCGGCTGCGGCTGCTGGTGCTGGTGGCGTTCGCGGCGAGCGCGTTCTACGTGCTGAAGCTGGGCGGGCCCGCGGTCTTCTTCTCCAGCCGGCAGGAGATCAACGAGACCGTCGCGGCGAGCGGGGTCGCCGCGGAGGGTTCCAACGTGGGCTCCGCGTTCGTCAAGGGCTTCGGCCAGGTCCCGGCCCTGCTGGCGCTGCTCTTCTACACGCGCCGCCTGGCGACCTCCTACCGGGCCCGGCGCACCCCGTCGACGGCGCTGGTGTGGGTGGCGCTGGCGGCGCTGAACCTGGTGGTGAACAACCCGATCTCCAACGCCCGTTACTGGTTCCTGACGGTGCTGTTGGCGTTCGTGTTCACCGCGCTGCCGAGCAGTGCGGCGGTCTACCGCACGGTGCTGGCGACCGGGGTGGTGGGGGCGCTGGTGGTGTTCCCGTACGCGGACAAGTTCCGCTACGACGACGAAGGACAGCGGCCCGCGCAGTCGGCCTCGGTCTTCGAGCCGCTGGTGACCAAGGACTACGACCAGATGGTGATGTTCGCCAACACCATCTCCTGGGTCGACACCCGGGACCACACCTACGGCCGCCAACTGAGCGGCTCCGCGCTGTTCTTCGTGCCGCGCGCGGTGTGGAGCGGGAAGCCGGAGGACACCGGGGTCCGGGTCGGGCAGTGGATGGGGCTGCGGATGACCAACCTCTCGGCCCCGCTGTGGACCGAGTTCTGGGTCGACTTCGGCGCGTCCGGCATGGTCGGCGGCCTCGCGCTGATCGGTTACGCCTCGGCCCGCACCGACCGCCGCTACGCCCTGGCCGTCACCCGGGCGGGACCCGGCCCCGGAAGCGTGCTGGCCATCGCCGCGCCGCTGATCGCCGGATACACCTTCATCCTGTTGCGCGGCCCGCTGCTCCAGGCGGCGGGGAAGCTGGCCATCGCCGCGCTGTGTCTGCTGCTGATCAGCACGTTCAGGGAGCAGCGGGCGAAGCGTCGGCGGTGAGCCGGGCCTGCTCCGGCCGAGGCGTGCGGCGGCGCAGCCGGGCCACCCGGATCCAGGTGGCGGCGGCCTTGCAGAGCGAGCCGAGGAAGAGGCCCCAGGCGGCTCCCGGGACGCCCCCGAGAACGTAACCGCCCGCGAGGAACGCCACGGCGGTGAGCGAGAACACGACCTGGATGGCGAGCGTGGTGCGCGGGTCCAGCATCCGCAGGGCGAGCAGCCCGCAGGTGCCGACGGCCATCGCCGCGTACTGGCTGCCGGTCGCGGGCAGCAGGGCGGCGGACACCGGCCAGGTGTCGCCGAGGAGTTGGCGGCCTGCCCGGTCGGGGAGCAGGGCGAGGACGGTGGCCCAGAGCGCGGCGGTCGTGGCCAGCGCGGCGGCGAGCGCCGCGGTGGCCCGCACCCGGCGGCGCTCGTCGGCGATGCGGCCGAGCAGCGGCGGGCCGAAGGAGGTGGCGGAGGTGAACAGCACGTTCAGCGGCCCGAACAGGGTGGTCGCCCCGCGCAACGCGCCGACCAGCAGCGGGTTCCCGACCGCGCCGAGGCCCAGGACGGAGAGCTGGCTGGTCGCGTTGCCCACCGCGAACTCGATGGTGAACCGCTGCCCGAGGTGGCCGCGCCGCAGCATCGGCCGGAGCGACAGCGGGCTCCCGGCGGTGGAGCGGTGGAGCAGGGCGGCGGAGAGCAGCAGCGCGGGCAGGGCGGACAGGCCCCAGAGCGCGATCAGGCGGGCGGGAGACGCACCGTACGCCTGCGTCCCGAGCGCCCCGAGGACGCAGGCCAGCCGCAACAGGTCCGAGAGCAGGGCCAGATGGGGCTGCTGGAGGGTGGAGAAGGCGTACCGTACGGCGTCCTGTCCCAGCACCACCGGCAGCACCAGGCCGAGCATCGTCAGCGCCCGTGCGGTGTCCCCGGGGACGAGGACGCACACGGCGGCCAGGAGCGCCCCGAGCGCGGCCGCCGCGAGCACGGCGAAGGCCACGGCGGAGCGGCACGCGCCGCGGGTCTCCTTCCCGCCGCCGCGCTTGAGGACCAGGGGCTGCCCGGTGTACGCGCCGAAGACGCCGAGCAGCACCGTGAAGACCAGGTAGACCGCGGAGAAGCGGGCGAAGTCGGCCAGCGTGGAGAGCCGGGCGGCGGCCACCAGCACCAGGATGTTGGTGAGCGCCGCCACGCCCTGGTCCGCGACCGAGCAGAGGACCGCCGTGCGGGCTCTCACCGCCGCGCCGCCGGGAGGGTCAGGGAGCGCAGGCCGAGGGTTTCGGTGGGGTCTCCGGTGGTCTCGGGGGCGTCCGGTTCGGCGGTGGGGGCGGGCCCGTCGCCGCCCCCGTTGCGGCGGCGGGCGGACTTCTTCCGGCGCTCCGGCCGCAGCAGCCGTCCCCGGCTCGGGTGGAGCAGCGCGCCGAGGACGGAGCCGCCGGAGGCGCCGATGATCTCGCGGATGCGTTCCAGGTCGCTGCGGTGCACCTCGCGCGGGTCGCAGACGATCATGACGCCTTCCACCCGGTCGACCAGGGCGACCGCGTCGGCGTAGGACAGCACGGGCGGGGCGAGGACGATGACGACGCCGCCGGGCCGGTCGGCCTCGGCGACGATGCGGCCGACCGGCGGGGAGGTGAGGGCGCGCGGCACGTTGTCGACCGTGGTGCCCGGGATCAGGGCGAAGGCCCCGGAGCCGGGCACGTCCACATTGGAGCGGCCCCCGGTGGGCCAGCTGCCGTCGCCCTCCTCGGCCGCCCAGCGCGGCGGGCGGGCCCCGTGCGCGCCGGAGCCCAGGGCGCGGGCGAGGGAGGGGGTGCGCAGGTCGGCCTCGACGAGGAGGACGTCCCGGCCCATCTCGGCGAAGGCGGCGGCCAGGTTGGCGGCGGCCGCCGCCGCTTCGGCGTTGTCGCCGCGCGGGGCGGTGACCAGCAGTCGGCGGCTCTCGGCGAACGACGGGTCGTAGGCGAGCCGGAAGGCGACCGCCCGGTACTCCTCCGCGAGCCGGGAGCCGCTGCGGCCGATCGCGAGCAGCGCCCCGGTGGCGGCGCGTTCGCGGGGCAGGGTCCCGAGCAGCGGGCCGCCGAGCGAGCGGACCAGCTCGCGGGGGGAGCGTACGGCGGGGTCGAAGACGAGCCGCACCCAGGAGAGCAGCAGCCCGAGGGCGAGGCCGACGACGCCGCCGAGGCCGAGCAGCAGGGGCAGCCCGGGGCCGGTGGGCGCGGTGGGGGCGACGGGCTTCTTGTTGAGGTAGCCGGGGGTGGTGTCCAGGGCCTTGAGCTCGGAGATCTTCCGGCTGAGCTCGGAGATGGAGACGATGATGTTGGCGCGGGCGCTGCTGACGTCGTCGGCCGCGCCCACGCCGCTCTGCTTCTCCAGCAGGTCCCGCTTCTCCTCCAGCGGGTCGAGCTGGGCCCGGTAGCCGCCGGACATGTTCTTGATGCTCTCCTCGGTGCGCGCCTTGCGGTGGGCCAGATAGGCGTTGGCGAGGGCTTCGGCGCGGGCCCGGGACTCCTCGGGGGTCGCGCCGGTGTAGGAGAAGCGCAGGGTGAGGGTGTTGGGCGGGTTGGTGACCTGGAGCCCGGCGAGGAGGTCGCGGGCGGTGACGTCGTCGCCCTTCTTGAGGAGGGTGCCCGCGGCCAGGGTGCCGACGGTGTCGCTGACGGCGGTCTGGCGCTCGGAGCCGATGTTGATGCCCTTGTCGGCGGTGGCCCCGGCGGCGAAGGGGTCGGAGATGGCGGAGCGGACCAGCACCTCCCCGGTGGCGGTGTAGGTGTCCTCGCCGCTGAGCGCGAGGAAGCCGCCGCCGAACAGGCCGATGACTACTCCGGTGGCCAGCAGCGCCCGATAGCGCAGGAGTTGGCGGAACTGGTCGCGCAGGAGCGCCGGCTCGTCCTGGTCGTCCAGGACCCGGTTCACGGGGGTCATCGGCGGGGGCTCCCTTCCGCGTCTTCCAGGACCTCGGCGAGCAGGGCGTCGAAGCGGGCGAGGCCCGCCTCCCGGCTCAGGTGACGGGCGACGTACCCCGGCCCCTCGGCCCCGAGGGCGTCGGCCGCGACCGGGTCGGCGGCCAGCTTCCGTACGGCCTCCAGCAGGGCGGCCGGGTCCTCGGGGGCGACGAGCACCCCGGCCCCGGAGCGGCGCACCTCGTCGGCGGTGCCGCCCTCGTCGGCGACGGAGGCCACGACCGGGCGTCCGGAGACGAAGTAGGAGGTGAGCTTGGAGGGGACGCTCATGTCGAGGACGGAGGCCCGCTGGGTCACCGCGAGGACGTCGGCGGCGGCCAGAATGTCGGTGAACTCCCCGGCCGCCGCGGGCTCCAGGAAGTCCACGTTGGGCAGCCCCTCGGCGCGGGCGCGCAGGGCGTCGCGCTGGTTGCCGTCGCCCA
This sequence comes from Streptomyces sp. cmx-18-6, assembly GCF_046548915.1. Lineage (NCBI taxonomy): Bacteria > Bacillati > Actinomycetota > Actinomycetes > Kitasatosporales > Streptomycetaceae > Streptomyces > Streptomyces sp. cmx-18-6. The sequence goes on along the minus strand of NZ_JAEBEP010000005.1, from coordinate 115,330 downwards.
TGAGGACGACGCGGACGTCGGGGGCCAGGCGGGCGGTGTCGACCAGGACGTCGAGGCCCTGCTTGAGGCCCATGTTCCCCGAGTGCAGCAGGACGGGGGCGCCGGCGTCCCAGCCGAGCCGGGCCCGGGTGGCGGCCCGGTCGGCGGTGGGCCTTTGCACATGGCTCCAGTTGGGGACGAGCCGGATGCGGGCGGGGTCGACGCCGAGGGCGGTGACGCCGGGGACGAAGCTCTCGTGGATGACGCCGACGAGGGCCGCGTCGCGCAGGGCGTACCGCTCGGCCGCCGCCGCGACGGCCGCCGCCCTGCCGCCGCCCCGGATGCCGCTCTGGGCCGCGGCGGCGCCCATCAGGTCCTGGACGACGGGTATGTACGGGACGCGGTGGCGGCGCGCGAGACGGGCTCCGATGACGCCTCCGGCGAGGCTGGGCATCTGGGAGATCACGGCGTCCGGTCTGCCCGGCGGCGGGGCGAACAGTCCGGTGGCGAGGATGCTCGCCTCGAACGCGGCCCGGCGCAGCGCGGTCTGACGGGACGGCACATAGTGGCGGCGTCGGTGCACGCCGACGCCGCCGCGTATCTCCACCGTCCGCCACACGCTCCGGTACGCCTCGTCCAGCCGCCAGGACGGGTAGTGCGGCATGCCGGTGAGCGCCCGGACCCGGGCCCCGGACGCGGCCCAGTGCTCGGCGAGTTGAGCAGCGTACGGGCCGATGCCCGTGACCTCTGGTGCGTAGTTCGTCGAGACCACCAGAAGGCGGCGGTTCTGAAACGGCCTGTGCCGTTCGGCATCGGACATCGGACGATCGCCTTCCCCCCACGACAGCCGCCGCTCCCCTGCGGGAACAGCCCCTGTCGAGCTTATCCGTTCACGGCTTGCACAAGTGTTCTTCACAGTAAGGTCGTTGCCACATCACCGGATCACGTTCGACCGTGGGGGGAGAGATACGGATGGTGCAGCACAGGGTGGGATACGCGCCCGGGGTGTACGACCTGTTCCACGTGGGTCACCTCAACATCCTGCGGCATGCCCGCAGTCAGTGCGACTACCTGGTCGCGGGGGTCGTCTCGGACGAGATGGCCGCCCTCGCCAAGGGCCACACGCCCGTCATCCCGTTGCGCGAACGGCTGGAGATCGTCCGCAGTGTGCGGTTCGTCGACGCCGCGTTCGTGGAGACCGTGCCGGACAAGGTCGAGACCTGGCAGCAGGTCCGGTTCGACGTGATCTTCAAGGGCGACGACTGGCGGGGCACGGAGAAGGGGAAGAAGCTGGAGCGCGACTTCGCCGAGGTCGGGGTGGAGGTCGTCTACTTCCCGTACACCGTGCACACGTCCAGCACCCAGTTGCGCCGGGCGCTGGACGTGCTCGTCAGCCGGGACGGAGCGCTCTCAGCTCCCTGAACCACTTGGCGAGGAAGGCCGCCAGGAAGAGCGTGTGGACCACCGCGAGCACGGCGTACCCGGCCCGGAAGGCCCCGGGTGCGCCGAGCAGCAGGAACACCAGGCAGAACACCCCGTAGTCGGCGGGCAGCAGGGCGACCGCCCGGGCCCGGGAGACGGGTGCGGCGGAAGCCGTCACGGTCGCCGGCTGTTCGGCGGCCGTCTGCGCGGCGGCGGCCGCCTTGCCGAGCTGCTCGCGCAGCAGCCCCGCGCAGAAGGTGACCACGGCGGCGAGCTGGAAGCCCAGCGGCAGCAACAGCCAGCCCTCCGAGGGCAGTTCCCCGAAGCGGTAGAAGGAGATCAGCACGGCGGTGTGCACGAGCACCAGCTTGCCGCAGTCCACCACATGGTCCAGCCACTCGCCGGCGGGCCCGCCCCGGCCGGTGAGCCGGGCGAGCTGGCCATCGGCGGAGTCGAAGGCGAAGCCGACGACGAGAGCCGCGTACACCACGATGGCCAGCGTCCAGGACGGTTCGACGAGTGCGACCGCGGCGAGCGCGGAATAGGTGAACAGGGCGCTGACCAGAGTGACCTGATCAGGCGTCAGTCCCACCCGGTACGCCCCCGCCGCGAGGAACCGCCCGGCCGGGCGGTTCACGTACCGCGAGTAGAGCGAGACGCCCTTGGCGCTCTTCTGTGCGCCGCGCAGTTCGCGCAGCACCGTGCCCGTGCTTCCCATACGCCCCCCAGCGTCCGGCATTGCCCGCATCATGACATGTGCGCGCCGGGGCCGTGGCGTGATTGGCGTGGACGGAACAGTTCCGTGATCATGCCCGCGGTTCCGTGATCCTGCCCTCGCGCCCGCGCTCACGTGATCCCGCTCGCGCGGGCAGTGCTCTCGCGGGGTCGCCTCACCGCAGGCCGCGCTCTCGCCGGTTCGCCCGGCCGTGGGCTACTTCTCGTCGGTGAGCTGCTCGTCCAGTTCGTCGAAGAGCAGCTCCTCGTGCTCGACCTGCCCGGTGCGGTACGCGGAGCGGGCGACCAGGTGCGAGGCGACCGGGCCGGTGAGCATCTGGAAGAAGCCGATCAGCCCGAGGGTGGCGAGGTCCATGCCGGTGCGCAGCCGCAGGGCGACCCCGGCCAGCACCAGGATGATGCCGAGGGTCTGCGGCTTGGTCGCGGCGTGGCTGCGGGAGAGGACGTCGGGCAGCCGCAGCATGCCGATCACCCCGAGCAGGCAGATCGCCGCGCCGAGCAGGGCGAGGACGGCGCCGGCCGTGTCGAGGATCTGGAGCCAGACGTTCACTGCGGGCCCTCCTTGGTGTCACCGGGCTGCGCGGGGAGGGACGTGCGGTTGCGGGGCCGGTCGCGTACGGCGATGAAGCGGGCGATGCCCACCGAACCGGTGAAGCCGAGGAACGCGAGCACCAGCATGATCGGGAAGTAGAACGAGTCCAGCGCGAAGGCGGACTTGGCGCCGAGCCCGGCGATGATCAGGGCGGCGATCACGTCCAGCGAGATCGCCCGGTCCAGCATGGAGGGGCCGAGCCAGATCCGGGCCAGCAGCAGAAGGCCGGCCAGCAGGATCAGGGCGACGGCGGCGGTCAGCAGAATGCGGTCGATCTGGTCGAATACGCTCACGGTGCGGGCCTCCCGGCGGCCAGTTGCGGCGGTGGGGGCGGTTCGGCGACGCGGGCGATCTCGTCGGAGGTGCCGAAGGCCCGTACGGTCAGTTCCTCCAGCCGCCACACCTGAAGCCGGGCGGCTTCGAGCTCCTCGGGGTCGTCGGCGTCCAGGACGTGCAGGAAGACGGTGGCGGTGGCCCGGCGCACCTCGATGACGGAGCCGCCCGGCACGTTGGACACGGCGACGGCGACGGCGGCGAGCATCAGGTCGCTGCGGCAGCGCAGCGGCACGCCGATGACGGCGGCCCGGTGCGGCAGGCCGACGAAAATCTGGCGGGTGACCTTCACTCCCGAGGTGTACATGTCGTACAGCAGGTATCCGGCGAGGCGGATGATGCCCCAGGGGTGGAGCCGGAGCCCCAGGTCGACCTGGGGCAGCGGGAAGGCCAGGCAGACGGCGACGGCGACGATCACGCCCGTGATGATGTTGGCCAGGTTGAAGGTGGACCAGAGCAGCACCCAGATGAGGGTGAGCCAGGCGATCAGGGGCAGGTCCAGCACACGTCCGCGACGGCCGACCTTGCAGCTCAGCGGCGGCATGTCGGCGTTGCGGAACGAGAACCGCGGGGTACGGCTCACCGGCCCAGCACCTCCTCGATGTAGGGCGTGCGCTTCAGGAGCTCGGCGGCCGAGCGGTCGGTGAAGGCGGTGAGCGGGCCGGCGAGCACCGTGAAGGACAGGCCCAGCACGATGGTCGCCGCGGTGGCCGCCATCATGGGCTTGGGCAGCCGGCTGGTGGTGGTGACGGCCCGTCCGTGCAGCGTCGCGGCGACGGCCCGGCCGGCCGGCCGGCGTACGGGCTCGATGCCCTCGTCACCGGTGCCGGGGACGCCGTCCGGGCCCTCGTCGCTGTCGTCGTCGCTGTCGTCCCCGGACTCCAGGACCGTGCCCGCCTCGGCCTGCCCGGGCGGGGCCGCCCGCCAGAACGCCAGGTTCCAGACCTTGGCGGTGACGTACAGCGTCAGCAGGCTGGTGACCACCGAGCCGGCGACCAGGATCCAGGCCCAGGCGCTGCCGTCCGCGACGCCCGCGCGCATCAGCCCGAGCTTGCCGATGAAGCCGGAGAGCGGGGGGATGCCGGCGAGGTTCATCGCGGGGACGAAGAAGAGGAGCGCCAGCATCGGCGCGGCCTTGGCCAGCCCGCCGAGCCGGGTCAGCTCCGTGGTGCCGCCCCGGCGTTCGATGAGTCCCGCGACCAGGAACAGGGTGGTCTGCACGGTGATGTGGTGGACGACGTAGACGATGGCGCCGCCGTACGCCTCGCGGGTGGCGAGGCCGATCCCGAAGACCATGAAGCCGATGTGGCTGATCAGGGTGAAGGAGAGCAGCCGTTTCAGGTCGGTCTGGGCGACCGCGCCGAGGATGCCGATGACCATCGAGGCCAGCGCGACGGCCATCAGGAGGTCGCCGATCCGGTTGCCCGGGAAGAGGAGCGTCTCGGTGCGCAGCATGCAGTAGACGCCCACCTTGGTGAGCAGTCCGGCGAAGACGGCGGTGACGGGCGCGGGGGCGGTCGGATAGGAGTCGGGGAGCCAGGCGGCGAGCGGGAAGACGGCGGCCTTGATGGCGAAGACGGTGATCAGCATCGCCTGGATCAGGGTCTGTACGCCTATGGGCAGATCGGGCAGCCGCTGGGCGAGCTGCGCGAAGTTGGCGGTGCCGGCCGCCGCGTACGTCATGGCGATGGCGATGAGGAAGAGCATCGAGGAGAACAGCGAGATGATCACGTACGTGGAGCCGGCCCGCATCCGGGGTCCGGTGCCGCCGAGCGTGAGCAGCACGAAGCTCGCCACGAGCATGATCTCGAAGCCGACGTACAGGTTGACGAGGTCGCCCGCCAGGAAGGTGCAGGAGACTCCGGCGACCAGGATCAGATAGGCGGGGTGGAAGACGGCGACCGGTGTCTCGCGGTCCCGGTCGGTCATGCCCTGGCCGAGGGAGTAGATCAGCACGCAGAGCGTGACGGCCGAGGAGACGGTGAGCATCAGCCCGGAGAGCCGGTCGGCGACCAGGGTGATGCCGAGCGGCGGGGCGAAGTCGCCGAGGTGGACGGAGAGCGGGCCCTGCCGGTCGGCGGCGATCATCAGGATGATGGACAGCGCCAGTACGGCGGTGAGCACGGCGACGCTGATGAAGCGCTGGAACCGTTGCAGGCGGGTGCCGAAGGTGAGGCTGAGACCGGTGGCGCAGAGCGGCAGCAGCACCGGCAGCGGGACGAGCGCGTTCATCCGGTGGCTCCTCGGTCGTCGCGGGGGTAGCGGTCGTCGGCCTTGGCGTCGCCGTCGCGTTCGTAGTCCTCGGGGTCGGCGCCGATGACGTCGTTCCAGAGGTCGCCGGAGGCGTCGCGGCCGCGGGCCTGGCGGGCGCGGTCGGCGCGCAGCCGGTCGCGCAGCTTGCGGCGCTCCTCGCGGTAGCGTTCGCGCTCGCCGTCGGTGGGCACGGAGCCCGAGCGGAACTCCTCGCGCAACTGGGCCCGCTCCCCCAGCACTTCGGCGCGGAGCACGATGCGCCGGTCCTCCAGGTCGTCGTGCACCTCGTCGGTGCCGGTGATCTGGTGGCTGCGGTAGGCCATGGCGAGCAGGAACGCGGTGGTGCCGAGGGTGATGACGATCGCGGTGAGCGCGATGGCCTGCGGCAGCGGGTCGGTGACCCGGCGCAGGCTCACCCCGTACAGGAGCGGCGCCGCGCCGGCGGTGCCGGTCGAGGAGAGGATCAGCAGGTTGACGCCGTTGCTCAGGATGACCGCGCCGAGCAGGATGCGGGTCAGCGGCCGGGTGAGCATGAGGATGCCGCCCACGGCGCAGAGCACCACGGCGGTGGCGAGGAGTGAGGCGCTGACGATCATCGGGATTCCCCTCCGGCCTCGGGGCCGCCCGATGGGGTGAGCGCGCCCGCGGCCCGTTCGATCTGCCGGTCGATCTTGGCGCCGAGGGCCCGGACGATGTCCAGGACGACGCCGAGGACCAGCAGGTACACGCCGAAGTCGAAGAGGATCGGCGTGCTCATGTGGAAGTCGCCGAAGACCGGCAGGTGCCCGTGGTAGGTGAAGGCGTGCAGCACGGTGCCGTCGATCAGGCCGAGGAGCGCCACCCCGGTGGAGATGAACAGGCCGAGTCCGGTGAACAGGCCCGGTTGCAGGGGCGCGGCCTCGGCCAGTTCGAAGCGGCCGCCCGCCAGGTAGCGGGTGATCAGGGCGACCCCGGCGACGAGTCCGGCGACGAAGCCGCCGCCGGGCATGTTCTCGGCGCAGAACAGCAGGTAGACCGAGAGGATCAGGATGGGGTGGAACAGCAGCCGGGCCACCACTTCGAAGACGATCGAGCGGTGCTCGGGGGCGAGGGTCGAACCGGCGGCGAGCCAGCTGCGCTCGGGGGCCACGTCGTCGCCCTGCGGCAGACGCGTCGAGTGCTGGGCCGACAGCGACCAGGCGGTGCGGCCCTTCAGCTCGTCCTGGAGCATCGGTCCGTCGCTGCGGCGGTGCAGGTAGATGAGGCTGGTGACGCCGATCGCGGCGGCGGCCAGCACGGCGGACTCCCCCATGGTGTCCCAGGCGCGCAGGTCGACGAGGATCGTGGCGACCACGTCCTTGTACCCGTGGTCGGCGACCTCCTTCACCATGGCGGCCCCGGCGGGTTCCTCGGTGCGCGCGGCGGCGGCGACCCAGACCGCGACCCCGATGGTGGCGGCCGCGGCGAGGGCCACCGGTACGCGGATGGCGCGCCGCCAGGTGGAGACCTTCTCCTCGAAGTGGACCGGCATCCGGCGCAGCACCAGGACGAAGACGATCATCGCGACGGTCTCGACGCAGAACTGGGTGAGCGCCAGGTCCGGCGCGCCCTGGACGACGAAGAGCAGCGCGGTCCCGTAACCGATCAGACCGCTCAGGACGACCGCCTTCATCCGGCGTCGTACGGTCAGGCAGAGCAGGGCCGCCAGGCAGGTGAGCGCGGCCACCCCGCCCTGGAGCGGGTTGTCCCAGAGCCGGGGGGCCACGGCGCCCTGCCAGGGCTCGTCGGTGAAGAGGACCGCGAGCTGCCCGCCGAGCATCACCAGCAGCGTGGTCGCCAGGTACACGGAGAGGGAACCGCGCTGGATGAAGCCGGTGACCTGGAGCGCGAGGCGTTCCTGACCGAGCAGCAGATGGCCGAAGACGCTGTCGGCGGTGGGCCAGGCGATGCGCCGGGAGACCTTGGTGACGGTGTCACGCCCGAGGAAGAGGACCGCGCCGGCCGCCCAGGCGAGCGCCGACAGGAGCAGGGCGACGCCGAATCCGTGCCAGAGGGCCAGGTGGTAGGGGTGCTCGGGCGCGGGATAGGTGTCGGCGTACGCGCCGAGCAGGCGGTCGGTCAGACCGACGGCGGGGCCGAGCACCAGGCCGAGGACGGCGAGCAGGGCGGGCGGGGCGAGGAAGGCCCAGCCGACGCGGTGTACGGGGGTGTCGGCGACGCCGGGCTTCCGGGCGAAGGCGCCCCAGACGAACCGCAGGGTGTACGCGGTGGTCAGCGCGGAGCCCGCCACGACGACGGCCAGCGCCCACCGGTCGGCGGCGGAGCCGTGCAGCAGCGCCTCGAACGCGGCCTCCTTGGCGGCGAAGCCGAGCAGCGGCGGCAGGGCGGCCATGGAGGCGGCGGCGAGGCCGGCGACGACGGCGACGTACGGCAGGGAGCGGCCGACCCCGGAGAGCTTGCGCAGGTCGCGGGTGCCGGTGGCGTGGTCGACGATGCCGGTGACGAGGAAGAGCGGTGCCTTGAACAGGGCGTGACCGAGGATCATCGCGGCGGCGGCGAGGGCCGCGTCCCGGTTGCCGGTGCCGGCGAGCAGGGTCAGGAAGCCGAGCTGGCTGACGGTGCCGTAGGCGAGGACGAGCTTGAGGTCGTTGAGACGCAGCGCCCGCCAGCCGCCGAGCAGCATGGTCGCGCCGCCGAGCACCAGGATGACGGGTTTCCACACGGGTACGTCGGCGAAGGCGGGCGAGAGCCGGGCGACCAGGTACACCCCGGCCTTGACCATCGCGGCGGCGTGCAGATAGGCGCTGACCGGGGTCGGGGCGGCCATGGCGTTCGGCAGCCACATGGAGAACGGCCAGATCGCGGACTTCGACAGCGCCCCGCTCAGGATCAGCACGAGCGCGATGGAGACGGCGAGGGTCGCCTCCGGCGGATCGGCGACGATCGCGGAGATCTGGTAGGTCCCGGCGGCCTGACCGACGATCAGGAAGCCGACCAGCATCGCGAGGCCGCCGAGCGTGGTGACCATGAGCGCCTGGAGGGCGGAGCGGCGGCTGTGCCGGTGTTCGCTGCCGTGGCCGATCAGCAGGAAGGAGAAGACCGTGGTCAGCTCCCAGAACACGTACAGCGTGATCAGGTCGTCGGCGAGGACGAGGGCGAGCATCGCCCCCGCGAAGGCGAGCAGATTCCCGGCGAAACGGCCCAGTTGCGGCGTGTCGTCGCGGAAGTAGGACGCACAGTAGAGCAGGACGAGTGCCCCGACCCCGGCGGCGAGCAGGACCATCAGTTCGGACAGCGCGTCCAGACGCAGGTCGAGCGAGACGTCGTAGTCCGGGATCCACTGCCAGGACCACGTGACGGCGTCACCTGATGCGGCGGTGTCCCAGCGGGTGAACGCCCAGACGGTGGCGGCGACCGGGGGCAGCGCGAGCACGACGAATGCGCGCCTGCCGAGCCGGCGCACCAGCGGGCCTGCGCAGGCGGCCAGCGCGAAGTGGCAGATGATGAGGGCGATCACAGAGGAGAGTCCGGGTTAGAGGGCGGGGCAACCGGAATGAAGAGCACTAGATACAAATATATCTTCCCAGGTCGTTCACCCGTCCGGCGCGCCGCCCTCCCCCCTTACCCCACTGCTATATGAGGCGTTTTCAGCAGTTTCAGTGATTTCGATGGTTTCGACCGCTCAAGACGTTTCATCCGTTTCGAGTGCACTGGATCACTGCTCGGACCCGGGCCTCCCGAGGCGATCAGGGCAGCACGGCGATCCCGTCGATCTCGACCATCGCCTGTTCGTCCCAGAGCCTGGCCACCCCGATGACCGCCATCGCCGGGTAGTCGCGCCCCGCCAGCCGACGCCAGATCCGGCCCAGTTCGGCGGCGTGCGAGCGGTAGTCGGCCACATCGGTGGCGTACACCGTGACGCGGGTCAGGTCGGCGGGGGCCCCGCCCGCCGCGTGCAGGGCGGTGAGCAGGTTGGTGAGGGCGGTGGCGAACTGTTCGGGCAGGGTCGCGCCGACGACCTTTCCGTCCGGGTCCAGGGCGGTCTGCCCGGCGAGGAAGACCAGGTGGCCGCCGGTGGCGACGACGGCGTGCGAGAAGCCGGTGGGCGGGGAGAGTTCGGGCGGGTTGATCCGGTGGGAGGGGCTCATACGGGCGGCTCCTGGGGGTCATGGGGGTCCTGGGGGTCCATGGCAGGGGGCTCCTGGGCGACGGACCGCTGAGGGGCGGTCTGCTGGGCGGCCGTCTGCTGAGGGGCGGTCTGCTGAGCAGCCGTCTGCTGAGCGGCCGTCTGCTGGGCAGCCGTCTGCTGAGCGGCCGTCGCGTACAGCTCCTTGGCGATGATGGCCCGCTGGACCTCGCTGGCGCCCTCGTAGATCCGGGGCGCGCGGACCTCGCGGTAGAGGTGTTCGAGCAGATGGCCGCGGCGCAGGGCCCGCGCGCCGTGCAGTTGGACGGCGGTGTCGACCACGTACTGCGCGGTCTCGGTGGCGTACAGCTTGGCCATGGCGGCGCGGCGGGGCACGCCGCTCTCCCCCGCGTCGTACGCCGCGGCCGCCGCGTACACCAGCAGGCGGGCGGCCTCGGTGCGGGTGGCCATCTCGGCGACCTGGTGGGAGACGGCCTGGAGGTCGCTCAGCGGGCCGCCGAACGCGGTGCGCCGGGCGGTGTGGGCCACGGTGGCGTCGAGGGCGGCGCGGGCCATCCCCACGGCGAACGCGCCGACGCTGGGGCGGAAGAGGTTGAGGGTGCTCATCGCGACCCGGAAGCCCCGGTCGGGCTCACCGAGGACGTCGTCGGCGGTGACCGGTACGCCGTCGAACTCCAGGGTGCCGATCGGGTGCGGGGAGAGCATGTCGAGCGCGGAGCCGGTGAGCCCGGGGCGGTCGGAGGGGACCAGGAACGCGGTGATCCCGCGCGAGCCCGCGCCCGGGGTGGTGCGGGCGAAGACGGTGGCGAAGTCGGCCTCGGGGGCGTTGGAGATCCAGCACTTCTCGCCGGTGAGCCGCCAGCCGCCGGGGACGGGTTCGGCGGCGAGGCTCAGGGCCGCCGCGTCGGACCCCGCGCCCGGCTCGCTCAGCGCGAACGCGGCGACCGCGCGTCCCGCCCGGACCTCGGGGAGCCAGCGCTCGCGGTGGGCGGGGGTGCCGGACCGCACGATCGGGGTCGCGCCGAGGCCCTGGAGGGCGAGGGCGGTCTCGGCCTCGGTGCAGCCCCGGGCCAGGGACTCGCGCAGCAGGCACAGGTCCAGCGCCCCGGAGCCGAACAGCCGGTCCAGCAGGCCCAGCTCACCGAGGGCGGCCAGCAGCGGGCGGTTGACGCGCCCGGCCTCTCCCTTCTCCGCCAGCGGGCGGAGCTGCTGTTCGGCGAGGGTGCGCAGCTCCTCACACCAGGCGGTCTGTTCCGGTTCGAGGGAGAATGCCGTCATGGCGGCGCCTCTCTTGTCGCGTCTTGTCCGTCTTATCGCGTCTCTGTCCGTGCCGGTCTTCGCCCTGCGGGTCTGCCACATCGCCGGTCCGTGCTTCACCGGTTCCTGTTCCGCCGGTCCTCGCCCTGTCGCGTCTTCAGCCCGTCGCGCCCCAGTCTTATCGCGGACCGTTGACTACCGTCACCCAAACGATACGCTCCAGAGGCGACAAGGGGGCGATCCTTGATGGAGCCGAATTCCTCGCCGAACACGCCCGCAGCCGCCGCCGACGCGTCCGTACGCGTCCCCGGCGCGCACACCGACACGTTCACGCGCGACCACCTCCCGCCGCCGGAACAGTGGCCGGAGCTCCTGCTGGACGGTCCGGAGCCGCGTTACCCCGACCGGCTGAACTGCGGCCGCGAGCTGCTGGACCGCACGGTGGAGGAACGGGGCCCCGACCGCCCCGCGCTGCGTGCGGGCGACGGCTCCGTCTGGAGCTACGGCGAGCTGCGGGAGACGGTGGACCGCATCGCCCACGTGCTGACCGAGGACCTGGCCGTGGAGCCGGGGAACCGGGTGCTGCTGCGCGGGCCCACCACGCCCTGGCTGGCCGCGTGCTGGCTCGCCGTCATGAAGGCGGGCGCGGTCGCCGTGACCGTGCTGGCGCAGGCGCGCGCGAGCGAACTGGCCACCATCTGCTCGCTCGCCCGGGTCAGCCACGCGCTGTGCGACGCCCGCTCGGTGGAGGACCTGGCGAAGGCGGACGTGGACGGGCTGCGGATCACGGTGTTCGGCGGGGCGGGCGACGCGGACCTGACCCGCCTCATGCGCGCCCACCCCGCCCCGTACCGGGCGGTGGACACAGCCGCCGACGAGGTCGCCCTCATCGCGTTCACCTCGGGGACCACCGGCCGGCCCAAGGGCTGTATGCACCTGCACCGGGACCTGCTGGCCATCGCCGACACCTTCTCCCGGCAGGTGCTGCGGCCCGTCGCCGACGACGTGTTCGCGGGCAGCCCGCCGCTCGGCTTCACCTTCGGCCTCGGCGGGCTGCTGGTCTTCCCGCTGCGGGCCGGGGCCTCCGCGCTGCTGCTGGAGCAGGCCGGGCCGCGGCACCTGCTGCCCGCGCTGGCCCGGCACCGGGTGTCGGTCCTGTTCACCGCCCCGACCGCCTACCGCACGATGCTCGGGGAACTGGACGGCCACGACCTCTCGGCGCTGCGGCGCTGTGTGTCGGCCGGGGAGAACCTGCCCGCGGCGACCTGGCAGGCGTGGTTCGAGGCCACCGGGCTGCGGATCATCAACGGCATCGGGGCCACCGAACTGCTGCACATCTTCATCTCCGCCGCCGACGACGCCATCCGGCCGGGCACCACCGGCGTCCCCGTGCCGGGCTGGCAGGCCCGGGTGGTGGACGAGCACGGCGATGAGCTGCCGGACGGCGAACCGGGGCTGCTCGCCGTACGCGGACCGGTCGGCTGCCGCTATCTGTCCGACCCCCGGCAGAGGGAGTACGTGCGGCACGGCTGGAACATGACCGGGGACACCTTCGTCCGCGAGCCGGACGGCTACTTCCGTTACGTGGCCCGCGCCGACGACATGATCATCTCGTCCGGCTACAACATCGCGGGCCCCGAGGTGGAGGACGCCCTGCTGCGCCATCCGGAGGTCGCCGAGGCGGCGGTGGTGGGCCGGCCGGACGAACTGCGCGGGGAGATCGTGGTGGCGCACGTGGTGCTGCGGGAGGGCTCGGAGCAGACGGCCGACTCCCTGCGCGCCCATATGAAGGGCAGCCTGGCCCCGCACAAGTGCCCGCGCCTCTTCGTCTTCGAGCAGTCCCTGCCACGTACCGCGACCGGGAAGCTCCAGCGGTTCCTGCTCCGGGACCAGCCGCTCTAGAGTGATCACGTGGCCGAGCTGCGCACCCCCCGTTCCCTGATCGTCACGCTCTACGGCGCCTACGGCCGTCCGGCGGACGGCGCGCCCTTCGCGGTGGCGGAGCTGATCCGCCTGCTGCACGCCGTGGGCGTCGACGCCCCTTCCGTACGCTCCTGCGTCTCGCGGCTGAAGCGGCGCGGGCTGCTGGTCGCGGCCCGGGCGGCGGACGGCTCGGCCGGGTACGCCCTGTCGCCGGACGCCCGCCAGCTGCTCGACGACGGCGACGGGCGCATCTACGGCCGTGTCCTCGGCCGCCCCCCGCACCGGCTCGACGACGGCTGGGTCCTCGCGGTGTTCTCCGTCCCCGAGGCCGAGCGCAACAAGCGCCACCTGCTGCGCTCCCGGCTGGCCCGCCTCGGCTTCGGCACGGCGGCCCCCGGGGTGTGGATCGCCCCGGCCGGCCTCCACGAGGAGACCCGGCACACGTTGGAACGGCTCGAACTCGCCCCGTACGTCGACCTGTTCCGCGGCGACCACCTGGGATTCGCCGCGACCCGCGAGTCGGTGGCCCGCTGGTGGGACCTGGACGCGGTGGCCCGCCTGCACCGGGACTTCCTGGAGCTGCACGAACCGGTGCTCCGCGAGTGGGATGCGACCCCGGACACCGCGGAGGGCCCCCGCCCGCAGGACGCCTACCGGGACTATCTGCTGGCCCTGGACTCCTGGCGGCAACTCCCGTACGCGGACCCGGGGCTGCCCGAGGAGCTGCTGCCGGGGGACTGGCCGGGCGGGCGCTCGGCGGAGGTGTTCGGCAAGCTGCACGAGCGGCTGCGGGACGCCGGGGAGCGGTTCGTACGGGGGTGAGGGTGCGGCGCCCGTCCCGTCACCCCAGCCTGAGCCGGGGTTTCGGGGCGTCCGTGCGGCCGGTGGGCGGGGGGCGGCTGCCCGCGCCGTAGGGGAGCGGCCAGGGCGCGCCCGGTCCCGCGTAGCCCTGTTCGGCCGCCGCGTGCAGCGTCCAGTTCGGGTCGTAGAGGTGCGGGCGGGCCAGGGCGCACAGGTCCGCGCGACCCGCGAGCAGCAGGGAGTTGACGTCGTCCCAGGAGGAGATCGCGCCGACCGCGATGACCGGGACGTCCACGGTGTTGCGGATCCGGTCCGCGTACGGGGTCTGGTAGGAGCGGCCGAACTCGGGGCGCTCCTCGGGCACCACCTGGCCGGTGGAGACGTCGATGGCGTCGGCCCCGTGGGCGGCGAAGGCGCGGGCGATCTCCACGGCGTCCGCCGCGTCGGTGCCGCCCTCGGCCCAGTCGGTGGCGGAGATCCGGACGGTCATCGGGCGCTCCCGCGGCCAGACTTCGCGGACGGCGTCGAAGACTTCGAGGGGGAAGCGGAGCCGGTTCTCCAGCCGTCCGCCGTAGGCATCGGTGCGGCGGTTGGTGAGCGGGGAGAGGAATCCGGAGAGCAAGTAGCCGTGGGCGCAGTGGAGTTCGAGGAGGTCGAAGCCGGAGTCGGCGGCACGGCGGGCCGCCTGCGTGAACTGCTCGCGCACGGCGTTCAGTTGGGTTCGGTCGAGCTCTCGCGGGATCTGGCTGACGCCTGGCGCGTACGGGAGCGGGGAGGCGGCTGCCAGTGGCCAGTTGCCGGTCTCCAGGGGCTGGTCGATGCCCTCCCACATCAGCTTGGTGGAGCCCTTGCGGCCGGAGTGGCCGAGTTGGACGCCGATGGCCGCGCCGGGCGCGGAGGTGTGGACGAAGTCGGTGATCCGCCGCCAGGCGGTGGCCTGTTCGTCGGTCCACAGACCGGTGCAGCCGGGGGTGATGCGGCCCTCGGGGCTGACGCAGACCATCTCGGTCATGGTGAGTCCGGCTCCGCCGAGCGCACGGGCTCCGAGGTGGACGAGGTGGAAGTCGCCGGGGAGCCCGTCCGTGGCCGAGTACATGTCCATGGGTGAGACGACGACCCGGTTGCGCAGTTCGAGGCCGCGCAGCCGCAGCGGGGTGAACATCGGCGGGGTGCCGGGCGGACAGCCGAACTCCTCCTCCACGGCGGCGGTGAAGGTGGCGTCGCGCAGCCGCAGGTTGTCGTGGGTGACCCGGCGACTGCGGGTGAGCAGGTTGAACGCGAAGCGTCGGGGCGGCTGTTCGACGTAGTCGGCCAGCTCCTCGAACCAGCGCAGACTGGCCGCCGCGGCCCGCTGGGTGGAGGCGACGACCGGGCGGCGCTCGGCCTCGTACGCGGCCAGTGCGGCGGGCAGGTCCGGCTGTTCCTCGATGCAGGCGGCGAGCGCGAGGGCGTCCTCGACGGCGAGCTTGGTGCCGGAGCCGATGGAGAAGTGGGCTGTGTGGGCGGCGTCTCCGATGAGGACCGTGTTCCCGTGCGACCAGTGGGAGTTGGTGACCGTACGGAAGGTGAGCCAGCTGGACCGGTTGGCGCGCAGGGGCCTGCCGTCCAGGGCTTCGGTGAAGAACTTGGCGCAGCGGGTGGTGGATTCGGCCGGGTCGCAGGCGTCGAGTCCGGCGGCGCGCCACACCTCCTCGCGCATCTCGACGATGACGGTGGAGGCGTCGGCCGCGTACGGGTAGCCGTGCATCTGCATGACGCCGTAGGGGGTTTCGGCGATCTCGAAGCGGAAGGCGTCGAGTGCGAAGTCGGCGGCGAGCCAGATGTAGCGGTTGCGGTGTTCGGTGAGGGCCGGGCCGAAGGCTTGGGGATGCGCCTCGCGGGTGGCGCTGTGCACCCCGTCTGCGGCGATGACCAGGTCGTGGCGGGCGGCGAGTTCGGCGGCGGGCGGGGCCTGTGCACGAAAGCGGAGGTCGACGCCGAGTGCGGTGCAGCGCTCGTGGAGGATCTCCAGCAGCCGGCGGCGTCCGAGGGCGGCGAAGCCGTGGCCGCCGGAGGTGTGGGTGCGGCCTCGGTGGACGATGTCGATGGTGTCCCAGCGGACGAACTCGGCTCTCAGCGCCCCGAAGACCTCCGGGTCGGCGTGCTCGATGCCGCCGAGGGTCTCGTCGGAGAGGACGACGCCGAAGCCGAAGGTGTCGTCGGGGGCGTTGCGCTCGTACACGGTGATCGAGCGGGCCGGGTCGAGCCGTTTGAGGAGGGCGGCGGCGTAGAGACCGCCGGGCCCGCCGCCGATGACCGCGACACGCCGCACGGGGGAGGGCGGGCGTCCGGGAGCGGGCGGCCGATCGGGGACGGGCACCCGGTCCGGGACGGGCGGCCGGCCGAGAGCGGGCCCCCGGTCGGCCACGTCGGCCGCGTGCGGGGGCCGGGCGTCTTCGGGAGCGCCGATCGCGCCCGGAGGCCGGGTGTCTTCGGAGCCGCTCGCCACGGCTACCTCCCCCGCCACTTCGGGGGCCGCTTCTCGGTGAAGGCGGCGTGGAACTCCGCGTAGTCCTCGCCGTGCATCAGGAGCGCCTGGGTGTTGGCGTCCAGCTCGACGGAGGCGGCGAGCGGCATGTCCAGCTCGGCGGTGAGCAGCGCCTTGGTCTGGGCGAGGGCGAGGGCGGGGCCGTCCGCGAGGCGGCGGGCCAGCTCGGCGGCACGGGCATCCGCCTGCCCCTCGTCGGCCAGCTCGCTGATCAGCCCGATCCGCTCCGCCTCGGGGGCCCGCACGGCGTCCCCGAGCATCAGCAGCCGGGTGGCGTGGCCGAGGCCGACGACGCGGGGCAGGAGGTAGGCCGCGCCCATGTCGCCGCCGGAGAGGCCGACCCGGGTGAAGAGGAAGGCGAAGCGGGCGGAGGGGTCCGCGACCCGGAAGTCGGCGGCCAGCGCCAGCACGGCCCCGGCTCCGGCGGCGACCCCGTGGACGGCGGCGACGACGGGGAAGGGGCACTCGCGCAGGGCCCGTACGACCTGTCCGGTCATCCGGTTGAACTCCAGGACGGCTGCGGTGTCCATCGCGAGGGTCGCGCCGATGATCTCGTCCACGTCGCCGCCGGAGCAGAAGCCGCGCCCCTCACCGGCGAGCACGAGGGCGCGTGCGGAGCGTTCCCGGGTCAGCTCGGCGAGGAGGTCGCGCAGATCGGCGTAGGCGCCGAAGGTGAGGGCGTTGAGTTTTTCGGGGCGGTCCAGTGTGACGGTCACCACACCGTCGTCCCGGGTGATCCGGAGATGGCGCCACTCCTCCACGCTCGGGGCGGAGCTGGGAAACGAGCTCATGAAGGGGTTCCCTTCAGCAATCGGGCGGGTTGCCGGCCGTGCGCGGGTCGCGTTCCGCCACCGAAGTTATCACCCATATGTGACTGCCGTCACGAGGCCGCAATACGGCGACCATGAGACTGTTGTGTCGAAAGTCCCCTTTGCACCGGTCGACCGCCTCTATGGCAACGCCTGTGCGGTTCGTAAGGTTGACACCAGGAAGTCTCGATACGCGATGCCGATGAGTCGAGAAGTCCCGATGACGCGTCGCGGAACTCCGATGACGAATCACGGAGCCCCGATGACGCGTCGAGAGAGACCCCGAGACGAGTCGAGAGACCCGATGAGTCGAGAAGTCCCGCTACAAGGAAGACCCGCTCCCGAACGGAACCCCGCCGTGCCGCCCGATGTCCCTGTTCCCGCTTCCTGGCGTATCGCCCTGCCGCACTCGACGGCGGCCGTGCCGATCGCCCGCGCTCTGGTCCGTACGGCCCTGTCGGACATCGACGCGCCCGCGGACAGCGACACCGCCGAGCTGCTCACCGCCGAGCTGGTGGCCAACGCGGTCGAGCACACGATGAGCAGCGAGCCCATCGAACTGGTCGTGGAGCTGCTGCCCACCGGCTGCCAGGTCGAGGTGCACGACCACGACCCGGCCCCGCCCGGCGACCTGTCCCGGCCGCAGCCCGGCTTCGAGGTCGACCCCTGGCAGGAGCACGGCCGCGGCCTGCTGCTGATCCGCACCCTCAGCTCCGCCTGCGGTCACCGCACCACGGAGCACGGCAAGGCCGTCTGGTTCACGCTTCCGGCGATCCCGTCCCAGCCGGGTCCGTCCCCGGAGAGCTGACGCCGGCGGTGACGAGCCGGGACCGCTTGCGCCCGTAGCAGGCGTAGAGCAGCGAACCGGCGGCGAGGAAGACCGCGAACTGGACCCAGGTCGTCCAGCCGGTCCCGTACATCAGATACAGGCAGAACGCGACGCCGAGCAGCGGACTCACCGGGTAGAGCGGCACCCGGAAGGTCCGCTCCAGCTCCGGGTTGCGGCGGCGGAGCACCACGACCGCGACGTTGACCGCGACCATGGTGGCGAGCGTGCCGATGGTCGTCAGGTTGACGACGACGTCCAGCGAGGCGAACGCGGCCGGGACGGCGAAGACGCAGGCCACGATCCAGGTGTTGGCGACCGGGGTGTGGGTCTTGGGCGAGACCCGCTCGAAGACGCGCGGGATCAGCCCGTCGCGGGACATCGACATCAGGATGCGGGTCTGCCCGTACATCACGGCGAGCACCACGGAAGCGATCGCGACGACCGCGCCGAAGGCGATGATGCCGCCGCCGACCGTGGAGTCGGTGACCTGGTTGACGACCAGCGAGAGGGCGGCGGGCTTGTCGGAGACGGCGTCCGCGCCGAGCGCGCCGATGGCCGACAGGGCCACCGCGCAGTAGAGCAGCGTGACGACGCCGATGCAGATCAGGATGGCTACAGGGATGTTCCGGCGCGGGTTCTTGACCTCTTCGCCGGCGGTGGTGATGGCGTCGAAGCCGATGTACGAGAAGAACGCCAGCGACGCGCCCGCGGTGATCCCGCCGAGCCCGTGGCCGGCGAACGGCACGAGGTTGTCGTCCTGGAACGCGGTGAACGCGATCGCGCAGAACGCCAGCAGGATGCCGATCTTCAGGACCGCCATGGCGGCGGTCGCGCCCGCGCTCTCCCGGACGCCGCGCACCAGCAGGGTGGCGGCCATGGCGATCACGACGACCGCGGGGAGGTTGATCACGCCGCCGTCGCCGGGCCCGGCGGACACGGCGGCGGGCAGTTCCCAGCCGATCAGGCTGTTCAGCAGCTCGTTGACGTACTGGCTCCAGCCCACCGCGACCGCGGAGACCGAGACGCCGTACTCCAGCATCAGGCACCAGCCGACGAGGAACGCCGTGCGCTCGCCGAGGGCGGCGTACGCGAAGGAGTACGAGCTCCCGGAGACCGGGATCGCGCTGCCCAGCTCCGCGAAGGAGAAGGCGGTGAAGATGCAGGTGATCGCGGCCAGGATGAACGAGACCACGACGGCGGGCCCGGACTCGGCGACGGTGTCGGAGAGGCCGACGAAGATGCCGGTGCCGACGATGGCGCCGACGCCGAAGCAGACGAGCTGGAAGAGGCCCATCGTCCGCTTGAGGCCGTGGCCCTCCAGGTCGCCGCCGGACTCGGCGATGAGCTGATCGGGACTCTTGCGGCGCAGACCGGGCTTCGAGAGGTTCGGGAGACCGGGGCGCTTCGGGGTGCCGGACGACGGCAGACCGGGGCTCATGCGGGACGTTCTCTTCTCTGGTGGTGCAGTGGGGGGACGGCCCCGTGCGCGTGGACGGCGCACGGGTAAGGGGTTCGAGCGTGCGAGCCAGGCGCCGCACGGCAGACGGCAGCTTGACGACAGGCACCGGCCCGAACCCCACCAGAGGCGACATCGTAGCCACCACCGCGCATGTTCACCCAATCGGGCGAATGGCCATACGAACCCCCGGCCGCCGGGGCGGCTACGCGTCCGCCAGCGTCGCCACCAGCACGGCCTTGATCGTGTGCATGCGGTTCTCGGCCTCGTCGAAGACCACCGAGTGCGCCGACTTGAAGACCTCGTCGGTGACCTCCAGCTCGCTGAGCCCGTACGCGGCGTGGACGTCCCGGCCCACCTGGGTGCCGAGGTCGTGGAAGGCGGGCAGGCAGTGCAGGAACTTCACGTCCGGGTTGCCGGTGGCGCGCAGGACGTCCATGGTCACGGCGTACGGCGCGAGCGCGGCGATCCGCTCGGCCCAGACCTCCTTGGGCTCCCCCATCGACACCCACACGTCCGTGGCGACGAAGTCGGCCCCCCGGACACCCTCGGCGACGTCCTCGGTGAGCGTGACCGTAGCCCCGCTGACCGAGGCGAGCTGGTGGGCCCGCTCCACGACCGGGGCCGCGGGCCAGTACGCCTCGGGGGCCACGATCCGGATGTCCAGGCCGAGCAGGGCGCCGGTGATCAGGTAGGAGTTGCCCATGTTGAAGCGGGCGTCGCCGAGATAGGCGAGGGCCAGGCCCGTGACGGGCTTGTCGCTGTGCTCGGTCATGGTCAGCACGTCGGCGAGCATCTGCGTGGGGTGCCAGTCGTCGGTGAGCCCGTTGAAGACGGGGACGCCGCTGTGCGCGGCCAGCTCCTCGACGGCCTGCTGGCTCTCCCCCCGGTACTCGATCCCGTCGAACATCCGGCCGAGCACCCGAGCGGTGTCCTTCACCGACTCCTTGTGGCCCATCTGGGAGCCGGAGGGGTCCAGGTAGGTGGTGGAGGCCCCCTGGTCGGCGGCGGCGACCTCGAACGCGCAGCGCGTACGCGTCGAGGTCTTCTCGAAGATCAGCGCGATGTTCCGGCCGCGCAGCCGCTGGACCTCCGCCCTCGCCTTCTTGGCCGCCTTCAGCTCACCGGCCAGCGCGACCAGGCCGAGGAACTCCTCGGAGGTGAAGTCCAGCTCCTTGAGGAAGTGGCGGCCGGTGAGGTCGATGGCCATGATGGCTGCTCCAGAGTGGGACGGGATCGACGGGTCCGGAGGGGGACGGGTCGACGCGTGACGCTGGAAGTCTATACGACTACCTGCATTCCTATACAGCCCCCTGACCGCCCCGGACGCCGCCCGGCCACCGCTCCCGCTACTGCACCGGGTCCCGCACCACCGGACAGCTCATACAGCGCGGCCCGCCGCGCCCCCGCCCCAGCTCGCTGCCCCGGATCTCGATGACCTCGATGCCCTGCTTGCGCAGATAGGTGTTCGTGGTCGCGTTGCGCTCGTACGCGACGACGACGCCCGGCTCGACCGCCAGCACGTTGCAGCCGTCGTCCCACTGCTCGCGCTCGGCGGCGTGCACGTCCTGGGTGGCGGTGAGGACCCGGATCGCGTCGAGGCCGAGAGCGGCGGCGATGGCCCGGTGCATGTGCTCCGGCGGGTGGTCGGTGACCTTCAGCTCGCGGGGGCCGCTGCCCGGCTCGATCGTGTACGAGCGCAGCATCCCGAGCCCGGCGTACTGGGTGAACGTGTCGCCGTCGACCATCGTCATCACCGTGTCCAGGTGCATGAACGCCCGGCCCTTCGGCATGTCGAGCGCCACGATCGTCCGCGCGGAGCCGGCGTCGAAGAGCCCCCGGGCCAGCATCTCCACCGCCTGCGGGGTGGTGCGCTCGCTCATCCCGATCAGCACCGCGCCCTGCCCGATGACCAGGACGTCACCGCCCTCGATCGTCGAGGGGTAGTCGTCCTGCCCCTCCGACCAGTGGTGGAAGACGCCCGCCTCCGGCCCGGTGAACAGCGGATGGTGACGGTAGATCGCCTCGAAGTGGACGGTCTCGCGCTGCCGGGCGGGCCAGCGCATCGCGTTGATGGAGACCCCGTCGTAGATCCAGGCGGAGGTGTCCCGGGTGAAGAGGTGGTTGGGCAGCGGGCCGAGCAGGAAGTCGTCCAGGTCCATCACATGGAAGCGGACGGAGGTCGGCTCGCTGTGCCGCTCCAGGAACTCGCGCTTGGTCATCCCGCCGACCAGCGCCTCCGCGAGCTCCGCGGACGGCAGCTCCTCGAAGGCGGAGCGCAGGTGCTCGGTGGCGAGCGGCCCGTACTCCTTCTCGTCGAAGACCCGGTCGAGCACCAGCCGCCGGGCGACGGGGATGTCCAGGGACTCCTGGAGGAGGTCGCCGAAGAGGTGCACCTCCACGCCCCGGTCGCGCAGGACGTCGGCGAACCCGTCGTGCTCCTGCCGGGCGCGGCGCACCCAGAGCACGTCGTCGAAGAGGAGCGCGTCCTTGTTGCGGGGGGTGAGCCGCTTCAGTTCCAGATCGGGGCGGTGCAGTATGACGCGGCGCAGCCGCCCGGCTTCGGAGTCGACATGGAATCCCATGTCCTCATCCTCACCGGGCGGAGCGCCGTTCACCCCGCGAATCGCCCACGGGTTGGAGCGGCTGCCGGAGTCCGTGCCGGGTCGCCGGAGCCGGCGCCCGGTCTCAGAGCCGGGGGTCCACCGGCTCCGACTCCAGGGCCAGGACGGCGAACACCGCCTCGTGGACCCGCCACAGCGGCTCGCCCTCGGCCAGCCGGTCCAGGGCCTCCAGGCCCAGGGCGTACTCCCGCAGCGCGAGCGAGCGCTTGTGGCCGAGGAACCGGGAGCGCAGGCGCTCCAGGTTCTCCGGGCGGGTGTACTCGGGGCCGTAGATGATCCGCAGATACTCCCGGCCGCGCACCTTGACGCCGGGCTGGACCAGGCGGCCCTTGGCGTCCCGGACGAGCGCGCCGAGCGGCTTGACGACCATGCCCTCGCCGCCGCGCCCGGTCATCTCCAGCCACCAGTCGACGCCCGCGCGGACGGACGCCTCGTCGGCCAGGTCCACGACGAGCCGCCGGGTGACCTGGAGCAGCCCGGTCGGGTCGTGCTCGACGAGCCGGTCCAGCCAGGCCAGCTGCTCGTCGTGGGGGACGGCGGCGAGCGAACGGCCCTGGACGGCGAGGATCTGGAACGGGGCGAGCCGCACCCCGTCCAGCCCCTCGGTGGTCCAGCAGTAGCGCCGGTACGCCTCGGTGAACGCGGCCGCGTCCTCGGCCCGGCCGCGCTGCCGCCCGGCGAGGTCGCCGACCTCGACACCCCGGGCGGCGGCCGTCTCCAGGGCGGCGAGGGCGGACGGGAACACCGCGCCGGAGGCCGCGCCGACCGCCGCGTACTGCGAGCGCAGCAGGCCGCCGGCCTTCAGCGACCACGGCATCAGCTCGGCGTCCAGCAGCGCCCAGTCGGTGTCCCACTCCTCCCAGAGCCCGGCGGCGGTGACGGCGGTGCGCAGCCGGTCCAGGATCACTTCGGTCATGTCCCGGTCGTCGAGGAAGGGGCGGCCGGTGCGGGTGTAGAGGGCCCCGGTGGGGCCGTTGGCGCCGAACCGGGCGGTCGCGGCGGCGGCGTCCTTGCAGACCAGGACGACGGCCCGGGAGCCCATGTGCTTCTCCTCGCACACGACCCGCTCGACTCCGTCGCCGCGATACTGCGCGAACGCCTCGGCCGGGTGCTCCAGGAAGCCGTCCTCGCGGGAGGTCGCGGTGGGGGCCATGGTGGGCGGGAGGTAGGCCAGGAGCTGCGGGTCGACGGCGAACCGGCTCATCACTTCGAGCGCCGCGGCCGCGTTCTCCTCGCGCACGGCGAGCCGGCCCATGTGCCGGGTCTCCACGATCCGGCGGCCCTGGACGTCCGCGAGGTCCAGCGGCCTGCCCTCCCGGCCCCCGGGCGCTTCGGTGGTCAGCGGCCTGACGGGCTCGTACCAGACCTTCTCGGCCGGTACGTCGACGAGTTCGCGCTCCGGCCAGCGCAGCGCGGTCATCCTCCCGCCGAAGACCACGCCGGTGTCCAGGCAGATGGTGTTGTTGATCCAGGAGGTGGTGGGCACGGGGGTGTGGCCGTAGACCACGGCGGCGCGGCCCCGGTAGTCCTCGGCCCACGGGTAGCGCACGGGCAGGCCGAACTCGTCGGTCTCCCCCGTCGTGTCCCCGTACAGCGCGTGCGAGCGGACCCGGCCCGAGTTGCGGCCGTGGTACTTCTCCGGCAGCCCGGCGTGGCAGACCACCAGATTGCCGCCGTCCAGCACGTAGTGGCTGACCAGCCCGGCGATGAACTCCCGCACCTGCTGCCGGAACTCGGGGTGCTCGGCGTCCTCACGCTCCAGCTGCTCGATGGTCTCGGCGAGGCCGTGGGTCTGCTGGACCTTGCGGCCCGCGAGGTAGCGGCCGAGCTTGTTCTCGTGGTTGCCCGGCACGCACAGGGCGTTGCCCGCCGCGACCATGGACATCACGCGGCGCAGCACGCCCGGGCTGTCGGGGCCCCGGTCGACGAGGTCGCCGACGAAGACGGCCGTACGCCCTTCGGGGTGGGCGCCGTCCACGTAACCGAGCTTGCCGAGCAGGGTGTCCAGCTCGAAGCGGCAGCCGTGGACGTCACCGATGACGTCGAACGGGCCGGTGAGGTGGCGCAGGTCGTTGTAGCGGCGCTCCAGGACCACCTGTGCGCTCTCGGCCTCTTCCTCGGTGCGCAGGATGTGCACCTTGCGGAAGCCCTCGCGCTCCAGGCCGCGCAGGGAGCGGCGCAGCTCGCGGCGGTGGCGCTGGACGACGTGGCGGGGCATGTCCGCGCGGTCGGGTCGGGCCGTGTTGCGCCGCAGGCAGACCTCTTCGGGGAGGTCGAGCACGATGGCGATGGGCAGCACGTCGTGCTCGCGGGCCAGCCGGACGAGCTGCTTGCGGCTCTCGGACTGGACGCTGGTGGCGTCGACGACGGTGAGCCGTCCGGCGGCCAGGCGCTTGCCGGCGATGTAGTGCAGCAGGTCGAAGGCGTCGCCGCTGGCGCTCTGGTCGTTCTCGTCGTCGGCGACGAGGCCCCGGCAGAAGTCCGAGGAGACGATCTCGGTGGGCTTGAAGTGCTTGCGGGCGAAGGTGGACTTGCCCGATCCGCTGGCGCCGATGAGGACGACGAGGGAGAGGTCGGTCACGGGCAGGGTGCGGGCGGCGGTGCCGGTGACGTCGGTGCTGTCGGTCGTGCTGGTGTCGTTGTTCGTCATGCGGCTTCCGCCTCCCTCTTCTTGCCGTTGCTCTTGTGGTCGTTGTTCTTGTCGTGGTTGTTCTTGTGGTCGTTGTCCTTGTCGGTCGCGGTGTCGGCCAGGGTGAAGACGGCCAGCTGGGTCGGCGGTCCGACCTCGGGGTCGTCCGGCCCCACGGGCAGATGCGCGACGGTGTACCCGTGGCGCTCGGCGACCTTCCCCGCCCAGGCCCGGAACTCGGCCCTGGTCCACTCGAAGCGGTGGTCCCCGTGGCGCACATGTCCGGCCGGGAGGGTCTCCCAGCGAACGTTGTACTCCACGTTCGGCGTGGTCACGAGCACCGTGCCCGGGCGGGCCGCACCGAAGACCGCGTACTCCAGCGCGGGCAGCCGGTCCAGGTCGAGGTGCTCGATGACCTCGCTGAGCACGGCGGCGTCATACCCCTTGAGCCGCTTGTCGGTGTAGGTGAGGGAGCCCTGCTGGAGGGTCACCCGGCCCGCCTGCCGCTCCCCCAGCCGGTCCAGCTTCAGCCGGCGCGAGGCGATGGTGAGGGCGCGCATCGACACGTCGACGCCGACGATCTCGGTGAACCGCACGTCCTTGAGCAGCGCCTGCACCAACTGGCCCTGGCCGCAACCCAGGTCGAGCACCCGGTGCGCACCGGCCGTGCGCAGCGCGTCGAGGATCGCGGTGCGCCGGTGCTCGGCGAGCGGGACGGGCTTCTCCTCGGTGTCGGTGCTCTCGTCCACCGCGTTGTCGACGCTGTCCACGTCGAGGTCGTCCGACTCCGCGAGCCGGACCAGCTCCAGGGCCTGGTCGGCCTGGCGGGTCAGCCCCCAGCGGTGGGAGAGATAGCGCCGGGTGATGAGGGGGCGCTCGGGGTGGTCGGCCAGCCAGCCCTCACCGGCCCGCAGCAGCTTGTCCACCTCGTCGGGCGCGACCCAGTAGTGCTTGGCGTCGTCGAGCACGGGCAGCAGGACGTAGAGCTGGCGCAGGGCGTCGGCCAGCCGCGACTCCCCCTCCAGGACCAGACGTACGTAGCGCGAGTCGCCCCACTCCGGGAACTGCTCGTCCAGCGCCACCGCCGTCACCTCGACCCGCTCCCAGCCGAGCGGCGCGAACAGCTTGCGCACCAGCTCCGCACCGCCCCGGGCGGGCAGCGCGGGCACCTCGATCCGCAGCGGCAGAGGAGCCCCGGCCCGCTCGGGCATGGCCCGGCAGACACCGCCCAGCGCGGACTTGAACACCGCGGCGAGGGCGACCGAGAGCAGCGAGGAGGCCGCGTAGGGGCGGTCGTTGACGTACTGCGCGAGCGCCGCGTCGGGCGCTCCGCCCCGGCCCTTGCCCTTGCCGCGCCGCACCAGCGCCACCGGATCCACCTCCAGCAGGAGTGCGGCCGTGCAGCGCTCGGCGGACGCCTCGGGGTAGAAGACGTGCGCGGCGCCGTGCGAGGTGGAGAACGCCTGCGCCCGGTCGGGATGCTTGTGCAGCAGGAAGCCGAGGTCCGTGGCGGGGCGTTCAGGGGTGCCGGTCGTACTGATCGTCAGGAACACCCGCCCGATTATGGTCCTCACCTCCCCTCCCTCACCAGGCATTTTCGATGCCCAGCAGCCCCGCCGATACCCGACTCGGCTCTCCGGCAGCGCCGCCGGCCTCCCCCGCTCAGCTCTCCAGCAGCCCCGCCAGCTCCCCGATCCGGTCCGGTCCCACCCGGCAGCAGCCCCCGACGAGCCGGGCCCCGGCCCCCGTCCAGGCCCGCACCCGGGCCGGGTCGAAGGTGGCCCGCCCGGTCCATCCCCTGCCCTCGGCGTCCCAGCCCTCTCCGCTGTTCGGGTAGACGACGGCCGGCTTGCCCGTGACCGCCACTGCCGCCCGCACCGCCTCCTCCGCCTCGGCCGGGTCGCAGCAGTTGACCCCGACGGCCACCACCCGCTCCCGCCCGGCGGCCACCGCGAACGCCTCCTCCAACGGCTGCCCGGCCCGGGTCCGGCCGCCGGCGACGCTGTACGAGAGCCAGAGCGGCAGCCCCGTCTCCTCGGCCACCCGCACCATCGCCTCGGCCTCGTCCAGGTCCGGCACCGTCTCCAGCGCCAGCACGTCGGGCCCCGCCTCGGCGAGCACCGCCATCCGGGGGCGGTGGAAGCGCTCCAGCTCCCGGACGGTGAGCCCGTAACGGCCCCGGTACTCGCTGCCGTCCGCGAGCATCGCCCCGTACGGGCCGACCGACGCGGCGACCCACACCTCCCGCCCCGGATCGGCCCGGCGCGCCGCGTCACCGGCCCGCCGGGCCAGCTCCACGCTGCGGGCGAGCAGCGCCTCGGCCCGGTCCGGACCGATCCCGTGGCGCGCGAACCCCTCGAAGGTGGCCTGATAGCCGGACGTGATGAGCACCCGCGCGCCCGCACGCAGATACGCCAGGTGGGCGGCCTCGATCTGTTCCGGCGCGTCGGCCAGCAACCGGGCCGACCAGAGCGCGTCGGAGAGGTCGCAGCCCTGCGCCTCCAGCTGGTTGGAGAGTCCGCCGTCCAGCAGGACGGGCCCTTCGCCCAGTGCGTCGGCGAGCGTACGGCCGGAGCTCACGGGCGCCTCCTCCTCATCGGTCTTCCGGTATCCGCGACGCGCGACGGAAACGGGTCGGGGCAGGTCGGGTCGGGCCCGGTCACGTCAGGTCAGGTCAGGTCAGGTCAGGTCAGGTCAGGTCAGGTCAACTGGGACTGGATCTGTGAGGAGATCAGTTCCAGGTGGTCCAGGTCGGCCAGATCGAGGACCTGGAGGTAGATCCGGGACGAGCCGATCGCCCCGTACCGGCCGATCTTGTCGACCACCTCGGCGGGCGAGCCGGCCAGCCCGTTCGCCTTGAGCTCCTCCACGTCCCGGCCGATGGCCGCCGCCCGCCGGGCCACCTCGGCGTCGTCCCTGCCCGTGCAGACGACCAGGGCGTTGGAGTACACCAGGTCGTCGGGGTCGCGCCCGAACGCCTTCGCCGCCGCCCGGACCCGGCCGAACTGCTTCTCGCTGTCCTCCAGGGAGGCGAAGGGGATGTTGAACTCGTCCGCGTACTGCGCGGCGAGGCGCGGGGTGCGGGTCGCGCCGTGGCCGCCGATCAGGACCGGCACCTTGGCCTGGGCGGGCTTGGGCAGCGCGGGCGAGTCGGTGAGCTGGTAATACGTGCCGTCGTAGCTGAAGGTCTTGCCGACCTCCGTCGCCCACAGGCCGGTGACGATCGCCAGCTGCTCCTCCAGCCGGCCGAACTTCTCCTTCGGGAACGGGATGCCGTACGCCTTGTGCTCCTCCTCGAACCAGCCCGCGCCCAGGCCCAGTTCGACCCGGCCGCCGGACATCTGGTCGACCTGGGCGACCTGGATGGCGAGCACACCGGGCAGCCGGAAGGTGCCTGCCGTCATCAGTGTGCCGAGCCGGATCCGCTTGGTCTCGCGCGCGAGACCGGCCAGCGTGATCCAGGCGTCGGTCGGTCCGGGCAGACCGTCGCCGGAGCCCATGCGGAGGTAGTGGTCCGAGCGGTAGAAGGCGTCGAAGCCGAGGTCCTCGGCAGCCTTGGCGACGGTGAGCAGAGTGTCGTAGTCGGCCCCTTGCTGGGGCTCGGTGAAGATTCGAAGATCCATGCACCCATCCTGCCCCTTCACCGGTGGCTCTTCCTCCCGGGCCAGGCCACCTCCGCCCCTCACCTTCTCCCTATCTCCCCCGGTCCCCCACCCCTCAGGGCCCCGCCGCCGACGGCGCCGGGCCGCGTATCCCGCCGTAGGGGCCGTCGCGCTCCCTCTCCCGCTCCGACAGCCGTCTCAGCAGCCCGTGCACACGGTCGAGCGACTCGTCCGCGGCGTCCATGGCCTCGATGCACTGCCAGTACAGGCCGTCCTCCCCCGTGTCGCAGGCCACCCCGACGAGCGCGATCCCCGCCTCGCCCAGCAGCAGCGAGAGTCCCGTCAGCGCCGCCCGCACATCGGAGATCCCGGAGAGCTGCGCCGCCCTCGCGCCCCGGGAGAGCACCGCCGGGTGGTCCGGCGCCGAGCACCCGCCGCCGATCTCTCCCAGCGCCCGCGCCTCACCCCGTAACTCCATCGGGCCCAGCAGCGCCAGCCGGCTGCCGACCGTCCGCGCGAGAGCCTGCGCCTGCCATGCCTCCGCCATCACGTCCAGCGCGCCCCGGCTCTCCGCCAGCGCCCGCCGACCCGCCTCGATGAGTCGCTCCGCTTCCATGTGTTTCCCCCGTCCGTACGAAAACCCGCTCACCCAATTCATTACCCACAGTGAGGTAGACAGCACCGTAAGGCCAGAGGAAATCGGAAATCTGTGGACACCAAGTCGATTGTGGATAAGTCGATCACTCCGAAGAGTGACGATCCTGGGGTTCCGGAGGGTGGGGACGGGGAAGCGCGCCTCATTCCGGTCCATCTTGGCCGCCAGCGCCCGCAGTGGGTCGACGCCCAGCACCTCGCAGAACTGGAGGAGATAGGCGAGCACATCGGCGACCTCGTCGGCGACGCGGTGGGCCGCCTCCGGCTCGTCCATGATCCGGGCGGACTGTTCGGGCGTCAGCCACTGGAAGATCTCGACCAGTTCGGACGCCTCGACGCTCAGGGCGGACGCCAGGTTCTTCGGGGTGTGGTACTGCCCCCAGTCCCGCGCCGCCGCGAACGCGGCCAGCCGTCGCTGGAGTTCTGCCACATCGACTTCTGTCACGGCCCCAGGTCTACCACCGGGGTCTGTCAGTACGGTCCGCGGTCCGCAGTCCACGGCCATGGTCCGTCGCCGCAGCCCCCGCCGCCGTAGTCCGCCGTCACCGGTCCCTCCCCACCGGCCCCCGTCGCCGCGCCGGACGCCTCGTCAAGGGCGTCCGGCGTCGGGGCCGGCGAGTGCGCGCGCGAGGGGAGAGTCGAGAAGGGCGCCGGAGGGTCCTACGAGTGGGTCAGCCCCGCCGGAGTGACCCCCTCGACCTCCATGCCCTCCGGGGCGAGCAGAAAGACGTTGCGGTCGACGCGGTGCATGCCGCTGCCGAGACCGAAGACCACGCCGCTGCTGAAGTCGAGGATCCGCTTGGCCACGTCCGTCTCCGCCGCCGTCAGGTCGAGCAGCACCGGCACCTGGGCGACCAGGTACTCCGCGACCTCGCGGGCGTCCGCGAAGACCTGCACCCGCAGGACGACCAGGCGTCGCTGTTCGGCCGCGCGCTCGCTCGGGACCGTGCGGTGGTCGATCCGGGACGGCCACTCGTCGCGGCCGCGCAGGGGTACGACCTGGGCGAGCCCCTCCCACTGTTCGTCGGTGGCGTCATATCTGTCGTACCTGTCGTACCTGCTCACAGGGCCACCCCGTCCTCTAGCCGGTCGGGTTCGCGCCGGCTGCGCTCACTGTTCATCGGGCAATCCTCTCGTCCCTCACCCGTTCGGCGTACCACCGACACGGCGAAGGGCCGGATCGAGTCGGTCTCACACCGCCACGACCTGGACCCCCGCCTCACCGAACCGCTCCCTCGCCTCCACCGTGATGCCGGAGTCGGTGACCAGCACGTCGACCGCCCCGAGGTCGCACACCCGGGCGAAGGCCCGCTTGCCGATCTTCGAGGAATCCGCCGCGATCACCACCCGCTGCGCCCGCTCGGCGAGGAGCCGGTTGACGCTGGCCTCGCCCTCGTGGTGGACGTAGGCACCGCGTTCGAGGTCGATGGCGTTCACCCCGAGGACGGCGACGTCGAGGGTGATCTCGTTCATCACGCCGACGGCCAGAGGTCCCGTCAGTTCGTACGACTGCGGCCTGGCCACGCCGCCCGTGACGACCATCTTGATCTGCGGCCGGATCGTCAGTTCGCTCGCGATGTTGAGCGCGTTGGTCACGACCGTGAGCGTCGGCTGCCCGCCCGCCACCGTCGCCTCGCCCACGATGTCGGGACGCACGGCCAGCGCCCTGGCCACCTCGGTCACCGTCGTGCCTCCGGTCAGGCCGACCACTTCGCCGACCGCGACCAGTTCGGAGACCGCGCGGCCGATGGCCTGCTTCTCGGGCGCGTGCCGACCGGTCTTGTAGCGCAACGCCAGCTCGTAGGAGACCCCGTGCGCGACCGCGCCGCCCCGGGTGCGGGTCAGCAGGTGCTGTTCGGCGAGCTGGTCCAGGTCGCGGCGGATGGTCGCGGCCGATACGGCGAGCGTCGCCGCCGCCTCCTCGACCTCCACCCTGCCGTGCTTGCCGACCAGTTCCAGCAGCGCGTCCCACCGGGCGTCCCTGGCCACGTGCGTCTCCTCAACCGTCCGGCGGCGGGCTCCGCGCTTCCCGGGAACGCGGTCGCCGGTGGCCGGACCGCCGCTAGCCTCGCACAGGGGCCCGGTGACCGGCTTCCACCGGGGCCCCGGCGATCAGCTCCGAACCTCGCGCATCACGCCTGTCCGTGCCTGTCCGTGCCTGTCCGCGCCCGCTCTTGCCTGTTCTTGCTTGTTCGTGCTCGATAAGCGCATGTAACGTGCAGGATTCCACATGGAGGCTTCACCCGCCGCCCGGCCCCGTCCCGGGCCTGCCCGCCCTTCCTCCTCCCCGCCCCCGTCCCGTGGAGTGCAGACGTGTCGTACGCCGAGACCGAGACAGCCAGTCAGCCCGCCTGCTGGCGCCGCGCCGCCGCGCTGGCGGACGATCAGGCGGCCGTCCTGCCCGCCGCCGGGGAGCGCATCGCCGTCGTCGGCTGCGGGACCTCCTTCTTCATGGCGCAGTCCTACGCCGCGCTCCGCGAGGGCTCCGGCCAGGGCGAGTCGGACGCGTTCGCCGCCTCCGAGTTCCCGGTCGGCCGCGCCTACGACCGGGTCGTCGCGCTCACCCGCTCGGGGACGACGACCGAGGTGCTGGACCTGCTGGAGCGGGTGCGCCCCGGCTGCCGCACGGTGGCCATCACCGCCGATCCGCGGACCCCGGTGCGGGCGGCGGCCGACGATCTCGTCGTCCTCGACTTCGCCGACGAACGGTCCGTCGTCCAGACGCGTTTCGCCACGACCGCCCTCACCCTGCTGCGGGCCCACCTCGGTCTGCACACCGAGGACGCGGTACGGGACGCGGAGAGGGCCCTCGCCGAGCCGCTGCCGGAAGGGCTGCTGGAGTGCGCCCAGTTCTCCTTCCTCGGCCGGGGCTGGACGGTCGGCCTGGCCCATGAGGCGGCGCTGAAGATGAAGGAGGCGTCGCTGGCGTGGACCGAGTCCTACCCGGCGATGGAGTACCGCCACGGGCCCATCAGCGTCAGCACGGCGGGCACCGCGACCTGGATGTTCGGCACCGCCCCCGAGGGCCTGGCGGAGCAGGTGCGGGCCACGGGCGCCCGGTGGGTGGCCGGCGGACTCGACCCGCTGGCCGACCTCGTACGCGTACAACGGCTGGCGATCGCCCGTGCGGCGGCGCAGGGGCTCGACCCCGACCGGCCCCGCCACCTGACCCGCTCGGTGGTCCTCGACCAGCTCTGAGGCAGGATGGCCGGACAGGACGCGGCCGGTTTCCCCTCCGCGCACCCGACCAGCACCGCCGGAGAGCCCCCATGCACCTCGCACACGCCGTCGCCGCCGAGGAGCCGAAGGGCGGGATCGCGGGCTGGGCCACCGGGCTGGTCGAGACGTTCGGCGGGCCGGGAGCCGGTTTCGCCATCGCCCTGGAGAACCTGTTCCCGCCGCTGCCCAGCGAGATCATCCTCCCGCTGACCGGCTTCGCCGCCGCGCAGGGGGTGTTGAGCCTGGCCTCGGCCCTGTTCTGGACGACGCTCGGCTCGGTCGTCGGGGCGGTGGCGCTGTACGGGATCGGGGCCGCCTTCGGCCGTGAGCGGATGCACGCCCTGTGGGCGAAGCTGCCGCTGGTCAGGGCCTCGGACCTGGTGCGCACGGAGGAGTGGTTCGCGCGGCACGGCACCAAGGCGGTCCTGCTGGGCCGCATGGTGCCGGTCTTCCGGAGCCTGATCTCCGTGCCGGCGGGCGTGGAGCGCATGCCGCTGACGGTGTTCGTCGCGCTGACGACGGTCGGCAGCCTGATCTGGAACACCGTGCTGGTGATGGCGGGTTACTGGCTCGGCGACCGCTGGGACGTGGTCGGCACGTATGTCGGGGTCATGTCCAAGGCCGTGCTCGCGCTGGCCGTGGTGGCGTTGATCTGTTACGTGGTGATGCGCGTCCGGGGCCGCGACCGACGCGGAAACCGACGCGGGAACAGACGCGGCGACGAGTGACCCGACGCCGCCCGTCCGGGCGCGTCCGCCACCGGCGCTCCCGGACGCCGCTGTGCCGCGAGCGCCGGGAGCATCGCTGGAGGGTGTCCGACGGCCCTCGGCCGCCCGGGGTGCGGCCGCCGGTTCAGGACTCCTCGAAGTAGGCGTCCAGGACGGCGTCCAGCTCGGCCGGCCAGCTCTTGAGCTCGCTCCGGCTCGCCGCCTCGACCTCCGCGTTGAACCAGCGCCGGGTCGACAGGTGCACGGTCACGGTGAACCTGCGGCCGAACCGGGCCGGCTTGATCTCCACCGCGCCGATCTCGGCCCAGTCGAACTCGGCCTGCTGGTCGTCCAGCCGGAACCTGACCCCTTCCCGGGCCACCCGGATCGAGCCACGGCGGTCGCTCACCTCGAAGACCGGGCCGTCCTCGGCGTCCCCGTCCTCCTCCCCCTTCTCCGCTTTCGATTCCGCTTCGGCGTCCGTAGCCGCCGCGTCTGCCTGCCCCGCTGCCGTCTCGGGCGCGTCGTCGGACTCCGGACCGGCTTCAGGACCGGATTCCGCATCGGCTTCCGCGACGGCCTCCGGATCGGCTGCCGCATCGGCCTCCGGCTCGGGTTCGGGCTTCCGGGGCGCGACGGGCGCCGCCAGGCCGGGAAGGGGGATGAACGCCGGGTCGGTGCCTGCGGCGAACTCGGGCTTCTTGTTCGAATCTATGCTCTGCTCCACGGCGGGCAGTATGGTCCACGAACCTGTACGTGACCAGTCGTCACCGCTCCCGTCACCCCCGTAACCACCCCTGTCACCGCTCCCGGCACCGCTCTCCGGCCCGGTCCCGGTCGTTCTCGCCGTCATCAGAGCACCCCTTTGCGCCACTCGCGGATCAACAGATAGCCGAGGTACGCGCCGCCGATCGCCATGGTGTAGATCCCCACCGGCAGGTCCTCGAAGAGCGGCAGCTGCTGCGCGCAGAGGTCGGCGGCCACCAGCAGGAGGCCGCCGGTCAGGCCGGAGAGCAGCAGGTGGGGGCCGGAGGCGCGGGTGAGGCGTTTGGCGATCTGCGGGGCGGTCAGGGCGATGAAGGCGATGGGGCCGGAGACGCTGACGGCGGCGGCCGAGAGCGCGATGGCGAGGACGACGGCCAGGGTCTTGGCCTTCTTCGGCTCGGAGCCGAGCCCTTCGGAGATGTCGTCGCCCATCTCCCCGATGTCGAGCCGCCGGGAGATCAGCGCGGTCAGCGGGGCGGCGGCGAGCAGGACCAGCCAGATGGTGGTCGCGTCGGTCCAGGAACGGGCGGTCAGACTGCCGTTGACGTACGCGGTGAGGACGGACGCCTTGTCGCGTTCCAGGGCGTAGACGACGTACTGGGTGACGGCCGCGCCCATCGCGGCGACCCCGATGCCGGCGATGACGAGCCGGGCGGGGTTGCGGAAGCCGGTGCCCGTGGAGACGTACACGAGGGCCATCGCGGCGACCGCGCCGATGAGCGCGCCGACAGCGACGGGGACCGTGCCGGGGAACATCAGCGCGGAGATGGCCGCGCCCGCCCCGGCTCCGGCGGAGAGCCCGATGACGTCGGGGCTGCCGAGCGGGTTGCGGGTGACGGACTGGAACAGCGCGCCGGAGAGGCCGAGCGCCGCGCCGACGCCGATGGCGACGGTGAGGCGGGGGCCGCGCAGCCGGTTGAAGACGAACCGGTCCTTGCCCTCGGCGTCCCCGAGGAGGGCGGCGGGCAGGTCGGGCAGGTCGAGGCCCAGCCGGCCCCAGGTGAGCGTCGCCACGGCCGCCACGAGGAGGAGGACGAAGAGCCCCGCTCCCGCGAGCACGGAGGCCCGGCGCATGGGGACGGCCACGGTACGGCCGATGACCAGGTAGCCCCGGGGGGCCTTGCGTACGGGGGCGGTATGTTCGGTGACGGTCATGACGTGCCCCGCATCCTGCGTACGGCGATGAGCAGCGCGGGTGCGCCGATGAAGGCGGTGACGACGCCGACCATGAGTTCGCTGGGGCGCATGACGACCCGTCCCACCACATCGGCCAGGAGCAGCAGGGTGGGGCCCATCAGCGCGGAGAAGAGGATCTGGACCCGGAAGTCGACGCCGACCAGGACGCGTACGACATGGGGTACGGCGAGGCCGACGAAGGCGATCGGGCCCACGGCGGCGGTCGCGGCGGCGCTGAGCAGGGTGGCGGCGAGCAGCCCGCCGCCCCGGGTGCGCGCGGGGTGCGAGCCGAGGGCGAGCGCGGTCGCGTCGCCGAGGGCCAGGGCGTTGAGGCCGGGGCCGAGGACCAGGGCGAGGAGGAAACCGGCGGCGGCGAAGGGGAGGACGGACCACAGGACGTCGAAGTCCCGGCCGCCGAGGGCCCCGACGACCCAGTAGCGGTAGCTGTCGAAGACCTGCGGCTTGCTGAGCGTCACCGCCTGGATGAACGCCATCAGTACGGCGGTGAGCACCGCTCCGGCGAGCACGAGGCGCACGACGCTCGTCCCCGTACCGGCGGAGCCGATGACATGGACGAGCACTCCGGCGATCAGTGCTCCGGGCAGCGCCCACCACATGGTGTCGGTGGCGCCGGAGGCCCCGAGCCAGGCGGTCGCGGCGACGACGCTCGCGGAGGCGCCGGCGTTGATGCCGAGGAGGCCGGGTTCGGCCAGCGGGTTGCGCGAGACGCCCTGCATGAGGGTTCCGGCCACCGCGAGGCAGAGTCCGGCGAGGACGCCGAGTGCGGTGCGGGGGTAGCGGCTCTCGATGATGGCGGTGACGTTGTCGTCGGCGGTGCCGGCGAGGACGCCGAGGACATCGCCGAGCGAGGTGCTGCGGCTGCCGAACATGACGCTCGCGCAGAGGGCGACCGTCAGCGCGGCGACCGCTGCGAGCAGGAGGAACGCCACCCGAGCGGCGCCGGTACGGGAGGTACCGGCGCCGCTCGGCGGTGCGACCGTGGTGGTTGCCATGGGAGTGAAGTGTGCCTTGTGGCCTCGGTGCTCCGGATACCCGGCGGGGGTTACTCGCCCGCCGTCTTGATGGCCTTGTCGATGATCGGCAGGTAGCGCTCGATCGTCCACGGCACGGTCAGCGGGTTGATGATCGAGGAGCCGGTCACGAAGGAGTTGTCGTTGCTCGCGACGACGGCGCCCTTCTTGATCGCGGGGATCGCGCCGTACAGCTTCTGGCCCTCGATCTGCTTGCGGTTCTTCGCGTCCGTGTAGAACGTGAAGATCAGGTCGCTGTCCTTCAGCTTCTCGGCGTTCTCCAGGCCGATGAGGGCCGAGTCGGTGCCGGGGGTCTCCTTGAAGCCGTCGACGACCGGGTCGACCTTCAGGCCGAGCGAGGAGACCATCTTGACGCGCTGCTCCTCGGGCTTGAAGACGCCGAGGGAGCCGGGGCCGTTGTTGTAGATGTAGGAGAAGGTGACGTCCTTGTAGTTCGGCCGGGTTGCCGCGGCGTCGGAGAGCTGCTTCTCGATCTTCTTCTTGAGGCCGTCGGTGTCCTTCGTCCGGCCGAGCGCCTTGCCGATGATGTCGATCTGCTGGTCCCAGTCGGTGCTCCACGCCTGGTCCGGGTAGGCGACCGTGGGGGCGATGTCCTTGAGGACGTCGTACTGCTTCTGCGTGATGCCCGACCAGGGGGCCAGGATGACGTCGGGCTCCAGCTCGGTGATGGCTTCGAAGTCGATCTCCTCGCCGCCCGTGAACTGCTTGGGGAGCTCGTCGCCGGACTTCTTCACGGCCTCGTTGATCCACGGGAGGTAGCCGGACTTGTCGCTGCCCCACGGGTAGCTCTCGATGCCGACCGGGGTCTGGCCGAGGGCTATCGCGGTCTCGGCGGAACCCTGGCCGAGGGTGACGATGCGTTCGGGCTTCTCGTCGATCTTCGCCGTGCCGAGCGAGCTCTTGATCGAGACGGGGAAGGCGCCGTCGCTCTTCGCCGCGCCCTTCGCCGAGTCCTTGTCGCCGTCACCGTCCGAGGAGCAGCCGGCCAGGGCGACGGCGAGGGCGACGGCGGTGGCCGAAGCGGCAAGGGTGTGACGACGCACGCGGGTGAAGCCGAGCATGGGTGTTCCTCATGGTTGGACGAGCGGTGAGAGTTAGGCAAGCCTAAGCTAAACGTACAGGGATCTTTCATGACCCCCCTCCCCTTCCGGCAGGAGCGCGCACCTCACACAATCGACAGCAATTCAATCTTGTTGAAGATGATTGACCTATAGATCATTTCTCCGTACCGTCGGGCGTGCCCGGGTTCACCGATCGCCGTACGGACGGAGCTCCATGTCCCCGCTCGACCTGACCGCCGACGAAGTCCTGACCACCACCCGCGCCGTCCGCAAACGCCTCGACCTGGACCGGCCGGTGGAACGCGCCCTGATCGAGGAATGCCTGCAGCTCGCCACCCAGGCCCCGACCGGCCGCAACCGGCAGCGCTGGGACTTCGTCCTGGTGACGGACCCCGCCAAACGCGCAGCCCTGGCGGACCTGTACCGCCTCGGGCTCGCCCGGCCCCGCCAGCAGGTCGTACGGGACGGGGTGAACCGGGGTGATCCGGCGGGCGGGCTGCGGATCGCGGAGAGCGCCCAGTACCTGTTCGACCATCTGCACGAGGTCCCCGTGCTGCTGGTGCCGTGCATCCGGGTCCAGGGACGGCACGAGAACGCCTCGCACGTGGGGCAGGCGAACACCTGGGGCTCGATCCTCCCTGCGGTCTGGCAGTTCATGCTGGCCGCCCGCTCACGGGGGCTCGGCACCGCCTGGACCACCCCGCATCTGCACTACGAGCGGGAGGCCGCCGATCTCCTGTCCATCCCGTACGACACCGTGCTCCAGACGGCGCTGATCCCGGTCGCGCACACGATCGGTACGGACTTCCGGCCCGGGCCCCGGACCGATGTGGCCGAGATCGCGCACTGGGACGCCTGGTAGGCGGACGGGACGGGGCGCCACGAAGGTTCGTCGTGGCGCCGCCCTCATCGGTGAACTGCCCATGCGGGACGACGACTTCCGCCGATGGCGGGGCGGCGTTCTCAGCTCGCTCCCGGCGGCAGCGGAAGCTTCCCGAGCGCCGCACCGATCCGACCGGCGAGGACGTGCTCGCCCTCGGCGGTGGGGTGGAGGCCGTCCGCGTACACCCGCCCGGCGTCCTCGACGGGTACGACGGCGAGCCCGTCCAGCAGGTGGAGATCCCGGTCCCCCAGCCGCTGGAGGACGCGCACCGCATCGGCGGTCCTGGCCCGGGCCTCCGACAGCGTCATTCCCGCGCTGTTGGCCGCCTGTTCGCGCCCGGGCGAGGCGAGCGGGGTGAGTACGACGACGGGGACGCCCGGGTGGCCGTCGCGGACGGTCTCCACGAAACCGCAGACGGCGGGGCCCCAGGTCCGTGCGGTGAACGCGCCCCGGATATAGGCGTTGACGCCCAGCTCCAGGGTGATCAGGTCCGCCGGCGCGTCCCGGACGGCCCGGGCCACCACCGGGTCGAGGTACGCCTCCCCCGCGAACCCCAGGTTGCGCAGCCGCCACCCGCGCTCCGCGGCCACCAGGGCGGGCCAGGTCTCCGAGGGGCCCGCGGCGAACATGCAGTGGGTGATCGAGCTTCCGTACACCACCCAGCGGGGCCCCGGCCGGTCCACCGCGAGCGGGGCCGCGCTGTGACCGCTCAGGGTGACGGCCGCGATCCGGGTGACCGACAGGTGCGGCAGCCAGACCTCCACCTCCACCGGGGTACCGCCCCCGGCGGGCAGGGCGAAGCCGATCCGGTGCCGGCCGGGCCCGCCCGTCCAGCGGTGGGCGAGGACGCCGTCGACCCGGACGTCCAGCGGTGAGCCGCCGGGGCCGATCTCCACGTCCAGCTCGATGGAGGCGGCGTCGGTCCGGACCGCGAAGCGCACTCCGGCGGTGGTGCGGGCCAGTCGCGCGAGGTTGTCCGACATGGCGGTGGCGAGCCGGTCCAGAGGCATCCGCGACGGCAGGAGACCGCTGCCGCTCCCGTGACTCCAGCCGACGATCCCGTCGAAGGACAGCCGGGGATCGTCCGGGGCGAACCGCTCCACGGACGCGCTCGGCCCCGGGCCGGTCGAAGCGGAGGGAGAGGGGAAGGGGGAGGGAGAGGGCGAGGAAGAGGGGGTGGCGTCGGACGGCGTGATCGGTCACCTTCCTGAGCCGGACCGGCGCTGCCGAAAGCGACGTCGGCATCGGCATCGGCATCGGGGACGGCTTCGGGGATGTGGGCGGCGCGAGGAACAGAAACGTATCAGCACCAATAGTCTGTACACAAACAATCTTGGAAGAGCTCTTCGCTCCACGCGAACGGCCTCCTGGTGGAGTCCGAGCCCGTCGCATCGCGGCGGGTCTAGGCTGGAGGGCGGAAAACGTTCTGGAGCCGGACAATCTCGCGTCGCCCGATGGCCCGCCCGCCGCCCTGAACCGCAGGAGGAGCAGCCTTGACCGCCACACAGCCTTCCCGTCTCACCTCGCCCAGCCGGGAGCCGGAGGCCGGTGGGCGCGGCCAGTACTTCTCCAGGCTGGCGCAGGAGCGCCCCGACATCGCGTTGTGCCGGGCGACCACACTGGTGACCCGGACGCTCGACGAGGAGTCGTCCGGGCGTCGCCTCACGGTCGCTCAGCACCTGGTGCTGAAGATGCTGAGCGATGTGGGGCCCTGTTCGCAGCAGGAGCTCAGCGAGCAGTTGCGGATCGACCGCAGCGTGATGGTGGGGTGCATCGACGGACTGGAGGACTCCGGTCTCGTTCGCCGCGAGCGCCATCCCCGGGACCGCCGGGCCTACGCGGTGACGCTGACGCCGGAGGCGGGACCGGTGCTGGAGGAGGCGGAGAAGGGCGTGCCGCACCTGCTGGACCGGGCCTTCGGCGCTCTCACGGCGGCCGAACGCCGCACCCTGACCCGGCTGATGGGCAAGATCCTCGACGTCGGCTGAGCCCGGCGGGGGGCGCGGCCGGTCCCCCCTGCCGCGCGGCTCCGTCCGTCACGGGGGCGACGCGCAGCCGCCCACCCACACCCGGGTGATCGCGCTGACATAGCGGGCCCCGCACCGGTCCGATGGCACCACGAGCTGGCTGCCCTCCGGCTCCAGCGACCGGCCGTCCATCCGGGTGGCCAGCAGCACGGGCGCGTCGCCGAAGTCCGCGTCGATCTCCGCCCACGACAGCACCGTGTGGTGGCCGTCCCGGCCCGTGACGGCCAGCAGGAAGCGCGAACGGTCCTTGCGTCCGCGCGGGTCGAACGCCGGGCCCGAGGCGGAGACGACCTCCCGCAGCAACGGCCCCTCGAACGTGTGGTTTCGGGGTCCGCCGGTCGCACAGTCGAAGGTCACCGCCGCGCGGTGCTGCGGCCAGCCCCCACGCAGATCCCGGACCGTGAGCGCCACCGGCCGACGCACCTCGCCCGTCAGGGCGAACGACCGGAGCGGCGCATCCGCCCGCCCGCCGCCCACATCCCGTGCGTCGAGCCTGTCCACCGCCACCGGCTTCCCCCTCGGGCTCGACAACGACGTGCCACATGCCACGAGCAGCGACGACGCACCTCGGACGCGAACCGCCCCGGCCACGCTCCCCGTTGTACGTGATGCCCGAAGCGAACACCCCCGAACCTCAGAAGCGAGAGGGAATCCCCCGTATCCGTAGCAAGAGCCAACTCGAAGGGGCTTTCCTCGTGGCATCTGGGACTAGGAGATCTCCGGATCCCGGGTCTCTCCCCTCGCCTCGGCGAGCGCCAGCCACACCCGGTCGCGGGTCAGCGGCAGCTCCGTGAACCGGATCCCCGTCGCATCGCGCAGCGCGTTGGCGAAGGCCGGGGCGACCGGGTTGAACGGGCTCTCGCTCATCGACTTCGCGCCCAGCGGGCCGATCGCGTCCGACGTCTCCATGAAGTGCACCTCGGTGCGCGGCACATCGGCGTACTGCGGCAGCCGGTAGCGGCGGAACGCGGCCGTGGTCACCTCGCCGCGCTCATCGAGCCGTACGTTCTCGAAGAGCGTGGCGCCGAGCGCCTGCGCCACCCCGCCCTCCACCTGGCCCCGGCACTGCATCGGGTTCATCACCTTGCCCGCGTCGGCGGCGTGGACGCTGCGCAGGATGCGGATCTCGCCGGTGTCCGGGTCCACGGCGAGCCGGAACCACTGGGCGTTGAAGGCCACCGAGCGCGGCGAACCGCCCCAGTGTCCGTCCGCCGACAGCTCCCGTCCCGCCGTGCGCGCCGCCTGGAACAGCTCCTTCAGGCTGACTTCGCACCCCTCGCCCTCCGGCCCGGCGTACTCCACCGCGTCCACCGTCAGCCGGCAGACGCCATGCTCCACACCCAGGTGCCGTGCCGCGAAGTCCACTATCCGAAGGGCGAGTTCGTCGGCCGCCTTCAGAACTGCCTTGACCGCCACCACCGTCCCGGCCGAGCCGAAGGCCCCGGTGTCGTGCCGGACCACGTCGGTGTCCGACTGGCGGATCGCGATCCGGTCCACGGTCGTGGAGAGCGCACCGGCGGTGATCTGCTGGTGGACGGTCGTGGTGCCGTTGCCGAACTCGGCGGTGCCGACCGCGATGTCGTACGTACCGTCCTCGAGCAACTTCACCGTGGCGTCCGCGAAATGGCCGCCGGGCGGACCGGTGGCGATCATCGACATCCCGGCGCCCTGGCCGACGAGCCACCCCTCCGGCACGTCGTCGCGGAACCCGTGTCCGCTCCCGCCCCCGTCCCCTTCTCCGTACTCCTGGATCGCGTTCCGTACGACCTGGAGGCACTGGTCGAGCCCGTAACTGGCGATTTCCAGGTCCTCCTCCTCGCCGCCGGGGCTGATCATGTGCTCGCCGGGACCGATGATGTTGCGTTCGCGGAAGACCAGCGGGTCGACGCCGGTGCGGCGGGCCAGTTCGTCCATCACCGACTCGACCGCGAAGACGACCTGCCCGAGGCCGTAGCCCCGGAAAGCGCCCGCCGGGACGGAGTTGGTGTAGACGGAGTAGGCGTTCACCTTCTTGTGCGGGGCGCGGTAGACGGCCATCGACTCGCCGACGCTGTGGAACATCACGGCCGGGCCGTGGTTCCCGTACGCCCCGGTGTTGGACACCACGCGGAGTTGGAGCGCGGTCAGCGTGCCGTCCGCCCGTGCGCCCGCCCGGACCCGGATGGTGAAGGGGTGGCGGGTGGTCGCCCCGTAGAACTGCTCGGCGCGGGTGAACTCCAGCTTGACCGGGCGTCGCAGCCGCATCACGGCGAACGCCACGATGTCCTCGACGATCATCTCCTGCTTTCCGCCGAAGCCGCCGCCGACCCGGCCCGCCAGCACCCGTACCTGCTTCAACTCCAGGTCGAACAGGGCGCACAGGGCCCGCCGGGTGAGGAAGGGGGTCTGGGTGCTGGAGCGTACGGTGAGGCGTTCCGCACCGTCCTCGGCCGTCTCGTACCAGGCCACCGCGCCGTGCGTCTCCAGGCTGGCGTGCTGGACGCGCTGGGTGCGGAAGGTCTCCTCGTACACGACGTCGGCCTCGGCGAACCCGTCCTCGACCGAGCCGATCTCGCCGTGCACCTCGCCCACGACATTGTTCTCGGGGCGGGCGATGCGCGACTCGGGTCCCTTGTCGTGGATGACCGGGGCGCCGGGCCGCATCGCCTCCTCGGGGTCGGTGACGTACGGGAGTCGCTCGTACGTCACCTCGATGCGGCGGCACCCCTCCTCGGCCGCCGCCTCGCTGTCCGCGACCACGGCGGCGACACGCTGGCCCGCGTAGCGCACGGTGTCGTCCAGCAGCCGGGTGTCGTCGGGATCCTCGGTGGGGTGCTCGTGGCGGGCGGTGGAATAGAGGCGTTCGGGGGCGTCGTGGTGGGTGAGGACCAGGTGGACGCCGGGGACGCGCAGGGCGGCGGCGGTGTCGACGGCGAGGATGCGGGCGTGCGGGTGCGGGGAGCGCAGGAGCTTCATATGGAGGAGGCCGGGAACGTCGACGTCGAAGGTGTAGCGCGCGGTTCCGGTCACCACCTGGGGCCCGGCGGGTGCGCCGAGATTGCGGCCGACCGCCCGCCCGGCGTCCGGCTCCTCGGTGTGCCGTACGCCGCGCACCGCGTCCTCGATGGCCCGGTAGCCGGTGCAGCGGCAGATGTTGCCCTTGAACGCCCGGGGCAGGTCGGCCAGTTGCTCGTCGTCGAGGGCTGCCGTCGTCATCAGGTATCCGGCGGTGCAGAAGCCGCACTGGAAGCCCTGCGCGTCCAGGAACTTCTTTTGTACGGGGTGGAGTTCGCCGTCCACCGTCGCCAGGCCCTCGACCGTGGTGACGGCTCGGCCCTCGGCCCGCAGGGCCGGGTAGAGGCAGCTGTGCACCGGCTCGCCGTCCACGTGGACGGTGCACGCCCCGCAGTCGCCCGCGTCGCAGCCCTTCTTGACGCCGAACCAGCCACGTTCGCGGAGGTAGGTGCGCAGGCACTGGCCGGCGCGGGGCTCGTCCTCGAAGGGCCGGCCGTTGATGTGGATCCCGTAGCTCATCCCTTTTCCCCTGAGGTCGATTCCCGTTCCCCGGCCGTCAGTTCGCGGCGGATCTCCTCGGCGAAGCGGAGGGCCATGTGCCGCCGCCACGCGGGCAGTCCGTGGATGTCGTCGAACCAGTCGTCGGCGGCGACCGCCCCGTCGATCGCGTGGTGCAGGGACTCCCGGTCCGGCGGCAGCGGGAACCAGAAGCGGAACGGCCGCACGGTCGCCGCGCTCACCGTCACGGTCAGCGACCCGTCGACCGGGTCCAGGGCCCCGATGACCAGGGCTCCCGAGCGCCCGAGCCCGTACAGGGACGCCTGGCGGAACGCCGTACGGGAGGCCAGGGCGCGGGCGGGCAGGGTGATGGAGCGCAGCAACTCGCCCTCGCCCAGGTCCTTTCGGCCCGCGCCGACGACGAACTCCGCCGCCCGCACCCGCCGTAGCGAGCCGTCCTGGGCGCGCAGCAGGCACACTCCGTCCAGCGCGGCGGTGAGCGAGATCATCGGTCCGGCGGGCAGGGCGTTGCAGAGG
The DNA here is from genome assembly GCF_046548915.1 of Streptomyces sp. cmx-18-6. Classification (NCBI taxonomy): domain Bacteria; kingdom Bacillati; phylum Actinomycetota; class Actinomycetes; order Kitasatosporales; family Streptomycetaceae; genus Streptomyces; species Streptomyces sp. cmx-18-6. The sequence goes on along the minus strand of NZ_JAEBEP010000005.1, from coordinate 71,860 downwards.
TTGCCGCCGACCGTCGCCATGTTCCAGATCTTGAACGAGGCGAGGAAGGCCCGGCAGCACTGCTCGAAGAGGGGGGCCGCCGGCGCACGCCACGTCTTCGCGAACCGCGACAGCCGCGCGATCGTGCAGGTCGCCGCGATCTCCAGCGAGCCGTCCGGCAGCTCCCGCACCGGCTCCCAGCCCATCCGGCTCAGATCCACCAGCCGGCGCAGATGCGGCTGCGGTTCGGAGAAGAGATAGGTGCCCCCGCCGAGCCAGGCGTCGCCCGGCCGCCAGGGAACGCGGCTGCGGGCGTCCCGTACATCGAGCACCGTGTTGAGGTCCATGGCGTCAGTGAAGCGCCGGGGCGGGGGCCCGCACGACTGGTTCACCGTACGGAAATACACCAGGCCCGGACCGTGGCACTGGAGGATCAACCAAGAGGTGTTTTCCTCTCCTGACCTTGCATTTACGATGCGAGGACTCGTATTGACCTCGTGCATGCGAGATGCCGGGTGCGGTGCCCGGCAGGCCCTAGGAGACCGCCCATGCACGTCGAAGACCTCCTCCGACTGGAGTCCCTGGACCTGACCCTGCTCTGGGGAGGACCGCCGCTCCTCGCCCGGGAGATCAGCGGGGTCACCGCGACCGACCTGGAGGACCCGGGACGGTTCCTCCAGCGGGGCGAGATCGTGCTCAGCGGCCTGGTGTGGTGGAGCGCGGCGGACGACGGCGCGAAGGCGGACCGGTTCGTCGCGGCCCTGCACGACGCGGGCGCGGCGGCTCTGCTGGCGGGCGAGGAGACGCACGGGACGGTTCCGGAGGCGCTGGTCGAGGCGTGCCGCCGCCATGGCATCGCGATTCTCTCCGTGCCGGTGCACACCTCCTTCCGGGCCATCACCGACACCGTGTACCTGCGGCAGTGGGGGGACCTCAGCAGGCGGCCCGCCGACCACTACGCGCTGCCGGAGAACGTGCGGGGCGAGCTCAGCCGGCTCCTCGCGGACGGCGCGGCCGGCGCGGACCCGGACACGCTGCTCACCCGCGCGCTCGACCACGTGGGCGCCCCGCCCTGTTACGTGCTCAGCGCCACCGGCCGCACGATCGCCCGTACGCCTCTCGCCCCGCCCCTGCCCGCGTCACGGGCGGCCCGGCGGCTGAGGGCCGCCACGCCGTTCGCGGCCGCCCCGGCCCCCGCGACCACGTTGGGCGTCGACCCGGACGCCTCCCCGTACGGCCAGTGGTACCTCCACCTGCCCGGCGCCGTGGAGGTGCCGCCGCGCATGCTGCACGAGATAGCCGAGGTGTTCGCCCAGCACCGGCAGGGGCAGCTCCGCCGCGAGGCCGCGGCCCGTGGCCCGGTGACGGAGCTCCTGGCCCTCATCGACGCCCCGGGCCCCGGGCCCGCCGCCCTTCCGGCCGCGCTGCGCGCCTGCGGGCTGCCGGAGCAGGGCCCGTACACGGTGGTCGTGGTCTCCGCGGGGGCGGAGGAGGGCGGGGCGGCGGCGGGGGCCGACGCGTTGGAGGAGGCTCTGCGCCACCTCACGGGCCACCGGTTCGCGATCGGGCGGTCGGCGATGGGCGGGGCGTCGGGGGGCGGGGCGTCAGGGGACGGCGGGGCGGTGGCGGTGATCGCCGGGGATGCCGGGGCGCGCTCTCCGGATGCCGTGGTCGCCGCCCTCAAGGACCTCTGGCCCGCGCTGCACGCCTGCGACGGAGCCGCCCTCCCGTACGGCGGTGTCAGCGCTCCGGCCGCGACCCCGGAAGGTCTCAACGGCGCGCTGGTGCAGGCGCGTTACGCACTGACGGCTGCGGGGAGGGCAGGGAGCGCGAACCTCACCGCGATCGAGGACCTCACCACGCTGGACGCCCTCCTCTCGGGCGTCCCCGGCGACGTCCGGACGGCCTTCGGCATCCACGCGCTCGGCCCGCTCGCCGATGCCACGAACCCCTCCCACCGGATGCTCCTGGAGACCCTGGACGCCTTCCTGGCGCACAACGGCTCCTGGGCGCGGACGGCCGAGGCGCTGCACCTGCACGTCAACACCGTGCACTACCGGATCAGGCGCGTCGAGCTGCTCACCGGCCGCGACCTGGCCCGCCTCGACCACAAGCTGGACCTGAAGGCGGCGCTGCTCTGCCGCTGAACGTGGGGACCAGACGCGGGACTTCGAGGAGGGGCGCGGGGTAAGGCACGGTTCAGAGTCAGGCATAGTTCAGGGTCAGGCACGGTTCAGAATCAGACGCGATTCAGAGTCAGATGTGGTTCGGAGTCAGACGCGGTTCAGGGTCAGCGCGCTGCGCTTCTCCGGCTGCGGGCGGCTGGCCCACAGGGTCCGCACGTGCTCCAGGTGGTGGCGCATCAACGCCTCGGCCGCCGCCGCGTCCTGAGCGATCATCAGATCCAGGAGCCGTACGTGCTCCTCGGCGGAGTCGACGAGCACCCCGGCCTCGTCGAGCTCCGTGAGACCGTACAGCCGGGACCGCTTGCGCAGGTCGCTGACCACCGACACGAGGTGCTGGTTCCCGCCGAGGGCGAGCAGGTCCAGATGGAACCGGCGGTCGGCGTCGAGGTAGCCGATGAGATCGTGCCCCCGGGCCGCCGCCACGATGGCCTCGGCCCCCGGACGCAGGGCCTCCAACTGCTCCCGCGTCGCGGTCCGGACCACCTTGCCGACCGTGGGCACCTCGATGAGCGTACGGATCTCGGTGTATTCGTCGAGGTCCCGCTCGGTCATCTCCGTCACCCGGAAGCCCTTGTTCCGTACGGCTTCGACCAGGCCCTCACGGGCGAGGTCGAGCATCGCCTCGCGCACCGGGGTGGGCGAGACGCCGAACTCCGCGGCGAGGGCGGGCGCGGAGTAGACGCCGCCGGGCTTGATCTCCCCCGCGATGAGCGCGGCGCGCAGCGCATGGGCCACCTGGTCGCGCAGATTCTCGGTGGGCGACACCAGTTTGCGCGATTGCAGAGTGACCACGGCGTCCTCCGGGACTTCGGGTGTGCGTATCAGTGCAATGTCACGTTACCCGAAGGATCTTCGCCCAGGCACTTCACCCGCGAAAGGCCCTGGTCCCGTGCCCGTCACAGCAGGAATCCCGCCGGGAACGGGTCGCCGGGGTCGTGGTGGAACTGCGAGGTCGCGGTGATCCAGGCGCGGCCGGTGATGGTCGGGACGACGGCCGGCACACCCCCGACCCGGCTCTCCTCCACGAGCCGGCCGGTGAACGACGTACCGAGGAAGGACTCGTTGACGAAGTCCTGGTGCAGGGGCAGTTCGCCCCGGGTGTGGAGCTGGGCCATGCGCGCGGAGGTGCCGGTGCCGCACGGCGAACGGTCGAACCAGCCCGGGTGGATGGCCATGGCGTGGCGGGAGCGTACGGCGGTCGAGCCGGGGGCCAGGAGCTGGACGTGATGGCAGCCGGTGATCGTCCTGTCCTCGGGGTGGGTGGGCGGTTCGGCGGCGTTGACCGCGGCCATCAGGTCGAGTCCGGCCCGCAGGATGTCGTCCTTGCGTTCGCGGGCGAAGGGCAGGCCGAGGCGGGCCAGGGGAAGGATCGCGTAGAAGTTGCCGCCGTAGGCGAGGTCGTAGGCGACCTCGCCGTAGCCGGGCACCTCGACGCGCCGGTCCAGGGCGACGGTGAAGGAGGCGACGTTGCGCAGGGTCACGGCGGTGGCCGCGCCGTCCTCGACGCGGACCTCGGCGACCACCAGTCCCGCCGGGGTGTCGAGCCGGACCGTGGTCACGGGTTCGGTCACGGTCACCATGCCGGTCTCGACGAGCACGGTGGCGACCCCGATGGCGCCGTGGCCGCACATCGGCAGCAGCCCGGACACCTCGATGAACAGCACGCCCCAGTCGGCGTCGGGCCTGGTGGGCGGCTGGAGGATCGCCCCGCTCATCGCCGCGTGGCCGCGCGGCTCGTACATCAGCCAGGTGCGGAGGTGGTCCAGGTGCTCCTGGAAGTAGGCGCGCCTCTCCGCCATGGTGGCTCCGGGTACGGCTCCGATCCCGCCGGTGACGACGCGGGTGGGCATGCCCTCGGTGTGGGAGTCCACGGCGTGGACGGTGCGACGGCTGCGCACAACGCTGCTCCTTCGTGGTGGGACGGGGGGGGTGGCTCCGCTGCCTCAGTCCAGGCCCTCGGCGAGCAGCTTCTCGGTCAACGCCCGTACGGTCGAGCCGTCCTGGGGGGAGAGAGGGGTGCGCGGAGGCCGACAGGGTCCGCCGCTCCCGTCGGCCACCACGTCCTGCGACACCTTGATGGCCTGGACGAACTCGGTCCGGGAGTCCCAGCGCAACAGCGGGTGAAGACGCCGGTAGAGGGGTACGGCGGTGTCCAGGTCACCGGCGACCGCCGCACGGTAGAGGGCGGTGCAGGAGCCGGGGAGGGCGTTGGGAAACCCGGCGATCCAGCCGACCGCTCCCGCGACGGCCAGTTCGAGCAGGACGTCGTCGGCCCCGATCAGCAGGTCGAGTCCGGGGGCCCGCTCGGCGATCTCCCAGGCCCTGCGCACATCGCCGGTGAACTCCTTCACGGCGACGATGTCCCCGGCCTCGTGGAGCTGCGCGAGCAGATCGGGGGTGAGGTCGACGCGGGTGTCGTACGGGTTGTTGTAGGCGACCACGGGCAGCCCGGCGCGGGCGACCTCGGCATAGTGGGCGCGTACGGCCTCCGCGTCGGCCCGGTAGACGTTGGGCGGCAGCAACAGTACGGAGCCGGCCCCGGCCCGCGCCGCCTGCTCCGCCCAACTCCGGGCCTCCGCACTGCCGTAGGCGGAGACGCCCGGCATCACCCGGGCCCCGTCGCCCGCCGCGTCGACGGCGGTCTCGACGACCCGGCGGCGTTCGTCGTCGGTGAGGGTCTGGTACTCGCCGAGGGAACCGTTCGGCACGACGCCGTCGCAGCCCGCTTCGAGGAGGGAGCGGACGTGAGCGGCGAAGGCGTCGTAGTCGACGGAGTGGTCGTCGCGGAAGGGCAGGGTGGTGGCGACCATGACGCCGTGCCAGGGACGGGTACGGGAGTGGGTACGGGGCTGAGTGCGGGCGGGAGTTGGGGACATGGTGACCTCCTGGGATCGCGGTTGTACGGATGGAGGGGCGCGGGTGGGGGTGGAGGTGGAGGTGGGGCTGTCGGTGCGTGGCCGCTACGGGTTGGGGGCGGCGGTGCGGGTGTCGGGCGGGTTGGGGCGCTGAGGGGCGGGTGAGGGTGCGGTCAGCCGGACGGGGTGCCGGGGGCGGGGCCGGCGAGATCCTGGAGGGACACCGGGCAGGAGAGCGGCCGACGTGCCGGGGAGAGGGGGGCGGAACCGTCGTCACCGGCCGCGAGGCACGCGACGGCCGACTCGCACATGCGCCCCTGGCACCAGCCCATGCCGGCCCGGGTGAGCAGTTTGGCGCTCCGGGTGTCCCGCGCGCCCAACTCGTGGGCCTGCCGCAGCTCGTGGGCCGTGACCTCCTCGCAGCGGCAGACCTCGGTGTCCTCGGTGAGCCACTGCGGCCACCGCGCGCCCGGGCGGTGCACGGCCGCCATGAGGTCGGCGAAGCGGCGTTGCCGGCCGACGACCGCCCGCAGCCGGGTGGCTTCGGCGGTGTGGGCGGTGTGGGCGGCCTGCGCAGCTTGGGCGGTGTGGACGGCTTGGGCGGTGTGGACGGGCTGGGCGGTGCGGCTCCCGACCGCCGCGCTCCCGTCGATGGAGTCCGTGATGTCCAGGGCCGCCGAACGGCCCTCTGCCAGGGCGAGTTCGACGCCTCCGATGCCGGTGGACTCACCGGCCGCCCACACTCCCGGGACATCGGTGCGCTGTCGTTCGTCGACCACCACGGCGGGCGTTCCGTCCGGCGCGGTGCGCAGCGCGCAGTCGAGACCGATGGCGAGTTCCAGTTGCGGGACGAGGCCGTGGCCGACCGCGAGCGCGTCGCACGCGATGCGCACCTCGGTCCCGGCCACCGGCCGCCAGTCCCGGTCGAGGGCGGCGAGGGTGACCGCCTCGACCCGGTCCGTGCCGTGCGCCCGGACGACCGCGCTGCGGGTGCGCAGCCGGATCCGGTGCCGCAGGAGGCCCATCGCGAGCCGGGCCCCCTCCGCCGCCTTGGCCGGGTTGCGGGCGAGGGCGCCGGGCCGGGCGGCGTAACCGGCGTACGAAGCGGCCTCGGCCAGGACCGGGATGTCGGCGCCCGCCTCCGCCAGGGAGACGGCGACCGCCGCCAGGAGCGGGCCGCTGCCGGCCACGACGATGCGCCGCCCGGGCAGCGCGAGGGAGTCCTTGAGGATCGCCTGCGTGCCTCCGGCGGCGACCACTCCTGGCAGGGTCCAGCCGGGGAAGGGCAGTTGACGTTCATAGGCGCCGGTCGCCAGCAGGAGGCAGCGGGCCGCCGTGACGCGAACGCCTCCACCGGGCGCGCCGTCGACCGGGACGTGGTGGAGCGTCCAGCGTTGCCGCCCGGGGGCCGGGTCACCGCCCTCGACCGTCCATACCTGGCGTCGCGGGAGGTGTGTGATCCCGCCCTCCCGGACGTGGGCCGCGAAGCGGGCGGACCACGCGGTGAAGGCGGCCCGCCGGTGGTGGACCGGCCGCCCCCGGTGGGCGAGGCCGGGGGCGGGGCGGCGGAAGTACTGGCCGCCCGGGCGTTCCGAGACGTCGACGAGCACGACGTCCAGGCCGCCGTCCGCGGCGGTGACGGCCGCGGCCAGACCTGCGGGGCCCGCGCCGACGACGGCCAGGTCGTGCCCCTCAGATGCCGAGATCGTCACGTCCGTGTCCTTCCTGCGAGGTGACCACGTCTCCGTCCGACACCCTGACGAGACAGGCCCGTTGGTTGGGGGTGCCGTTGACGGTGACCAGGCAGTCGAAGCAGACGCCCATGCCGCAGAACGCGCCGCGCGGCCGTCCGCCGCCGCGCGTGGTGCGCCAGGCGACGATGCCGTGGTCCCACAGCGCGCCCGCGATGCTCTGCCCCTGCCGGGCGGCGACGGCACGGTCGTCGAAGGCGAAGCGGACGGACCCGGCCTCGGCGGGCGGTTCGGCTCTGCGTCGCATGGACCGCCGGCCTCCTTTCTCGTAGGGAACTTGCAAGGAAAGCCGTCGCACGCGAGTGCCCGGTCAGAAGGTCCCGTACGGGAGTTCTCACGCGGAAGCCGGTCGCGCGTCGGCGGGTCCCGCCAACCGCCCCGGGTCGAACGGCTTCACGTCAACCCCCGTTTCCGCGCCCGTGAGTTGTCGGGCGATGACCAGCCCGGTCGCCGGAGCGAGCCCGATCCCCGCGCCCTCGTGCCCACAGGCGTGATAGAGCCCGGGCACATGGCGGTCGGGGCCGATCGCCGGCAGGTGGTCGGGCAGGTACGGGCGGAAGCCGCAGTACACCCGGACGACACGCACCCGTGACAGGACCGGGAACAGCCCCGTCCCGGCGGCGGCCAGTCGCCGGACGGCCTCGCGGGAGATCCGGCGGTCGAACCCCACGCGCTCCCGGCTCGCGCCGATGAGGACCGGGCCCGCTGGCGTCCCCTCCACGACGGGCGAGGTCTGCAACTCCGCTCCTCCGCTGGCCACATCGGCGACGTATCCGGCGGCGTATACCTTGTGCCGCACCAGCGGGGGCAGGGGTTCGGTGACGAGGACGAAGCCGCGTCGAGGCTGGACAGGCAGGAAGGAGCCCGCCAGTTCGGCGATCCGGCCCGCCCAGGTGCCGGCCGCGTTCACGACCGCCCCGGCCGCCAGTCGGCGGCGCGAGGTCCGCACCCCGCTCACCCGGCCGCGCGGGGTGAGCGTCACCTCCGTGACCTCCTCCCCCAGGAAGACCAGCGCACCCGCGCGTCCGGCGTGCTCCAGCAAGTGGGCGGCGGCACGGGCCGGTTGGACCTGGGCGTCCTCCGGGTAGTGGAACCCTCCGGCGAGGCCGGGAGCGAGATGCGGCTCCCGGTCGCGGAGGGCATCGGCGTCCACTTGCCCCACCGCCACACCGGCACGCGCCTGCGCTGCGGCGAACTCGCCGAGCAATCGCAGTTGTTGGGCGTCCTCAGCGACCACGAGTCCGCCCTTGGCCTCGAACTCGACGTCTGCGGGCAGCTCCTGCGCCAGCTCACTCCAGAGCGCCAGCGACATCCGCGCCAACTCCAGCTCCGGACCGGGCCCTTTGTCCGAGACCAGGAGGTTGCCCTCACCGCAGCCACTCGTGCCGCCCGCGACGGGCCCCCGGTCGACCACGGCCACCGACAGACCGGCCCGAGCGGCGTAATAGGCGCACGCGGCGCCGACGACTCCGGCGCCGATCACGACGAGATCCACGGACTCTCCCTTGAGCACGGCAGTAACATGTCACATAACGCAGAGGCTGCCAAGACCTCCTTTCCGCCGGATCGGACGGTCGGACGCCTGCTCCCCCGGGACCCGCGACGGGCAGCAGGCGTCCACCGGCCGGCTCAGTACTCGGCGGAGACCACGAGTCCGGAGACCGCTTCTTCGGCGGCGATGGAGACGTAGTGCCAGCCGGCGGCGGGCGAAGCCACCGTCACCGTCTCGGTGTTGCCGGGCCCCGCGGACCGGTGGGCGTAGGAGGTCTTCGACGGCCAGGAACCGGCCCGGTGGTAGAGGTCGGCGTTGCCCGTGCCGCCGTGCGTGCGGATGCGCAACTGCGGCGTACCGGCGGGGACGTACAGGGTGAGGTAGGCGTAGTCGCCCGCCCGGGCCGACACTCCGGAGCGCGCGCAGTTCCGATCGAGCCGCGTCGCTTCGGGGAGGGTGCACTCGGGCAGGCCCGGCGGGTTGGGCGGGTGGGTGGCGGTGCCGCAGTCGCCTGCCGCGCAGGCGGTGAGCCAGGCGTTCCAGTCGGCGTCGTAGCGCGTGCCGATGGTGGACTTCAGGTGGGTGCGGGCCGCGTTCCAGTTGCCGGTGCGGTAGTGGCCGAGGACGGTGTCCAGGTCCGTACGGCGGGACTGGAGCATGTAGCGGACCGCGAGGTAGCCCCAGCGGTACACCCGCGTGCTGTCGCTGTTGTCGTAGGTGGTGTCGAACAGGGTGCTCAGCGGGTAGGTGCGCTTGCCCGCCTCGGCGAGGGCCGCGTCGTAGGAGAGTCGCCGGTAGGAGTAGGAGACGTACTCGGCGAATCCCTCGACCCACCAGACGGTCGGGGTGCCCATCCCGGCGGCGAAGTCGCCGGCCATGTTGAAGCGGCCGTCGAGGTAGTGGGTGTACTCGTGGTTGAGGTTCCAGATCTGGAAGTCGGGCCTGAGCCACTCGGCTTCGTACGCGATGAAGCGCGGCTGGTTGCCGGCGGCGGACGGGTCGCCCTCCAGGTACATACCGCCGTTGTCGGTGTCGATGCCGAACATGGCGCCCGCGTATGTCCCGTAGTCGCCGCTGGAGTTGTAGACGACGACCTCAAGTCGGGTGTTGCGGTCTCCGGCCACCGGCCCGTCCGCGCGGGCGATGTCGTGGAAGAACGCGTCCTGGTTCGCCAAGCTGGTGCAGGTGGAGGCGAGTTGGGCGGCCGACATCTCCTGGGCGCGGATGCGCAGGCTGCCGCTGCAGTCGTGCCTGACCGGCAGGGCCGCCCTGTCCAGGCGGTCGGGAAGGTCGCAGGTCGCGAAGTAGGCGCAGTTGCCGGCGTCGTAGTAGTTGGCCGACTCGGCCAGGCCCACCCACAGGGGCGCGGTCGCGCCGGTGATGGACGTCCGGTCGAGCAGCTCCTTGACCTGCGGGCGGACCGTGGGCCGCAGGGCCCCGTATTGCAGGAAGCGGGCGAGTTCGCGGCCCGCGTTGGTGACGAGGAACGCATGGTCGGCGCCCAGCAGGGAGAGGTGGCGGGAGGCGAAGGAGTGGACCGCGTCGGCGGTGGACCGGTCCGCCGTGACCGCCGCGACGAACGCCGGGAGTTGATGCCCCCGGAAGAGCACGGTGAAGGTGCTGTTCACGGCGTTGCGCATGTGCCGGAGCCCGTTGTACGAGCTGTCGTAGTCGGCGAGCAGGCGCTTGACCACGCCCAGATAACGGGCGTTCTCCTGGGCGCTGTCGATGAGGATGACCGCTTCGGACAGCGTCTCGCCGTTGGCGTCGGTCACATCGCGCGAGCGCGGCGAGGCGAAGAACGCGTCGAGCCCGGACCGTATCGCGGTGGTGAGCGGCGGCCCGTACGGCCCCACGGTCGACTCGTTGTACCACTGCACGTAGTACCCGGCCCGCAGGTACAGCACCAACTGCGGTACGCCGGTGCTCCCGTTGCCCGGATAGGAGGCCGAGGCGTCGCGCAGCGCGTACGCCACCGTCGCCATCTGCGCCTCACGGAACGCCAGGCGCGCGTTCTCGCCCCTCAGGCCGAACAGCGTGTTGACGCAGGCCGTGGTGGACGCCTTGATCTGCTGGACGAGGGCGTTTCCGGTACGGGAGGTGAAGTCCGCAGGATCGCAGGCGGCGGTGGCAGCGGCTCCGGGGCTCTCGGCGGGCCGGTCGTAGTCGCGCCTGTGCGCCGCGTCGGACGCCGGGGCCGGGCCCCGCTCGTCGACCGGCAGCGGCGTGTCACGTACGTGCTCGGGCTCGGGCTCGGACGCGCCGTCCGGCCGGAGGGAGGCGGCGGGCGGGATTTCCCCGTCGCCGTCCGACGATGGCGAAGTCGGGGACGAGAGGGTGGACTTGTGGGCCGAAGGGGCCGGGGCGTCCGCAACGATCGCGTCGGCCGACGAAGACGCACCGGCGGACGGGGACGGCGGAGCGGACGCGTACGACGGGGCGCCGAGCGATATCGGGCCCAGGCACATGCAGAGCGTCAACACGGCCAGGCTGACCGCGCGTTGACGCATCCAAGCTGGTCTCACCAGCTGCCTCCTCTGAAGGCTCACCCCATGCGGGTGGGGGGATGAGGGTGGGATGGGACGGGGTGGGGATGGCGGAGCGGCACCCGCCCATCCATGTGATTGACATGGACACGCAGGGTGCTATGCGACAGTACAATTTCACACAGCACAACTTTTGAGAAGGCGACGCACGCACAGAATGTCGACTGCCGGTCAGTTGCCGGTGACCTTCCGGTCAGTTGTCCGCCCGCTCCTCGATCCCTGACCTGGCGCCCTTCGCCCCACCGCCCCGAGGGACCCCTCTCGGTCCTGGGCCAGGTCTGCGTGGGGTCTCTCAGTCCTGGGCCAGGTCGTCGGGGGCGGAGCGGGCGAGGTCGCCGAGGGTCGCGAGGGCCCGGGAAAGGGTCTTCGCGGTGGGCGAGGCCAGGCCGATGCGGATCGCGTGCGGCCCGCGGTGACGGCCCGCGGCGAACGCGGCGGCCGGGGTCACCGCGATGCCGTGCCGTGCCGCGGCGGCGACGAAGGTGTCGGCGCGCCACGGGCGCGGCAGCTCCCACCAGCGGTAGTACGAACGGGCGGCCCCGCGCGTCACGAAGTCACCGAGGTGGCCCTCCGCGATCTCCTGCCGCACCCCGGCCTCCCGCTGCTTGGCCCGCACCAACGCGGCCACAGCCCCGTCCGCCTGCCACTGGGCCATCGCCTCCAGGGGGAACCGCATGGGCGTCCAGCCTCCCGAGCGCAGCGCGGCGGCGACCTTGCCCGTCACGGCGGCGGGGGCCACGGCGAACCCGAGGGAGAGCCCCGGGGACAGCCGCTTGGACAGGCTGTCGACGAGTACCGTCCGCTCGGGCGCGCGCGACGCGAGGGGCGGCAGGTCGTCCCTGAGGAAGGCCCAGACGGCGTCCTCGATCGCATGGATCCCGCACCTCAGCAGCACGTCGGCCAGGTGGTCCAGCCTGTTCGCGGGCATGGTCAGCGACAGCGGGTTGTGCAGGACCGGTTGTACGTAGACGGCGTGCAGCGGCTCGGTGCGGTGCGCCTCCTCCACGGCCTCGGGGACGAGCCCGTCCGCGTCCATGGCCAGCGGGACCAGGGTGACGCCGAGCCGGGTGGCGATCGCCTTGAGCACCGGGTACGTCAACTCCTCGACGCCCAGCCGCGCGCCCGGCCGGGTCAGCGCGGCGACGACCGCCGAGATCGCCTGGCGGCCGCTCCCGGCGAAAAGGACGCGTTCCGGTCCGGGACTCCAGCCGCCCCGCGCGAGCAGATCGGCGGCGGCCTCGCGCGCGGCGGGGGTGCCCACCGCCCCGACCGGGCCCAGCGCGGGCTCCAGCCGGTCCGGGCGCAGCAGCCGGCCCAGCCCGGCCGCGAGCAACCCGGCCTGTTCGGGCACCACCGGGTAGTTGAGCTCCAGGTCGACGCGGCTGTCGGCGGGTTCGGAGAGCGCCGGGGCGGGGGCCGGGGCGCCCGGAGCCTCGCACACGAAAGTGCCGCGGCCCACATGGCCCACGGTGAGGCCCCGGCGGGCGAGCTCCTGATAGACGCGCGTGGCGGTGGACGGGGCGATGCCGTACTTCCGGGCGAACTCCCGTTGCGTGGGGAGCCGGTCGCCGGCCTTGAGCCGGCCCGCCCCGATCTCCTTCGCCACCGCGTCGGCGACGCTCCGGTAGTCCTTCACGAGCCCTCGCCTCCCGCACCTGGCCGGTGCCCGGCCCCGTTCCCGGCCGCGACCGGCACCGTTCCCGGACCGATTCCTGGACCCATTCCTGGATCGATTCCCGGACCGATCTCCGTATCGGGCCGACCGCGTACTCAGCGCCATCGAAGCACAACATTGCACCGAGATCAATGTGCGGCATTGAACCGAGCAACGAGGGAACTTACACTCGAATTGCCCTGACCGACCGTCTTGCCGAACAGAAAGCGACGTAGAGCCATGGTGGAGCTGACGGGAGTGCTGGGGGTCGCGATGGTCGCCCTGGGAATGGTGCTCACCCCCGGCCCGAACATGATCTATCTCGTCTCCCGGAGCATCACACAGGGCAGGCGCGCCGGAGTGGTGTCCCTCGGCGGCGTCGCGGTGGGGTTCCTGGTCTACCTGCTGGCGACGAACCTCGGACTGTCGGTGGTCTTCATCGCCGTCCCCGAGTTGTACGTCGCGGTGAAGCTGGCCGGCGCGGGATACCTGGCCTATCTGGCGTGGACCGCCCTGAGGCCGGGCGGCGTAGCCGTGTTCGCTCCCCAGGAGATGCCCCACGACTCTCCGCGCAGGCTGTTCACGATGGGGCTGATGACGAATCTGCTCAACCCGAAGATCGCCATCATGTACCTCTCCCTCATCCCCCAGTTCATCAACCTGGAGGCGGGGCACGTGCTGTTCCAGGGCTTCGTGCTCGGGTCCGTCCAGATCGTGGTGGCGCTCACCGTCAACCTGAGCATCGTCCTGGCGGCCGGAGCCATCGCCGTCTTCCTCGCCCGCCGCCCCTCCTGGCTCAAGGCGCAGCGCTACCTGATGGGAACGGCGCTCGGCCTGCTGGCCATATCGGTGGCCCTGGACACCTCCACACCGGCCAGTTCGAGCTGAGCCTCGGCCAATCGCCCTCTTCTCTCCTGCCCCTTCCCTTTTGGCTGCGGGCAGGGCCTTTCCCGGCGGGCAGGGCTTTTCCCGGCAGGGGCCGGAGACGTCGCCTCAGATTCGGGAGCGTTTGCGGGACTCCCCCGCTCGGGCCGCTCGCCCCTGGGTCATCTCGGCGAACCACCACGTGCCGGCCACCACGCACGCCCACACCAAGCCGTGCATCACGGCCCGCGACCAGGACGTCTGCTCGGCCCACCGCTCCACGAAGGCCAGTCCCGCCCAGCCGACCAGCAGTACGCACGCAACTCTTTGACGCCGATGCTTGAACATATGCGCTCAGTTACCCGGGGCCGTGTCGATCACGCCCCCGGCGCAGATCACGCCTCGGACACCGGACTTCCCTGCCGACCGCACAGCGGACTCCCGCCTCGCCCTGCCGCACTGCGGGCCGCCCCCATTCGCATGTTCTCAACATCGGGATGATTGATGTATCTTGAGCGCTGAGCGGCGGTGACCGTGAACGGAACAGGAAGGTGCCGCACCATGAGCCAGTCCCTTGTGTCCCACCCCACCAGCAACGACCTGCTGGTGCTGCACACGCTCCGCTGCATCGGCTTCTCCGGCCTCGCCGGGGTGGCCCGGGCGGCGGGACTCCCCGAGTCCGACGTCGAATCGGAACTGATCGACCTCGCCGTGGCCGGACTCGTCACCCACGCCTCGGGCGACTTCGGCGGATGGGGACTTACGGAGGAGGGCCGCGCCGCGGACGCCGAGCGGATCGCGGACGAGCTGGCGGCCGCCGGGGCCCGGGGCCGGGTGATGGCGGCGTTCGACCGGTTCATGGTGCTCAACCCCGAGCTGCTCGACCTCTGCACGGCATGGCAGACCCGCACCACGGACGGCGCCCTGACGATGAACGACCACAGCGACCCCGCCTACGACGCCCGGGTGCTCGACCGCTTCACGGCTTTCCATCAGCGTGCCGAGCCCGTCTGCGCCGAGCTGTCCGGGGCGCTGCTCCGCTTCCGGCGCTATCCCGTCCGGCTCGCGGACGCCCTCGCCCGGGCGCGGGCCGGGTCCGTGGAGCACGTGGCGGACAGCACCTCCTCGTACCACACGGTGTGGTTCCACCTGCACGAGGACCTGCTGGTCACCCTGGGCATCCCGCGCCACTGAACCGCCCCCTCGGCCGCACCTGCCCACGCCTGCCGCGCAGGGAGCCGGGGCCCGCAAAGCCGAACCAGCGAAGGCGACACGGACGACACGGAGATGACACCGCGATGACCTGGATCCACCCGCTTTCCGCCGAGGTGGAGGAGACGGCGGAAGTCCTGGGCAGCAAGGCGCACGGCCTCATCGTGCTCCGCCGTCTGGGACTGCCCGTGCCGCCGGGCTTCGTCATCAGCACCGAGGCGTGCCGCGTCTTCCTCCGTACCGGACGGCCCCCCGGCGGCTTCGACGCCCAACTGGCCGCCGCCGTAGCCGGTCTCGAAGCCGCCACGGACCGCGGGTTCGGCGGTTCGCGGCGGCCGCTGGCGGTGTCCGTCCGCTCCGGCGGCAGCGTGTCGATGCCCGGCATGATGAGCACCGTCCTCAACCTCGGGCTCACCACCGAGGCGACCACCGCCCTGGCCGACGAGACGGGCGACCTGCGGTTCGCCCTCGACTCGCGGCTGCGGTTCCTGACCAGCTTCGCCACCGAGGTCACCGGCGTGGGCCGCACGAGCCTGACGGCCATCGATCGCGCTCCCGCCGGACGGGGCACCGGAACGAGCCGTCTCTCCGAGGCGATCCGGCATGTCGAGCGGCTCATCGCTGAACACGGCGGCGAGCCCGTACCCGAAGACGCCGCCCGGCAGTTGGAGCTGGCCGTCGCGGCCGTCTTCTCCTCGTGGAACACCCCGCGCGCGAAGACGTACCGCGAATTGCACGGCATATCGCACGACTTGGGCACCGCCGTGACCGTACAGGCGATGGTGTTCGGTAATCGCGACCGACGCAGCGGAACGGGCGTCGGGTTCAGCCGTGATCCCAACACCGGTGAGCATGTCCCTTTCGGGGAGGTCCTGTTCGGCCGCCAGGGCGAAGACGTCGTCTCGGGGACATCGCTGACCGAGCCCCTGAGCGAGCTGGCCGGCCGGGAACCCGAGGTGTGGACCCGGCTGATGTCCGCCCTGTCCCGGCTCGAGGAGCACTACCGCGACGCGTGCTACGTGGAGTTCACCTTCGAGGCGGGCGAACTGTGGCTTCTTCAGGTGCGACCCGGGCGGCTCGTCGGGCGGGCGGCGGTCCGGGTGGCGGTCGACCTCGCCGACGCGGGAACGATCGGGCGCGACGAGGCGCTGCTCCGCGTCTCACCGCGGCATCTCGCGCATGTGACCACGCCTCGGATCACGGCGATCGACCCCCGCGACCTCTTCACCCGGGGGCTGGGCGCCTGCCCGGGGGTCGCGGTCGGCCGCGTGGCGACCAGCGCCGACAGTGCCGTACGGCTGGCCGCGAAAGGGCCGGTCATCCTGATGCGCCCCGAGACCTCGCCGCTCGACATGCACGGCCTGGCCGCCGCCACCGGCGTCGTCACCGCCCGCGGCGGCCCCACCAGTCACGCGGCCGTCGTGGCCCGATCGATGGGGAAACCCGCCGTGGTGGGCGCGGCGGGCCTCACCGTCGACGCCGCCGAGGGCTGCGTACGGGCGGGCGGGCGGACCCTGCGCGAAGGCGCCCTCATCGCCGTCGACGGGACGGGCGGGGAGGTCGTCGTCGGGGAGCCTCGCATCGCCACGTCCTCGACCGACCCCCAGCTGCACCGGTTGCTCGACTGGGCCGACGCCGTCACGGGCGGCGGGACCCCGGGCGACGGGGCGGTGGGCGACGAGACCCCAGAAGACAGGGTTACGGGAGACCGGGCCACGGGAGACGGGACCACAGGCCACGAGATCACGGGCCGCAACGAAGCCGAACGCCTCGCCTCGGCCCAGGCCGTCATCCGCCGCGCCGGGGACGGGCGGGAGAGCTGAAGCCCGCTGCCCTCCTTCCTCCCCGCCTCCCCCTCCCCACCGGCCACCGGCCCCTCCCCGCCCTCCCCCGGGCCCGGCCAACTCCTGCCCTCCGGCCTGCACCGCCTCCGTGTCTCTGACCTGAGGCGGAAGAGGGCGGAAGACGCATGAGCGCGACTGTCACCCGTTCGAGGGGCTTCTACCGTAGGCGCGCCCAACAGCCCTTACGATGCGAGAAGTTGCCGTCCCGGCAGGCCACCCCCGAGCCGGACGGCGAGCAGCACGGGACGCGCGCACGAGCCGCCCCAGCATCACTTCGGACGCCCGATCAGCTGCGGGCGCGCTGCCGAACCCGTACGCCCTCCGCCACCCCACGTTCTCCCGAGGTGATGACGTACCGCCCAGCCGCTCCCCTCCGCAGGGCCGCCGAACGGTATCTGACCCGGCACCCGCGCAGGAGCGGGAGGCGCTGGCCGGGCTGTTGTCCGTCCCGGACGGGCGTGAGGGCACCGTACGGGTACGCCAGGACGCACCCCTCTCATCGACTCATCGACAGGAGACACCCCCGTGAACGCCGACACGGCCCCCACCGGCACCGGTACCGACACCGCTATCCTCCCCGCCGTTGCCACGGCCGAGCCGCAGGCGGCCACGGGGCGGTTCCCGGTCCGCGCGGCGGCGCCCGCCGACGCCGAGGGCATCATCCGGATGCGCTCCGAGCACGTCCTGTCCGCGCCCCTGAGCGAGGAGTGGATCCGGCGGTGCGCGGACGAGCTGGCGCCCCGGCTGACGCCGGCGGGAGACGCGCGGGCCTTTGTCGTCGACGCCCCGGACGGCACGGTCGCCGCCTGCGCCCTCGGGCTGATCCATGCCGTGCTCCCGGCCCCGGCCTACCCCCGGGGCCTGGCCGCCCGGGTGCACGTCGTCGCCACGCACCCGGACTTCCGGCGGCGCGGCTACGCCCGGGCCGTGGTCTCCACGCTGCTCGACCACCTCGCCGACGTCGAGCACGTCACGCTGTTCGAGCTCCATGCCGGCGTGGAGGCGGAACCGCTCTACCGCGAGCTGGGCTTCACGGGCAGCCCGGCGCTGATGCGGATGACGCGTCCGGCAGCGCCCGCTGCGGCGAGCGGCACGGCGGACAGCCCGGCCTGGCTGCCGCCCGAGCAGTACGCCGAGACGGTTCTCAAGGCGACCGCGTTCGCGTGCCTCTACTTCACCGACGAGGACGACCGGCCGCTCCAGCTGCACTCCGTCTACTCCCCCGCCCACCCCTGGCAGTTGGTCGGCGGGACGATGGACAAGGGCGAACGGCCCTGGGAGACGGCCGTGCGCGAGTGCCGGGAGGAGACCGGCCTGACCGTGTCGGGACCGCCCCGGCTGCTGGCCACCGTGTACGGGCTGCCCGGTGCCGAGTGGCCCTACAGCACGATCGGGATGGTCTTCGACGGCGGCCGTCTCACCGCAGCGCAGATCCGGGGCATCGCCCTGAACCCGCAGGAGCACGACGAGGTCCGCGTCCTGTCCCTGGCCGAGTGGAAGGCGCTGATGCCACCGCGTGACTTCACCCGCCTCGGCGCGGTGGAGGAGGCCCGCCGCACCGGCGAAGCCGCGTACTTCGGCGCCTGGGACTGGGGGAACGACTGAGCGGCAGCGGTTGCGTCGACGGCCCGGCCCCGCAGTCCCTGTGAACAAGGCTTACGAGATCGGCGAGGCATTCCGCCCGGCGCACGGATTCGTGCTCACCCTCGCCGGTCCCGAACGCGGAGGCGCTCTCGGACGCCGGGCAACAGCTCCGCGACCGTATGGAAACAAGGCCGTGCGTGTCAGTGCGAACCGCTAGATTGAAAAAGATCGCCGCCGCGCCCAGGACCACGGGGGTCTTCCGGGGGAGAAGGCAGCGGTCAGGGAGGGCCGGATGACCGAACGGTCCGATGCGGTGGGCCACGCCTGCGCCTACCGGCGGATGGGCACCCATCCAGTACGGGATTCATGGAAGCTCAAAAGGCTGACCGACCGCGAACGGGAAGTGCTTCTTCTCGTGGGCACGGGAGTGGGAAACCGGGCTCTTGCACGGGAGTTGGGTATCGCGGAGCGCACGGTGAAGGCGCACATCGCACGGATAGTGGAGAAGTTGGAGCAGCAGACGCGGCTTCAGGTCGCGGTGCTGGCCGTGCTCGCCCACGAGACGTTGTGCGGCGATCTGCGGTGCGAGTGCCATGAGACGGGCGTCCCGCCGGGGGCCTGAGCACGCCCGATGGTGGTCCGTACCCATGCGGAACGGGTACGGACCACCATCGCGTCCGAGGAGCCGAGGGCACGGGCACGTCCTGAGGGCCGAGGGCACGGGCACGTCCTGAGGGCCGAGGGCACGGGCACGTCCTGAGGGCCGAGGGCACGGGCACGTCCTGAGGGCCGAGGGCACGGGCACGTCCCGGGGGCTGAGAGCGCGGCCGCCGGGACGACGTGGCGAACCAGACCTCGGGACTCGGGACCCCGGGACTCGGGATCCCGGCCCCCAAGACCCGGGACCCTCGGGACCACAGGGTCAGTAGTGCTCTTCCCGGTAGACGCCGTCCGCGTCGACACCACTGGCCCAGTCGCCGAAGCTCGTGTTCGCCAGCTCCAGGTTGACGACGAAGGAACCGGCCGCCGCGAGGGTGATCCTGAACGGACCGTCGTCATCGTCGGGCACGTTGTTCACGGCCAGCAGGGGGAACTCCGCCGAGGCCAGGGCCGGTTCATCAGCGATGAGGACAAGCGTGCTGTCGGGCCAGTCCTCGTCATCGCGCCCGATCCGCGCCGTGATCTGATCCGCCGTGAAACCCGCGTAGGCACGGTTGTCGACGACGGTGATCGACTCGTAGTGCGCCGAGCTGTCTTCGAGGGCCCGAAGCAGGCGTGACCACTCGTCCGAATGTTCGAAGGACGTGCGCACCAGGAGCGGACCGCCGGACTCCTCGATCGTGGAGGAGGGCGGACGGGGCTCGTCCCCCGTACGGTCGCCGGGGATGACCTGGATGAGGAAACGGGGCTTCTTCCCGTCCGACGACCGGTCGTCGGCGTGGACGCGGACCAGGTAGGGGCCGACGCCCGCGGTGGCGAGGTTCTCCCTCCGCAACGGCTCGTATCCGCTGTCGCACAGGGCGAGGAAGCCGGTCGTGGAGATCACGGTGATCTCCTCGACCTCGTCCCAGCCGCTCTCGGCTCCCGGGTCGTCTCCGGCGTACAGGGTGACGATGGGGTTCTCGAAGGCGATTCCGCCGTCGATCTGCAGCCAGTCCCTCTCGGCCGCCAGGAGCCCGCGTCCGTGCGGCTGCCGCTCGCCGGCGTCGGGGTCCATGACCGCCAGGTCGCCCCACTCCTTCAACTTGATCGGCCGGGTGCGGCCGGTGAGGAGCGGCCAGTTGGAACGCTTCATGGAGAACCCCATCGTGCTCGCTGAGTCTGCTTAACGGGCCTGCCGACTACACCCCGAAAGGATAGACGGGACCTGCGACAGGCCCGCTGCGTCGCCTAGTTGATGTGGCCTACTTGATGCGGACGTAGTACCCGTCGCCGTTGAGGACGCGCTGGGCCTTGTAGAAGCCGCCGAGCCGGGCGCCGGCGCTGCGGTTGTCACTGGCGGAGATGATGCGGGTGCTGCCGCGGGCCGGGTTGCCGCCCTCCTTGCTGGCCGCGAACGGGTACTCGTCGCAGTCGTACTTCTTGGGGTCGGGGTTGCGGACCTTCGCGCACATGGCCTTGCGGTGGGCGTTGATGGTCTTCTCGTTGGTGATGCGGTGCAGCGGGGTGGCGGCGCCCGGCTGACCGGCGATCTTGCGCTGGGCGTCGAGGATGTGCTTGGCGGACTGCTTCACCTTCGCGTCGCTGCGGGAGAGGGTGAAGACCGGGGAGGCGGACGGGAAGACACAGCCGGGGTTCTTGGTGCGCTGCTTGGGTCCCCAGAACGTGTCGTCGCAGCGGTACTTGGCGGAGTTGTAGGAGAAGCCGCCTGTCGTGTAGCCGGGCTTGGTGAAGGTGAACCGGTAGGAGGCGGGGCTGCTCAGCTGCTTCTTCTTGGCCACGCCGGCGGCGTAGCCGACCGTCCCCTTGCGGGCGGGGCCCAGGGTGGACCCCTGCGGGAACTTGACGGCCGTCTTGACGCCCTTGCCGCCGCCCACGGACAGGCTGGTGCGGATGCCGCCGGCGTTGACGAGTTTGGCCTTGCCGACGGTGAAGCTCTCCGTCCACTTCAGCTTGTTGGTCTTCAGCGTCATCGAGTGCTTGACGTCGAAGGTGGCGGAGCCGACCGGCTTGCCGTTCTTGAGCAGGTCGAGCCGTGCGCTGATGTGCAGGCACACGCTGGTCCGGGTGACGGTGATGGTGTTGAGCTTGCAGCTCGCCGCGGCCGCCGTGTCGACGTACACGTTCTTGACGGCCGGGACCTTCGCGACGCTGATGCTGCGCTGCGCCGGCACGTCCTGCGCGGTCGCGGCACTGATGCCGGTGAGGAGGAGAGCGCCGAGAGTGGCGCCTATGACGGCCTTTCCTGGCGCGCTGATGCGCATGAGTCTGTGTGTCCCCTCGTTGGTGGAGGGACGGTGCCCCGCTCGGGCCGCCGTCCGTACGGCGAGCACCATATGAACTTCAACAGCGTCCTATCTATTGGCTGTTGGGGCACTGCCTGTTGGGACACATCGGGTTTTGGTCAACATCGCGAGACGGACGGGCGGACGGGCGGGCCGCGCACAGGCGGGCACGCCGGCAGGCGGGCCGCGCACAAGAGGGCAGGCGGGCCGCGTACACAGGGGGCAGGCGGGCCGTGCGCATCGGCCCGCCCGGAGGTTCAGCCGTTCATCCGGAGGTTCAGCCGTCCATCATCTCCGGCCGGGTGATGTGGCCGACCAGGTGATGCCACTGTTCGATCGTGACGACGAGCGTCCGCCCGCGGTCCGAGGACATGCGCAGGAGGACCTCCTCGCCGCCGGGCAGGAGGGCGAACTCGACGTGGTCCACCTCCCGCGTTCCCATCGGGTAGTACCAGTCGAGGCCACCGGCGTCCTTCACCGTGGCGACCGTACGGACTTCCAGGGCGGCGGCCAACGCGTCCAGGGCGGGCTTCGGGATCCGCAGCTCCGCCTTCTCCCGCTCGGGCATCTCCGTCACGACGAGCACTTCCTCTCCGGCTCTCCGCGCACCGTTCACGGCATGTCAAGGCCGCGGACCGGCGCGGAGTCTCGTTTCGCCTCAGGGCCTCGCATCAGTGTGACGCGGGCATCCCGTTCAGGACCAGAACCGTTCACGCGAGCGGGACCAACTCACCGGCGCGGTCAGCAGGGTTGAAGTGCCTGGCGCCCAAGGGTTTGAAAACTCCCGGCCGGAACAGACGAGACGTTAACGCAGACTTTATATCCGCAGGCAGGAGAAGCATTATGGGCATCATCGCGTGGATCTTCATCGGGCTGTTCGCGGGCATCATCGCCAAGCTGCTGATGCCGGGCAAGGACCCGGGCGGCATCATCATCACGATCCTCATCGGCATCGCGGGCGGTCTGCTCGGAGGATGGCTCGGCAAGGTCATTTTCGGCATCGACTCGATCGACGGGTTCTTCGAGATCTCCACGTGGATCGCGGCCATTGTCGGCTCCTTGATCCTGCTGGCCCTCTACCGCGTGATCACCGGCAATCGACGACGTGCCTGATCAACTCGGCGGACGGCAGCGGAAGGCATTCGAGACGGCTCCCCCTCACCCGAGGGCGGAGCCGTTCGCCGTCCGACCACGGGCCCGCGCGGCCACATGCCCGTGCGGCCGCGCGGCCGCGCGCTCGGCTCTGCGGCGACGCGCCGACGCGCCGACGTAGGCCACGAGCCGCCTGTCCGATGCGTCTCCGGGAGTCGTCCGCGTCTCACGCTTCAGGGCTTCAGGAGTCCTGATCGGTTCGCTCGTCCCGGACTCCCACCAGGGCCGACGCCACGAGGGCGACTGCCCGGTCCTCGTCGTGGGCCAAGTGGCGCAGGATCTCCCGCGCGGCGGTTCCCTCCAGTTCGACCAGCGCCTGGGTCAGCCGGATCCGTGTCCCCGAGTCCGCGGTGGGAGCGGCGAGTTCGTCGGCCAGGGCAGTCGCGATCCGCTCCGCGCGTTCGGGGTCCTTGGACAGCGTTCCGAGGACCTCCGCCGCCTCCACGTCGTTGGAACCCTCGACCACCATGCCGACGAGCGTGGGCCCGGCCGCCGCCACTCCCTGCCGGCCGAGGACCAGAGCGGCGTGCCCGCGCACCGTCGCGTCCGGGTCCCCGAGGGCGTCGGTGAGCGCCGCGGTCACCGGCGGGCCCTCCGGCAGCTCGGCGATCGCCAGCACCGCGCGCCGCCTGACGTCCACGTCCTCCGAGCGCGCGACGGCCGCCAGCGCCGCCACGCCCTCGCCGCCCGCTCGGGCGAGTGCCCAGCGCAGCGCGCCCGCGACATGGGGGTCGGATTCGGCCAGGACCGCCCCGACCAGGAGCTCGGCCGGGACCGACACGTCTTCCGGCCGCGTCAGGACGGCCTGCTGCCTGCGCGCGGGGCTGGTCGAGTCGAGTTCCCGCATGAGTTCGACGACGCGCAGGACGTCCTGCCAGCCGGTGGGCTCCGACGCATCGATCACACGGAGCCGCTCCAGCAGCTCCTGTTCGCGCACCAGACGGTCCTCCGCCCAGTGGATGAGGTCGCTGACCAGGGCGGACGGCGTGAATGCCGGATCCTCCAGCGCGCGCCCGATCTGCTTGAGCGACAACCCGAGGGACCGCAGGCTCTCCACATGGAAGATCCTGCGGACGTCCTCGGCCGAGTACTCGCGGTAGCCGCCGACTGTGCGGCCCGTCGGCCGCACCAGCCCGATGGCGTCGTAGTGCCGGAGCATCCGGGTGCTCACCCCGGAACGACGAGCCACCTCACCGATCAGCAACCTGCGCTCTCCTCGCCCTCTGCGGCCTCGGCAGCCTCGACCCGGTGGGCCGAATCGGCCCGGTCGGCGGCCTCGGCCCGGTGGGCGGCCTCGGCCCGCTCGGCCGACTCGCCCCGCGCGGCCGCCGCCGCGGACTCGTCGGTCTCCCCCGCCCGGAGGTCCGCTGCCGCAGCCGCCGCCTCGGCCGCCTTCTCGACCTCGGCCGCGCGGTCCGGGCCGAGATTAACCGTACGCTTCGCCTCTTCGATCGCCGCGTCGAAACCGGTCTCCGGGTCCTGCCGGAGCAGCTCGGTGGCGCGGGCGTGCGCCGCCACGTCCGGGTCCGGGTGGTTGGCGGCCTTCTCCAGGGCGGGCCTGATCACCTCGCCGAGGTCGACAAGGGCCCGGCTCAGGCTCAGCCGCATGCTGCGGTCACCGCGCCCGAGCTGGAGGACCAGCTCGTCGACCAGGCCCTTCTCCTCGCCCTCGGGCACGAGCACGACCGCCGCGCGCCACGCGGTCCGCGCGACCTCGTCGGCGGCGTCGCGCAGCATGTCGCGGGTGATCCAGGTCCACGTGCTGCTGTCGTTGATCTTGGACAGCGTGTGCAGCGCCTGGCTGCGGGCCTGGTCGCGCTCGGAGTCCAGCTCCCTGCGGATCCGAGGCAGGGTGATCTCCGGCGAGAGGCGGAGCAGCGCCCAGGACAGCATGTCCCGTACGAAGAAGTCGGGCTCGACCGCGCACTGCTCGACGAGCGTTTCCAGGAGGACGGGGTCGGGGTTCGAGCCGGCCGCCAGGGCGGCCTGAAGCCGGACCGAAGAGTCCTCGGCGCCCAGGGCGTTGATCCATCGGGTGTGCTGCGTGGTCACGTCGGTCGTGTTGATGGGGACCACCTCCTGCGCCCCAGCGAAAACCTTGTCACCGTGTCAAGGTCAAGTCCGTGCCCGGTTGCCCGCGTGGGGTGCTGGGAGCTGAGCCGTCGTGGTCCCGTGGGGCGGCCGGTCGAACGGGACGGTGGACGGGCCGCGAGGTCGCCATCCGGACATGGATCAGGCTGTGGATCCTCACGTGATGCGGTCGAGGAAGCCGAGCACCCGATGACTGACCTGTGCTGCGGCCTGTTCGTCGTAGGACGCCAGGCTGCTGTCGGTGAACAGGTGCCGGTCGCCGGGATAGAGGAACAGCTCCGCGTCCGTGGCCGTCCCGACGATCGCGCGGGCGGCGTCGACATCGCCCTCCCCGGAGAAGAACGGATCCGCGTCCATGCCGTGGATCTGGACCGGGAGCTCCCGGGGCCAGCCGCCGAACTCCGAGGCAGGGACGCACGCCTCGATCAGCAGCGCGCCCTGCGCGCCGGGGCGGGTCTGGGCCAGCTTCTGCGCCGGCAGGACGCCGAGCGAGAAGCCGATGTGGACGAGCTTGGCGGGCAGCCCCTCGGCGGCGGCGACTCCGCGCGCGGTGATCGTGTCGAACCCGGCCCTCTCGGCGTAACCGATGCCCTCTTCGAGGGTGCCGAACACCTGCCCCTCGTACAGGTCCGGGACGTGGACGGTGTGTCCGGCCCGTCGTAGCCGCTCGGCGAACTCGCGAACGCCGGCGGTCAGCCCGTGCCCGTGGTGGAAGACCAGCACCTCAGCCATGTCGCTCTCCTCGTGCCGCCGCGCCCGGGTGGCGCCACGGCACGAGTATGGCCCGAGGCACTGACATTCCCGGCCCCAGACCTCCCCGGCTCCAAGCCGGACCGGCCGCCGAAAACCCACCGCGGGCGGCTTCGATAGACCACCGCGACCGGCTTCGATCACGCGCCGGGACACAGGGGCGGCGCGGACGATGCGGCACAGACGACGCGGCACGGACGATGTCGAAGGGCCACCGGCGGCTCCGACGTCTCCTGTGAAGGCCCCGCACGAGAGCGCGACCCGACAGCACGAACCCGACAGCACGGGCGCAACCCGACAGCGACCCGGCAGTGGCCCGGCAGCGAGAGGACAGGGAATCGCGATGCGTGACGACTCCGAGCAGATCCGCACCCTGATCGACGAGTGGACGCGGGCGGTGCACCGCGGTGACCTGAGCGGCGTGGTGGCCGACCATGCCGAGGACATCGTCATGTTCGACGTACCACCGCCGTACGAGGGTGTGCGGGGCCTGGCCGCCTACCGGGAGGTCTGGCCGCCGTTCCTCGCATGGCAGGCGCAGGGGGCGCACTTCGGCCTCGATGAGCTGGAGGTCACCGCCGGAGAGGACGTCGCGTTCGCGTACGCCCTGCTGCGCTGCGGGACGCCCGAGGAGCTTGCCGCCCGTCCCGGCTTCCGGCTGCGGCTGACCCTGGGGCTGCGCAAGGAGGCCGGACGATGGGTGGTTGCTCACGAGCACCACTCGTTCCCTGACCTCGACTCGTTCCCCGACCTCGACGGCCCGCAGGAATAGCCCGCGCACGGTGCCGGAACGCGCTGCCCGGCCGGCCGGGCGGGCAGCCTGTCCGAACCACGCCCCTAGGCCGTCCCCCTCAGGGCGCGCCGGGCGAGCAGCCGGCCCCGGACGCGGTGGAGCCGGGGCATCAGGACGTAGACGACGGTCGGCACGACGAGCGCGCTCAGCACCAGGGTCTGCAGAACCATCGGCAGACGGGCGAGCCAGGTGTGGAGCAGAAGCTCCAGCGCCGTGAGGGTGGGGAAGACCGACATCCAGATCATGAGGGCCATGTGGTGCTTGGGGGGCGGGCCGGAAGGCGCGGGGTGGGACATGGCAGATCGACTCCTTGGGGGCCGTGAAAATTCCAAACGGATGATTGGACTGTAACCACGGGACGGCCAGGATTCCAAACAATCATTTGGGGACGGGTAGCATGGACCCATGCCCTGGGACACCGCGCGCACCAAACAAGCCCTGCTCGACGCCGCCATCGACGAGTTCGCCGAACACGGCTTCGAAGGCGCACGGGTCGCACGCGTCGGCAGCCGGGCGGGAGTCAACCCGGAGCGGATCTACCAGTACTTCGGCAACAAGGAGAAGCTCTTCGGCCACGTCCTGGAGGCAGAGCTGGAACGGATCGCCGACGCCATCCCGCTGACCGCCGACCAAGCCTCCGACCTGGGCGAATACGCCGGGAAGCTGTACGACTACCACCGGTCGCACCCGCAGTTCATCCGCCTGCTGCACTGGGAGGGGCTGCGCGACGACGGCGCCCCGGCCCTGCGCGAGGCCGAGCGGACCGCCGTCTACCGCTCGCGGGTCGAGGCCCTGGCGGAGGCCCAGGCCAGGGGCGACCTCGACCCCGCGCTGGAGCCCGACGACCTCTTCTACGCGGTCCTCGCCCTCGGCGCCTGGTGGTTCAGCGTCCCGCAGGCCGTCCGCATGATCTTCGGCGGCGCCGCGAGCCCGGAGAACGAACGCGCCGCCATGGTGAGCCTGGTGCGCCGACTGGCCGGCCAGCGGATTCCGGCGCACTGACCGGCGGGAATCGTCAAACAGCGCCGAGCGCAAGGCAGTTCCTGCGGGAATCGCCAAACAGCGCCGAGCACATGGCGGATTCCGCGAGAATCGTCAACCGGTGCCCAGCTGTATCAGCTCGCATCGCGGTGCCCGGGAAATCGTCAGCCGGCGCATCGCGGATTCCGCCGCAGCCCCGTCCGACCGGCGCAGCCGGGTGTGCGGCGCGCCCCGGGACCCGAACCTCTCCGGCCGCCTCTCCCCCGCGCTCCAGCCGCGCTCCCCAAGCCGCTCCAGCCGCGCTCGCCAAGCCGTACGGCCTGCGGCGACGAATACCTGATGAAGGAGGCGCGGGTCAGCCGCACTCCTGACGGAGGGTGACCGGCATGCTCACGTTGGCCCTGATCGGGTTGCTGGGAGGGCTGATCACCGCGGTATCGCCCTGCATCCTTCCCGTCCTCCCCGTGGTGTTCCTGGCGGGCGGGAGCGGCGGCGAGGACGGTGACCGTACGAAGCCGGGGGCCGCGGCGACCGAGGGGCCGGGTACGGACGCGGCCCGGCCGCAGGGCGGTGCGGCCGGGCGCACGTCGGCGCTGACCACCCCCGTACTGGATACGGCAGAACGCGCACCGCGCAACCGTCGCCCGTACGCCGTCGTGGCCGGACTCGTCGTCAGCTTCGCCTTCTTCACCCTGCTCGGCGTGACGATCATCTCCGCGCTCGGGCTGCCGCAGGACATCCTGCGCTACATCGGTCTGGGTCTGCTCGTGCTCATCGGGCTCGGCCTGATCCTTCCGCCGGTCGAACGCGTGCTGGAGAAGCCCTTCGCCCGCATTCCGCCTGCGCAGCAAGGTCACCCTGATCGACTTCTGGACCTACTCCTGCATCAACTGCCAGCGTGCGGTGCCCCATCTGCGGGACTGGGAGCGCGCCTACAAGGACGCCGGGCTGCGGATCATCGGCGTGCACTCACCCGAGTTCGCCTTCGAGAAGAAGCGCGGCAACGTCGTCTCCGGCGCCAAGAGGCTCGGCGTGACCTGGCCGGTGGCCCTCGACAACGACCTCACCACCTGGGACAACTACCGCAACCGCTTCTGGCCCGCGAAGTACCTCATCGACGCCAACGGCACCGTCCGCTACCTCAAGTTCGGCGAGGGCCAGTACGACCGGACCGAGAAGATGATCCGGGAGCTGCTGCGACAGGCTGACCCGGCCGTCGTCCTCCCCGAGCCGACCGGCCGGGCCATGGACGACCTGACCGCGGGCCGCACTCCTGAGACGTATCTGAGCAACCTGCGCATCCGTGGTTACGTCGGCACCCCCCTGGTGGACGACAAGGCCGCCGTCTACCGCTTCCCCCAGGACCGCCTCCCCCTCAACAAGCTCTCCCTGGAAGGCACTTGGACGGCCGGGTACGAGCACTTCACCGCAGGCCCCGACGCCCGTCTCGCCTTCACCTACCGCGCCAAGAACGCCAACCTCGTCCTCGCCGGCACCGGAAAGGTCACCGTCGTCGTGGACGGCAGGACCGCCAGGACGATCGACGTGTCCGGGTCGCCGACCCTGTACCGCCTGACGGACGACGAACAGCCGCGCACCGCCCGCCTCGAACTGCGCCTGGACGACGGCCTGCGGGCCTACGCCTTCACCTTCGGATAGGCCGGGCGGCCGATCGCCCTCTCCGTCGATGTTCGTCGTGCCCCGACCAATCAATCCGGCGAGCGGCACCGAATAAGGAACATCAGCGACCGCACGCTGTTGCGGTCTCGGCCGCAACAGCCGGAAGGGGATGTGTTCTTGTGATAGCCCGCCGTACAACTCGCCTCACCGCCCTGCTCATCGTGCCTGCCGCGCTCACTCTCGGCGTCGCCGTACCCGCCTTCGCGCACGACGGCCACACCGGCAGCACGACGAAGGCGGCCGACGGCGATACGTACCAGATCGACCTGGAGCAGTTGAACGACTCCGGGGCCACCGGCGCCGCCCTGGTCAGTCTGGACGGCGTCAAGCTCACCGTGAAGATCGACGCCCGGGGTCTGGTGCCCGGGCAGCCGCACGCCCAGCACATCCACGGCTCCACCGATGGCCACGACTTCCGCTGCCCGGACCGGAGCGCCGACAAGGACGGCGACGGCATCGTCTCCACCGCCGAGGGACTGCCGACGTACGGGGACATCAACATCTCGCTGACCACCAAGGGCGACACGTCCAAGGACAGCGGCCTGGCCGTCGACCGGATGCCCGTCGCGGACAAGGACGGCAAGCTGACGTACTCGCGGACCATCACCGTCTCCCAGGACGTGGCGGACCACTTCAAGGACCTGCACCTCGTCCAGCACGGCATCGACCCGAACGGGAACGGCGAGTACGACTTCGGCAAGGGCAAGAGCGAACTCGACCCGAAGCTCCCCCAGGAGGCGACCGCCCCGGCCACCTGCGGCATGGTCAAGGGCGCCGCGGTCGGCTCCATGCCGGTGGGCGGCGTCGAGACCGGCGGCGGCTCCACCGAGGGCATGGAGTCGCCGGGCCTGCTCGCGGCCGGGGGCGCGGCCGTCCTCGCGGCCGGCGGACTGTTCGCCGTACGCCGCCGGACGCGGACCCCGGACGTCCGGCACGACGGCTGACGACCGGCTCCGCACCGATCGACGCCCCGACACAGCCGGACGGACGACAGGGACAGGTGAAGCGATGTACGGGACACCCGACGAGAAGGCGCACGGCAGGTCGTCCCGGCGGCGGCACGTTCCCCTCGCCGCCGTCACCGCCCTGCTCCTGACCGGCGGGCTGCTGCTGGCACTGGGAATCGGCCGGCAGCAGCCCGCCCCGCCCACCGCCACCGACAAGGCCCGCCCGCCGGCCGCCTCACGGACACAGCCGCCCGCCCCCGAGCCGCCCGCGGCCGCTCTGCCCGCCTCCCGGCCCGTCAGCATCACGATCCCCTCCCTCAAGGTCACCTCCGACCTGGAACAGCTCGGCCTGGGGAAGAACCGCGCGATGGAGACGCCGAAGGATCCCGCGAAGGCCGGGTGGTACCGCCCCGGAGTCACCCCCGGCGCGATCGGCCCCTCCGTGATCGCGGGGCACGTCACCTGGGACGGTTCACCGGCCGTGTTCTTCAAGCTCGCCGAACTCGAACCCGGTGACCGCATCGACGTCAGGCGCGTCGACGGCAGGACCGCGGTGTTCACCGTCGACCGGACCGCCGTCCACCCCAAGGACGACTTCCCCACGGTCGAGGTCTACCGCAACCTCGACCACGCCGGACTGCGCCTCATCACCTGCGGCGGCGACTACTCCCCGGACGACAGCCGCTACGCCGACAACGTCGTCGTGTACGCCAGCCTGACCGGAAGCGACGTCTGACGGGACGGGACGCCTGACCGGGCGTGACGCCTGACGGGACGTGACGCCCCCCCGAATCGGATCAGGCTTGTCGGGTCGGGCCGGCGCTGTAAGACGGCACGTCCGCCGGACACTTACAGGGTGTAGGGCATTCGTGGACGGGGAGGGCCGGGCGTGGGCGGGCGGTTGGACGACTGGCAGGGGTTCGAGGAGGTCTACCGGGAGACGTCCGTTCCCGTGCTGCGCTTTCTGCGCCGCAGACTCCCGGCGCAGCTGGCCGAGGACGCGCTGTCGGAGGTGTATCTGACGGCCTGGCGCAGACGGCGTGAGGTCAGGGGTGAGTGCTTGCCCTGGCTCTACGGAATCGCCCGGCTGGTGGCGGCGAACGCGCTGCGGTCCGCCGGGCGCTCCTACCGGCTGCGGGAACTGATGCTGGCGACTGCCGAGGACCGGCCGGGAGCGGCGGCGGAGGACGACGCCATGGACCGGATCGCGGCGGTCGAGGCCCTGGACCGTATGCCGGACAAGGACCGGGAGGCGCTGATTCTGGTCTCCTGGGACGGGCTCGGGACGCGGCAGGCGGCGCGGGTCGCCGGGTGCGGAGTGGCCGCGTTCTCCGTACGTCTGCACCGTGCGCGCAGACGGCTGGAGGGCCTGCTCGCCGAGGACGGGGAGGACGGGGAGAACGGGGAGAACGGGACGGAGAGGGGATCTGACGATGAAGACGGACGCGGAACGGGTGAGGGAACTGCTCTCGGCGCACGATCCGGCCGCGGGGGTGTCCGCGGTGCCGGACCGAGTGGTACGTGAGGTGGCGGCGGGGCGGGCCACGGCCCCCGGCCCCCGGCCGGGGCTGAGGCGGCGCTACGGCCCCCGGCTGGGCGTGGCCCTGGCCGCGGCCGGTGCGGTGGGCGCTGTGGTGGTGCTCGGGTTGCCGGGAGGCAGTGGGGGCAAGGGACCGGGCGGTGTGGTCACGGGCGCTCCGCAGGCGGACGATGTGCTGCCCTCCATGACGGGCACGGACTGGGTGACGTACGCCGACCAGGTCGTGGTCGTACGCCCCACCGCCGAGCGCGAGGTCCCGGCGGCGAGCGAGGAGGGGACCGAAGCGGGCGAGGAGGGGACCGAAGCGGGCGAGGGATACATCGGCCGGGCGGCGACCCTGACCGTCGACGAGGTCCTCTGGACCCGTGCCGGGGCGCCCGCGGCGCCCGACGCCGTCGACGTCGGTGTCGCGGGGTGGGTGTTCAAGGACGGACAGCGCAGAAAATTCGCCGTCCATGACACGCCCCGGCTCGAGAACGGCCACACCTATATCGTCGCCCTCGCCCGTCTGGACGACGGGTCCTGGTCGGCACTGGGCTCGGACGGGATCCTGCCCTACGACAACGCCGTCATCGGCGACGGCGAATCACAGGGCACGGTCCGCCCGGCCCCGGCGGGCGGGTCCGAAGGGAACTCCGAGGAGAGTGTGGAGAGCCGGTTGAACGGCAAGCCGTCGCAGGACCTGGTGGATCTGCTGAGGACGACCGCTCCTGACCCGGCGGCGGCCCCCTACGCGAGCCTGCCGCCGGAGCAGCGGTACGCGAAGGCCCACGGAGGCGGGTGAACCGTATGCCGCGACGGTCCGGTTCCCGCCCCCCGCGCCGGGAGCGGGAACCGGGCCGTTCGGCGGTTGCCCCGCCTCGGCTGTCGCCGGGCGTCGGTCCGCAGGCGGCCCGCGTACTCGGCGCGGGCCCTGCGGGAACAGGGCGTCGAGCCGCTCGACAGCGCACTCGCCAAAAGGATTTGGTGCGGAGCACGGAGCCTTGAAGAATGACGGCCATGCAGATTAGACAGGCAGAGCCCGAGGACGCCCCGGCGGTCGCCGGTGTCTACGTGCGCTCCTGGCAGGCGGGCTTCGCCGGTCTCGTCCAGCAGCGCTACCTCGACGCCATGGACCCGAGCCACGAAGAGTCCGGCTGGAAGTCACGTATCGCGGGGGCACGGTGGCCGTCGACGGGAGTGCTGGTGGCCGAAAGCGAGGCGGGGATTGTCGGGTTCGTCAGTTTCGGCCCGTACGAGGGGGATCCCGCCGTCGCGGAAATCGGCACGCTCTACGCAATGCCCGAGGTCTGGGGCGCTGGGATCGGAAAGCGGTTGATGGCGGCCGCGGTGACGGCTCTCGGGCAGGCCGACTACGCACATGTCGTCCTGTGGGTTCTCGAAGGCAACGAACGAGCCCGGCGCTTCTACGAGGCCGCCGGCTGGCACCCCGATGGCACGGCCGTGGTGGACGCCACCGGCGGGGCCCCTCTCGACAAGCTGCGCTACGGCCGCCCTCTTCGTTGACCCGCTTTCGCTTCTCGGCCACCGCCGTGCAGCGGTGGCTTCGCGTGCGGCCCTGTGGCGGTGGATGCCGAACAGGTCGAAGCGGAATCCGTCGTTTTGACGTGTTGCCGACTCAAGTCGACAGTGGCTGCCGGGAGGGCGGTCAAGAGGTGCGCCGAAAGCGGCGGGTGGGACTGGACGGGCGTGCGGGGGCTGTGGGAACGGGCTGCCGGGAGCGGCTCGGGGCGTGCCGGTTCCCGCCACCGAGGCGACTTCCGGCCAGCACGACGAATCCCCATCCGCGCACCACCACGCCAGGTGGGTGACCGGGGCGCACTTGGGCCCCCATGCGTTCGATCTCCATGCCTCCAATCTCCATGCCTCCAATCTCCATGCGTCCAATCTCCATGCGTCCGATCTCCACGCACCACCGAATCCGGGACCCCCGGAGTACCAACAGACCCGTTCGGTCTCCACGCAAGGGTGTCAACGCGCCATTCCCAGAAACCCGGTGTGACTGAATCGGATCAACTCCTGAACAATTCAAGCCGGTTGACCTACGCTTTGCATGCCCCCCACCCCCCGAACGGGGGTTCGATGCGTCGTGAAAGGTTTCGCTTCTCGTGGCTCGCACCGGTCTCTGCAAGGTCGTCAGGTCGGGGCCGCTGCGGTGAGCCGACCGTCCAGGAAGCCGGGCCGCGACCCCGGTGCGGGCGTCGCCGCCGCTGGATGGGCCATCGCCCTGCCGGTCGCCGCCGCTGTGGCGTGGGTCGCCGTCATCGCGGACGCCGGGTGGCACCGGGCCCTCGCGGGGGCCTGCGCCGCGGCGGTCGTCCTGCTGATCGCCCGCGTACTGATCCTCGCCCGGCGGCTGTCCGCCGAACGCGCGCACCGTGACCGGGAGGCCGAAGTGGCCGCCGCCCGGGGCGCCGAGGTGGCGCATCTGGCCACGGTGCGCGTCCCGGCCATCGCCGAGCGACTGCACACCGGACAGCGGTTGGACGGCGTGCCGGGGCCGATGGCGCCGCCGGAGGAGACCGGTGAGGAGTTCGCCCGGGCGTTGGACTCGGTCGTCGTCGCGCTCGGCTCGGACACGGCCGTGCACCGCGAGCGCACTCTGCGCGACTCGGTGCAGGCCGCCTTCGAATCCGTGGCGCGCACCATGCACGTGATGGCGACCGTGCAGCAGCAGGTCCTGGACGAGGTCGAGCGCTCCATCGAAGACCCTCTTCTGATGGCCAACGTGATGAAGGCCGACCACGCGGCCTCGCAGATGACCCGCAAGGCGCAGACGCTTCTGGTGATGTGCCAGATCTGGCCCGCGCGTCGGGAGACCCGACCGGTCTCGCTCTACGACTGCGTACGGGGCGCCCAGTCCCGGATCGTGGAGTTCGGGCGGATCGAGCTGCACGGCGGGCAGACCCTGTACGCGGTGCCCCCGGCTGTCGAGGGGTTGATGCACTCCATCGCCGAACTGCTGGAGAATGCCACGGTGTTCTCACCGTCCAGTTCCCCCGTGGTCGTCAGCGTGCGGGAGGTGGGCTCCGGTGCGGTCATCGAGATCGACGACGCCGGGCTCGGGATGCCGCCGGACGTCCTGGACCAGGCCCTCGGCCATCTTCGCGACGACCTGGACCTGACCCGCCTGGGTGCGGTGCCCCGGCTCGGCCTGGCATGTGTCGGGCGCTGGAGCCGGGAGCTGGGCTTCAACGTGGAGCTGAGCGGGTCGTCGGCGTACGGCGGCACCCGGGCCGTGATGTTCGTACCGTTCCGGCTCCTGACCGACCCCCTGCCGAGACCCGCCGCACACCGCCGCCCGGCGGTCGAACCGGCCGAGCACGTCGAGCCCGCCGCCGCCCCGGCAGGCGTGCGCGAGGACGCACCCGAGCCGGCCGGCCTGCCCCGGCGGCGCAGTCGGCGCGGCGCGCCCCGGGCCACGACCGCCGCACGGCACTCCGCGCCCGACCCGCAACCCGGCGCCGCGCCCGCCGAACCCTGGACGCCGGAGGCGGCACGCGCCTCGATCGCCAGTGTGGTGTCCGGGACGCTCCGTGGCCGGGCGGCCGTCGACGCGGACGGCGACACCGGACCGGCGTCGCCCCCGCACGGCGGACAGTCCCTGCCCAGTACCCCGCAAGATCACGCCGGAGGCAGACCGTGACCGGAACCATCACCCGACTCCCCGACCTGGGGTGGATGCTCCGCCCGCTCACCGAGATTCCCGGCGTCCGGCACGTCGTGGTGGTGTCCGAGGACGGGTTGCGTCTCGGGCACGCCTCCGCCGAGAACCTCTCGGGTGCGGTGGCCGCCCTGAGCGTCGCCGACGCGGAGTCGCTCTCGGCGGCCTGCGCGGCGATGACCATGACGGGCCGGTCCACCAGCGCGCTGCTGTTCGGGCGCGACGTCGCGACACGCCAGCTGATGCTGGAGACCGACCAGGGGTTCGTGCTGTTCACCCATGCCGGGGTGGGCGCGCATCTGGGGGTCGCCACCGAACTGGACGCCGACGTGGGCCTGGTGGCCCAGCAGATGCAGTTGCTGGTGGCGAAGATCGGCGCACACCTGACCAGCCTGCCCCGGGACGAGGCCGCCGCGACGTGATGGCAGAGCGGCCTGAGGCGCCGAGGGCCTCGGCGATCCGCCCCTACGTCATCACCCGTGGCCGCACGGAGTCCGAGGGCGAGCCGCTGTCCTGGGAATCCCTGGTGATGACGGCGGAGGCGGCGTTCCCCGCCACCCTCCAGCCGGAGCACCTCGCCATCCTGAAGCACTGCGAGGGGCTCATCTCGGTCGCGGAGGTGGCCGCTCACCTCGGCCAGCCGCCCTCGGTCGCCCAGGTGCTGCTCTCCGATCTCCTCCGATGGGGGCTGATCGTGACCCGGCCGCCCATCCCGCCGGCCGAACGCGCCGATGTGACCATGCTCAGAAAGGTCCTCCATGGTCTCGAAAGCTGCCTCTGAAACCCTGACCGAGGCCGGCCCGCCGCCCGCCGGGGCCGACGGGAAGTACCTCGACTCGAACGTGTCGGGCGCGGCGAAGATCCTGGTCGTCGGCCCGCTGGGAGTGGGCAAGACGACGCTGATCGGTACGGTGTCGGAGATCGAACCGCTCTCCACCGAGGCGTCGATGACCCGGGCGGGCGTCCGGGTGGACCCTGACGTGGGCAGCGGCAAGAAGACCACGACGGTCGCCCTCGACTTCGGCCGGCTGACCATCGACGGCGACCTGGTCCTGTATCTGTTCGGGACGCCGGGCCAGCAGCGGTTCCTGCCGGCCTGGCGGGACCTGGCCAAGGGGGCGCTCGGCGCGCTCGCACTGGTGGACAGCCGGGACCTGGCGGCCTCTTTCGACGCGCTGGACAACCTGGAGGATCTGGACCTCCCCTTCGCGGTCGCCGTCAACGTCTTCCCGTCCGGCCCCCGCTACGACGCCGACGACATCCGTACGGCCCTCGATCTGCTGCCCGACACCGAGCTGGTGACCTGCGACGCACGGGACCGGGCCTCATCGATCCGGGCCCTGATCGCCCTGGTCCGCCACCTCATCCACGTCGCCACGGAGTCCTCATGAGCACGCCGCACCCCATGGCCGGGCCGGCCGTCAGCTGCCCGGTGACCGGCGCACCCGGCACGGCGACCGCGCTGCACGGGCCCGGCCTCGACGGCAACACGATGCCCGCGCTGTACGAGGAACTGCGCGCCGCACACGGCCCGGTGGCGCCGGTCTCCGTCGCCCCCGGCATCGACGCCTGGCTGGTGCTGGGCCACCGCGAACTGCTCCGGCTCACCCGCGAGGAGCAGGACTTCTCACACGACCCGCGCCGGTGGAGCCGGCTGCGCGAGGGGCGGGTGCCGGCCGACTCGCCGATCCTGCCGATGGTCGGCTGGCGTCCCGCGCTGCTCTTCGCGGACGGGCAGCAGCACCGCAGGATGCGCGCCGCCGTCTCCGACGCGCTGGCCGGGATCAACGGGCACGAGCTGCGCCGCAGCGTCCGGGCTGCCGCCGAGGCCCTGATCGCCGGATTCGCCGCACAGGGCGAGGCCGATCTCGTCGCCGCGTACGCGCGCATGCTGCCGATGCGGGTGATCGCCGGGCTGCTCGGGCTGGACGAACGGACCGGACGGGACCTGGTGGAGGCGGTGGGTGGTCTCGTGTCCGCCGCCGGCGGGGCGGCGGACGCCAGCCGCAGGATGGGCGCCATCCTTCAGGAACTGGTCGTGGAGAAGCGGCGGGTGAGGGGCGACGACATCGTCTCGGCGCTTCTGCACCACCCGGCGCGGCTCACCGACGAGGAGGTGCTGCACAACCTGGTGGTCATGTTCGTCGCGGGCAACCAGACCACGGTGAACTGGATCGCCACCTCGCTGCGCATCCTGCTCTGCGACCCCTCGCTGCGCTCCTCGCTGAGCGGCGGCCACCTGAGCGTGGACGACGCACTCGACCTGGTCCTGTGGCGCTTCCCGCCCACCCAGAACTTCCCGGCCCGCTACGCCACCCGCGACATGAGGTTCGGCGGCCAGGACATCCGGGCGGGCGACATGCTGATCCTGGGCCTGGCGGCGGCCAACGCGGACCCGGAGGTCCTGCCGGCCGACGGGGCCCCCGTGGTCGGCAACCGCTCCCATCTGGCGTTCGGCGCGGGCCCGCACACCTGCCCCGCCCAGGACCCGGCCCGACTGATCACCCGGACCGCGGTCGACACGATCCGGCACCGCCTGCCCGACCTGGAACTGTCCGTCCCGGAAAGCGAGTTGAAGTGGATCAACTCGCCCTGGAGCAAGGGACTGGGCACACTGCCCGTGCGCTTCACCTCGCCGCAACTGCCGCAGGGCCCGGTGCCCTCGCAGCCGACCGAGGCCCCCACCCCGGGGTGGCCGCACCGGAACGCGGCGCGGCCACCGGCCCGGCCGCACTGACCCGTTCGGCACCCGTCCTTCCTCGCCCTTCCTCGCTCTGTCCCCCTCCCTCCTTCCCTCCTCCCCAAGACCAGGAGCCCTGTTGAACACGTCACCGCTGAACCCCGCGGCCGACCGTCCGCACCGCCTGGACCCGGCGGGAGGCTGCCCGCACGCGGCCAACGCCCGGCTGCTGGCCCAGGGGGCGGTCACCCCGGTGGTCCTCCCCGGCGAGGTGCGGGGGATGGCAGTGCTGGGCCACGACGAGCTCAAGGAATTCCTCGCGCACCCCGACGTCGCCAAGAACGCGCAGCACTTCACCGCGCTCCAGGCCGGGGAGATCCCTGACGGCTGGCCGCTGAAGACCTTCGCCACGGTGCAGGGGATGACGACCGCGGACGGTGCCGACCACCGGCGGCTGCGGTCGCTGATGAGCAAGGCGTTCACGGCCCGCCGGGTCGACGAACTCCGCCCCTACGTGGTGGAGCTGACGTCCCGCCTGCTGAACGGCCTGGAGACGGCCGCCGCCGAGGACGGCGTCGTCGATCTGCGCACCCACTTCGCACTGCCGCTGCCGATGGGCGTCATCTGCGAACTGCTGGGCGTGGACGAGGCCCACCACGACCGGCTGCACGAGCTCTCCAACCAGATCGTGGCCACGGACATCGGCCCGGCCGAGGCGATGGCGGCCAACCGGGAGATGGTGGAGGTTCTGAGCGCGGTCGCGGCCGCCCGGGCGGCCGACCCGGGGGACGACCTCACCAGCGCGATGATCGCGGCCCGCGAGGAGAGCGGCGACCGGTTCAGTCCGCAGGAGCTGATCGGCACGCTGATGCTGACCATCATCGCGGGGCACGAGACGACGCTGAATCTGATCACGAACGCCGTACGCGCCCTGTGCACCCATCGGGACCAGCTCGACCTGGTCCTGGCCGGCGGGGCGAGCTGGGCGGACGTGGTGGAGGAGACCCTGCGCTGGGACAGCCCGGTCAGCTACTTCCCCTTCCGCTACCCGACCCGCGACCTGACCCTGGACGGCACCGTGATCCCCCGAGGCACCCCGGTCCTCGCCGGATACTCGGCGGCCGGCCGCGACACGCGGGCCCACGGCCCGGACGCGGCCCGCTTCGACGTCACCCGCACCGGCACGTCCCGCCACCTCTCCCTGGGACACGGCGCGCACTACTGCATGGGCGCACCCCTGGCCCGCCTGGAGAGCACCACGGCCCTGGAACAGCTCTTCACCCGCTTCCCGGCCCTGGACCTCGCGGTTCCGGAGCCGGAACTGCCGCGCCACGCCTCGTTCGTGGGGAACAGCGTGCGGACGTTGCCGGTGCGGCTGAAGGGGTGAGAGGGCCCCGCTCCCGGTCTCTCGGGCGGGTCGGGCCGGCTTCAGCCCGTACGACCGTCAGCGTCGAACGAGCGTCATGACAGCGCCAGGTATCCCTGCCCGGTCGGCGGACGAGGGCCCTTCCCCCAGGGCCCGGGCCCTGGCCACCTGGCGCGGCCCGGTCGGTGCGCCGCCCCGTGAAGCGACTTATGCTGCCTCACGAACGGGCAGGAGAGCCGGGCGTGCGGGGAGCGACGAAGTGGGCGCAGAGATCATCCAGCTGGTGCAGCAGGCCAGTCCGTATCTGACCGCCGCGCTGGGTGCGTACGGCGGCACGGTGCTCAGCCGGGCGCAGGACTCGGCCGCCGACGCCACCGCCAACCTGGGTCGCAGGATCCTGCGGGCCGTCTGGTCCCGGGGTGACGAGGGCGAGCGGGCGACGCTGGAGGTCGCGGTCGGCGAAGCGCTCCAGGACGGCGAGGACCCGGATGCCATGGCCGCCCTGCGCCAGTCGATCAAGCGGGCGCTCCGGGAGGACGAGACGCTTCGCCGGGAACTGGCCGAACTGCTGCCCGCTCCGTCCGGGACGATGGTCATCACCGCGTCGGGCCCTCGGTCGGTCGCCGCCCAGCACATCGGGACCGCTGTGACCGGTGACAACACGCGGATCGCGGAGTGACCGCAGCCGAAGGAAGTGCCGCACGGTCCCACATCGAGGCATCGGGCCACAGGTCCATCGCTGCCGGCACGATCGGCACGGCCATCACCGGCGATGTCGTGCTGACCG
Organism: Streptomyces sp. cmx-18-6; assembly: GCF_046548915.1. NCBI lineage: Bacteria > Bacillati > Actinomycetota > Actinomycetes > Kitasatosporales > Streptomycetaceae > Streptomyces > Streptomyces sp. cmx-18-6. Next base: position 32,517 of record NZ_JAEBEP010000005.1, on the reverse strand, counting down.
CGGACGCCTTGAACGCGGCACGTGACCTTCAGGCCGCCCCCGAGTCCGGCAACCTCCCTCCGGGCCGGCTGTGCCTGGGGCGGGAGGACGAACTCGCCTGGGTCCGGGAGGCGCTGACGGGCGCTGACGAGAACGCCGACGCGCACACGGCGGTGCTGTGCGGCCTGGGCGGGGTCGGCAAGAGCACCGTGGCCCTCGCCTACGCGCATCAGTACCGCTCCGCCCATACGCTTGTCTGGTGGATCACCGCCGATTCACCGGCCCGCATCGAGCAGTCCTTCGCCGCCATAGCCCTTCGCCTCTTCCCCACGTGGGCCGCGCGGGCATCGGACCAGGAGCGGATGCACTGGGCACTCAACTGGCTGCAATGGCACCCGGGCTGGCTCCTGGTGTACGACAACGTCGAGAACCCGCAGGACCTGGCGCCGTGCACCGGCGCGCTCAACAAGGGGCACCACCTGGCGACCAGCCGGCGCGCGGTCGGCTGGCCGCGCACGGTCTCCACCCGGTCGCTGGGCGTCCTGTCCGTCGACGAGGCCGCAGACGTCCTGTGCGTTCACGCGTTGGACGGCGACGCGCCCACGGCCGGCCGGCGCCAGGAGGCTCGCGTACTGGCCGATGAACTGGGCTGCCTGCCGCTGGCGCTGGAACAGGCCGGGGCATACCTCCACCAGAATCCCACCATCGGCATCAGCGACTTTCGCCGGCGCCTGGCCAAGAAGATCGACAAGGCCGCCGAGGGCATCGACCCCGCACGCACCATCGCGCGCGTCTGGACCCACACCCTGAGCGCGATAAGGGAGCGAAACCCCTTCGCGATGAGGGTCTTGAATACGCTGGCCTGGCTGGCCCCCGACGACGTTCCCGTCACCCTGCTGGACACACCGGGAAATGATCCGGACGACGTTGCCGAAGCCTTGGGCCTGCTGCGCGTCTACAGCATGGTCAGCCTGTCGCTGAACGGCGAAAGCGTCAGCATGCACCGTCTCGTCCAGACAGTGCTCCGCCGCTCGGCCACCCTGGGCGCGGACGGCTACCCGAAAGGCCGCACCGAAGCGGAGGAGGCGCTGCTCTACGCTCTGCCGATCCCCTCGACGCCCGAACTGCCCGCCCCATGGCACACATTGATGCCCCATTTGGCAGCCTTGGCGGAAAGCGCCTCGGCGAGCCGACAGAGACGACAGGCCGTCAGCGCCTACGCCATCGCCGATAGCCACCTCAGCGGTCAGGGGCTCATCGCGCGCACCATCGCCTTTCGTGCGGCGGTCCTCTCGCACCTTGAACAGTCCGAAGGAATCTCACACGGGCAGATGGTTTCCGCCCGTTGCGCGCTGGCTCAAGCATACGAATCAGCGGGAAACACGTCTCGGGCCATCTCGCTGTACGAAGAGGCCCTCGACGCGTGCGAAGAGACGCTCGGGCACGAACATCCCCATACCTTGATAACTCGCGGAAATCTGGCCGGCTCCTACGAGACCGCGGGAAATCTGGAGCTCGCCACCACGTTGTACGAGCAGGTATATGACCAGTGCAGGCGAGTGCTGGGCGAAAACGATTCCGAAACGCTGACGATCCGGAATAATCTGGCGTACGCCTACAGAGTATCCGGACAAGCGGCGCGAGCCGTCCCCATGTATGAGGAAATCCTCGCCGAAAAGGTAAAACTGTTCGGCGAGGACCATCCCAGCACGCTGAATACACGCAACAACCTCGCGACGGCGTATCAGGCATCCGGGCGTCTGGACCGGGCCCTCCCTCTGCTGAAGGCCGTCGTGGCCCAGAGCGAGCGGGTCCTCGGAGAGACGCATCCCATCACTCTGACCTGCCGGAACAATATGGGATTCGGCCATGCGGAGATGGGCGACCTGGAAAGTGCCGTCCCGGTCCTGGAGACCGTGCTCGCGCAGCGGGAGCACCTGCTCGGGGACCTGCATCCCGACACCCTGCAGAGCCGCAACAACCTCGCCATCACCTACCAGGCGGCCGGCGATGTGGCAGGAGCCGTTCCCCTGCTGGAGACGGTCGTCGCGCAGTACGAACAGGTGCTCGGCCCCACTCATCCGCTCACGCTGACCAGTCGAAGCAATCTCGCGGGCGGCTACCTGCTGGCGGGACGGCTGAGCGAGGCCATCCAGGTCTGGGAAGTGACCGTCTCCCACGCGGAGCGGGTCCTTGGTGCGCTCAATCCCGATACGGTGCTGTTCCGGGACAATCTCGCCAACGCCCGTCGCCGACGCGACGGCGACAACACCTGAAGGTCCGCCCCAGGACGAGCGTCAGGACATCACCCCCAGCGCGCACACCCCACATGATGCGCACGCCCAAAACCGCAGGCCACAAGCCCTACTTGACCGGCTCCAGAATCGCCACGCACTCCGTATGATGCGTCATCGGAAAGACGTGCGATTTGGGGCTGTCGAAGAATGCTCAGGTCAGGAGGGATTCCTGGCCCCTAAATGTCGGGCTGCCAGGGCTGGAGCGTCAAACGAGCGTCACAACCTCCGCCACGTTCCAGGTTACCCGTGTGCGTGCCGCCCCTGGCAATATGTGACAAGAGGCAGCTCTCGTCGAGGCTCGGGAAGGTACAAGCCTGCAGCTGCTGCGGTCGGCTCGCTGGTGGGCACGCGGGAGGGTGTCGGTACCGACCACATTCCCAGGGGGTGACAGGGCGGCCGATGGCGCCGCGCGTCATCGTTCGGAGAGCAGATGGAACCCGCGGTCGTCGGGGCGCGCCTCGCGTCCAGCATTGTGAGCCCGCTGATCAGGAAGCTCTTTCTGAACGGGGTGCCCGGGGCGGAACTTGTCGACAGGCCGGTCCGCGTGTCCCGGCTCGTCTCTTTCCGCGGCGAGCAACGGACCCTGTCCGACAAGGAGATGCACAGAATAGCGGAGGAGCTGGTCGCGCGCGCCGTACAGGCGACAGGGCAGGAGCAGCTACCCCGCCACGAGGTTCGAGCCGTCACCAATGCGGTCGCCTCGTCTCTGCGCGTCATGGGCACCCTTGATATGGATGACGTGCAGGCGGTGCACCTCGGGCACATGGGGCTGGCGCGGCATCTGAGGTCGATGAGTCCCACAGCCGTACCGGGGCTGTCGGCCGATGCCGTCGAGCTCCATGCAGGCGTCCTGAACACCGCGTGCCTGCACATTCGTCGGATGGCGTAGCGGTGAATCGTGCCGACCGGCTCAGCGCCGCCCGGGTGGGCGGTTCAGCCGTCGCGGGCCGGCGGCTCGCGACGGCTGAACCTGATTCTGCTCAGGCCGACGCGTCGAAGCCGCTGGCCCAGTACCGGCCGTGCAGGCCGAGGTCGAGCAGCATCCGGACGACGTCCTCGGCCGGCATCGGCGGTGCCTCCTGCTCCACCCACCAGCGCAGGACCGCGATCTGCTCACCCACCCAGACGCGGGCGAGGAGGCCGGGGTCGATGCGTGGTTCGACCGCGTTGCGTGCCGCGCGGTCCCGGAACTCCTCGGCGGTCGCGTCCGCGAGGGTGTCCATGAACATCTGGAGCGGCTTTCCGTCGCCTTCACCGCGCAGAACGATCCGGTAGACGTCCCGCTCGTCGCGGGCGTGCCGCAGCATCTCCATCACGGGCTTGCCGGTGAAGCCGACCGGACTGTCCGTCATGGCGGGGCGGAGCCGGTCGGCGAGCTCGTCCAGGAGGTTGCTCGTGACCTGTGCGAACAGGCCCTCCTTGTCCCGGAAGTGGCTGTAGAACGTGGCCCGGCCGACGTCGGCGCGTTCGGTGATGTCCTCCACCGTGAGCGCACTGAAGCCGCGCTCCAGCACCAGTTCCACCAGCGCCGAGCTCAAGGCCCTGCGGGTGCGTCGTGTGCGCCTGTCCTCGGCCATGGGCTCCCCTCATCGCTGCGCGCCGTTGATCGCGGACGAGTCTAGGTGACTCTTGACACCTCACACGTTACCGAACAAGCTGTTCGGAAACGTTCATCATGTCTCCAACTGGTGGAGGCGTGCTGTTCCTGGCTCTGGAGTACGTCCATGAACCTCGGCACCTATCTCGCCCGCAGCGCCCGCTACTGGCCCGACGAGACCGCCCTCGTCTGCGGAGAGCGCACCTGGACCTTCGAACTGTTCGACCAGGCCGCCAATCGGCTGGCCTCAGCACTGATCTCCCGCGGCCTGCGTCCCGGCGACGCGGTCGCCTCCCTCGCCTGGAACCGGGGCGAGCTGGTGGAGGTCGAGTTCGCCCTCTACAAGGCGGGGCTGGTACGCGCTCCGGTCAACGCACGACTCGGCCGAGGCGAGATCGCCCACATCCTTCGCTACGCCCCGGTGCGGATGCTGATCTTCGACGCCGCGCACCGCGACGACGCTCTGGCCGCGATCGCGGAGGCCGGGACGGACTGCGTACCGGTCCAGATCGATGGAGCCGAGGACACCGGCCACGATGTCCTCACCTACGACGACCTGCTGTCCGAGGGCGCCCCGGATGCGATCGCTGTCGAGGTCTCCGAGGACACCCCTGCGGTCCTCAACTTCACCTCCGGTTCCACCGGCGCCCTCAAGGCGGCCGTCCAGACCACCGGGAACCGGCTGGCGAACATGCGCAAGCAACTGATGAGCGACGAGTCGCGGCCCCGCCCCGGCACCCGGTACCTCGCCTGCGGCCCCATCACCCACGCCACCGGGATGGGCCTGCTCGCCGGTGTCTTCGGAGGTTCGACCACCTACGTCCTGCCGGCCTGGAGCCCCGAGGCGTTCCTGGACGCGGTCGAGAAGGACCGCATCACCGCCACCTTCCTCGTCCCGGCCATGCTCACCATGGTGCTGGCCCACCCCGGGGTGGGCGATCGCGACCTGTCGAGCCTGACCAGCGTCCGGATCGGCGGCGCCCCCGTTTCGCCCCAGCGGCTGCGGGACGCCGTCGCCCTGTTCGGACCGATCGTCGCGCAGGGGTACGGACTGGGCGAGACCACCAGCGTGGTCGCGGGACTGACCGGCGCCGAGATCGCCCACGCCGTCACCGAGGACCCCGAGCTGCTCCAGTCCTGTGGCCGGGCCTCGTACGACACCGAGATACGGGTGGTCGACGAGGCGGGCCGGGAACTCCCGCCGCGTGCCGTCGGAGAGGTGATCGTCCGCGGCCCCGACTGCGTACGCGAGTACTGGCAGGAGCCGGAGCTGTCGGCCGAGGCGTTCCGGGACGGCTGGGTCCACACCGGCGACCTGGCCTGGATGCGCGAGGACGGCTTCCTCTTCATCGTCGACCGCAAGAAAGACATGATCATTTCGGGCGGCTTCAACATCTACTGCACCGAGGTGGAAGGAGCCCTGTACGAACACCCCGCCGTCCGGGAGGCATGCGTCATCGGCGTCCCCGACGAGAAGTGGGGCGAAGCGGTGAAAGCCGTCGTCGTCCGGCACGACGGCCGCGTCGCGACCGAGGAGGAGCTCATCGAGTTCTGCGCCGGCCGGCTGGACCGGCTGAAGAAGCCCCGGACCGTGGACTTCGTCGCCGAACTGCCCCACAACCGCAACGGCAAGCTCGACCGCAAGGCCGTACGAGAGCCGTTCTGGTCCGGCGCCGCCCGCCGCGTGAACTGACCCCGCCGCGTCGACCGACCCGGCCGCGTCGACCGACCCCGCCGCCCCGGAACGAGAAGAGACCCCCGTGACGTTTTCCCTGCACCCTGCCTACGACGACCCGCACCTCGCCGCTCTCGTCGCCAAGCTCCGCGACTACCTGGAAGGCGAACTCGCCGACTACGAGCGGGACCGGGGCATCACCCCCGCCACCCGGCTGACCCGCGCCGACCTCGAACCCGTCTGGCGGCGCAGCCGCGAGCTCGGCTTCTACGGCATCCACCTTCCCGAGGAGCACGGCGGCCAAGACCTCACGTACACCCAACTCGCCACCCTGAAGGAAGAGATCGGGGCGAGCGGACGGGTCCTGGGCCACAGCGTGCTCGGCGACATGGGAGGCCCCCTGCGCGCCGGGGACATCCTGCGGCACGCCACCGAGCAGCAGCTGAAGACGTACTTCCTGCCCGTGGTCAGAGGCGAACGCGCCTGCTGCTTCTCGCTCACCGAGACCGACGCCGGCTCCGACGTCCGGTCGATGAGCACCACCGCCCGCCGCGACGGTGACAGCTACGTTCTCGACGGCCACAAGGTCTTCTCCTCCGCCGGCCCCTTCGCGGACTTCGCCATCGTCGTAGCCCGGATGGCGGGCACCGGCGAGGCCGAGGGCGAGAAGCCGCTCTTCTCGGCCTTCCTGGTCGACCTGGACAGCCCCGGCTGCCGGGTCGATGACGGGGCCACGCCCATGTCGGGCGAGCACATCGAGAGCGACATCATCCTGGAGAACTGCCGCGTCCCCGCCGAGAACCTGCTGGGGGAGGAGGGCAAGGGCATGCGGATCGCCCTCGGCCGGGTCACCGTCAACCGTCTCCTGCACTGCCCCACGGCCCTGGGCGCGGCCCGCCGGGCCCTCGCCCTCACCCTGGACCGCACCCGCAACCGCAAGGTCGCCGGCCGGCCGCTGCTGATGCTCCAGGCCATCCAGCACAAGGTCGCCGACATGGCCACCGAGCTCTACGCCGCCCGCTCCATGACCTACGCCGCGCTCGCCGCCCTCGACCGCGGCGCCGACGTCCGCACCGAAGCCTTCATGTGCAAGCTCTTCGTCGCGGAGTCCGCCTTCCGCATCCTCGACGAGGCCGTACAGATCCACGGCAAGGAAGGACTCACCCAGGGCAACGAGATCGAGTACCTCTTCCGCAAGATCCGCATGTTCCGCATCCTCACCGGAACGTCCGAGATCCAGCGCAACGGCATCGCGCACAGCCTCGCCTTCCCTGCCTGAAACCGTCGGAGAGGATGTGCCGTCATGCCCACCCGGTGGAAGCAGGTAGGCATCATCGGCGGGCTCGGCCCCCTGGCCTGCGCTCATTTCTACGCCCGCCTCGTCGAACTGACCCCGGCAGGTGACGACAGCGGGCACCCCGAAGTGATGCTGCTGTCGAGCCCGGACATCCCCAGTCGGCTGGCTCACCTGCTGGAGGGCGGACCCAACCCCGTACCGGCACTCCAGCGCGTCGCCCGGCGGCTCGAAGACGCCGGATCCGAGCTGATCGCCGTTCCGTCCGTCACCACCCAGGCATTCATCGACGAGATCGCGGCAGCGGTCGCCGTCCCGGTGGTCGATCTCCTGACGGCGGTGGTCGAGCAACTGCACGCCGCCGGCGTACGGCGGCCGGCCCTCGCCGTCACCGACGGCACCCGCCGGGCCGGGCTTCTCCACCAGGCGCTGACCACCGGCGGCCTGACCCCCGTCTACCCCGGCCGGGACGACCAGGCGCGCGTCCAGGAGTGCGTCACGCTGGTCAAGGCGGGCCGGTCCCGTACGGCCCGGGTGCGGTTCCGCTCCCTCTCGTCCGCTTCCTGGGCGGCGGCCGGGGACGCCCTCGTCATCGGCTGCACGGATCTCTCTCCGCTGCTGCCCGCCCTTCCGCCCGGGAGCCACGACGTCGGCGACCTCTACGCCCGCGCGGTTCTGGCACGGGCGGCCACCTCTTGAGACCACGGTTCGTCACGCGCCTTCCGCCCACCCTCACCAGCCCGGTGGCCCGATAACGGCCGCATCCATCGAGAGGGACCCCATGACCACGGACACAGCTGTCCCGTCCTTTCCGCTCGGCCGGGGAAAACGCAGGAAGAACCTCACGCTGCTGACCGCGTCCACCGCCATGGACAACGCCGAGAGCAGCGTGGTGACCGTCCTGTTCCCCCTCATGCGTGAGGCGATGGGGCTCACCTCGTCCGCGCTGGGCACCATCGTCGCGGTGGGCAAGGTCGTCGGCATGGTCTCCGGCATCCCCTGGGTCCTCCTCGCCCGGCGGTATCCACGCAAGGTGGTCCTGGCCACCTGCTCCGGCTTCTGGGGCATCTGGGTCATCGCCGCCGGCCTCTCCACCTCCTTCACGCAGTTCGTCCTCCTCTACGCCATCGCCGCGGCCGGCTTCGCCGGTGCCGGCCCGATCGCGCTGGAGATCCTCGGAGACATCTACGGTGACAGCCGCCGCGGCGGCGCGACCGGACTCCTGTACGGCGGCGTCGCCCTCATCGCGGGCGTCAGCGCACCGCTCTTCGGCCTGCTCTCCGGCAGCGCCGACGGATGGCGTTACGGATACATGGCGTCGGGCACGATATGTCTCGTGGTCGGCCTGCTCGTCCTGATACTGCTGGACGACCCCGGCCCGGCCGGGGGCGGAACCCGCCCCGCCCTGGACGCCGTCGAGCGCCGGGCCCGGTCCCTGCGCAGCGGTCTGCGGGAACTGCTCGCCACCGGGACGTTCCGCCTCATCCTCGTGCAGCGGCTCTGCTCCGGCCAGAACGTCATCATGAGCTTCGGCGTGGTCTTCCTGGTCGAGGAACGCGGCTTCTCCACAGCGACCGCCTCGATCGTCGCGCTCCCGTTCGCCCTCGGCTACCTCATCGGCACCGTCCTCGGTGGCCGGGTCAACGACCGCATGCACCGCCTCCGGCCCCGCAGCGGACGGATCGTCATGCTCCAGGGCAGCCAGCTCGCCTTCGCCGCGGTCGCGTGCGTCACCACCCAGGTGGCCTGGGGCGGCGGCATCGCCGTCTACGCCGTACTCTTCGCGCTGCTCGGCCTTCTCCAGGGCCAGGTACCGGTCGTCAACCGCCCGCTCATCATGGCGGTCGTCCGCCCCGAACTGCGCGCCCTCGCCTTCGCGGTCTCCGTCACCACCGTGGAGGCCCTCGCCTACGCCGGATACGCACTGCTCGTCGGCCACCTCGGCGACACCATCGGGCTGCAGAAGGCCCTGCTGGCCGTCACCGTCCTGCTGACCACCGCCAACGCGCTGGCCTCAGCAGCCCTCTACCGGCCCTACGCCCGGGACCGGATCGCCATCGCCGACCCACGCACCGGCGGACTCGGCCCGCGACCGCCCTCCCGGTGAGCACCGAGCTCCCGACAGCCCGTCCGACCACCCGTACAACGCACCGAAGGAAGCCCTGGTCCCGATGAACGACACGACCTCGCACCACCCCGACCTCGTCATCCGCAACGGCCGGCTCATCGACGGCACCGGCATCGCGCCCGTACCGAGCGCCACGGTTCACGTCGCCGGCGGCCGTATCACCTGGGTGGGACCGGAGAACGGCGCGCCCCGGCCCCCTGCCGCGGCGACCGTGATCGATGCCCGGGGCGGCACGATCCTGCCCGGCTTCATCGACTGCCACGTGCATCTCGCCGCCCCCGGCGGCGAGATGAGCCGCGTGGCCCTCGCCGCGATGCCGGCCTCCCTGCGCACCCACCTCACCACCCCGAGGCTTCTCGCCACCCTGATGTCGGGCGTGACCACGGCGCGTGACCTGGCGGGACTCGACGCGGGCTTCCGGCAGGCGGTCGACCGCGGCCTCGTCGCGGGCCCGCGTCTTCAGGTGGCCGTGGCGATGATGTCGCCCACGGGCGGGCACGGCGACTTCCGGCCGCCCACCGACAGCGGTCCCGTGGAGCCTTCGGTCAGCCGCCTCGCGGACGGGGTGGCCGAGTGTCGGCGTGAGGCACGGAACCTCCTCCGGCAGGGCGCGGACCTCATCAAGATCGCGGCCACCGGGGGCGTCGGCAGCCCCACTGACCAGCCGGACGACGAAGGTTTCACCGAAGAGGAGATCCGGGCCGTCGTCGAGGTCGCCCGTGCCCACCGCGGCAAGCGGGTCGCCGCCCACGCACAGGGGCGCGCCGGAATCCTCAACGCCCTGCGCGCGGGCGTCGACAGCATCGAGCACGGCTATCAGCTCGACGACGAGATCATCGACCTCATGCTCGCCCGGGGGGCCTACCTCGTGCCCACCCTCTCCACCGCCACCCACACCTTCGACCCGGCCACCACACCGCCGTGGACGCTGGCGAAGAAGAAGCAGTGGCAGGGACACGCCCTCGCCTCGATCCCGAGGGCCATCGAGCGCGGTGTGAAGATCGCCATGGGCACGGACTGCGGTATCGCCGCACACGGGAACAATCTCCGGGAACTCGGCCTCCTCGTCGACCACGGAATGGCGCCCATGGACGCGATCCTCGCCGGTACGTCGGCCGCCGCCGAACTCCTGGGCCTGTCGAGCGAGGTCGGCACCCTCGAAACAGGCAAGCGCGCCGACCTCGTCATCGCCGCCTGCGACCCGCTGGCCGACATTCACCAGTTGGGCGATGCCACTAACATCCCCGTGGTCGTCAAGGACGGCGCCGTCTGCAAGAACACTCTGGACCGCTGACCATGGGCAGCACATCGGAGAACCCGCCCGCAGCCCTTGCCCGTACCGCCCTCGAACTGGCCGCGGCCCACGACTCCGCCGCCACCCACCACCTCTACCGGGAGCTGCACGCGCACCCCGAGTTGTCCGGAGCCGAACACCGGACCGCCGCCCGGGTCCGCGCCGCGCTCCGTGCCGAAGGCATCGACTGCACGGAGGGCGTCGGCGGTACGGGGGTCGTCGGAGTGCTGGCGAACGGGCCGGGACGCACCGTACTCGTCCGTGCCGACATGGACGCACTGCCCGTGACCGAGAAATCCGGCCTCCCGTACGCGTCCACCGTCGACGGGGTCATGCACGCCTGCGGGCACGACGCGCACACCGCCATGCTGGTGGGCACCGCCCAAGCCCTGGCGCGCGGCAGACAGCACTGGAGCGGAACCGTCGTCCTCGTCGCCCAGCCCGCCGAGGAGACCGGCGTGGGAGCGTCGGCTATGCGCGACGATGGACTCCACCGGCGATTTCCCCTCCCCGACGTCCTCCTGGCCCAGCACGTCAGCGCCGGCCCGATCGGACTCGTCGCCCATGTGGAGGGCCCTGTCCTCGCGGCGTCGGCCTCCATCGACGTCGTGGTTCACGGGCGCGGAGGGCACGGCTCGCGCCCCGATACGACAACGGATCCCATCGTCATCGGTGCGGCGATCGTGGGCCGGCTGCAGTCCATCGTCGCCCGCGAGATCGCGCCCCGTGAGACGGCCGTCGTCACGGTCGGCCGCTTCCACGCCGGCACCGCCAACAACATCATCCCCGCGACCGCCGAACTCGGGCTGACCGTGCGGTCGGCCTCCCACGAGACACAGACGCGGATCCTCGCCGCGGTACGACGCATCGTGCGCGCCGAGTGCGAAGCGGCCGGAGCGACCGCCGGACCCGGCATACGCGTCGTGAAGTCCATGCCCGCCACCATCAACGATGCCCGGGTGGCCCGAAACGTGGCGGGCGTCCACTCCCGCATGTTCGGCAGCGACCGGATCGTCGACCCGGGCCCGGCGATGGGCAGTGAGGACTTCTCCGAACTGGCACTCCTCCCCGACGGGCGGACCCTTCCCTACCACTACTGGTTTCTGCCCTCCACGCCCCTCGCCGTCTGGAACGCGGCCCCCGGGCAGTCGCCCATGACGAGGTTCGGCAACGTGCCCAGTGCCCACAGTCCGGACTTCGCGCCCGACCCGGCGGTCCTCGACCACGGTGTCGCCGCGATGACGGGAGCCGTGCTGGCGGAACTCGCCGGTGAGTGAGCCGTCGGCCGTGGGGCTGGTACCGGAGAAGTCCGCGATCCGGTCCTAGCGGTCCACCGCGGCTTCGAGCGGGTCGTGGCCGGCGGTGTCCCCGCCTCTCAGGGGGCGTCGGGCCAGCGTGCGCCACTTTCGGCGATCCGGCCGCTGGAGTCGTTCAGGGGCGACGCTCCTCCCCCGTGTGGAAGCCCGGTCCTGCCGGGTGCCGTGCAGTGGCAGCCATTCACCCCGCCGCGTAGCTGGGATGTGACCGAGATACGCGCCAAAGGGGCAACGGGATGATCTTGAAGCCCTGATCCGCTCGGATCTATGTGCGGCGACGTGCAGCGGGGTCGCGTTCGGCGACGTGCCGAGCGACCGAGTCGACGCCAGGCCGTGCGTATCGCTCCAGGGAACGGACAGAGGCGTGGCGGGAGCGAGCCAGCAGCATCGGGGTGGAGGTGCCGTCTTCCGCGTCGTGTGTGAGGGCACTGTGCCGTAGCCGGTGAAGCGTCCAGCCGTCCAAATCCTCGATGTCGTCGGGCGAGGCGAGGGGGTTGGCCAGCAGCCGGGTGTTCTCCTCGAAGATCTCCTCAGCGCGACGGTAGGAGAGCCGGGCCCGGCCGGCCTCCGGGCACACGTCGAGTGTCGCCGTTCCGGCCGGCGCCTTGCGGTCGGTGAGGAACAGCGGGCCGCGGGTGCGGCGGGCGATGAGGCGGGGCAGGAGCTGGGCGGTGCCGGACTGCCAGTGAATCCACTCGATCGCCCCGCCCTTGGCGGTGATCTTCCCCCGCTTGTCCTGCGGGTACAGGTCTTCCACGTTCAGGCACAGCACTTCGTCGGCCCGTGCGGCGGACTCGTAGAGCATCTTCCACTGCGTCTTCTCCCGGAGGGCGACGTCGAGGCGCCACAGGGCGGCGATCTGGTTCTCCGCGAGAGCTTTGGTGCGGTCCGGCGGCGCCGGCCGCCGCTCGATGCCGATCGTCGGATCGCACTCGATCCAGCCCTGGCGCTGCCACCAGCCGATCGCCTTGCGCGCGATGGACAACTCCCGGTTGACGGTGTCGGCGTCCATCTCGTCCGCCCGCGCCGCCGCCAGCTCGGCCAGCACCTCGGGCAGCCCCGGGTCATCGATCGCGTCGACGGGGAAGACAGGCGGCTTCGCGCCCCGGCGGGCGGGTCCGGTCGGTGCCAGTTCGCCGGTGAGCATCCATCCCCATGTCGTCAGCGAGATCCGGTAGATCCGTGCGGAGGACTTCGCGATGCCCGCGCCGGTGAGGTAGCGCTCGACCGCCGCGGTGTACGACGCGGGAGGGGCGGACATGGGCACAACGCGGGCGCGCGGTACACGCAACGCGCCCCCGCTCCCGAGTTCGATCACCGGTTCGATCGTCATGCCCTCTCCGCTCTCCCGGTGTTGCCGCAGTAAATGCGTACACCTCGCCCCGGCAGCCGGATTGGTCCACCGCAGGTCGCAGCGATCACCGTAGGGGCTCTGCCGCAGTAAATCCGGCATTTACCGCGACTGTGGATGCGAGAGGGCTGCCCGTGTGGTCCAGGCAATGACGAAGGCCGGTACCACGGGGATCAGTGCCATCCACGGGAGCAGCGTCACCGGGGAGCTACTCAGCAGTCCGCCGGTCAGGGCTCCTCCCCCGATGCCCAGGTTGAACGCGGAGACGTACCAGGAGGACGCGGCGTCGGGTGCAGTGGCTCCCAGGCGGAGAACGCTCGATTGCAGCACTACCGGCAGTGCGGCGAAGGCAACGCCCCATAGGGCCACGGCTACCACGGCGAGTGGCTGCAGTCGGATGCTCGCACCGAGCAGCACCAGTGAGCCGGCCATCAGGGCGACGGTGCCGAGTAAGACGGTGTGCGGGCGACGGTCCACCAGGACACCGCCGAGCCATGTCCCCAGGAAGCCGGCCAGTCCGTACAAGGCCAGGAGCATGCTGGTGGCGGCCTCGCTGAAGGCAGCGGCGTCGTGCAGGAGGGGGGTCACGTAGGTGTATACGGTGAAGTGTCCGAGGATGAGCAGCGCGGTTGCTGTCACCATGCGCCGTAGGCCGGGCAGGCGTAGCGCGCTGCCGAGTCCTGTCGACTGCGGTGGGGCGCAGCAATTGGGTATGTGGGGCAAGAGTCGCTGGGCGGCGGCGAGTGCCCCGAGACCGAGGGCTGCCGCGGCGCAGAAGGCACCGCGCCATCCGACGACGCCGCCGAGGAAGGTGCCCAGGGGGACGCCCAGAACAAGAGCCGTTGAGTTTCCGGCGAAGACGGCAGCTGTTGTGCGGCCCGAGCGGCCGGGCGGGGCGAGCGCGGCTGCGTATCCGGCGACGATCGACCAGAAGACCCCGTGCGCCATTCCGCACAGGAACCGGCCGATCGCCAGTATCGGGTAGCTCTCCGCGACTGCGGAGAGCACGGTGCCGAGGGAGAAGACCGCACTCACGGCCATATAGAGGCGCTTGCGCGGCCAGTCGGCGGTCCAGTGGGTGAGCGGAGCTGCCGTCAGGCCGACGGTGAAGGCGTACACGGTGACCAACAGCCCCACCCGTGATCGCGTGACTCCCAGATCGTCGCTGATCGGCGTCAGCAGCCCGACCGGCAGCAGCTCTGTGGTGACGACGACGAAGGTCGTGGTGGCGAGAACGAGCAGGCCGGCCCGGCGCCGGGCCGGTGACGTCACGGGCGGACCGGCCTGATCCGTGAGGAGTGGAGCGCTCACACGGACGTGGCGGGGAGCGCGGCGAGGAATTCGCGTACGTGGCGGAGCCAGGTCGCCCGGTCTGCCGGGTTCAGGACGTGGGCGGCGCCAGGCAGTTCGACCAGCCGGGCGCCCGGGATGCCGGCGGCCAGTCGGTAGGAGCTCTCGGGCAGCACCAGTCGGTCGCCGGTCGGCACCACCACCAGGGTGGGGGCGGACACCTTAGCCAGGTCGGCCCGGACGTCCACGCGGGACACCAGGTCGAAGTGGTCCAGCATGCCCGGCGGCATCGCGGTCAGGGTCTGGGCGGCTGGCTCGTCCAGGGCGGCCGGTTCGAGGTCCGCGAGGTCCGCCGGGGACATGCAGGACGTAAGGGCGAGCCGTGCCACGTCCTCCCACTGACCAGCAGCCGCCAAGGACTTGATCAGCTGGGCGGCGAGTGCCAGGACGGGGTCGGCGGCAGCGAAGCCGGCGGTGAGGACGAGGGCCCGGACACGGTCGGGGTGCCGTGTGGCGATCCGGACGGCCACGGCGCTGCCGAGAGACTCCCCAAGGACGGCGAACGAGTCCTGGCCGGCCGCGACGGTTGCCGCGACCAGGCGGTCGGCGAGGTCGTCCAGGTCCAGGGGTTCGACGGCTACGGCCGAGCCACCGGCCCCGGGGTAGTGAGGGCCGACGAGGGTGTGGTCCTGGGCGAGGTCGTCGAGGACGAGGCCGAAGTTCCCCACGATGCCGCCGCCAGCGCCGTGCGCGAGCAGAAGTGCGGGGCCGCGCCCCTGCACGAGGACGTCGAGGTGATGAGAGGTGGGAAGCACGTGATCAGTGGTCATGTCGCCGACGCTAGACTCCGACATCGGTGTCAGAGTCAAGTCACGTCGTGGGCAAGGGGAACAGGAATGAGGCGAGCGGCATGCGCATGAAGGAGATGGTGCGGCATACCGGGGTCCATGAGCGGCTGCTGCGCTACTACGAACAGCAAGGACTCCTGACGCCCGACAGGCTGCCCAGCGGCTACCGCATCTACGGCGAGTCGGACGTCGAGACAGTGCGCCGCATTCGCTGTCTGTTGGCGGCCGGGCTTCCGACCGCTCTGATCGCCCAGGTCCTGCCGTGCATCCGGGCGGACGACGAGCACCTCGTGCCCACCTGCCCGGACCTGCTCGCCCAACTGCGGCGGGAGGGCGAGCGAATCACCCGCGCCATCGAAGACCTACAGGCGTCGCGCGCGATCCTCGACACCATCATCACCGCCGCGCCCTCAGGGGGCGCCGGGACACTTAGGCCGACTCAACCTGCCGCTGCCGAGGCAAGCTGACAGGAAGCCCCTGATCGAGCCGCTTGCCGTTGCGAAGCGGCGCCCACACAAGAAGGTTCGCGGTCAGTCAAGCGGCCTGACCGAGACCGGCGGCGGTCAGGTCCTGCTCGCGTAGCGGGGTGAAGTCGACGTCGAGTTTCGGGTCGTACGCGTCGGGCTGGATGCCGAGTTCATGGGTGCTGTACTCACCGAACCGGTTGATGTGTTCGGTGAGGTACGGCGAGATGTGCGCCAGGTCTTCCGGGTCGATCTCCCACCCCTCCTCCAGTAGCTGCCGCACGATCTCCGCGATGTCCAGAGCGTTGTGGAAGATCACCGCGTTCGTGAGCAGCGCGTTGAACTTCATCGCCTTCTCCTGCTCGATGGGGTCGTTGTCGGCGATGACGCCGCGGTTGCCGAAGCCGATCCACTGGGAGAATCGGTTGAACGACTCCACCTTGTTGGTCGCCGCGGTCACCCGCCGGCGTAGCGGTGCGTCGGAGAGGTAGCGCAGGAGCTGGACGGTGCGGATCACGCGGCCGACCTCGCGGAAGGCGGCGTAGGTGGCGTTCTTCCTCGACCCGGAGCGCAGGCGCTTGAGTAGCGTGGAGGAGGAGATGGTGCCCTGGCGTACGGAGACGGCCACGCGCATCAGGTGGCGGAACTGGGACTCGATCAGGTCGAAGTCGATGACGTGCTTGCCCGGCTCGCCGAACAGGGCGTCGATGTGCACGTACTCGTCTCTCTTGGAGGGCCGGTAGAAGGTCAGTTCCTTCCAGTTCCTGATCCTGGGCATCAGGTCGAAGCCCAGCAGGTGGGCGAGCGCAAAGACAGGGAAGCTTTGGCCCTGCGTATCCGCGTGCACGGTGGTCGGCTGTACCTCGCTGGTGTTCTTCAGCAGGCCCTCGATGATGTAGACGGCCTCCCACACGCCGCACGGGATGAAGTGCGTGAACAGCGCGATGTAGGTGTCCGAGACGTGGTGGTAGGCGATGCCGCCGGGCTTGCCGTACCTCACGCTCGTCTCGGAGAGCAGGTTGTCGAGATAGGTATCCATGTGGGTGCCGTCCGCCGCGACGGCGGTTCCGTCGCCCCACGCCTGTGAGATGTCCAGGCGGGCGTGCGCGTTCACCAGGTCGGCGACCGCCTCGTTCAGCAGCACGATCGAGAAGTGCTTGTTGGCGACGTACGACAGCTCGTGTCCGCTCACGCCGGGGATGTGCCGGGCGGCCTCGTACGGGCCCATGTTGGTGCCCTTGACGAACGTGACGATCACGTAGCGGCCCAAGGGGTCGGTGAGCTTAGGCTCGTTGCCCGACGGCGGGCCGAAACGGCGCCACCACTCCACCCAGTACGCGGTCCGGGCCACGATGCCCATCAGGGAACGCTCCGGCATCCTGGCCTTGATCTCCTGCTCCAGCCGCTTCGCCGAGGGCCGCTGGCCGTCAGCCCGGAATGCCTTCAGCGACGGGATGCCTGTCTCCGGGTCGATGACCAGGCCGTCGTTCTCCGGGTACCCGGCGTCCGCCGCTGCGGCGGCGTTTCGCAGCTTGTCCTCCAGCTGCCGGCGGAAGAACTTCGCGTCGAACTCGGCGCTCTCGCCCACCTCGGCGAGGCCGACCTCCACCAGGTAGGACCCCAGCGTCTCTTGGACGACCTCCCAGGCCAGCAGCTGCTCGGACCAGTCGGCGTACTCCTCCGAGCCGACCACCGCGACGTCGCCGGTGCGCAGTTCCTCGGCGAGCGCGGTGAAGACCATCGCCTCGAAGTGCTTGCGCACGAACTGCCCGGAGCGGGTCTTGTCGAGGACGGCCTTGCGCCAGTTCTGGGTGGCGAAGGAGATGTCGACCTCCTTGCCCTCCTCGTTGAAGGCGGTGATGTACTCGCCGCGGGCCGCCTGGTGGCGCTGGGCGTGCGCGAGGGCGTCCAGCACCCGGCTGTCCTCGCTGGTCGCGGTGAACTTCAGCTTGTCGTTGTCGGCAAGGTCGAACATCACCGCCCGGTCCCGGCCGATCTGCCCGTACAGCAGCACTTCCCAGAAGTTGCCGTGATGGGCGGAAACCTTCTCGATCTGCTCGTACTGCTTCGCGAAGCCACCGAAGCCCTCCACCGCGCGGGTGACCGCGCCGAACCCGCCGGCCTGCACCACCTGGGCCTTCACCAGGGAGAGGACCGCCGGGGAGAGCCTGCCCTCCAGCCGCGTCGCGACCTCGTCCACCGGCGCCTCCTCGTCCAGCCCCTGAAGGGCCTGGCGGGCTTCGGCAGTCATGGCCGCGGCCTTCGCGAGCGCCTCCTGGGCCGGGCCGCCCTCGTCGATGTGCTTGAGCACCGTGCGGTAGTTCCCGATCAGGGACTCGACGATCTCCCGCTCGGCGAGCCGGATCTCCTCCAGCTCCACCCTGGCCTTCTTGATCTTCGTCGCCACGCGCTTGCAGAACATCGTCGCCAGGTCGTCCCGCACCCGCATCCTCGCCTTGTGCGTCAGGGCCGCGACCAGCGCGATGCGCTTGACGGGGACGAAGTCCCGCAGCTCCGAGGCGTCCGCCGCGTCCGCTTCCCCGGCGAAGTCGGTGACCTTCCCCGCGGCGACTCCGTCCATCCACACGTCGGTGTCGCCGAGCTCGTCCAGCCATTCCAGACGCTTGGTCAGGTTCTTGAAGTGCGACCAGGTCGGGCCCTTGGCGGGCTTCTTCAGCCGGTTGAACAGCGTCGTCCCGTCACTGTCGCGCTCCTCCAGTAGCCGCATGAGCCCCGCCCGCTGAGCAGCGCTCATGCGGTCGTGGATGCCCGCGCAGATCGACGCGTTCACCTCGGTGCGGATCTTCGAGGCCATCTTGTCGAAGGTCGAGAACCCGGGCAGCTCCAGCCCGGCCTCCACCACCTTCTCCAGCGCGATGTTGATCAGGTCCGCCGGTCGGTTCTTCGCCGCGGCCTCCTTGCGGATCGACTGCTCGACGATTCCGCGGGCCCTGGCCTGGTCGTATGTCACGCCGGCCTGCTTGCGGACCAGGCCCCGGTGGTGCTTGGCGGTCCGCTCAGCCCGGTACACCGGCAGCGTGCCCTCCGGCAGTTCCACCGCCCGCCGGACGAAGTCCACCACCATCTCCGGGACGTCCTCCAGCGCCGGGAAACATCCCATGCGCCGGTACGACTTCAGCATCAGCAGCAGTGCCAGCAGATGCTCATCGCAGTCCGTGGCATCGGCCGCCCACTCCAGCTCATCGCGGGTCGGGGAGAAGAACAGATGCAGCTCATGCGCGGTGATCAGCCGCTTGAACCGCGGATACGCGGTCCGTTCAATCGATGTCACAACCCACCCCAGGCCCCAGACGACGCTCAACATCACCACCAACGACACTGAGCCGAATGGGTGACGGCCGACGGGCGCTCAGGGCTTCAAGATCATTCCGTTGCCCCTTTGGCGCGTATCTCGGTCACACCCCTAGCTCGCCCGGAACCGATCCTGCGCCCGGTCGGCCGGCTCGTCGTCCCCCTGGACCGCTCACCCGTGCTGCACCGCGCCTCCCCACGGTGGCAGTAGGTCTGGCGCGGCCAAAGGGGCCTCCCGTAGTCAGGCTGTGTCCCCAGAGCCCGCACGCAGTGCCGTTCTGAGGGAGTCCCGGTCGCAATCAGGGTCGTGTCCTCGCTTCCGGCTGCCTGGGACTGCCCCCGCGAGCCGCACTCCGCGGCCGACGGTAGGTGCCGCGGCGCCGCCGGCCGCTGGGGGCTCGGTGGTCGCGCGGAGCGCCTGGGTGTGCTGATGTGCGGGTTGCGAGGGATTATCGGAGCATGAGTGGTGATGATCCACTGGCGCCGTCTGGAGAGTGGGGCGGGCGGAGGCGATCGGAGACGGCCGTAGGCGGTGCCAAGCCGTCGGCCTGGTCCTCCCCGGCCTCGCCGGCCCGGCGTCGGATGGGACGACCGTGAGCAAAGACCGACTCCTCAGGCGGTACGAGGCGCTCATGGGGGCCGTGCCGCAGTCGGTATGGGTGATGTCGCCCGGCGGTGTCGTCACCGTGTTGTCCGGAGGCGGGATCGCCGAGAAGCTGTGGACTCCCGGCACTGATACCTCGTGGATGGATGCCGTGCATCCCAAGGACCGGGACTGGTTCCAGCGGGCGTGGCGCAGGGCCACGCAGCAGCGGTCCCCTCTCGACACGATCGTCAGGGTGCGGGTCGACGGTGTCGTCGACCGCTTTCGCCACGTCAAGATCATCGCTGCGCCCGTTGTCGACGAGGACGGTGAAGTCGAGTTCGTCGGGACGGCTACCGACGCGGAGGAGCATTGGCGTGCCCGTATGCGGGAGAAGTTGCTGGCGCGTATGGCGGCGGTGCCCGCGGCCCGCGATCTTTCGGAGGCTTTTCTGACGACGGCGGCGGCCGTCGTGCCCGAGCTCGCTGATGCAGTGGCCATCTTTCGCGTGGTGGACGGCGTCGAGGCCGGTGCGCGCCCTTCCGACCTACCGGCCGCGTCGTCGAAGGAGCGTGTGGGGCTTGCCCCCGGGCTGCCTCCCCTGCCCCCGCTGGACGCCGATTTCGCGCTGGGTCCGGTCGCCCAACGTGCCATCGAGAGCCAGAAGGCCCGGCTGCTGGTCTTCCCCTCTGACGGGCCTGTCGGGGACGGGCTCTCGGACGTTTCCGTTCGGTGGCTGCGGGAGGCCGGGGCGACTGGAGTGGCGTTGGTGCCCGTGGTGGTGGACGGCCGGACCGTCGCGCTGGCAGCGATCGCGACCTGCCGGGGCAACCCGCCCCCGGACGAGGCAGACCTCTCGCTGCTACGGGACGTCTTCCAGCAGATGAGTGGGCCGCTGCGCCGGACGATGGAGTTGCAGAGCATCCGTGACAAGGCGCTTGCGCTGCAGCAGTCGTTCCTGGCGGCCCCGCCGTCTATCGACGGTCTCACGATCACCGCGCTCTACCATCCGGCGGACTCGGCGGCGGAGGTTGGCGGGGACTGGTACGACGCCGTCCGGCTCTCCGACGACGCCCTCGCCCTGTCGATCGGCGATATCGCGGGGCACGACCTCGACGCGGCCATGGCGATGGCACGGGTCAACAGCATGCTGAGAGGGCTCGTGTACGACAGCGGCCCGGACGCCAGTCCGGCGGTCACCCTGAGCCGCCTCGACCGCATCGTGCAGGCCCTCGACAGTCCATCGATGGTCACGGCGGTTCACGCGGTCCTGCGCCGCCAGACACCCGGCGGCTGGCACATCGCCCTGTCCAACGCCGGGCACCCGCCGCCCCTCCTGATCCCGGCGGCCGGGCCGTCGCGGTTCCTGCACCGCCTCACGCCCCCGGACCCGCCCCTGTGCGTCACCGACGATCTCGTCCGCACCACCCTCCACGCAGACCTGCGTGAGGGGGACACCCTGGTGTTCTACACCGACGGGCTGGTGGAGACGCCGGACACGGACATCGGTGACAACCTCCGGCGGCTGCGTGAACGCTCCAATACGCTGGCCCGCCGGAGCTCCCCGCTGCGCTCCCTGGTCCGCGGCCTTCTCCCGCCTCTTCACCACCGCCGGGACGACATCGCCATCATCGCCCTGCAAGCCCGGTCGGCGGACTCATGACCCTTCCCGCATCGACCACCTCATCGTTTGCGCCCGTAACAGTGCCTCTATACCGTCGAGAAGGCCCGTCCCCGGACGAAAGAGGCTCTGCATGAACACGCCGAACGACCGTCACAGCGGGCTGGCAACCACACGGGCCCACTCCGCCCGGGTGTACGACTACATCCTGGGTGGCAAGGACCATTACCCGGTGGATGTGGAAGCAGGCGACGCCATGGCCCGGCACTGGCCCGCCCTGCCCGTACACATGCTGGAGAACCGCCGGTTCATGCACCGCGCCGCCCGCTTCCTGGCAGAGGAACGGGGCATCCGCCAGTTCCTCGACATCGGAACCGGTCTTCCGACGTCCCCAAACCTGCACGAGATCGTGCAGGAAGTGGCCCCGGAATCGCACGTGATCTACGTCGACAACGACCCCATCGTCCTCGCTCACGCCCGCGCCCTCCTGCAGAGTTCACCCGAGGGCGCAACCGCCTACGTGGACGCGAACATGCACGACCCCGACGCCATCCTCGGCAGCCAGGAGTTCCGGGAGCTGATCGACCCGAGCCAGCCCGTCGGCCTCATGGTGATCGGCATCATGCACTTCATCCTGCCCCCGGACGACCGGCGCCTGGTCCAACGCCTGCTGGACCCGCTGCCGTCCGGCAGCTACCTGGCGATGACCATCGGCACCGCAGACTTCGCGCCAGAGGAGGTCAACCGGGTCGCCCAGGAGTACCGCCAGCAAGGCATGCCCTTCGTCCTGCGCGAACTCGCCACAGCCACCTCGCACTTCGACGGGCTGGAGCTGCAGGACCCGGGCGTCACCCAGGTCCACTCCTGGCGGCCCGGACCGGAACAGAACGGCATCGACGGCCGCGACATCGCCATGTACGGGGCAGTCGCCAGAAAGCCCTGAGCGGACGCGGCGTCCACCGGGTATGGATTCCGTTAACGCGCACGCGCAAAACAGCGGGTCAGGAGCCCTTCGCGACCGGCTCCAGAATCGCCACGCACTCCACATGGTGCGTCATAGGAAACAGGTCGAACGCCCGCAGCGTCCGCACCCTGTAGCCGCTCTCCGCGAAGTACGCCAGGTCCCGCGCCAGCGCCGCCGGGTCGCAGGCCACGTACGCGATCTTGCGGGCGCCCAGCCCCGACAGGTGCTTGACCACCTGCTTGCCCGCGCCCGCGCGGGGCGGGTCCAGGACGATCAGGTCGCATTCGGTGATGCCCGTGCGGGGCAGGACCTGGTCGACCTTGCCGTGTTCGATGCGGACCCGGTCCAGGTCCTTGAGGTTGTGGCGGGCGTCCTCGACCGCGCGCTTGCCGGACTCGATGCCGAGCACCGCGCCCTTCTCGCCGATGCGCTGGCCGATGGCTCCGGCGAACAGGCCGACGCCGCAGTAGAGGTCCAGGGCCGTGTCGTTCTTGCGGGGCAGCAGGCCCTGCATGACCGCGCGGACCAGGGTGTTGGCCGCCTGCGGGTGGACCTGCCAGAAGCCGCCGGAGCCGACGCGGTACGTGCGGTCGTCGGCGCGTTCCCGGACGAAGGCGCGGCCGTGGACGCGGTGGACGCCGCCGTCGTGCTCCTCGACGCGGAGTACGGAGACCGGCTTGTCCAGCTCGACCAGGGGGAGCCGGCCGCCGGGCTTCGGGGTGAGGATGACCTGGCGGTCGTTCGAGCCGGTGGCCGTGATCGCCTCCACGGCGGCCAGCTGCGGCCACTCCCGCTTCTCGACGCCGAGTTCGGAGACCCCGGGGGCGGCGATCAGGCAGTGGTCGATCGGCTGCACGTCGTGCGAGCGGTGCTTGCGCAGGCCCGCCCGGCCGTCCGCGTCGATCGCGTACTGGACGCGCGTGCGCCAGGCCGGGACCTCGCCCGGCGGGAGCTTGTCGCCCTCGGCGGGCATGACCGTGCCGTCCCAGCCGGCTTCCTCGGGGCTCAGGCCCGCCAGGCGCTGGAGCTGCTCGGCGATCACCTCGCCCTTGAGGCGGCGCTGCGCGCCCG
Organism: Streptomyces sp. cmx-18-6; assembly: GCF_046548915.1. Lineage (NCBI taxonomy): Bacteria > Bacillati > Actinomycetota > Actinomycetes > Kitasatosporales > Streptomycetaceae > Streptomyces > Streptomyces sp. cmx-18-6. The sequence goes on along the minus strand of NZ_JAEBEP010000005.1, from coordinate 9,433 downwards.
GCTTGGCGTGCTGCCAGTCGCAGCCGCCGCACTTGCCGGGGCCGGCGTAGGGACACGGGGCCTCGACGCGGTCCTTGGACGGCTCGATGATCCGTACCGCGTCGGCCCGCAGGAAGCGGGAGTCCGTCTCGCCCTCGGTCACCTTCGCGATGATCTTCTCGCCGGGGAGCGTGTGGCGTACGAAGAGGACCTGGTTCTCGGCCGTACGGGCGATGCAGTGGCCGCCGTGTGCGACAGGACCGACCTCGACCTCGTACTCCTCCCCGACCAGCGACGACGTGGGTGCGTTCTGCATGAGGGGAGGCTCCAGGGGGAGGGTGGGAGAGGGCGAGCGGGCGAGCGTGCGCGCCCGGACGACAGCGCCGGACGACAGCCCACCAGTCTACGTGGCGGTGGCCGGAGTGCTCACCACAGGCGGGGGCCGCCCCGTCACCCCCTGCGGTTCAGGTCTTTGTGCCTGCGTTCCACCGGGCCGCGCCGTACCGAACCCGGAGCGCTCCAGTTCGCTCGCCTGCGCGCCCGCTTCCTAGCCGCCTCGGAGGACTGGAGCTGGTAGGGCACGGAGGTGACCATGACGCCCGGCGTGAACAGCAGGCGGCCCTTGAGGCGCAGGGCGCTCTGGTTGTGGAGCAGATGCTCGTACCAGTGGCCGACCACGTACTCCGGGATGTACACGCTGATCACGTCGCGCGGGCTCTGGCGGCGCAGGCCCTTGACGTACTCGATGACCGGGCGGGTCACCTCGCGATAGGGCGAGTCGAGGATCTTGAGCGGTACGTCGACGCCGCGCCGCTCCCAGTCCTCGCGCAGCGCCTTCGTCTCGGCCGGGTCGACGCTGATGGAGAGCGCCTCCAGGTGGTCCGCGCGGATCAGCTTGGCGTAGGCGAGGGCGCGCAGCGTGGGGCGGTGGAGCTTGGAGACCAGGACGATCGCGTGGACGCGGGAGGGGCGGACGCTCTCGTCGGGGGACGCGTCGTCCGCGGCGATCTCGGCGGCGACCCGGTCGTAGTGCTTCCGGATCGCGGTCATCGTGCCGTAGAAGATCACCATGCCGAGCAGCGCGACCCAGGCCCCGTGGCTGAACTTGGTGGCCAGGACGACCACGAGCACCAGGCCGGTGAAGAAGGCCCCGAAGGCGTTGATCGCGCGGGACCGGACCATGTGCCGGCGGCGGGCGGGGTCCCGCTCGGCGGCCAGGTGGCGGTTCCAGTGCCGCACCATGCCGGTCTGGCTGAGGGTGAAGGAGACGAAGACGCCGACGATGTAGAGCTGGATCAGGCGCGTGGTGTCGGCCCCGTAGATCCAGACCAGCAGCACGGCGGCGCCGGCCAGCAGCACGATGCCGTTGGAGAAGGCGAGCCGGTCGCCCCGGGTGTGGAGCTGGCGCGGCAGATAGCGGTCCTGGGCGAGGATCGAGCCGAGCAGCGGGAAACCGTTGTACGCGGTGTTCGCGGCCAGGAAGAGGACCAGCGCGGTGGCCGCGGCGAGGCCCATGAAGAGGAACGATCCATGGCCGAAGACCGCCTCCGCGACCTGGGCGATCACCGGGTCCTGGGTGTATCCCCCGCCGACCGGGACGCCGTCGCGGATCAGGTCCTTCGCCGGGTTCTCGGCCATCTTGACGTCGGTGGCCATGGCCAGGGCGATGATCCCGCAGAACATGGTGACGGCGAGCAGGCCCATCATGGCGAGCGTCGTCGCGGCGTTCCTGCTCTTCGGCTTGCGGAAGGCGGGCACCCCGTTGCTGATCGCCTCCACGCCGGTGAGGGCGGCGCAGCCGGAGGAGAAGGCGCGCAGGAGCAGGAAGACGAGCGCGAAGCCGGCGAGCCCCTGGTGCTCGGCCCTGATCTCCAGGTCGGCGGTCGGGGCGTGCATGGCGTCGCCGAGGACCAGCCCCCGGAACGCGCCCCACAGGAGCATCAGGAACACGCCCGCCACGAAGAGGTAGGTGGGGACGGCGAACAGCTTCCCGGACTCGCTGACCCCGCGCAGGTTCATCAGGGCGAGCAGGACGATCGCGCCGGTGGCGCAGAGAGCCTTGTGCTCGATGACGAAGGGGATCGCCGAGCCCAGGTTCTCCACGCCGGCGGAGACCGACACCGCGACGGTGAGGACGTAGTCGACCAGCAGGGCGCTGGCGACGGTCAGTCCGGCCCGGGGTCCCAGATTGGTGGTGGCGACCTCGTAGTCGCCGCCGCCGCTCGGGTACGCGCGAACGTTCTGCCGGTAGGAGGCGACGACCGTGAACATGAGGACCACGACGGCCAGCGCGATCCACGGGCTGAAGTGGTAGGCCGACACGCCCGCGATGGACAGGACCAGGAGGACTTCTCCCGGGGCGTACGCCACCGAGGACAGCGGGTCGGACGCGAAGACGGGGAGCGCGACGCGTTTGGGGAGGAGGGTCTCCGCCAGCTTGTCGCTGCGCAGCGCCCGGCCGATCAGGATCCGTTTGGGCACGTCGGTCAGTTTGGACACGCTGAGGATCGTAAGCGGAGCCTGTGGCGGTGGAGGACGCCTGTTCGCCGTGGCCCCCTTGTCTCCTGCGACAGGAGCGGAATCGGGCCACAATCCTTAACGGAATCCTTGCGACCGGCACCGCGCCCTCTACCCCCTCTTTGCCGCGGTGCCGGGCCGGCTTCGCCCCGTGGCCCGGTGGAACGCGCACGCGGATGAGGCAGGGGGTGCGAGGCGGCATAAGCTCAGGCGTGGGCAACGCGGTGGTGGTTGCCCCGTTGTTTGCCCGGCAAGCTGAGAGAGAAGTGTGAGCAGGGTGTTTTCGCAGGTCAGCCGGATGACCAGGACGGCGAGGTAGACGCACGGTGCACATCGTCATCATGGGCTGCGGGCGTGTCGGAGCAGCTCTCGCGCAGACCCTGGAGCAGCAGGGGCACACGGTCGCGGTGATCGACCAGGACCCCACGGCGTTCCGCCGCCTCGGGTCCGGGTTCGGCGGCCGCCGGGTCACCGGGGTCGGGTTCGATCAGGACACCCTCCGCGAGGCGGGGATCGAGGAGGCCGGGGCGTTCGCCGCGGTCAGCAGCGGCGACAACTCCAACATCATCGCGGCCCGGGTGGCCCGCGAGATGTTCTCCATCGAGAACGTCGCGGCCCGCATCTACGACCCGAAGCGGGCCGAGGTCTACCAGCGTCTGGGCATCCCCACCGTGGCGACGGTGCGCTGGACGGCGGACCAGATGCTGCGGCGGCTGCTGCCGTCCGGCGCGGAGCCGCTGTGGCGCGATCCGAGCGGGGGTGTGCAGCTCGCCGAGGTGCACACGACGCCGTCCTGGATCGGCCACCGGATCAGCACGCTCCAGGAGGAGACGGGCGTGCGCGTCGCCTTCCTCACCCGGTTGGGGGAGGCCATTCTGCCGACGTCGCAGACCGTCCTGCAGGAGGGCGACCTGGTCCACGTGATGATGCGTACGGACGAGATCGCCAAGGTCGAAGAGTCCTTCGCCGAGGGTCCCGAGGAGGGCGGTCACTGATGCGTGTGTCGATTGCCGGGGCGGGCGCGGTGGGCCGTTCCATCGCCGCCGAGCTCCTGGAGAACGGGCACGAGGTGCTGCTCATCGACAAGGCGCCGAGCGCCATCTCGGTGGAGCGGGTCCCCTCGGCCGAGTGGCTGCTCGCGGACGCCTGCGAGATCACGTCGCTGGACGAGGCGGCGTTGCAGCGCTGCAACGTGGTGATCGCGGCGACGGGCGACGACAAGGTGAACCTGGTCGTCTCGCTGCTCGCGAAGACCGAGTACGGCGTGCCGCGGGTGGTGGCGCGGGTCAACCACCCGAAGAACGAGTGGCTGTTCAACGAGTCCTGGGGCGTCGACGTCGCGGTCTCGACGCCGCGCCTGATGTCGGCCCTGGTGGAGGAAGCGGTGAGCGTCGGCGATCTGGTCCGGCTGCTGCGCTTCAGCCACGGCGACGCCAACCTGGTGGAGCTGACGCTGCCGCCGGAGTCGGCCCTGGCCGGCACCCGGGTCGGCCAGGTGGCGTGGCCCGAGGACACCTCGCTGGTGACCATCATCCGCGGTACGCGGGTGCTGACGCCGAGCCCGGAGGAGTCCCTGGAGGCCGGTGACGAGCTGCTGTTCGTGGCCGCCCAGGCGCGCGAGGAGCAGCTGGAGGACCTGTTGTCGGTCCGCCGCGACCCGTCGTCCGAGAGCTGACGCGGGGACCGTTGTCCGAGAGCTGACGCGAGGACACAGGAGGGGCCCGTGACCGTCGTACGGTCACGGGCCCCTCCTGTACGTGCGTTCTACGCCTCCGGGTTGCGGAGCCCGGCCGCGGCCTGCGCCGCCTTGCGGTCCTTCTCGGCCTGCTCCTCGGCCTCCATCTCGGCGAAGACGTCGATGGGCGGCGGCGCCTTGGCGAGGAAGACCCAGGTCAGGTACACCGCGAGCAGGAACGGCGGGATCTTCAGCGCGACCAGCACCCAGCCGAACTGAGTGGTGTCGCCCCACCAGTAGAGCGGGAAGAGGATCGCGCACTTGGCGAGCAGGATGAGGCCCCAGGCGTAACTGGCCTTCGTGTACGCCTTCTTACGGCCCGGGTTACGCGTCCGCCAGGAGAGGTTCTCCTTGAAGACCGGGCCCAGGACCAGCCCGATCAGCGGCACCCCGGCGGCGGCGGTGACGAGGTAGGCGACGGCCAGCCCCAGCGTGTAGAGCATGCCGGGCAGGTAGAAGTCCTTGGCGTTGCCCGTCATCATCGCGAAGACGACACCGAAGGCCACCCCGAAGACGCCGCTGAAGGCGTGCTTCACGGTGTCCCGGCGGATCAGCCGGACGGCCACCAGGGCCAGGGACACGGCCAGGGCGGCGATGGCCGAGACGTGCAGGTTCTTGTTGATGGTGAAGATCGTGACGAAGAGCAGTCCGGGCAGGACTGTCTCCACCATGCCGCGCACGCCGCCGAAGGCTTCGAAGAGGGCGGCTTCGGTGACCGCCTTCGACTCGGCGTCCTGCTGAGCGGCGTGCCTCCCGCCGGCGTCACGCTGTTCGGTGCGGTGGGGCTGGTCCGTGTCGGACGTCGGCTTGTCGAGAGACGTCACCGGCTACTCCTTGCCGAGCGGTCGGAGTTCGTATGTGGGGTTGAACAGCACCCGGCGCCCGTGGCTCATGGCGACCCGGCCCGAGGCGATGATCCGGCGGCCGGGCTCTATGCCGACGATGGAGCGCCGGCCCAGCCAGACCACGTCCAGCGGCTCGGTGCCGTCGAAGAGCTCCGCCTCCAGGGCGGGCACTCCGGCCCGGGGACGGAGGGTGACGGTCCGCAACGTACCAGCCACTTTCACGATCTGCCGGTCCGAGCACTCGGAGATCCGGGTGCATCCGGTGGCCTGGGCGTCCTCCCGCAGCTCCTGGGACTCCAGGTCCTCCTGGGAGCTGGAGAGCCGGTCGAGCATGCGGCGGAAGCGCCCGGACGGCCTCTCCGCCCTGCCGGCCTTCTCGTGTCGGGGAACAGCACTCATACCCGAAGGGTACCGGTCCCGCGCGCCGTGTACGGAGGCCCGGGTGGACCACTCGAAAGGGTGAACCGGTGCGCCTCAGCCGCGCTCGAAGCGGTATCCCATGCCGGGCTCGGTGACGAAGTGCCGGGGGTGGGAGGGGTCCGTCTCCAGCTTGCGGCGCAGTTGGGCCATGTAGACCCGCAGGTAGTTGGTCTCGGTGCCGTAGGAGGGGCCCCAGACCTCCTGGAGGAGCTGTTTCTGGCTGACCAGGCGGCCGCCGTTGCGGACGAGGACCTCCAGGAGGTGCCACTCGGTGGGGGTGAGCCGTACGTCGCGGCCCGCGCGGTGCACCTTCTTAGCCGCGAGGTCGACGGTGAAGCCGGCCGTCTCCACGACCGCCACGTCCCCGGGGACGTCCTGCCCGACCGGTTCCGACCGGCGTACGGAGGCGCGCAGCCGGGCCAGCAGCTCGTCCATCCCGAACGGCTTGGTGACGTAGTCGTCGGCCCCCGCGTCCAGAGCCTCCACCTTCTCGTCGGAGGTGTGGCGCGCGGAGAGGACGAGGATCGGGACCCGGGTCCAGCCGCGCAGGCCCTTGATCACCTCGACCCCGTCCATGTCGGGCAGCCCGAGGTCGAGGAGGACGACGTCCGGGTGGAGGGCGGCGGCGAGCTGGAGGGCGGTCGCTCCATCGGCCGCCGCGTCGACCTCGTAACCGCGCGCCTTCAGGTTGATCACGAGGGCGCGTACGATCTGCGGCTCGTCGTCGACCACAAGCACCCGAGTCATCGGGGACCTGCCTTTCTGCTGGGGAGGCCGGGGAGGCCGTGATGGCTGTGATGGCTGTACGGGGCGGGGGCGGGCCCCACGCGGGGCCGGCCCGTCATGGGGCGGCCTCCGCGGGGCGCGCCGCCTGAGCCTGGTCGGGCCGGGTCCGGGCGGCCTGGGTCGGGGCCCGTCCCGGTGCGGCGGTGAGCGTGAGGACCATGGTCAGTCCGCCGCCGGGAGTGTCCTCGGCGTCCAGCGTGCCGCCCATGGCCTCGGCGAAGCCCCGGGAGACGGCGAGGCCGAGGCCCACCCCCGCGCCGCGCGGGGCGTCTCCGTACCGCTGGAACGGTTCGAAGATCCGCTCCTTGGCCTCGTCGGGGACGCCGCGCCCCCGGTCGACGACCCGGAGCTCGACGCGTTCGCCGAGCGCGCTGGCGGCCACCGCGATGCGCTCCCCGCCGGGCCCGTACTTGACGGCGTTCTCCACGATGTTGGCGACGACCCGCTCCAGCAGCCCAGGATCGACGGCGACCATGGGCAGCGTCTCGGGGATGTCCAGCTCGACGCTGCCCTCGGGGACGCCGCCGAGCGCCATCGGCACGACCTCGTCGAGGTCGATCTCGCGGATCAGCGGGGTCACGGTGCCGGTCTGGAGGCGGGACATGTCCAGCAGGTTGCCCACCAGGTTGTCGAGCCGGTCGGCGCCGTCCTCGATGTTCTCCAGGAGCTCGGCCTCGTCCTCCTCGGACCAGGCGACGTCGTCGGAGCGCAGCGAGCTGACGGCGGCCTTGATCGCGGCGAGCGGGGTGCGCAGGTCGTGGCTGACGGCGGCGAGCAGCGCGGTCCTGATCCGGTTGCCCTCGGCGAGCCTGCGGGCCTGCTCGGCCTCCCCGACCAGGCGCTGGCGGTCCAGGACGACGGCAGCCTGGGCGGCGAACGCGCCGAGCACCCGGCGGTCCTCGGCGGGCAGCACCCGGCCCGACAGCGCGAGCGCCATGTTGTCGCCGACCGGCATGTCCACGTCCGCGTCATCGGGGCGGGCGACCGGGGCGGGCCCGACAGACCCGGCGCAGGTCCACGGCTCGACGTCGCTGGCGCGTTCGAGAAGGGCGACGGACTCCATGGCGAAGGTCTCGCGGACCCGCTCCAGCAGGGCGTCGAGCGCGGTCTCGCCGCGCAGCACGCTGCCCGCCAGGAAGGAGAGGATCTCCGACTCGGCCCGCAGCCGGGCGGCCTGGTGGGTGCGCCGGGCCGCCAGGTCCACCACCGAGGAGACCGCCACCGCGACCGCGAAGAAGATCACGATGGCGACGAAGTTCTCGGGGTCCTGCACGGTCAGGGTGTGGGTCGGCGGGGTGAACCAGTAGTTCAGGAGCATGACGCCGACCGCGGCCGAGGCGAGGGCGGGCCGCAGTCCGCCGAGCAGGGCGGCGGCGACCGTCAGGAACAGGAAGAGCAGGACGTCGTTGGCGAGGCCGGGCCCGTTCTCCAGGCTCCGCAGCAGCAGGGAGAGCAGGACCGAGCCGGCGACGCCGACGAGCCAGCCCCAGATGATCCGGGCCCGCCCGAGCCGGGCTCCGCGCGCGATGGGCAGTCCGCGGCCCTTGGCCACCTCTCCGTGCGTGACGATGTGGACGTCCAGGTCGGGCCCCGACTCCCGGGCGACGGTGGCGCCGACCCCGGGGCCGTAGATGTACTGCCAGCTCTTGCGGCGGCTGGAGCCCAGCACGATCTGGGTGGCGTTGACGCCGCGGGCGAACTCCAGGAGGGCCGCGGGGATGTCGTCCCCGATGACGTGGTGGAACGTGCCGCCGACGTCCTCGACCAGGGTGCGCTGGACGGCGAGCTCCTTGGGCGACGCGGAGGTCAGCCCGTCGCTGCGCGCGATGTAGACGGCGAGGATCTCGCTGCCGGAGCCCTTGGCCGCCATGCGGGAGGCGCGGCGGATGAGGGTGCGGCCCTCGGGCCCGCCGGTCAGGCCGATGACGATGCGTTCGCGGGCCTGCCAGGTGGTGCGGATGTCGTGCTCGCCCCGGTACTGCTGGAGGTACTCGTCGACCCGGTCGGCGACCCAGAGGAGGGCCAGCTCGCGCAGGGCGGTGAGGTTGCCGGGGCGGAAGTAGTTGGACAGGGCGGCGTCGAGCTCGTCGGGCTGGTAGATGTTGCCGTGCGCCATCCGGCGGCGCAGCGCCTGGGGCGACATGTCGACCAGCTCGATCTGGTCGGCCCGCCGCACCACCTCGTCGGGCACGGTCTCGTGCTGCGGGACGCCGGTGATCGACTCGACGACGTCGCCCAGCGACTCCAGGTGCTGGATGTTCACCGTCGATATGACGTCGATGCCGGCCCGCAGCAGCTCTTCGACGTCCTGCCAGCGCTTGGCGTTGCGGGAGCCCGGCACGTTGGTGTGGGCCAGCTCGTCCACCAGGGCGACGGCGGGGGCGCGCTCCAGGACGGCTTCCACGTCCATCTCGGTGCGGACGGCCGAGCGGTAGGTGATCTCGCCGCGCCGGACCTGCTCCAGGCCGTGGAGCAGCGCCTCGGTGCGCGGCCGGTCGTGGTGCTCCACGAAGGCCACCACGCAGTCGGTGCCGCGCTCGACCCTGCGGTGGGCCTCGGAGAGCATCGCGTACGTCTTGCCGACGCCCGGCGCCGCGCCCAGGTAGATCCGGAGTGTGCCGCGTCCCATGGCCCCATTGTCTTCTACCGTCCGGCCGTGGGAGTCCCCGGCCGGTGGCGCCCGGTGCGGCTGCCGTCCTCGACGCTACTCCGCGCGGGTCCCGCTCGGAGGGCCGGGAGGCGGTCGGAGCCACGGCGCGGGAGGGCCGGGCGCGGAAAAGCCGGTGGGCCGCACCCCGGGAAGGGATGCGGCCCACCGGCCGCCGCCGTGACGACGTACAACGGAGGTCACCACATACTCGGCCGCCGCCGTGACGGCGCACCGCTGAGGTCACGACCTGACGGCTGGGGCCGTGCCAGGCGTCGCGGACCCGGTCAAGATCCGCCGGACATGCCCTAGCTGTATTGACCCGCAGGGTTGTTGACTCGGCTGATCGGGGGCTGGCCTCCGAGTGCGGTGTGGCAGCGGTGGTGGTTGTAGGTGTGGAGGAAGTCTGCCAGGGCTGCCGTGCGCTCGGTGTTGGAGGTGTAGGGCCGCTGGTAGGCCCATTCGTCGGCGAGGGTGCGGTTGAAGCGTTCGACTTTGCCGTTG